>NZ_JASEEQ010000029.1 GCF_030019515.1 Nocardioides sp. | reverse complement strand
GCCAGGCATACCGGTCACCCAGGCGCCTGTGGCCGATCGGCTCTGAGGATGCGCAGCGCCTCGTCCGCATGGGCCTCCATCCGCAGCTCACTACGAATCACACCCCGCACACGACGATCTGAACCGATCACGAAGGTGCTCCGTCGCGGCGGCAACCCGGGGAGCGGCCTGTGGAGACCGTAGGCGGAGGCCACGGTCCCCTCGGCATCGGAGAGCAACCGGTACCCGAGGTGGTGCTCGGCGTCGAACTGACGCTGCCGGGCGACGCTGTCGCGGCTGATCCCGACCCTGGTCGCACCGGCCTCCGTGAACTCCGCGGCCAGGTCACGGAAGTGGCAACTCTCGGTGGTACAGCCTCGGCTCATCGCCAACGGATAGAAGAACAGCACCACCGGCCCGCGCGCGAGCAGCCGGCTCAACCGAACCGTGGCCCCGTACTGGTCGGGCAGTTCGAAGTCCGGAGCACGCTCGCCTTCCACCACCTGCCTACTCACGACAACTCCACCGGGCCCAGGCGGGTTCAGTTCGGATCTGGTGACACGGCGCTCAGCCGAGGTCGAACAGCGGGTCGGTCAGTGTGAGCCCCAGGTCCGGGCCGGCCCAGCTGAACAGGGCCAGCGCCATCAGCGCCGCCCCGGCCAGAGCCAAGTCCTTGAGGAACTGCGTCTGTTCCATCATCTGCTGCTGCGGATCCTCAAGGCCCCACGGGCGATGCATCACCACGGCCGTGGGAACCAGGAAGACCACCAGGAACAGGGCACCCAGATCACCCCAGGCGCCCAGCAGGACCATCAGCGCACCGGCCACGATCAGTAGCCCTGTCCCAAACACCACCGCCGGTGCCACTGACGCGGGAACCCCCCGCGAGGCCGTGTACTGGGCCATCATCTTCGTCTTGGTCAGGTGCCCGAAGCCTGACATCAAGAACAACACAACGAACAGGATGCGCCCCACCAGCACCACCACGTCCACGTTCACCTCCGCATCCACGGTCGGCACCGACCTTTCACGTCGAGGGGGAACACAGCCCTGGCCTGCTCCACGGGCACCCATCCTAGGCCAGATACTTACAAATAGTAAGTACGAATGGTAAGTATCCGTGGCATAAGCAACCGTGCGCTGCGTGCCCGACGGCCGCAGCCTTCCCCGAGCGGGGTGTTTAGCCCCTGAGTGGTTCCGCGCGGTCCCGCGGAAAGCGTCATGATGGTGGGGTGAGCGAGCAGAGCGGAGCCCCGGGGCAGTGGCCGCCTGGCCACTGCCTCGGCCTGCAGCAGGCCTTGGAGCTGGTCGGTGGCAGATGGACAGGCAGCATCCTGCTGGCAGTGCTCTCGGGAGCGCGGCGCTTCAGCGACATCCGAGTCGCTGTCCCGGGCGTCTCGGACCGGTTGCTGTGCGACCGGCTGCGCCGGCTGGTGGACGAAGGACTCCTCGAGCGTCACCCGGCCAAGGACCCGAGCCTGTCCGGGTATGTCCCGACAGAAGCAGGCCGTGCCCTCGTCCCCGCGCTCCGCGCGCTCTCGGACTGGACCACGCGCTGGCGGGGCGGTACTGGCCAGGAACCCGCCACCCTGCCCGACCATTGAAACCAGTGCCCGCCCGGAGGGCGCCCGGCACCCGGGGTCGGCCCGGACCGCTGATGAGATCCCTCAAACACCCAGAGTCACGGTGGGCCGCGGCGGGCGCGGGCTGAGGGGATTGCGGCAACGGCGGGGACACCGCCATCGGTTGCCTCAGCGCCGCTCTCCTCACGCCCCGACGTCGTCATCTCGGCCTGCCCTGGTCGAAGTGGGTCACGTCCACCTTGAGGAATAGAGCCGAGGCAAAGGCACACAGTGGCCCTCCGGCCTCATGGATGTCGGCCTCCACGAAGAGCTTGCGGCCTTCGGTCCGGACGACCCTTGCCGCGAGCTCGTAGGTGGTGCCGAGAATGACGGGCGAGTCGTAGCGCACTTCGAGCTTCCGGGTCACTGCCGGGCTGCCGGTGAGGTAGAGCAGGAACCCGAAAAGATCGTCGAGAACCGTTGCCACGGCGCCGCCGTGCGCGATCCCAGGTGCACCCACGTGGCGTTCGTCGAAGACGTGGGTTGCATGCACCTCGTCGCCCCGACGCTGCACGGTGAGGTGATGGCCGTGGGGGTTCTCGGGTCCGCAGGCGAGGCAGTGGTCGTGGTGCGGCGGAAGCTGGGCGCCATCCTCATGCGGCCGGAACTTCTCGTTCCAGCTCGCGAGGAGCTCATCCAGGCTGGTCACGACCGCTCACCCAATTCGTGGTCATCACGAGAGCGAGATGTCGCGAGACCGTCGAGAACCAGCTCGCAGACCGCCGCCGAGAAGCGAGCCGCATCCGCAGCAGGATCCGCTGAGGGGGCATCGACCGCGGCGCTGAGTCCGGCGACGGTGATAGCACCGAAGACGCTCATGGCGACCGCGCTCGGATCGGCGACCTGGCGCAGCGAGCCGTCGGCAACACCCTCAGCCAGCAGTTGTTGGATTGGTTCGTAGAACGCGGTGTGCAGCGCCACCGCCAGCTCGGGCAACCGGGTGGCCCTGCCGAGGTCGCCCACCAGCGCCCGGCACAAGAAGGGGTGCTCGACCATGACGCCCAACTGCGCAGCGACGGCGGCCTCGAGTCTGGTCCGGGCGTCTTCAGCGGTGGAAACGGCGACCCCGACCTCGCTGGAGATCAGGTCCAGCAGGTCACTCAGCAAGAACTCGAGCACCCCGTTCTTGCCGTCCAGGTGGTAGTAGATCGTCGCCTTCGGGATCCCGGTGGCCTCGGCGATGTCGTCGATCTTGGTGCCGTCCAGCCCCCGTTCGGCGATCAGCTCGGCCGCGCCGTAAAGCTGGCTGGCCAACTTCGCTGGAAGCTTCCTCACCGCTCACCCCTGCTCTCGATCCCGCTTGACCGAGATGGCCTCGGGTCTCGACGTCTCTCCACATCCTATGTTGTACTACCGGTACAAACCAGCATGGCGAAGGGGCGCGCGGGGTCGTGGCGGCCGGGGCCACTGGGACGGCCCGTCCGTTGGAGTTCGTCCTGGGGTGGGCCACCGATTTCCGGCATCATGGTGCTCGGTTGGGCTGCTGGCCGCCGCCGCGCTCTCGTTGCTGGTGACCCCACTGGGGATAGTGGTCGAACGAACCAGGACCGTCTTGTCTCGGAGGACCAGGACTACCGAGGCGCGCCCGGGGCCTGACCGGAACCCTATCTCCCGCAACACCTTCCGCACCTGCGTCTGGCCCCTGGACGCGGAAGCATTCGGCATCGATTTCCGAGTGCGCGTGCACGATCCGCGCCACGCCCGGGTCGCGGGACACGTTGAGGCGCTCCGGGGGGAGGAATACCCAGTGTCCCACTGGGCCGAGCCGTAGAACGTCACGTCCTTGTCCCCTCATCTACTGTCCATTGAGCTCGCAGTCCGGGTCGCCGTGCGTCGGAAGGTGATGATCGGGGTCTCCCACCAGATTGTCTCTCGACCGCCGTCAGAAGGCGGATCGCCTCGTCGGTGAGCCGCTCGCCTTCCACCTCGGCCCGCGCGAGGCTACTCCGGAAGTCGTTGCTCGGGTTCGCGCGACGTGCCTCGATGTACTTGCGTCGGCGATAGCCAGCAGGGCCGCGACATAGGCTCCGCCGCCGCTGCGGCGACTTGACCACCCGACCGTCCGGTCACGTCATATGGTGGCGCCGAACACGCATCGCAAGGCACGATCATGACTAACCGTGACCTACGCAATGCGCTGCGCGCACTTGCTGAGTGAGCGACCCGCCAACTCGAGCATGATCCACACCGCCAACGGTCCAGTCAGGGGAGTTCATATTGGTTCCGTGCCCTGAGGTCGAGCAGGATCCGGTCGGCGATTCCGCGAGCCTAGAGCTGGGCGCGACTGAGGCGCCGCACTCGGCAGACGCGCGGCGTCAACTGCTGGAGGTTCTCTCTCGCGCTGGCGACCACCCCTTGATGCGCTCCTTCGAGGTGGCTGCCATTTTCACTGTTGACGAGAGCCTGCGCTTCCTTTCGGTGAACGGCAATGGCCTCGCCCCCTTGGGCCTCTCCCGAGAGACCTTGGAGGGCAAGACCCTCTTCGAGGTCTTTCCGGCCGATACGGTCAGGGTTGCCGAGCCCTGGTTCCGAGACGCCCTCGCAGGCCGTTCGAGTACCGTCGACGTGCCGCTGACGGATAAGATCTTCTCCCAGCATCTGACCCCAATTCGAGACGAATCCGGCCAGGTCGTCGCAGCACTAGGTGTGGTAGACGACGTCACCGATAGACGGGCTGGGGAACGGGCGCGCAGCGAGTCCGACGAACGCTTCCGACTCAGTTTTCTTCATGCCCCCATCGGCAAGGCGCTGGTCGAGCTCGATGGGCGGCTGCGGGAGGTCAACACAGCGTTCGCGAAACTCACCCAGTACTCCGAGCACGAGTTGGTGGCGCGGTCCTTTCAAGACATCACCCACCCGGATGATCTCGACGCTGACCTGGATCACCTGAGTCGGTGGCTTGCCGGGGAGGCTGACACATATGCCTTGGAAAAGCGCTATATCACCGGCTCCGGCTCCATCGTCTGGGCGCAACTGTCGGTCACGTTGGTACGCGATCCAGAAGGTGAGCCGCAGTACTTCATCGCTCAGATCCAGGACCTCACCGACCGCAAGGCATACGAGGCCTCGCTCCGCGATATGATCGCCACGCTGTCGCACGACCTACGGACTCCCATCTCGGTGGTCACCGGGTACGTCGAAATGCTCCTCGACTCCTGGGACTCACTCAGCGACGAGGACCGTCACAACCACCTACTGAAGACCAACGCGGCAGCACATTCCGTACAAGCGCTGCTCGAAAACATATTGACGGTGTCCGCACTTGACGACGCGGGATTCTCCACCACTCCCACGTCTGTGCGCGTGAACGAGGTGGTTGGCGAAGTCCTCGAGGGTCTGAACTTGACCTTCTCGATCACGCTTCGCACATCAGGAGATGCCACAGCGCATGTCGACCGAGACCATCTGGCCCGCATCATGACGAACCTGATAACGAATGCGGGGAAGTACGGCGCAGAACCGGTCGTGGTGAGCATTCGAACGGACACCCTCTGGGTGACCACCGAAGTTGCGGACCGGGGTCCAGGAGTGCCGTCGGAGTTCGAAGCCCACCTTTTTGACCGCTTCACCCGCTCTGAAAACGCGCGATCGGGTCGGGAGCGGGGCAGCGGACTCGGCCTTCACATTGTTCGGCGTCTGGTGCTCCTCAATGGCGGCGACGTGAGGTACACACCCACGCCAGGAGGGGGGCGACGTTCGCCTTTCGCCTACCCCGTCCCACCCACGCACCTCCGCACATGCGGCGTCCTGACAAGTAGCAGGTCGCATCTGCGTGACTCATGGCTCACCATCGCGATGTGCCGCGAGACCGCCGAGGATCAGCTCGCAGACCGCCGCCGAGCAGCGAGCCGGGTCCGCAGCTGGATCCTCTGAGGGTCCCTCGACCGCGGCGCTGAGCCGGCGACGGTGATGGCGCCGAAGACGCTCATGGCGACCGCGCCCGGGTCGGCGACCTGGCGCAGCGACCCGTCGGCAACACCCTCGGACAGCAGTTGTTCGATTGGTTCGTAGAACGCGGTGCGGAGCGCCACCGCCAGCTCGGGCAGCCGGGTGGCCCGGCCTAGGTCTCCCACCAGCGCGCGGCACAGGAATGGGTGCTCGACCATCACGCCCAATTGCGCAGCAACAGCAGCTTCGAGTCTGGTTCGGGCGTCTTCAGCACTGGAGATGGCGACCCCGACCTCGCCGGCGATCAAGTCCAGCAGGTCACTCAGCAAGAACGCGAGGACGCCGTTCTTGCCGTCCAGGTGGTAGTAGATCGTGGCCTTAAGGATCCCGGTGACTTCGGCGATGTCGTCGATCTTGGTGCCGTCCAGCCCCCGTTCCGCGATCAGCTCGGCCGCGCCGTAGAGCTGGCTGGCCAACTTCGCTGGGAGCTTCCTCACCGTTCACCCTGCCTTAGAAGGATTTGGCCCCGGCCTGGCGATGTGGCCTCCGGGTCTCGACGTCTCTCACATCCTATGTTGTACTCATAGTACAAACTATGGTTTGGAAGATGGGTGTGTGTCGATGGCACTGGGCGTGCGGATCGGGACCCGCCAGCCACTGAAATCCGCGCTGGAAGTTGGGCACCGGTTCCCCGCTCTCGTGGTGCTGGGCTGGGTGGTAGCTGCAGCCGCGTTGTCGCTGTTGGTCACCCCGCTGGGGACTGTGGTCGAGCGAAGCAGTACCGCGTTCCTGCCCGAGGACTCCCCCACCCTGCAGGGGCTGCGGGTGATGGATTCCGCGTTCGGGTCTGGCAACACGCAGTCGTACGTGTTCGTGGTCGTCACCAATGACAACGGCCTGAGCGCCGAGGACCGTCGGGTCTACGCCGACGTCGTGCATGTTCTCGGGGGTGAGCCGGAGCGGGTCTCGGAGGTCCAGGGCTACCTAGGCAAGCCCGAGGCTCGACGCTCGCTGACCAGCAAGGACGGCGAGGCGACCTACCTGGTCGTCGGCTTGCGGTCCGCGGTCGGCTCACCCGCGTCGGATAAGGACGTGCAGTGGCTTCGTTCGGTCGTCGACGATCTCAATGCCCCACCAGGCACCGACGTCCACGTGACCGGGGACCCGGCGATGATCGCTGACCTGACCACGGCCGTGAACGACGCCTCGTTGAAGATCACCGCCGTCTCACTAGTGCTGTTGATTGGCATCTTGTGGCTGGTCTACCGCCGGGTCACCACCGTCCTGGTGTCGCTGACGACCATCGGGATCGCCCTGCTGTGCACCCGCGGCGCCCTGGCCTGGGCCGGCGAGCACGGGCTGGCCCTGTCCACCTACACCGACGCGTTCGTCGTGGCCATCACCCTGGGCGCAGGGACCGACTACTGCGTCTTCCTCATCTCCCGCTTCCGCGAGGAGTACGGCAACGGCCTCGCCCCCCTCGACGCGGTCGCCGAATCGATCTCGCGGGTCGGCCCGGCGCTGCTGGCCTCGGCCGCCACCGTCATCCTCGGCGCCATCTGCCTGGGCTTCACCGACCTGGCCATCTTCGCCACCACCGGCCCCCCGATGGCGATCTGCATCGGGGTCACCGTGGCGGTCAGTCTCACCTTCACCCCCGCACTGATGCGCTGGTTCGGGCCGCGCATCGGCCCCGCTCCGCCCAGCAGGGCAGACTCAAGGTGGGCGCGCACCGGCCGACTCGTCGCCCGGCACCCGGCCCGGATCCTGGTCGCGGGGGTGACGGTACTGGTCCTGCTCGCTCTCGGGCTGCCCACCATGCAGCTCTCCTTCGACGAACGAGCCGCCCAACCGCCCGATACCCCCAGCAACCTGGGGCTGGCAGCGATGGCAGACCACTTCCCGCCCAACCAGACGCTGCCCGACTACCTGCTCATCCGCTCCGACCACGACATGGCCAACACCCGCGACCTGGCCGTCCTCAACTCTGTGAGCATCGCACTCGCCAAGGTCGACGGCGTCGACCAGGTCCTCAGCATCACCCAGCCCGCCGGCCAGCCGCTGAGACCCGCCTCCATCGCCAACCAGCTCGGAGAACTGGCCAGCGGACTCCGCATGGCCGACCGCAAGCTGGAATCCGGAGAGCCCGGACTGCAGCGACTCGCTTCCGGTGCCGGCGACCTGGGTGGTGGCCTCGACAAGGTCTCCATCGGCGCCGGGAAGGCCCAAGACGGCGCCCGCAAGCTCAGCAACGGAAGTCGCCGCATCGGCGACGGCCTCGGGAAGGCCACAGACCGCACTGGCCAGGCCGCCGACGGAGCACGCCAGTTGCGCGACGGCGCCCGTAGGCTGCGCGACGGCGCAGCCGGGCTGGCAGCGGGCCTCCGCACCGCACACGACCAGGTCGCGGAGGCCGTCGAAGGCCTCGGCATGATTGTTGAGGCTCTCGAAGGCGACCCGATCTGCACCGCCGATCCCGTCTGCAATCGCTCGCGCGAGGGGTTGCGCAAGATCTACTCCGGCCAACGCGACCAACTCCTGCCCGGGCTGGCCCGAGCGGCCGCCGGCGCGGAGAAGCTCGCATCCGGTGACGGCCGTCTCGCGACTGGCCTCGATCAGGTTGCCGACGGGCTCGACCAGCTCGCTGCCGGGCTCCGGCGAGCACAGTCCGGCAGCAACCGCGTCGCCGCCGGGCAAGCCCTGCTCAGCGAGAAGCTCGGCGAGCTCGAGAGCGGCACCGGCCGACTCGCCACCGGAGCCGACGGCATCGCACCCGGCATCGAACAGCTCCTGACCCAGACCGAAAAGCTCCGTGATGGTCTCGACGACTCCGGTGACTACCTCCAAGACGTCAACCAACGCGCCGACACCCCCGAGGCCGGCGGCTTCTACCTGCCCGCCTCCGCGCTGGGAAAGCCCGACTTCGCCCTGGCCCGCAGCCAGTTCCTCTCCGAGGACGGGAAGCTGGCCCGCATCCAGGTCACCGGCGACACCGATCCCCTTACCCCCGCCGGCCAGCAGCGCTACGACGAAGTCCAAGCTGCCGCCGAACAGGCCATGAACAACACCCGCCTCGACGACTCCACGATCCTCGCCACCGGCGCCGGCGGCCTCGGCGCCGACCTGGCTCACTACCTCGCCGACGACGCCGTCCTCGTGGTCGTGGCAGTGCTGCTCATGGTGCTGCTCATCCTGGTCCTCACCCTGCGCGCCCTGGCCGCACCGCTCTACCTCCTAGCCTCCGTCGTCTTGTCCTGCGCAGCCGCCCTGGGGCTGACCACGCTCGTCTTCCAGCACCTGGGCGGACAAGACATCCACTTCACCGTCCCGGTCATCGTGTTCGTGCTGCTCGTCGCCGTCGGAGCCGACTACAACATCCTGCTCATGAGCCGGATGCGGGAGAACGGTCTGGCCCTGGACCGCAACGAAGTCGCCCGCGCCGTCACCGCCACCGGCCCCGTCATCACCGCAGCCGGCCTCATCTTCGCCTCCACCTTCGTCGCCCTGCTCTTCTCACCCGTCGAAGCCCTCGCCCAAACCGGGTTCGCCGTCGCCGCCGGACTCCTGCTCGACACGTTCATCGTCCGCACCCTGGTCGTACCCGCCTGCGCAGCCCAGTTCGAGGAACACAGCTGGTGGCCCCACCGGAACCCGACAACCAAAGGAGCCCGCCCATGAGCCAGCAGCACCTGACCTACAGCCCTTTCGACCCCGAGGTGATCGCAGACCCCTACCCCATCTACCGGCAGCTGCGCGACCACGCTCCCGCGTACTGGTCGCCAGGGGCCAGCTCCTGGGTGCTCAGCCGCTACCACGACGTGTGCGCGGCCCTCACCGACCCGGCGACGTACTCCTCAGCCTCCGGCATCTTCCCCACCCCGCCCGGGGTCGACATGACCGAGCTGTTCCTCCCCATGCTCATCATGAGCGACCCGCCCCGGCACACCCAGATGCGTCAGCTCGTGAGCAAGGCCTTCACCCCACGCCGCATGACCGAGCTCGAGTCGTCGATCCAGACCGTCATCGACGACCTGCTCGACCAAATTCCCGACACCGGCCCCTGGGACTTCGTCTCCGGGTTCGCCGGCCCCCTCCCGGCCATCGTCATCGCCGACATGCTCGGCGTCCCACGCGAAGATCGCGACCAGTTCCGGACCTGGTCCACAGCCCTCATCCAGTCCAACCCCGCCCACGGCGAGTTCGGCCCAGGCCTGGCCGCCGCCGCAGCCCTCTACGAATACTTCGCCGGGTTCCTCGCCGAACGACGCGCCCACCCCGAAGACGACCTCATGACAGCGCTCGTCCAGGCCGAGGCCGAGGGACAGCACCTCAGCGAAGAAGAACTTCTCGGCTTTTGCCTCCTGCTGCTCGTCGCCGGGCACGAAACCACCACCAACCTGCTGTCCAACAGCGCCGTCCTGCTCGGCCACCACCCCGAAACCCGACAGAAGCTGGCCGACAACCCGGACCTAGTGCCCGCCGCGGTCGAGGAGCTGCTCCGTTACGACTCACCGGTCCAGGGCCTGGCACGCACCCTGTCCCGACCGGTGGACCTGCACGGACAACACATGCAGAGCGGCGACACCGTACTGCTGTTGTACGGGTCGGCGAACCGCGATCACCGAGCGTTCCCCAACGCCGACCACTTCGACATCAACCGACGCCCCGAGCGACAGGTTGCGTTCGGCCGCGGACCCCACTTCTGCCTCGGAGCAGCCCTCGCACGGATGGAGACCCGGATCGCTCTCAACGCCCTGCTGAAAAAGCGGCTCTTCAACTGGGACATAGATCTGCCGGGCGCCCAACGACTTCACTCCGGACCCATCCGCGGGTTCGCCTCACTGCCCGTGCAGTGACACGCGCATAACCCGCACTCGCGAAGGAAGGAGCACCCATGAGAGCAGAACCGAAGCCGAGCCGAGCCGGCGTTCTCCACGCGGTGATCGAGGAGATCCTTGCCCGCAAGGACGGGCAAATCCCCAGCAACATAGAAGGCCTCGACATCTTTTTCGACGGCACCGAAGACCTCACGAACGCGCTTCTCCTTCGCTGGCACACCCGCCTGGTGGCATCGCTAGAACGCGGCCTCGTCGACGACCCTGAAGACCGCGAAGAGGCAGTCATCGAGGCGTGGCGGCACGCCACCTGGATCTACGAGGGCGTGCGCAAGGTCATCGACGAGCTTGCCGAGAACCCGCCCACCAAAGACGTTGCTCATGCTGTCCGCACGACCGCGCGCAACGACCGGGCCGTCATGGCCATCGCCGCCGGGCTGGCCAGCGGCTCCGATGAAGCAGCAGTTCGAGTTGGCCATCGTCTCGAGCTCGAAGCACGACGCCGCAACCTCGTACAGGACACAACAGGCGGCATGCCGCAACCGCAGACCTTGCTCGGCAAGTTCAAGGCAATGCTCACCGCTTGAGCCGCCACCCTGCCCCAACAAAGAAGACGCGGCGCCATGCGTGGTCTCGGAGCGCGGAAAATTCACGCATGACCCAGAGGTCGTGGCTGACCGCCGCCACAACGACGTCCACGCAGGGCTCACTTCGTGCCCGGATGTCCCCGCACATCAGTTGCGGAGCCCGGCGTGTCCGGCGAGGTTTGCGGACAAGTTGCGGACAGACCGCCGTCGGTGAACGCCACGAGCTGCTCCCGGATCTTTCCTGAAGGGCGCCTTTGAGGCTCCCGGCACGACGCGACTCGCGGCGACATCATGCGAGATGACCTCTTCTTCGGAGGCAACTGCCCGCACACGCGTCTTGGCTCCTCGCCGGCTCCCACAATGAGGTCCGTGATGGACCGCATGTGACACGCCCAGATACTGACCGCAGCGGCACCCGCTTGCTCCGCCCGACACAGACGAGATGAACCTAAAGTCGGTGGACCAGTCTACTCGGTGGTCCCGTCCGGACTGAGCCAAGGGTCGTCAGTCGACCGATTGGGACGCATCGTCCAGAGATTGGTTGGCCTCGCATGATCGGCCCGGCTGCTCGATCTTCCTTAGGTGACTGTCAGAACGACACTGTCCACGGAGGAAGACCATGCCGGACAAACTGCTCTACCGAGTCCCAGAGGTTGCCGAGTACCTCAGCATCAGCCGATCGAAGGTCTATGAACTCTTCAAGTCCGGCGAGTTGCGATCGGTTCACATCGATCGCACCCGTCTTGTCCGAAAGGCGGATCTAGAGCGCTACATCGACTCCCTAGCGTCCGCATCCTGAAGATGCGGCGCTTTCGTCCTCGCCGGCGGGGCAGGGGAGCGGAGCGTCCTGTTGATTGGCCTGGTGCATACGCAGCCGAGAGGTGACATAATCTATGTTATCGGTGGTGTGATTTACTGTGTGATGACATGCGGGATTAGGTATTGGATCGGACTGCGCCACGTGGCACACTGCAGGTATGAGCACTCAGTCGACCATCGCCCGCGGCGACCTGCGCGCCTACGAAGAGTCGGTGCGGCTGGCCACGCCGGAGCTCGTCGAGCGGCTGCGCGACCTGCTCGGCGCGAAGCTGGTCGCCTACCTCGGATCGGTCCAGGAGACCCGAGCGGTGAGGCAGTGGGCTGACCCTGGCGACGCACGCACGCCGTCGACCGACGTGGTAAACCGGCTGCGGATGGCCTACCGGATCGCGGCGCTGCTGCGCGAGAAGGACTCCGCCGCGGTCGTCCAGGCGTGGTTCCAGGGCATGAACCCGCGCCTCGACGACGTCGCGCCGGCGCGACTGCTGCGTGAGGGTGATCTGGAGCAGGTCGGCCCCGGTGTTCTCGCGGCCGCGCGCGCGTTCGCCGCGGCCGGATGACGTCGCCGGTGACTGAAGCGCCCCAACTGGTGGTCGTCGACGCGGCCGAGGAGGTCTGGCGGGTCGGCTTCAAGCCGGAGCCCTGGGCCTGGTCGGGGTGGGAGTGGGCCGGCGCTGATGGGCGGTTCCACGGTCGATGGGATGACCGCCAGGGCAACTTCCGCACCATCTACGCCGGCTCCACCCTGCTGGCCTGCCTGCTCGAGGTCCTCGCCGGCTTCCGGCCGGACCCGACACTTGCGCTCGAACTCGACGACATCGTGGAGGACGACGAGGACGCCGCGATGCATCCGACTGCCCGTGCCGGCGAGATCTCCTACTCGTGGCTGGAGCCCCGTTCAGCTGCGAGCGCGACGCTGACCGGCCGCTTCTGCGCCGTGACGGCCGCGGAGTCCATTGCCGCGCTTCGGCCGCAGTTCGTCGCCCTCGCGCACCTGCTGAACCTGCACGACTTCGACGCGGCCGCGCTCAAGGACGGGCGGCCTCGCGCGCTCACCCAGTCTGTGGCCACCTACCTGCACGCGACGACGGATCTCGACGGCGTCACCTTCGCCTCCAGGCACGGTGACGACCTGGCCCTGTGGGCGGTGTTCGAGCGGGCCGAGGACCCCGCGGTCAGCCGGACCCTCGACGCGATCAAGCACCACCCACTCTCCCCCGAGCACCCTGACGTCCAAGAGGCTCTTCGGATCCTGGGCCTCAGCTTGGCGGCCGAGTGATTGCGCCGCGGGTCGTTGCCGTCGACGTCGGGTCGGTACGGAGCAACTTCGCCTGGGCTGCCCTCGACCTGCCCGGCCGACAACCGGTCGGCGAGGGTGGCAGCCACCCCGAGGGGGCGGCCCTGGCTGTCCTCGAGGCGCTCGGCGCCGGCGTGCCCGTAGCGCTCGGGTTCGGGGCTCCCCTGATGGTTCCGGTCAGCCCAGTCGGGCCTGTCGACGGGTGGAGGACCCTGGGACAGGCGCGCCAGGGCGAGACCGCCGACGGTCGCTCGAGGCCCTGGTCGGCCGGCGCCGGCAGCGGCGCGCTGGCCACCGGGCTGGTGCAGATGGCTTGGGTGCTCGAGCGCGTGGGCTCCGGGGTCTCCGGGCTGCGGTGCACGACCCGGCCCGAGCCGTGGCTGGCCGGTGAGGCCGAGCTGTTCGTGTGGGAGGCATTCGTGTCCGGCACCGGCAAGCCCGTACCGGCGGGGATCACCCAGCACGCAGCTGACGCGGCCGCCGCCGCCGACACCTTCGCCGACCGCCTCGAGGACGGCTCCCTGGGTGCCTCCGACGTCGTCTGCACGCCGGCGTCCTCGTTCAACCTGGCCGCCGCGGCCGCGGCGTACGCCGGGTTGGCGATCGCTAGCAACGAGCTGCGCGACCAGGTACAGGTCTACCGAACCCGGCCGGCCCTCCTGTAGGTCACCGCCGGCGGCCTCGGCTGGTCCGCGATCTCCACCTCGAACAGCCCGATCCGCTGCGCCGGCCCGCAAGCACCAGGCCGATACCAGTTGAGCAGTGCGCAGGTGCCCCGTGCCCGCGTTTCCGGACCGTTTGGGTGGTTCTTCACGTGCTCGTGGACCGCGACTCGTTCGACCGACCCCCGCCCGCCAGCAAAGGGCCATCACCAACTGGCCGCAGTTCCAATGCGACGGCGTCACGAAACGGGACGGCTGGTTGGCGCCGCGAGGTACAGCGCTGCCACCGCGACGGGTGTCGCGGGGCATCCCCTACCCAGAATCGGGCCAGTCCTCGGGCGGTGATAGCCGCGTCCAGCCAGGTCACTTGCTCTCGGTGCCAGTGGCCGGCCTGGCCCCGAGGGCGCTCGAGGCCGTACGCGAGCAGCACCCCTGTGGCGGCCCCGAGCTGCTCCTGGAGTGCCGGGCGGGCGGCGAGCCATGGTCCGCGGACCTGGCCGAGCTCGCTGATGTCGCGCGTGGACCGGCTAGGGAGCGGGAACAGGTTGGCCACGGCAAAGTCGTCGTAGCCGAGCAGTTCACAGGCCAGCTGTACCCGCGACAAGGTGCGCTCCCCAGGGGTGGTCGGCGGGTTGGTGAGGACCGCCAGCAGCGTGCCCGTCTGTGTGCTCAACCGTCGCCAGCGAGATCGAACAGCGACTGCAGATGCGCCGTGGTCGTGACCGTGCGCACCTGGGTCCTGATCTCGCTCCTGCGCAGGTCGAGGGTCACGTGCCGCTCCTGGTCCTTGTCGTAGACCATCATCAGGATCCGGCCGAACGCGGTGCCGTGCTTCTGGGCGTACTCGGCCAGGGCCTTCGCCTTGGCGGGAGCATCCTCGAGATGGAGCCCGTGTGGGTCGATGATGTCGGCGACGATGCCGCCCCCCGCGTCCCGTCGGAAGACCAGGAAGTCGGGGTACATGGCTGCCACTTCCCCGGTGCTCTTCGTGTAGGGAATGGCCAGTGAGCCGCGGCCGCGCGGCTTGTTGCGGACCCAGCACACAAGGCTGTTGGAGGAGATCTCCTGCTCGATCGCAGCCTTCTCCCAGTCGTTGAGCCGCTCGGGAAAGTTCCCGTCCTCGTCGCAGTAGAGGTGGTGGGGCCAGTCCACTGAGCGGTTGTCGCGCCGGGCACGGACGGAGTCGGGCAGGACAAGGCGAATCTTGCTGGGCTCGTCTGCGTGCTCGCGAAGCTCGTCGATTTCCCGCCGTTCGTCGTCGTCCAGATCCTCGATGGAGTCCGCGTGCTCGGCGAGCCAGTCGTCGAACATCTGGGTGGCCGCCACGCTCAGGGCCCGCTGGGTGTTGGCATCGCCGAGGGTCGCGATGACGTAGAGCCGTGCGGTATCGCCATCGACATCGCCGTCTTGGCGGATCCGCCGCCAAAGCTTGTCGTGCAGGGCCGCTCCGGCTTTACGGCCGACCTGGTCGTAAAGCCTTTCGAGTGAGCGGGAGGTCGACTCGACGCGCAGGTGGGCGGTTTCGGTCTCGCCGGTGAGGTAGGAGAGCGTGGTGGCGTCGAGGCCGACCTCGCGGCTGCGCTTGACCACTTCTTCGAAGTCTGGGGTGCCCCGGCGGGTGGCCAGGCGCTCGAAGAGAAGGTCTACCAGCTGCTGGTCAGCCTGGTCGGGGGCGTCCTCGAGGATGCCGGTATCGCTGAGTGAGCCGGAGAGCGCTTCGAGGCGCAGCACCGGCGACATCCGCCGTGGCCGGGGCACGGTGTAGCTGCGGATCCGGCCGACAGCGTCGGCGATCTGCTCGAAGATCGGCTCGTTGCGGTCGCAGTGGACCTGCCCCTCACCCTCTTCGACGTCGACGGCGGGCAGCGTGTCGGGGTCACCGGCGCGGAGCTTGGCGATGATCCGTTGGAGTGCGCCGCGGTCGTACTTTGGCAGGTAGAGGGCCACACCGTTGAGGGCGTCATCGCTCTCAACGCGGCGTGCGAGCGGAGTACGCACGAGTCGGCCTACTAGTTGGGCGATGGCGGTGTCGTCCTGGGCGCCGCGGAAGGACATGATCACCTCGGCGCGGGGGCAGTCCCAGCCCGTTGACAGGCTGGTCTTGAAGAACACGACAGTGACCTCGGGGTCGTCATCGATGTCGGCGGGCCGCAGATAGCGCAGACGCCGGCTGTCGTAGCTGATCGGGGCGGGGGCATCGCCGAAGCTGTGCGCGTAGGCATCGGGGCTCAGTGGGCCGGTCACCTCTTCGATCGCCTCGATCGCCTGCTCCAGATCGGTGGCGCTGATCGAGGTCGCGGTCTTGTCCTCGACCTGCACGACCAAGACCGGCCGCACCAGGCGGGGGCCGTGCTCGGTGGCATGCCGGTGCCAGCGCACCTGGTAGTCCAGCAGGCTCTGCGCAGCCCGCTGGAGGAGGGTCATATCGGAATGCTCCAGGCCGTGTTCGGGCCGCCACACGACGATGCGGTCCTTGAGGAGCCCGGAGGCGCGGACATCAGCGATCTCCGCAGTCGCGCGGCGGCGCACGCGGGGGGTCGATGCGAGGACGGCGTCGAAGCGTTCCGGGGTCGCGGAGATGCCGACGATGATGGGCACCTTCGGCAGGTCACTGAAGCCGAGCACGAACCGTTGAACGATCGTGGTGGCTTCCTCGGTGGAGGTGTTCGCGCGCTCCATGCCGCGGTGAGCCTCGTCGATGACGAGTAGGAACTTGGCTGGGTTGCGCCGGATGGTGCGGGTCAGGATCTCCCAGATGCTGGCGTCGCGGTCGTCGCCGCTGCTGACCAGGTTGCTGTTGACGCCGAGCTTCTGGGTGTTGAGGAAGTACAGGTTTCCCGGGGGGAGCTCGTCGCCGCGGAAGTTGTTGTCGATCGTCACCAGCCGCCGGTCGAATCGCTCCGAGGCGGCCTCGAGCTTCTTCATGGTCTGCTCGTTGACGTTGGGCAGGTCGGAGAGCCACACCACGGTGAGCTCGTCGTCCTCCCCCAACGACTGGCCGTCGCCAAAGAAGAGGTTCTCCAGCGCGGCCGCGGCCATGACCGTCTTGCCTGCGCCGGTTGGGGCGACCAGCACGACCGCCTGGCCGGCGCCCTGGAGGCCGACGCGGCCGACCTCGTCGATGCTGTTGCGGATGTGGGAGACCAGGTCGGCCACCGTCTCCTCCTGGAACGGGAGAAGGGTGAACTTCATCGGTAGGCCTCCAGGGTGTTGATCCGGAAGTTCGCCAGGTAGTCCCGGTACAGCATCGAGGTGTGCAGGTCCTCGGGGAGCTTGGCGCGCATCTGGGTGTAGCTCGACTCGGAGTCAGTCACCAAGTACACGTGCGTGATCTGGGGGTTCGCTCGGAGCTGGGTGAGGAATCGGCGGAACGCCTTGCGGTCGAAGAGGATGGCGTAGTTGCTCTCCTTATGCAGCGCGAACGGCTCGCCTGGGTCGGAGGTGGGCCGGCTGCCCACTCCTCCGGCGGCCAGCCAGAGCGATGGCTCGATCGCGGAGAACTCGCCGCCCTCGCGTACCGAGTCGCGGTCGAGGTAGACCAGGTCGTAGAACTCGACGTTCTCCTCGAAACCGTCGGCGAAGGCGCGGTCGATGCCTTGGTAGGTGCCCTCGACCGGCTTCCCGCGAGCGTCGCGGCCGGTGATCGCGGCCTCGCAGCGGGGCCGGGTGGCCTTCCAGAAGATTCCGTGCTTCTCGTACTCCTCATCGCCAGGCAGGTGCCCGGCCCGCAGCAGCCGGTCGGACGACTTGGCGGCCACCTCGTTGTTGGAGACCAGGATGCAGCGCCGTTGACCGCCGTCCAGGGCGTTGATCAGCGCCGTCGCGTGCAGCGTGGTTCCCGAGCCGGCGAAGAAGTCGAGGATCAGGGCGTTGGGACGGTCGCGGACCACGGTGAGCAGGGTGTCCCGCACTGCGTACAACGACTTGGGGAACGGGAACGCGGTCCGGTCACCTAGCAGCTTGTGCAACATCGAGGTGCCGTGAGTGCCTGCATCGTGCGAGGTGCTCCACCAGACCGTCTTGTACTTCTTGCGCTGCGTCTTCTGCACCCAATAGTTGACCGTCCAGGACTTGCCGTCGGCCGATGCCTGACCGAGCACCACGAAGCCCCCGTCGATCTTTCTCTGCATGCTCTCGGGGATGTAGCGCCAGCAGCGCTCGTTGCCGTCCTTGTCGATCGGCCACAGCGGGATCAGGCCGTCGACGGGCTCGAAGGACGGCTCCTGATCCAGGGGGATCGACTCCCCCGCGCGGACGACCTGGCCAGCCTCGGGGTCGACGTAAAGCGGATAGAACTGGTTCTTCCGCTGGTGCCGGTAGCTCGACTCCCCGCCACGGCGCCGCGCGTGCCGCAGCTCCCAGAGTTCCAGATCCTCGCGCGGGAACGGCAGGGGAACCTCGTCGGCGAGGAGCTCGGGGACCAGATCGTCCGCCTCGGTGTCGTCCAGCTCAGACTCGGCTTCCTCTGGTGCGTCGTCCTCGTCTTGCTGCAGGACGTGCTCGACGTGGCGCTTTCCGGTGAGCATGTCCGCCTCGTGCTCGGGAAGTCCGGTCACGACGCTCTCGGTGCCCTTAGCCTCGATCCACCGATGAACTGGGCCTGGTGAGCGCGTCGTGAAGTGAG
>NZ_JASEEQ010000028.1 GCF_030019515.1 Nocardioides sp. | reverse complement strand
CGCGGATCACGCGCACCGCGATCTCTCCGCGGTTGGCGACAAGGACCTTCTGCAGCGGCTTCGACTCCGTCATGTGTCTCCTGCTCTCGACTTGATCTCCGCGGGGCAGGTTACCGTCCGGGACGCCGATCGGGTTGTGGCGCATGTCGCACCGGCCCGGGTCGATCGGGACCAAGTACCCGATCCGGCGGGCGGATCGGCGGATCCGGGAACCCGCCCCGCGCCGGACACTTCGATGCAGACCCGGAGCGCCGGGACCCGGGGAGGTGGGCTGATGAGACTCGCAGCAGGAGCGGCCGCGGCCGCGGCCGCGATCGTGTTCGTGCTCGTGGGGGCGAGCACGGGTGCGGCCACCGCGGTCGACCCGCCGGCCCGGCCCGCCACGCACGGCAGCGCGACCCCGTCGCCCGCCCCGGACCACGCGGGTCACGACATGTCGGACATGACCGAGGAGGAGATGGCCGAGGAGGAGACGGCCGGCATGGACCACGGCGGCGGCCACGAGCACGCGACCACCGAGGACCCGGCGGCCCAGCGCCCCGGTGACCACGGCGAGCACGGCGGTACGCCGGACACGGTGTCCCCGGGCACTCGCACCGCGGTGCTCGGCGGGTTCGCCGCCGCCAACGCCGGGGTCCTCGGCGGCGCACTCCTGCTGCGCCGTCACGACCGGCGGCATCCGCGCCGCGGCGCCCGACCCGCACGCGACGCCCGATGAGCACGCCGGCGCAGGAGCGCAACCTGCTCGACAACCGGGCCTTCGCGGCGTTCGTGCGCAGCCGCTGGTATCCCGCGGTGCTCCAGGTGCCGGTCGCCGCCGTCTTCGGCCTGGTGGCCTTCCAGCTGCTGGCCGGCCCGAGGACCGCGCACGACAACGCCGGCACCGCGTTGATGTGGGTGCTCTGGTGGCCGGTCGTGCCGATCACGTTCCTGCTGCTGGGCCGCTTCTGGTGCGCGGTGTGCCCGTTCGCCACGCTGTCGGACCTCGTGCAGCGCCTGGTCGGCGTCAACCGCCCCGCGCCGCGCTTCCTGAAGGCCTACGGCATCTGGCTGATCGACGCGTCCTTCATCGCCATCACCTGGGCCGACCACGTGTGGGGGATCGTCGGGTCGCCGTGGGGGTCCGGCGTACTGCTCCTGCTGCTCACCACCGCCGTCGTGGTGAGCGGCGCGTTCTTCCAGCGCCGCACCTTCTGTCGCTACCTGTGCTTCCTCGGCGGCCTGTCCGGCAACTACGCCCGGGCCGGGATGGTGCAGCTGCGCACCGACCCGGACATCTGCGCGACCTGCACCTCCCGCGCCGCCTGCTTCAACGGCACCGAGACGACGGCGCCCTGCCCGCTGTTCAGCTTCCCCCGGACGATGGACAGCATGGCGAACTGCAACCTGTGCGCCAACTGCGTGAAGTCCTGCCCCCACGACGCCATCCGGATCACCGTCCGGCCGCCCGCCAAGGAGCTGTGGCTTATCGGCCGGGCCCGGATCGAGGAGTCCTTCCTCGCGATGGCGATCATGGGCATCGTCTTGATCCAGAACCTCACGATGCTCGGCCTCTGGCAGGACCTCCTCGGCTGGATCGAGGTCCACGCCGGGATCACCAGCTACCCGGTGATCTTCACGCTCGCCTTCGTGGTGGCGGTCGCGGCGCCCGTCGCACTCCTGGCCGGAGCGGCCTGGGCGGCCGCGCCGGCCAGCCGGGAGAGCGTCCGGCAGAACTTCGCCCGGTTCGGGTACGCCCTGATCCCGCTGGACGTGGCCGCGCACGTCGCGCACAACCTCTTCCACCTGCTCGCCGAGGGCAGGTCGGTGCTGTACACGGTCGGTCGCGTCTTCGGCGGGTCGGGTGAGGGCTCGGCCGCCGTGGTCGGCACCGGGACCATCCAGGTGCTGCAGTACATGCTCCTGGCTGCCGGTGCCGCCCTCTCGGTCTACACCGCCCGCCGGATCGCGACCGCCCGGCACGGCGAGACCTCCCGCGCCCGCGACGTGGCGACGCCGGTGGTCTCGGTCGTGCTGCTCTTCGCGGTGGTCAACGCGGTGCTCTTCGCGCTGCCGATGGCCCACCGGATGTAGGACCGGGCCGCGTGGCTGCTGGCTTCGGCCAGCGACCTCGCGATGCGTGAACGGGGTTCTCTGGACCGGGCCTTGACGCTGCCTGTGATCCGGGTCATAGTCTCCGGGTCAGTCCACTGAACCGGAGTTCACATACATGAACCAAGCATTCACCGCGGTCAAGTCTGCGGCGCGAGCGATCGACGTGCTCGAGCTGCTCGCGGGCCGTTCCGAGGGGCTGACGCTGCTGGAGATCGCGGACGAACTCGGTCTGGCCAAGAGCAGCGCACATAGCCTGCTGGGAACGTTGCTCGCTCGAAACGTGCTGCGACTGACCCAGGACGGGCGTCGGTCGGTCTATCGGCTGGGCCACCGCATCTTCGAGATCGGGCAGGCCTACGCGCAGACGACCGACCTGGTGCGTGACGGCCAGCAGATCGTGCAGAACCTCTCCATGGCGTGTGGCGAAACAGCCCACCTGGCGGTGCTCGACGGGAACTTCGTCGTCTATCTCGCCAAGCACGAAGGCACCCATGCCATCCGCATGGTGTCAGCCGTGGGCAAGCGCTTCTCCGCCCACGGCACCGGTGTGGGAAAGGTGCTGCTGGCCGGGCTCGACGACCTGGAGGTGGAGCGGCGCTTCGCCGTGCCGGGCGCGATGCCGCGCCTGACGCCCCACACGGTCACCGACGTGCGGGTACTGCTGCAGAACCTGGCCGAGGTGCGCGAGGCCGGGCTTGCCAGTGAGCGTGAGGAGTCGACCGAGGGAGTCGGCTGCGTCGCCGTACCGGTCTATGACGCCACCGGGATGGTCGCCGGTCTGAGCGTCTCAGTCCCCGTCGGGCGGTTTCCCGCGGATCGGCAGGCCGAGTTCGCCGACCAGGCCCGCGCGGCCGCCGCGACGTTGTCGGTGCGCCTGGGCGCGGGTCGCTATCCCGATCGCATCGAGCCCGGGACGACCCGGGAGCTGACGTGACGTCCCACAACGGCGGCGCAACGAACCGAGAGGAAGTCGATCGGATGAAGGCCCTCGTGTATGAGGCACCGCTGGTCATGACCGTGCGTGACGTGGAGCGCCCGACGCCGGGCTCCGGCGAGGTGCTCCTGCGGGTCGCCTACTCGGGCATCTGCGGGTCGGAGCTGAGTGGCTTCCTCGGCCAGAACAGCCTCCGCACGCCGCCCCTGATCTTCGGCCACGAGCTGTCCGGCGTCGTCGCGGCGACCGGCTCCGGGGCGGTCGGCGTCGAGATCGGCGCGCGTGTCACCGTCAACCCGCTCGTCTCGTGCGGGCGATGCGAGTACTGCGTCACCGCACGGCACCAGCTGTGCCGCGACCGTCTCCTGCTCGGGGCGTCGTTGCCGGGAAGCAATGCGGAGTACGTCGTTGTGCCAGCCACCGCTCTCGAGCCCGTACCGGACGGGCTCGAGCTGAGTGACGCGTCGATGGCCGAGCCTGCGGCCTGCGCCGTGCACGCGGTTGCGCTCAGCGGCATCGGCGCCGAGGACTCCGCACTGGTCATCGGTGCTGGCCCGATCGGACTGTTCATCGTCCAGGTCCTCCTCGCGCATGGAGTGACCCGCGTGCTGGTCGCCGACCGGAACACCGACCGCCGCCGGATCGCTTCCAGCCTCGGCGCCACGGTCGTCCGCGATGGCGACGCCGAGCTGCTGGCCGACGTGAGGTCGGAGACCCAGGGGAGGGGGGTGCAGGTCGCATTCGACGCCGCCGGCACCGTGACGACGCGGACCAACTGTGTTGCGGCCACCGCACCGGGCGGCAGGGTGATGCTGATCGGCTTGCACGCCGACCAGACCACGCTGCCGGTGAACACCCTGATCCGCGGCGAGATCGCCCTGCATGGGGTGTTCGCCTACAACCCTGCTGCGTTCCGGACAGCGCTCGCCTGGCTCGCGGAGGGACGGCTCGGGCTACGTGACGGGGTGGTGGAAGCCGATCTCGAGGATGGCCTGGGGTGGTATCAGCGTCTCGTCGAGGGCGACCCCGCCACCAAGGTCCTCCTCCGTCCCGCGGGGCTGGCCGCGGCCCGGCTCGTCGAGGCCGACCGATGACTGCCCGGGTCAGCACGGCGTGGAGCTTCAACGACCTGCAGGCCCTCGTGCTCGAGAACCACAGGTTGCGCGTCGTGGTGCTGCCTGAGCTCGGAGGCAAGGTGTGGCAGGTCAGCGACCTGCGCACCGGGCGCGACCTGCTGTGGCAGAACCCGCGGATCGCGGCCCGGCCCGTCCCCTTCGGCTCGACCTACGACGACGTCTTCTTCGGGGGCTGGGACGAGCTCTTCCCCAACGACGTGCCCGAGGAGCTGCTCGGGGAGCCGTTCCCCGACCACGGAGAGCTCTGGGCCTCGGCGTGGGAGTGGCGGGTCGAGGACCGTGGCGACGCGGTGAGCGTGACGCTCGAGCTGGACACACCGATCAGCGCATGTCGATTCGCCAAGACACTGACCCTCGCGGACGACGCCGCCCATCTCAAGGTTGCCTGGCGCATCGAGAACCGGCTCGGACGCGACCTCCCCTACCTGTGGAAGCAGCACGTGGCTGTCCCGGTCGGAGAGCCCGCCGCCCTCGCGATGGGGGCACGGTCGATGTACGTCGAGGGGTTCGGCGACCCGCGCGCGGGCGGCGCCGGCACCCGCTACCAGTGGCCCCACCTCGTCGACGAGGCCGGGGAGCGGCACGACATGCGTCCCACCCTGTCCGCTACCTCACTCGTCAGCGAGTTCCAGTACGCCACCGAGCTCGAGGCCGGGTGGTGTGCGGTGACCTACGCCGACGGATCCGGAATCGGCCTGGCCTTCGACGCCGAGCTGTTCCGGTCCTGCTGGACCTTCGCGTCCTTCGGCGGCTGGAGAGCCCACGAGGTGCTGATCCTCGAGCCCTGCACCGGCTACCCGATCGGCGTGACCGAGGGCGTCGCGCAGGGCACCCACCAGACCCTGCCTGCCGGCGGAGTGATCGAGACCGAGCTGCTGATGGTGGCCTACGACGGGATGAGCGAGGTGTTGGGCATCTCGGCCGACGGCCACGTGGACGGCAGGCGCCTGGTCACAGGGAGCAACTCATGAGAATCGACTCGGTCGACCTGTTCTACCTGAGCATGCCGGAGGTGCTCGACATCGGCGACGGCAGCCAGGACATGCTGCTCGTGCGGGTCGAGAGTGACGGTCATGTCGGCTGGGGCGAGTGCGAGGCGTCACCGCTCACCTCCATCGCCAGCTTCGTCGCGCCGCTCTCGCACAGCGCCTGCCACCCGGTGGCGAACTCCGTCGTTGGCCAGCGCCTCGACGACGTCGACGACATCTCGAGAATCGCCGCCGAAGTCAGGGCCCGGAGCCTGGACCTCCTCCAGGCCGAGCACACGCTGTCAGGCATCGAGATCGCCATGTGGGACCTGCTCGGCCGACGCCAGGAGCGGCCCGTGTGGCAGCTGCTGGGCTACGAACAGTCATCCCCGAAGACGCCGTACGCGTCGTCGCTGTTCGGTGACGACCCGCAGCAGACCCTGGAGAAGGCCGTCAACGTGCGCCGGCTCGGCTACCGGGCGGCGAAGTTCGGTTGGGGGCCCTACGGGACGGGCAGCGTGGCGTCCGACGCGGACCACGTGCACGCGGCCCGCGAAGGCCTCGGCGACGAGGGCGTCCTGCTCGTCGACGCCGGGACGGTCTTCGGGGAGGACGTGGACGCCGCGGCCCTCCGCCTGCCGGCGCTCGAGGACGCAGGCGTCACCTGGCTGGAGGAGCCGTTCACGTCGGGAGCGCTGCGCTCGTACCGGGCCCTGGCGGACAGGTCGGGACGCGTCCGCTTGGCCGGCGGAGAAGGGGCGCACAACCCGCTGATGGCTGAGCACTTGATCGACTACGGCGGCATCGGCTTCGTGCAGATCGACGCCGGCCGCGTAGGTGGCATCGGCGATGCATTCCGGGTCGCGCGGCGCGCCGAGGCCGCGGGCGTCACGTTCGTGAACCACACGTTCACCTCGCACCTGGCGCTGAGCGCGTCCCTGCAGCCGTACGCGGGCATCGTCACCGACCGCCTCTGCGAGTACCCGGTCGAGGCGAAGGACCTTGCCAGGGCCGTCACCACGAAGCACTTGGAGCTCGACGACAACGGCGCCGTCGTTGCTCCTGCGGCGCCCGGCCTGGGTCTGGACGTGGATCCCGATGCGATCCGCCCCTACCTCGTCGACGTCGAGATCTCGGTCAACGGAACAACGCTCTACAAGACACCAGACCTGCGCTCGTAGGACGACACAGCTCGGCCCCGGCCGGGTCCACCCATGGAGGAGAACAATGAACGCACGACGTAGCGTGGCAGCGGCTCTCAGCGCTGCCGCGCTCCTCGCCACCGCTGCCTGCGGAGGCGGGTCCAGCGACGAGCAGCGCCCGGCCAACGCGGCTTCCCCCCAGTCCTTCCCGACCGAGGACGTCACTCTCACGATGTGGTGGTGGGGCGAGCAGGAGGCGCCGGGGGCCAAGCAGTGGCTGGCCGACACCGTGAAGGCCTACGAGGCCAAGCACAGCAACATCACCATCAAGACGGTGCTGCAGACCACCGACGGCCTCATCCCGAGCTTCGAGGCGGCGGCCGCGGCGGAGCAGGGTCCCGACATCGAGTACTTCTGGGGCGGCATCTACTCCCAGCAGCCGTACTGGTCGGACTCGATCGTCCCGGTGTCTGACTACATCCCGGCGGACGAGCTGAGCCACTACACGAACGCGGCCCTCGAGGATACCTACGACGGCCGGACACTGACGGCACCGTGGTACGTCAACCCGCAGTTCCCCGTCCTGGCACGCACCGACGTGCTCGATGAGCACGGGCTCCAGGTCCCGACGACGTGGGACGAGCTGTTGAACGTCTGTGACGTGCTCAGTGCCGGCGGCGTCACCACGCTCGCCGGCGGCGTGAAGGACGGCTGGTTCGGCGGTTGGCTCTACTCGATGCTCGGCGCCCAGTCCGTGGCGTCCAAGGATGACGTCACCGCTGCGGTCCGCGGCGACCAGTCCTTCGCCGACCCCAACCACGCCGAGTGGTGGACCCGGCTGGAGGAGACCCGCGAGCACGGCTGCTGGAACGACGACATCAACTCGCTGGAGCTCTACCAGGCCCAGCAGCGCTGGGTGGACGGCGACGCAGCCATGACGATCACCGCAGGCACCGACGCCCCGAACTTCGTGGAGAAGGTCGGCGCTGACAAGGTCACGGTGACGACCATGCCGACCTGGGGCGACGGCGCGTATGCGGGCAAGATGGGGACGACCTCGCAGACGGTCGGCATCACCTCGTGGTCGAAGTACCCGCAGGTTGCTGCAGACTTCATCATGTTCATGCACACGCCCGATCGTCTGCAGGCGTGGTACGACCAGACGGGCTCGCTGCCGGCCGACGACCGATTCGACATGTCCAAGGTCGACGACCCGGTGAAGAAGCAGCTCTTCGCCTACGCCGCCGATGGAGCCCCCTATCTGGAGAACTTCATCCCCTCCGCACTGGACGGCAAGGCCGTGTTCGCCGGCGTGCAGCTGGTCCTCCAGGGATCGAAGTCCGGTGAGGAGGCGGCCGCGGACATGCAGGCCGAGGCCGAGAGACTGCGTCGCACCGACCGGTCCCTGGTGGACAACTTCGAGGGCTGGACGGACTAGCGCCCGATGACAACCGACGTGGCCTCCGTCGGACCGGCCCCCCGGCCGGTCCGACGGGGCCTGGCCCATCGCCTCGGCCCGCTGCCGTGGGTCGCGCCTGCCGCCCTCGCGATCCTGTTCGTGTTCGCGTACTCGATGTTCGAGCTGGCCAGACAGTCGTTCCAGTATGAGGACGCCTGGGTCGGGTTCGAGAACTTCAGCCTGGTCCTCTCCGACCCGTTGTTCCGCACTGCGATCTGGCACAACACCCTGCTGCTCCTCGCGGTCCCGGTCCTCGTCCTGCTGGCCCTGCTCGTGGCGGTGATGCTCTTCGAGACCCGGCGCGGCATCGTCGCCTACCGGGCGATCCTTTTCCTGCCGTACATCCTCCCGATCCCGGTCATCGGCGTGGTCTTCGGCCAGCTGCTGCAGCTCAACGGAGCGCTCAACGGCACACTCGACGGCCTCGGGCTGGGCTCCTTGACCCACGACTGGCTCGGCAATCCGCAGCTGGCTCTGTGGACGATGGGCGGCGTGATCGTCTGGAAGGAGGTCGGGTTCGGGATCGTGCTGTTCCTGGCCCGGATGATGTCGCTGCCTGAAGACGTCTACGAGTCCGCCAAGCTGGACGGCGCCGGGTTCTTCCGCATGCACTGGCACGTCACGATCCCCCAGATGCGGCCGCTGGTGATCTTCTACGTGATCAGCGAGGCCATCGTGATGGTGTCGTGGGTCTTCAACTACGTCTTCGTCATGACCAACGGCCAGGGCGGGCCCGGTACATCCACGGTCGTGACCGAGCTGTACATCTACCGGACCGCCTTCCAGGACCAGGCGCCGGAGCTCGCCAGCGCCGCCGCCGTGCTGCTGTTCCTCTCCACGCTCGTCCTGATCGTGGGGTTCTTCCGCGTCCAGCGCGCCGACGGGGGCACCTTCGGTGACTAGGAGCTCGCAATGCTGACCCACCGCCTCGGTGTGGCCTCGCGGCACGTCGTGCTGATCACGCTGTGTGTCGTCGCACTCGGTCCGGGGTACCTGATGGTGACCGGCTCGCTGAAGTCTCAATCTGACTTCCTGGACCATCCTTGGGCGCTTCCCGGGAACCCGAGCCTGGGGGCATACCGCACGACGTTCAACGACCAGTTCACCCAGTGGTTGTTGAACTCGGTGCTGGTCACGTTCTCCGCGGTCCTGATGACCATGGTCATCGCGGCACTCGCGGCGTGGGGCCTGGTGAACTGGCCGTTCCGCGGACGCGACACCGTCCTCGGGATCACCGTCTCCCTCATGGTCGTGCCGCCGGTCGTGCTGCTCATGCCGCTGTTCCAGGTGGGCGCCGAACTCGGCTGGATCTCGACCTACCGCATCGTCATCCTCGTGTACGTCGGCCTGATGCTGCCATTCTCGATCTACCTGTTGGCGAACTTCTTCAGGACCATCCCCGCCAGCTTGCTGGAGGCCGCCGCCCTTGACGGTGCCTCGCCGTTCCAGGTCTTCCGCCGCATCGTGCTGCCGCTGTCCGGGGCGCCGGTGGCCACGCTCGTGGTGGTGAACCTGCTGTGGGCGTGGAACGAGCTGCTGCTCGCGCTCGTGTTCTTGCAGACCGACGAGAAGAAGACCCTGATGGTGGGGATCACCGGGTTCCAGAGCCGCTACAGCCTGGACATCCCGACTGTGATGGCCGGCATGGTCGTAGCCACCCTTCCGCTCGCAGCCGCCTACATGTTCGGTCAGCGCTACTTCATCCGCGGGCTCACGGCAGGCGGGCTCAAGGGTGAGTGACCACGACGCGCAGCCGAGTGCGGCGTCCGGAGCATCGGCGTACGACTTCTCGGGCCGACGGGCGGTCGTGACCGGCGGCTCGCACGGCATCGGTGCGGCGATCGCGGTGCTCCTTCGGGCGGCCGGCGCTCAGGTTCTCGTGCTGGACCTTGACGCCGGCCCGGAGGACGTCCGGGTCGACCTCGCAGACCGCTCGGCCCTGGAGGCGGCGGTCCCACAGGTGCTCTCGCGGTTGGGCTCTGTCGACGTCCTGGTGAACTGCGCCGGGATGTTCGTGGCCAGCCCGGTGCTCGATCTGGACCTCGCGGCCTATGACCGCACGCTCGCCGTGAACCTCCACGCGCCGGTGATCCTGATGCGGTCGCTCTGCGGGCCGATGTCGGCGCAGGGCTATGGGCGGGTCGTCAACGTGACCAGCATCCACGCCCGCTTGAGCGAGCCGATGTCGCTGGCCTACGACGTCTCGAAGGGTGGCCTGGAGGCGGCGACCCGGACGGCCGCCCTCGAGCTGGCGGACCACGGCGTCCTCGTCAACGCCGTGGCGCCGGGGTTCGTGGCGACGCGAATGTCCGTTGTTGACGGTGAGGACGAGTTGCTCGGTGTCCCCTTCACCGACGTCTACATCGGTCAGGGACGACTTCCGCTGCGTCGCGCCGCGCGGCCGGAGGAGATCGCACACGTCGTGGCTTTCCTTGCCAGCGAGCAGAACAGCTACATCACCGGCCAGGCGGTCACCGTTGACGGCGGCCTGTCCGCCAGGTTCTGACGGTACGCACCACACCGCAGGCGAGGTACCCCACGCCGCGGGAACGACAATCCCACAGAAGAGAGTGATCGCCCCATGCACCTCATGCGCCTTGGTCCCGCTGGATCGGAGCGTCCCGTGGTCCGGCTCGACGACGAGACCTACATCGACGTCTCGGACGTGTTCGCCGACTTCGACGAGCGATTCTTCGCCGGTGGCGGGCTGGCCTCTCTCGCCGACCTCGTCGAGGAGCGGGCCGCCCGAGCCGATCTGCGGTGCCGGTTCGCCGATGAGCGGGTCGGCGCGCCCATCGCGAGGCCACACCAGATCCTCTGCATCGGGCTCAACTACAGCGATCACGCCGCCGAGACCGGCCAAGCCGTCCCTGAGGAGCCGATCCTCTTCACCAAGTCGCCCAACACGCTGGTCGGACCCGACGACGACGTGCGCATCCCCCGCGACGCCACGAAGACGGACTGGGAGGTCGAGCTCGGCATCGTCGTGGGCCGCCGCTGCAGCTACCTCGAGACCGACGAGGAGGCGCGCGACTCGATCGCCGGGTTCGTCCTGGTCAACGACGTGAGCGAGCGCGCCTTCCAGCTGGAGCGCTCCGGGCAATGGTCCAAGGGCAAGTCCGCCGAGACGTTCAACCCGGCCGGGCCGTGGCTGGCTACCGCGGACGAGATCGACGACGTGCTGGCCCTGGACATGTGGCTGGACGTGAACGGCACCCGCCGCCAGGACGGGTCGACGTCGACGATGATCTTCGATCCCTACTTCATCGTGCGCTACCTGAGCCAGTTCATGGTGCTCGAGCCGGGGGACCTGATCAACACCGGGACCCCCCCGGGAGTCGGGATGGGGCACGACCCGCAGATCTGGCTCCAGCCCGGCGACGTGATGGAGCTCGGCATCGACCGGCTCGGGACCCAGCGCCAGACCGTCATCGGTCCGCACTAGTGCCGGTCGTGCCGTCGAGGAAGGTCCGGCCGGCGCTGCTCGAGGCGCTCGAGACGGCCGCGCCCGGGCGGGTCACCGATCGGGCATCGGTCAGGCTGGCGCGCGCGCACGACGCCTCGCACTACTTGCTGGTCCCGGAGCTGGTGGTGACCGCCGCCCACAGTGACGAGGTCGCGGCGATCCTGCGCGCTTGCCGTGCCCTCGCCGAGCCGCTGACGTTCCGTGCCGGAGGCACCAGCCTCAGCGGGCAGGCCGGCTCGGACAACGTGCTCGTCGACACCCGCAAGCACTTCCGGACGATCACGGTCCTCGACGACGGGGCGCGAGTCTCCGTGCAGCCGGGCGCGACCGTGCGCGCCGTGAACGCCCGGTTGGCTCCCTATGGCACGAGTCTCGGTCCGGATCCGGCGAGCGAGGCGGCCTGCACCGTGGGCGGCGTGGTCGCCAACAACTCGAGTGGCATGGCCTGTGGGGTCGCGCTCAACACCTACCGGACGCTGGAGTCGGCAGCGGTGGTGCTCGCCAGCGGGACCACGATCGACACCGGCGCAGTCGATGCCGAACAGCGGCTGGCTCGGGTCGAGCCGGAGTTGCACGGCGGGCTACTACGGCTGCGGGACCGGGTGCGCTCCAACTCGACGTCGGTGCGTGAGATCGAGCGCCAGTTCGCGATGAAGAACACGATGGGCTACGGGTTGAACTCGTTCCTCGACTTCGACCGGGCGGTCGACATCCTGGCCCATCTCGTCGTCGGCAGTGAAGGCACGCTGGCGTTCGTCGCCGAGGCGACGTTCCGCACCGTGCCGGTCCGTCCGCATGCGGCTACTGGGCTCGTCGTCTTCGACGACCTGGACCGCGCCACGAACGCTCTGCCGGAGCTCGTTGCCGCCGGATTCACGACGATCGAGCTCATGGACGCCACGTCCCTCCGCGTCTCTCAGATGGATCCGCGGGCACCTGAGGTCATCACGGGTCTCGACGTCCACGAGCATGCGGCTCTGCTGGTCGAGCACCAGGAACGGGAGGCCGACGTCCTCGCCGACCGTGTCTCCCAAAGCGCCAAGACCCTCGACGGCCTCGCCCTGCCCGTCCCACCGCAGCTGACAGGGGACTCGTCTCGTCGTGCAGCACTGTGGCAGCTGCGGAAGGGCCTCTACGCGGCCGTGGCCGGTCACCGACCGTCGGGGACGACCGCGCTCCTGGAGGACATCGCGGTTCCCGTGGAGAGTCTCGGCCGGGTGTGCGAGAACCTCGTCGAGATGTTTGCGACCTACGCCTATCGGGACAGCGTCATCTTCGGTCATGCCAAGGACGGCAACGTCCACTTCATGCTCAACGAGCGATTTGATCGGCCAGGGCTGCGGGAGCGGTACCTCGCGTTCACCGACGACATGGTGGACCTGGTGCTCGGAGCGGGCGGCACGCTCAAGGCGGAGCACGGCACCGGCCGGATCATGGCGCCGTTCGTACGTCGTCAGTACGGAGACGAGCTCTATGACGTCATGGTCCAGGTGAAGAACCTGTTCGATCCCGTGGGCATCTTGAACCCGGGCGTGGTGATCAGCGACGACCCCCAGGCGCATGTCGCTCATCTCAAGACGACTCCGACGGTCGAGGAGGAGGTCGACCGGTGCGTCGAGTGCGGGTTCTGTGAGCCGGTGTGCCCCAGCAAGGACCTGACGCTGACTCCACGCACACGGATCGCCTTGCGCAGAGAGATCGCCGAGGCTCGGAGCCGCGGCGACCAGGGATTGGTCGACGAGCTGGAGGCGGACTACGACTACGCGGGGATCGACACCTGTGCCGTGGACGGGATGTGTCAGACCGCCTGCCCGGTACTGATCGACACGGGCGCCCTGGTGACCCGACTTCGCGCCGAGCGGCAGACCGTGACCAGCAAGACGATGTGGGGTCGCGCAGCCCGACATTGGCAGGGCGCCACCCAGGGTGCCTCCCTGGCCCTGAGCGCGGCCGCACGGCTGCCGTCCGCCGTCCCCGCGCGAGGAACGGCGGTGGCACGCCGGGCGCTGGGGGAGGAGAAGGTGCCGGCCTGGACCGCCGACCTCCCGAGCGGCGGGAAGCGCCGCAGCCGACTGGCCACACCTACGCCGGCACCGGTTGCCGTCCACTTCCCTGCATGTGTCGGAGCCATGTTCGGAACCGCACACCCAGACAGTGATGCGGCGGGTGCGTTCGACGCACTCTGTCGGCGAGCCGGTGTCGCCGTCGATGTCCCCCCGGGCATCGACTCGCTGTGTTGCGCGACCCCGTGGAAGTCCAAGGGTCTGACCGAAGGACGCGAAGCCATGCGGGCGCGGGTCCTACCCGCGGTGTGGGAGGCCACCGACCACGGGCGCCTCCCCGTCGTCTGCGAGGCCTCGTCGTGCACGGAGGGACTGGCCGCACTACTTGGGCCGGATCGTGACTTCCCCGGAGTACGGGTGGTCGACGCCTTGGCGTTCACGGTTGCGGAACTGCTCCCGCGGCTTCCGGCACCTCGTCAGGTGCGGTCGGCCGCGGTTCATCCCACCTGTTCGACGACCCGGTTGGGAGTCACTGACTCACTGACGACCATCGCGGCAGCGCTGGCGACCGAAGTGGTCGTGCCGACCGATTGGGGTTGCTGCGCCTTCGCCGGGGACCGCGGCATGTTGCATCCCGAACTGACGGCGAGTGCCACCGCCGCAGAGGCGGCCGAGGTGCGTCAGACGGAACACGACCTCTACCTGTCCTCGAACCGGACCTGCGAGATCGGACTGAGCCGAGCCACGGGTGCGAAGTACGAGCACGCGCTCCAAGCGCTCGAGCGCGCGACCCGAGCTGGCTGACAGGTGACCGCCCGGCTACCTCGAGATCGGCCCCGGGCACACCTGCCCCGCCACGGGTCAGTGGTTAACAATCGCTAACCGGGCGGGTTAGGGTGGCGCCCATGAGCGAGTCGTCGAGCTACGAGCTGTCCCGCGAGCACGAGGAGTTCCGCCGCAGCGTCCGCGAGTTCGCGGAGGCCGAGATCAGGCCACACGCCGCGCGGTGGGACCGCGAGCACCACTTCCCGGTCGACGTCGTGCGCAAGATGGGCGCGCTCGGGCTCTTCGGGCTCACCGCACCGGAGGAGTACGGCGGGGCCGGCGAGGACGGTGACTTCACCAGCCTGTGCGTGGCGATCGAGGAGGTCGGCCGCGTCGACCAGTCGCTGGGCATCACGCTCGAGGCCGCGGTCGGCCTCGGCATCAGCCCGATCCTGACCTACGGCACCGAGGAGCAGCGTCGCACCTGGCTGCCGGACCTGGTCTCCGGCGACCGGCTCGCCGGCTTCGGCCTGACCGAGCCGGGTGCGGGCTCCGACGCCGGTGCGACCAGGACCCGGGCCGTCCTCGAGAACGGGGAGTGGGTGATCAACGGGTCCAAGCAGTTCATCACCAACTCCGGCTCCGACCTGACCAGCGTGGTGACCGTGACCGCGCGCACCGGGAACCGCGAGAACGGGTCCGCGGAGATCAGCACGATCATGGTGCCCAGCGGGACGCCCGGCTTCACCGCCGAGAAGGCGTACGACAAGCTCGGCTGGCACGCCTCCGACACCCACCCGCTGACGCTCGAGGACGTACGGGTCCCCGAGGCCAACCTGCTCGGCGAGCGTGGCCGCGGCTACGCCCAGTTCCTGGCCACCCTCGATGACGGGCGGGTCGCGATCGCGGCCCTCGCCGTCGGCTGCATCCAGGCCTGCCTGGACCTGAGCCTGGAGTACGCCGGCGAACGGCAGACCTTCGGCGGGCCGATCGGGCGCAAGCAGGGCGTCGCGTTCCAGATCGCCGACCTGGAGGTGATGCTGCACGCCAGCCGGCTGCTCACCTACCGCGCGGCCGCGATGAAGGACAGCCAGCGTGGTGGGGGCGGCGCGTCGATGAAGGACTTCAAGCAGGCCGCGGCCGTCGCGAAGCTCTACGCGACCGAGTCGGCGGTGACGGCCACCCGGATCGCCACCCAGGTGTTCGGGGGCTACGGCTTCATGGAGGAGTACCCGGTCGCCCGCTTTTACCGCGACGCCAAGGTCCTCGAGATCGGGGAGGGCACCTCCGAGGTGCAGCGGATGCTGATCGCCCGGGGGCTCGGCCTACCGGTGGAGTAACCGAGTCCGCGTCTCGCGTGTCGGTTCGCCGCCCGCGTCTCGCGTGTCGGCTTCGCCGCCACGCGGGACGCGGAGTCGGTCCTCGGGTCGGTCGTTCCTCGTTGTGGTTACGGAGGCGCGTTGTGGTTACGGAGGCGCGCTCGGTGGCGGAGCGCTGCTCGGGTAGGTCGACCGGTTAGCCTGGGCGCATGGGTGGTCGGTGGGGACGCGTCTTCACCGAGGCGTACCGGTTCCTCGCCGTGGGTGGCATCGCGACGATCGTCGCGTTCGTGATCTTCAACTTCCTCGTGCACGGGTTCAACACCTCGCACCAGGCGCTGCTCGACGGCCAGCCCTACCTGGGATACGTCATCGCCAACACCGTCGGCATGCTGATCAGCTACCGAGGCAGCCGCACCTGGGTGTTCAAGCACCGTCCGCCGCGCTCGGCCGACGGCGGCCGCACCGCGTTCTTCGCGATCAACGTCGTGACGATGTTGATCCCGATCGCGTGCCTGTGGCTGAGCCGCAATGCGCTCGGCCTGTCCGACCCGTGGTCGGACAACGTCTCGGCCAACGTGATCGGCCTGTTCCTCGGCCTCGTCGCGCGCTTCTACCTGTTCCGCACCCTGGTCTTCAGGCTGCCGGTGCACCTGCCCGACCTGATGCACAACCCGCTCCAGGTCTTCGACATCGGCGAGCTCGTCGACGCGGAGCGATCGGCGGAGGCCGAGGTCGTCCTCACCGACTCCACAGATCCGTCCAGGAGTGACCCAGCTCGGCGACCAGGTCCCTGAGCAGCGGGAGACTGACGCCCACCACGTTGTGGTGGTCGCCCTCGATCCCGGTGACGAACGCGCCGCCCAGGCCGTCGACGGTGAACGCGCCCGCGACGGCCAGCGGCTCGCCGGTGGCGACGTACGCCGCGACCTCGTCGTCGGTCACCTCCGCGAAGTGGACCGTCGTCGCGGCGGTCGCCGCGGCGACCCGGCCGGAGGCGGTGTCGGTCAGGCAGTGCCCGGTCAGCAGCACGCCGGTGCGCCCGCGCATCGCCCGCCAGCGCTCGACCGCCTCGTCGGCGTCGGCCGGCTTGCCGAGCGCGGCGCCGTCCAGCTCCAGGACCGAGTCGCAGCCCAGGACCAGCGCTCCGTCGGGCAGGTCGCTCCGGCCCGCGACGGCCGCGGACTTCAGCTCCGCGAGCTGGAGGGCGAGCTCGGTCGGCGGCAGCCCGTCGAGCTGCGACTCGTCGACCCCGGACACGACCACGGTCGGGTCGAGCCCGGCGCTGCGCAGGGTGGCGAGCCGGGCGGGGGAGGCGGACGCGAGGACCAGCGGCGCGGGGGAGGTCACGCGGGCGATTCAAGCATCCGCGGCGCAGCGCGGGCGGTGCGGGCCGCCACGCCGCGCGCACCGGCAGCGGGGTCGAGGCGTGCCTCGGGCATGATGGCGCGGTGCGCCGCCGCCCCTCGCCGCCCCGGCTCCCGGTCCTGTCGCTGGTCGCCGTGGTCGTCGCCGTGCTCGCCCTGGGTGGCTGCCTGGCCGACGAGGGGGAGCCGGACGACGCCCCGAGCAGCGCGGACCCCGCGGCGACCAATCCCTATGCGGGCCGGTCCGGCTTCGCGGACCCGGATTCGCGGACGGCCCAGGCCGCAGCGCACGCCGGGGGTGACGCCGACGCGGAGCGGGTCCTCTCCCGGCTCGCGGACACCCCGCAGGGGATCTGGCTGACCCCCGAGGAGTACCCACCCGGCTCGGTTGCCCCGTTGGTCGCGCGCGTCGTCGGGGCCGCCGATGCGGCTGGCCAGGTGCCGACCTTCGTGGTCTACGGGATCCCCGATCGCGACTGCACGGGCGGCTTCTCCGGCGGCGGGCTCACCGTGGACCAGTACGAGCCCTGGGTGCAGGAGATCGCGGACGCCGTCGCGGCGGCCGATGCGTCGATCCCGGTCGTCGCGGTCGTCGAGCCGGACGCGCTCGCCTCGGCGATCGCGTGCGACCGCCGCTCGGAGCGGGTGCGGCTGATCGCGGACGCGGTGACCCGGCTCGCCGACGCGGGGGTCGCGACGTACGTCGACGGGGGCCACTCGAACTGGATCGAGCCGGACCGGCTCGCGCCGCTGCTGCAGCAGGCCGGGATCGACCGGGCCCGCGGCTTCGCGACCAACGTCTCGAACTACCAGACCGATGCCGACGAGCGTGCGTACGGCGAGCAGCTGAGCGCGCTGCTCGACGGCGCCCACTTCATCATCGACACCGGCCGCAACGGCAACGGCTCGACCGAGGACTGGTGCAACCCCACCGGCCGCGCCTACGGCACCGACCCGGCCCCGGCCCCGGAGGGGGACGTGGAGCACCTGGACGCCTACGTCTGGGTCAAGCCGCCGGGGGAGAGCGACGGCGAGTGCGGGGGCGGGCCGCCCGCCGGCCGCTTCTGGCCCGAGCGGGCCCTGGCGATGGCCGTCTCCTCCGGGTGGTGAGAATCACCCCGCCGGGACCGACCCCCGGCGCGCTGGCGCCGGACCTGCCGGTGCCGACGGGGCGCACGTTGTTAGCATTCGCCACATGCGGGCGGGCAGCGACTGGGTGGCAGTCATCATCGAGGATGACCCCGATGTCCGCGACCTGATCGACATCGTGCTGACCCAGTCCGGATTCCGCACGGTCGTCACGGAGAACGGCCCGGACGGCGTGGAGGCCGTGCGCCAGCACAACCCGCTGCTCACCACCCTCGACGTGAACATGCCGGGGATGGACGGCTTCGCCGCCGCGAAGCGGCTGCGCGAGTTCAGCAACACCTACCTGATCATGATCACCGCGCTCGCCGACGAGATCGACGTCGTGCAGGGCTTCGAGGCCGGCGCCGACGACTACTTGGTCAAGCCCTTCCGCCCGCGCGAGCTGCGCGCCCGGGCGGACTCGATGCTGCGCCGTCCGCGGACCCGCTACGACACGCCTGCCGGGTGGGCGGACGACGAGGGTCACCTCACGGAGCACCACCCCCGCCAGGAGTCCTGGGCCGCCGCCGCGGCCCGCGACCTCGCGGCCGACCACCCACTGCAGCCGCTCCACCAGCCCGAGCACCAGGCACCGCCGCCGGCGATGGTCCAGCCGCCGGCTCCGCAGCAGTACCCGCCCCCGGCCTACCAGCAGCCGCCCGCCCAGCCAGCGCCGCAGGCGCCCGCCCAGCCGGTGCAGCAGCCGGTGCCACCGCAGCCGGCCGCGCCGGCGCACCTGCAGCACGTGGCCGACACCGGTGCGCCGCAGGCCCAGGGCGGCTGGGTCCGCCTCAACGGGCTGGCGCTGAACAGTGAGACCCGGGTCGTGACCGTGAACGGAGCGGCCGTGGACCTGACCCGCACCGAGTTCGACCTGCTCGCCTCGCTGCTGAGCACCGGCCGGCGGGTGCGCAGCAAGGCGGACCTGGTGCTCACCATGCGCGGCCAGCAGTACGTCACGTCGTACTTCGTGAACGAGGCCGACAAGCGCTCGGTCGAGGTGCACATCGCCAACCTGCGCCGCAAGATCGGCGACGACGCGGCCACGCCGCGCTACATCGAGACGGTCCGGGGCGTCGGCTACCGGCTCGCCGAGTCCGTCTAGCTCCGGACGTCCGGGTGGCCGGGGTCGCTGCCTGTCGAGAGTGCGGCGGATGGGATCGACCTGGTTCATCCCAGGAACCGCACTCTCCGACTCGCCCGCAGGGCGACGTCCCACCGACGAACGTTCAGTTCGCGTCGACCGGGATCGACTGGGCCTGCGTCGGCTTGTCGCTCTCGAAGATCGCGATCGGCACCTTCTGCCGGATCACCTTCTTGTAGAACTTGGTCGACCCCGGGCTCTCCTGGATCCAGACGGTCGCGGTGAACAGCAGGTCGATGCCCCGGGTGTCGGGGGCGGTGCCCCCGATCTTCTGGTTGCGCAGCTCGAAGGCGCCCTTGGGGGAGGTGATGATCATTCCGTACTTGGTCGTCAGCGGCTCGGGGTCGAAGGTGACGTCCTTCGCGACGACGTCCAGCCGGTAGGGGTGCTGGACCCGCCCGCCGTCGGTGGTCTTGGTCTCCGAGGTCACCGTGATGTGGTCCAGGTAGACCATCCGCTTGGTCGCGAACCTGTCGCGCAGCCCGCGATCCAGGTCGTAGGCCTGGAAGGTGAACGAGAAGAACTTGTTGCCCTTCGGGTACCACTCGTTCGTGCGCGGCGTGGACTTGGTCGGGTACAGCGTGTACACGAAGTCCAGCCCGTTGACGTCGATGTGGGACTGGAACGTGCCGTCGCGGGTGAACTGCGAGTCGTACGGCGTCTCCGTGGCGATCGGCGAGGCGCTGGGCGACGCGTCCGGGTCGTCGGAGCCGGTCAGCCCGTCGAGGGCCGAGCAGCCGCCCAGCAGTACCGCGACGGTGGCGAGGGTCACCACGGCCGGGAACAGGCGCGAGCGGGTGCGAGGCATCGGATCTCCTGGGGACGGGGCGGGAGCTGGCGGGTCAGGCCTTGAAGCCGCGGTAGCGCTTCATGGCCTTGATGATCATCCATGCGGTCTGCAGCACCGTGATCACCCCGAGGATGGGCCAGCAGACCGCCAGGATGTCTGAGCGCAGCGGGATCGAGAGGAGCTGGGTCCAGATCACGGCGAAGGCGGCGAAGATGACGCCGAACGCGACGAACGGGTAGGTCCAGGCGATGCCCTTGCCGCGCTCGGCCTTGGCCTGGGCCGCCCAGTTGTCGGTCTGCTGTCGGCTGAAGAACTTCAGCCAGGCCCGGATGAAGTGGCCCATCCGGATCACCATGTAGGCCTCGGCCGGGACGATCAGCATCGCGAAGAGGTAGTCGCGCCGGTTGGCGAACGCCATCGACCGGGCCACGCGGAAGTTCAGCCAGATCGCCGCCGTCGGCGGGATCAGCCACCACGGGCTGAACACGAACGCGTGGATGTTGAGCGAGCCGGCGAGCAGCAGGACGAACAGCGTGCGCGTGGTGATGTTGATGACCATCGACATGTGCTCGAACCACCGCAGCCGCAGGTTGGGGTGGAAGGGCTGGCCCTTGGTGTCGCCGCGCTGGCCGGGCCACATCAGGTCGATCGCGCCGAAGTTCCACTTCACCTGCTGGGCGTCCAGGGAGCGCAGCGTGTCCATGCCGCCGACGTGGGCACGGGCCCGGGCGCTGATCTTGGTGAGGTAGCCGGCGCTCTTGATCTGCAGCGAGAGGAGCGAGTCCTCGACCTCGCTGTCGTTGACCCACGGGGTGCGCTGGTGGCTCTCGCGCAGCACGTCTCGCAGCGCCTGGGTCGAGAAGATCGAGAACTGGCCGCCGAGGACGGCCATGTTGCGGCCCTTGAGCAGGTTCTGCATGTTGAACGCCGAGAACTGCGCCCGCTGGCCCGCGATCAGGAACTTCGGCATCCACCCGTCCAGGGCGCTGTCGTCGATCGAGTAGATCGCGGAGATGCCGCCGATCCGGTCGTCGCTGGCGATCTCGTCGACCAGGTGCTCGATGGCGTCCGGCTCCGGGGTGGTGTCGCCGTCCACGCCGAGGAGGTAGTCCATCGTCTCCACCAGCGAGTAGCCGTAGTTGAGGGCGCCGACCTTCTTGTCGGGGTTCTTGCCGATGTCGTGGACGTAGACGACCGTGCTCTGCTCACCGGACGGCGTCAGCCGGGTGTGCGGGCCGGCGTAGTGGCTGGCGATCTCGACGGAGTCGTCGCTGGTGTTGTTGATGATGACGTGGATCGTGTCCGGCAGCCGGGTCTGCTGGAGGAGGGAGTCCAGGACGCCGGCGATGGTGTCGGCCTCGTTGTACGCGGGGATGATGCAGCCGACCGTCGGACGGTACGTCGGCAGGTCCTCGACCTCGCCGAGGAAGTCGCCCTCGTAGGCGGCGAGCCCGGGGTCGGCGGTGCGCACGTAGGGGTGGTTCTCGCGCCCGGTCTCCGGTGCCGACGGCCGAGCCGCCGGATCCGTCTTGTTCGCGTCCACGCTCGTCGTCTCCCGGCTCTCTCTGGTCTCACCAGTCTCGGGAACGCACCTCAAGACGCCACACGGTAAACCTCAAAGATTCGCCCAATTCCGGCCGCGTGGTGGTCTGGACCACATCCGGTCAGCGCGGGAGGGCGCTCGACCGCCACCCGCCGGGACCGTGCGGCAGCGCCTGGCGCACCCGGCGGTGGTTGGCCCCCCACACCGGCGCGGGCCGGCGCGCGGGCGGCTCGGTGCTCCGCAGGGCGGCGAAGAGCGCCACCACCGCGGCCACCTCCTCGGGCGTCGCGTCGCCGCGGACCACGCGGAGGAGCGGGCGTGCGGGAGTGCTCTCGGTGGTCTCGTCCACTCTCAGCTCACCGTTGCCTTTCGTCTCACCGGGGTCTGCGGGGCGCCCTCACAGCGGGATGTTGCCATGCTTCTTCGCGGGCAGGATCTCGCGCTTGGAGCGCAGCAGGCGCAGCGCGCGGACGATCTCCAGGCGCGTCTC
>NZ_JASEEQ010000027.1 GCF_030019515.1 Nocardioides sp. | reverse complement strand
ACTCGTCACAGACGGCGCGCGCTCAGCCCCGCCTCATCGGTGGATCGAGGCTAAGCAGGCACTGCTCGAGATAGCGACGCATGGTCGCGACCATGACCGGCGCCTGTTCGGCGAGCTGCTCCCAGGTGACCTCCTTGACCGGGCGTCCCGTCCAGCGACGTCGGATGTCGGGCGGCGGCGCTTGGCCGCGGTGGAACATCACGGCGTCCAGGTCGAACAAGGGCGTCGACAACGACTGGGGCCGGTAGCCGCGCAGCGTGACAACGGTGTCGTGGACCTGGGTGCGGGCATCGCGATAGGCGTCAGGGGTGAGCTGGTCGGGGGCGAGCCCGGTGACGATGCAGATCTTGGCGAGCCAAGCCCACATCCGGTGCCCTTCGCGTTCACAGAAGCCCAGGTCAGCGGCTTGTTCGGCGAACTTGGCGGCCTGGTCAGGGTAGGCGTCGGCGATGTACTTGCCCCATCGGCAGCCCGAGGTGACCACGAACGCGACGTCGACCGGGACGCCGCAGTGCACCAGGGCATGCCCGGCGAAGACCATCTCGTCGCTGCGGGTGCTGCGACGTTCCTCGACCGATGTGGCGGCCCAACTGGTCAGGTCGCCGTAGCGGCGCAGGAAGCCGACCACGCCACGGCGCCGGCATACGCGTCCGGGCTCGGTCGTTCCGGCACTGATGTAGGCGTCCGCTGCTGAGTGCAGCGTCGGGGTCGCCGACGGCTCCGACGTCGGATTGGACATCATGCCCAGCTCGGGTGCTGGCTCGAAGACCGCGGCCGTTTCGCTCATGTTTTGGCTCCTTGATCGTCCCAGTTGTCGAGGATGGCCATGGCTCGCTGGTACTCGCCGGCGAGCCAGTCGTTGGACAGGTGCAGGTAGATCCGGGTGGTTTCGATCGAGGCGTGCCCGGCTTGGGCCTGGATCGCCTCGAGCGCCATCCCGGCTTCGCGGAGCCGGGTGAAGCAGGTGTGTCGGAGCTCGTGGCAGGTCGCATGTGTCAAACCGGCTCGTGTCCGGGCACCCTGGAGAACTTGGTCGAGTCCGGCTGCACTCAGGGGCCGACCCCGATGAGGTCCCTTGAGGACCACGAACACGTGGTCGTCGACCGCGTCGTCGGGGCGTTCGCCGGCGAGGTAGGCGGCGAGCAGCACGAGGAAGCCGGGCACGACCGGAACCAGCCGCTGGTGGCCGCCCTTGCCGTTGGCGATGAACACGCGCCGGTCACCGATGTGGATGTCGCCGAACCGCAGCCCGAGGACCTCGCACCGGCGCAGCCCGGCGTGGACCATCAAGGAGACCATCGCTTGATCCCGCAGCGTCCGCAGCGCGGCGGTCAACGCGACGACCTCCTCGGGAGCGAGAACTCGGGGCATCTTCTTCGGGGCTCGGATCAGTGGGGACCCGCGGTGGCCGCGATGTCGGGCGTTCATGCTGCGCGGAACCGGATTTCGATCGCACATACCGCGCAGCATCAGGTAGTCGAAGAACGAAGAGATCGTCGCCAACCGGCGCTTGATCGTTGAGGCCGCCAGCCCGGCTTCGCCGTCGACGATCCGGACCACGTTGCCACCGCGCCGCGGCGCGCGTTGCTGCTCGATGAATCCGAGAACGTCCTGGATGCGGACCTGCTGGGGCTGCTTGGCGACCACGGTGAAGAAGACCTTCAGATCGAAGACCTGCGCCGTTAGCGTGTTCGGCCGCACCCGGGCCGCGGTGAACCGGAGGTACTCATCGACCAAAGAGTCGCCCAAGGTCGGGACCTCACCGGCCGAACTGAGCAGACACGGCGTGAACGACCCAGAACCAAGCATCCCGGCCTCCTCACGGAGAACACCCAAGGCCAGCATCTGCCCGGCACCTAGCCGATCCTGGAACGACTCGCTGATCACCTACATATCAAGCCTTTCTTCGGGGCCGAGCTCGACCGGCCCGGGAGATGGTGATTCGGTTCATCGCCGAACACAAGGACCACCAGGTGACCGACCCCGCCACCGGCGGGGTCGGTCTTGTCTGGGGAGTCGAGCCCATGTGCGCCGTGCTGTCCGAGCACGGCGTCAAGATCAGCCCTTCGACCTATTACGAGTGGATCAACAAGAAGCCCAGCAAGCGGGACCCTGAGGGACGAGGACGTCGTCCAGGCGATCCTCCAGCTGCGGGGGCGCAACAAGCTCAACCAGCGGCTGGGGTCTAGGAAGATGTGGATCAAACTGCGCGGCGAGGGCCACGACGTCGCCCGCTGCACGGTCGAGCGGCTCTACCGCGAGAACGGCTAGGAGGGCGCCCGCTACGGGTCGCACAAGACCACCCGGCCCGACGAGACTCACAACCGACACCCAGACCTGGTTGACCGCAGGCGGTTCGGAGCCGACGGTGCGAAGCTGCTGTTGGGCGTGTAGTCGACCCACTCCGGGAACTGACGACCCCGCGACTTCCCCGGCTTCGGCAACGGCCGAAAGTGCTTGTCTGCAAGGGAAGGACCCTGCGCACGCTCGAGGGTGAGACCCAGAGCCGGCCCAGGTAGGAGCCGCGGTGCGCGAGCTTGCGGTGCGATCGGTCGGTCTCGCCCCACTCCTCGAACAGGGCGAGGATCTGTTCGGCCTCCTCGGCCAGGAGTCCGTGCATCGGGGACCCGCCCGGCGTCCGGTCGGTGAGCCGGCCGCGGGCTCGGCGGGCGAACCAGCGGTGGGTCCGGACCTCGCCGAGCTCGAGTACCCCAGCGGCGCGGCGCAGCGTCCAGCCCGCGTCGAGGGCGTCGTCGAGGAGGTCCAGCAGGCTGGCCTTGGTGACCGCATCGACACGGCGTGGGACGCGGCCACTCAGCCCCAGCCTCCTTTTCCCTCGACCAACGTCAACTTCACCGCGAGCTCCTTGCACGCCTCCGAAAGCCGGGCGACCTCGGCCCGGGCCTGCTCCAGCTCGTAGTCGCGCTGCCTTGCGCCCACCCCGGGCCTGGAGGCGGCCAGTGCCGCCAGCGCGCCTACCTTGGCCACCGTCCGGATCCGGATGATCGTGGACCGGTCCACCTGCTCGGTGGCCGCGGCCTCGGCGATCGTCACCTCCTGGCGGACCAGCCGAAGCCAGATCTCGTACTTCTGCGACGGCGTCAAGAACCGCTTCGCACGCCGCTTCGCGGGCTTGGATGAACCCTCGTTCTCGGACATATCCAGATCCTCCTGATCGAGCCGGAAGAACCGTTGGATGTTGTCTGATCGACACGCCGATCTCTATCGCTAAGTCAGGCGCAACACACAACCGAAGCTGATCACCCCGTTCGTGGGCGTGATCGAGGCGTGGCTGCGTGCCGACATCACGTTGAAGGCGGCATTGGTCCACGAGCGGCTGGTCGCGCAGCACGGCTTCACTGGCAACTACCAGCGCACCAAGATGTTCATCGCCGAAGCCCGGCCGCGGATCGCCGCGGAACTGGACGAGGGCGATGAGAACCCGCTGCGAGGGCTGCACCGCCGGTTCGAGGTCGTTCCCGGTGCCCAGGCCCAGGTCGACTGGGGCGAGGAGGGTGACCTCCTGGCCCACGTCGGCATCAGATCGGTCTACTCGTTCCACATGACGTCAGCCCCACTGTGCTGGTCTGATTTGGCCCCACCCTGCTTGTTGACTTCTTGCTGGGTCGGTGGGCCGGGAGTCAGATCATGGTGTTCTCCTTCCGGGCTCGGGTGGTGGCGTTGAGCCGGTAGGAGCTGCTGCCGGTCGGGATGATGTGGGCGTTGAAGGTGAGGCGGTCCACGACGGCGGCGGCCAGGCGGGGGTCAGTGAACGTCGCACCCCATTCTGAGAACGGCGCGTTCGACGCACATGCGATCGATGCACGTTCTTCGCGGGCGGTGATGATCTGGAACAGCAGCTCCGCGCCGCGGGGATCCAAATGGACGTAGCCCAGCTCGTCGAGGCAGAGCAGGTCGAGTCGGGCGTAGCGGCCCACGACGCGGGAGAGCTCTTTGTCGTCGGCAGCCTCGACGAGCTCGTTGACCAGGGCCGCGGTGGTGACGTAGCGGACCCCGTCTGCCTTGCTCGGCTGCGGCGGTTCCCAACGCGATGAGGAGGTGGGTCTTCCCGGTCCCGGAGTCACCGAGCAGGACCAGTGGTTCCCCTTTATCGATCCAGCTCCCCGGACGCTAGGTGCGCCAGGGTCGCTGGGGGTAGATCGGGCAATGCCCGGGTGTCGAAGTCGGTGAGCCTCTTGGTGCGGGGGAACTTGGCTTCCTTGACCCGGCGGACCTGGCGTCGGGCGTCGCGTTCGTCGCACTCGGCCAGGAGGACCTCGGCCAGGAACGCCTTGTGGGACAGGCGTTGCTTGGCTGCTGCGGTGGCCATCGCGACGGCCTCAGCACGCACGGTAGGCAGCAGCAGGGTCCGACACGCGGTGTGGATCGCAGCCTCGGCCGCGGGGTCCGACAACGCGCTCAGCGCCGGCGGCGCAGCCGTTGTGGGGGTGGGCTTGGAGTAGCGCCTGCTGATGGGGCTTGTCGGTGAACTTCACCGAGCCAGCGTCGAAAACCACAACGGCCCACAGCTGAGCGACACGCCAACCTGCTGGGATGCGGCCGCGCCGCTGGATCCCTCGCGAATCAGCTCGAAGTAGCGACGCTTGGCCGTCGCCGATGCCTTGTTCCATGCCCAGTGAGGCATTGCGAGTCCTTCCAGTCAGGATTCGAAACGACCAGTAGAAGCCGCCAGGTCTACGCCGCGGTGTTCATCGACGCGATCTACGTTAAGGTCCGCGACGGCCAGGTCGCGAACCGGCCGTTCCACGCCGCGATCGGGGTCGACCTGGCCGCTCACAAGGACGTCCTGGGACTCTGGGCCGGAACCGGCGGCGGAGAGAGCTCCAAGTTCTGGCTGCACGTGCTCACCGAGCTGAAGAACCGCGGGGTCACCGACGTGTTCTTCGTCGTCTGCGACGGGCTGAAGGGGCTGCCGGACTCGGTCGGGGCGGTGTTCCCCCAGGCGGTCGTGCAGACCTGCATCATTCACCTGATCCGCCGCAACACCTTCCGGTACGCCTCGAAGAAGTACTGGGGCCAGATCGCGGTCGATCTCAAGCCGATCTACCGGGCCCCGTGCCGGGAGGCCGCGTGGGCGGCGTTCGAGGAGAAGTGGGGCAAATCCCACCCCGCGATCGGGCAGTTGTGGCGCAACGCTTGGGAGCAGTTCGTGCCGTTCTTGGACTACGACGCCGAGATCCGCACGGTGCTCTACAGCGCGAACGCGATCGAGTCGCTGAACGCCCGCTACCGCCGCGCGGTCACAGTGCGGGGACACTTCCCGACCGAGCAGGCCGCCCTGAAGTGCCTGTACCTGGTGACCAGATCGCTGGACCCCAAGGGCACCCGGCCCGACACGATGGACCATGCGCTGGAAGCCAGCACTGAACGCTTTCGCGATCACCTTCGGCGACCGGATGCCCAAGGCAGAGAACCATTGAGATGAGAACCGCCGCTTACACCGTTTCTCGGATAGACCCGATCTGGGGTGAACCCTTGTCAAGAGGCATGGTGAGGCGCCCGTCCCGTTGTTCGGGGCGGGCGCCTCTTACTTCGACAGGGCGGTCGGCGAGCGTGTCGTTGGCGACGCGCGGGTCAGACTGATATGCGCGGGTTGGTTACCGCAGGACGGTGTTTCGGCTGGAGCGGTTCCGCGTGTCTAGGGTCGAGCGTCGCCCGCCGGGACGGGCTGCTCATAGAAGTCTCGCGGGTCACTCCACGTGCTGCCACCGAGCCGATGACGCCGGCGAAGCAGTCCAAGGACCAGCACCAGCCCGCCAGCTCGCGAGCGATGGCGACGTTCGCGACGGTGCTGCGCTTGCGGCGGTCGATGAACTTCACCCACCGCTGGTGCAGGCGTCGGTTCCCTTTCATCGCCTCGGGCGCGGGCCGCGGCGGGCGCGAGGTTCCATCGATCCTGCGTGGTCTTCCCCACCCGGTATCTGGCCCGGTGGTGCCAGGCGGCCTCGACCAACAGTCTCCGGGCGTGAGCGTTGCCGGTCTTGGTGATCGGGCCCAGGGTGCGTGAGCTGACCGAGGAGTACTCGGTCGGGATCAGCCCGACGAAGGAGCCGATCGAGTTGCCGGTGAACCGGTGCCAGTCGCCGATCTCGACCGCGAGTGCGAACCCGGTCAGGGTGCTGATCCCGCGCAGGCAACCCAGCCGTCGCACGACTGGGGTGAATTCGGAGTCCGCAGCCATCTCCGCGATCGCCTCGTCGAGTCGGTCGCGACGGGCCTTGGTCGCGAGGACGGTTTCGTAGTTGGCGTCGAAGGTCAGCCGGGTCGCCCTAGAGGTCAGCTGCGGGAGCGCTTCGGTGCGCAGCCACTGGTCATGCTTGCCGGTCCAGGCGTCGCCGCCGTAGTAGACAACCCCGTGGCGCAGCAGGAGCTTGGACAACCGGTGCCGAGCCCGCATCAGGTCGCTGCGGCAGTCTTCGCGGGCACGGACCAGGTCGCGGGCGGCCTCTTGGTCGAGGGTCGGGATCGCCACCGGCGTGATCTCATCCAGCCGCAGCAACCGTGCCAGCTGGACCGCGTCCTTGGCGTCGGTCTTGACCCTATCCCCGGCCGGCTTCTGCAGCTTGGACGGGACGACGACCTCGCACCGGATCCCAGCGCCGGCTAGGTGCCGGTATAGCCCGAAGCCGGTCGGCCCGGCCTCGTAGGCCAGGGCCACCGGTCCGGGCAGGTCGCCCAGCCAGGACCGGATGTGGTCGTAGGATGGAGTCAGCTTGGTCTGGAACAGCTCACCCGTGACGCCGTCGATCGCTGCCGCTGCACAGATCGTGCGTGCACGTCGAGCCCAACACTCGTACGCTCGGTGAACACCGGGGCCTCCCACAACTGTCGGATAGGCCGAGCAGGTGGCCCCTGCTTGGTAACCCACGAATCTCTGTGAGTGAGGCCCCGGCCCGCAACCAGCTCAGGCTGAACCGGTCACGTCATACCGTCTAGTGGAGCACTAGGGGCCACTGATCGCCCTCCGACCCCTCGATCTAGTATAATTCTTGGTATGTAAGTTGAGGAGAGGCTCAAGTGCCGACCTGGGAACGAGAAGCATGAACCGACACGTCGCTCTGCCGAAGGCGTCCGATATCCTCGCGAACCATATGCGGGCGCTGATTCTCGGGGACGGCATGGAGCCCGACGCTGCGCTGCCGTCCGAGGCCGAGCTCATGCAGACCTACGGCTTCAGCCGTGGAACGGTCCGGGAGGCGCTTCGGCTTCTGGAGGCCGACGGCCTCATCGTCGTCAAGCGTGGGCCGAAGGGCGGCATCCGGGTCTGCCACCCTGACATCGGACAGGTCAGTCGCACGCTGGCGCTACTGTTCTCGGTTCGGCAGACGGAGCTGAAGCACCTGTTTACCTTGCGCAAGTTGATCGAGCCGGCGGCGGCGGCGGAAGCGGCCCGTGCGGCGACCGCGGAGCAGAAGCAGTGGCTGGTGGAGATTGCCCCCCAGCATCACGGGGTTCAGCGGAGCTACCGTGAGTCTGTCGAATTCCACGGTGCCATTGGTCAATGCTCCAACAATGGGGTGTACGAGGTGGTCCTAGCTGCGCTGCACGACGCGCTGGAGTGGCACTCCTCGGACGAGCGGCTGAGCCATGACGACGTTGAGGCCACGCGTCGGGCGCATGTGACAATCGCCAAGGCGATCCAGGAAGGCGATGCTGACGCGGCGGCGCGACGGATGCTGCGCCACCTGGACGAATTCGAGGATGTTCTGGCAGCCCAAGGTCGGCTGGACGAACCGATCGTGCCGGCCGAACGGTGGCGGCGGGAGCGGTTTGACGGGTCGTAGGGAGGTGCCGATCTTGGTCGCCGTAGATCCCAGGGGCAAGATGAGGGGCACCAGCCACCGCGCTGCACCTCGATGACGTCGTTGGGCCTCTAGCAGGAGTCCAAGGGCCAGTAGGAACTGCCCAGAGGTGGACACGAGACCTGCCCGGTGGTGGGTGGTCGTGAAACTCTACGAAGAAGTTGCTCCCGACCTTGGCCCGGTTCGCATCGACACCGGAATGGCTGAGTCGACCCGAAAGAAGCACCGAGCAATGCTCTTGTCGACGACGCTTGAAAACGAGGCCATAGCGACGGTCGAAAACGAGGCCACCCAGACAGATTGGATGTGTGATCTCAGTGGAGGATTGGGCCTTGATTCGGCGGCTGGTCGCGGACGGTGTTCCGCAGCGTCAGGTAGCGAGGGATCTCGGGGTCGGTAGGTCGACGGTCGAGAGGGCGTTGGCCTCGGACCGGCCGCCGAAGTACGAGCGTGCGGTGGGTCCGACGTCGTTCACGCCGTTCGAGCCGCACGTGCGGCAGCTACTCAAGACGACGCCGGACATGCCGGCCACGGTGATCGCGGAGCGGGTGGGCTGGACGGGGTCGATCACGTGGTTCCGCGACCACGTCCGGCGGTTGCGTCCTGACCATCTCCCTGTCGATCCCTCAGACCGGTTGACGTGGTTGCCCGGTGACGCGGTGCAGTGCGATCTGTGGTTTCCGCCCAGGAAGATCCCGCTCGAGGATGGCTCCAAGACGTTGTTGCCGGTCCTGGTGATCACGGCCGCGCACTCGCGGTTCATGGTCGCCAAGATGATCCCGACCCGACACACCGCCGATCTGCTGCTGGGCATGTGGATGCTGCTCCAGTTGCTCGGCCGGGTCCCACGCAGGTTGATCTGGGACAACGAGTCCGGCATCGGCCGCGGCAAACGGCACGCCGAAGGCGTCGGGGCGTTCACCGGCACCCTGGCCACCACGCTGCAACGCTTGAAGCCCTATGACCCGGAGTCCAAGGGCATCGTCGAGCGACGCAACGGCTTCTTCGAGACCTCCTTCATACCCGGGCGTGACTTCACCTCCCCGGCCGACTTCGACACCCAGTTCGCCGACTGGCTGGGACTCGCGAACGCCCGGGTCGTGCGCACCATCAAGTCCCGCCCGGTCGATCTGCTCGACGCCGACCGGGCAGCGATGCTGCCGTTGCCGCCGGTCGCACCCGTGGTCGGGTGGGTCAACCGGGTCCGGCTGGGACGCGACTACTACGTCCGCGTCGATTCCTCGGACTACTCCGTCGATCCGGCGGTGATCGGCCGGTTCGTCGACGTGACCGCGGACTCTCACGCGTCGAGGTCCGTCACGAGGGACGCCTCGTCACGGCCCATGACCGGGTCTGGGCGCGTGGCATGACCATCACCGACCCCGCCCACGTCAGTGTTGCGAAGGTGCTGCGTGAGCAGTTCCAACGCCCGCGACCCGCGGCGGATCCGCACGAGGAGCTGGTCCGCGACGTGGCCGACTACGACCGCGCGTTCGGGCTCATCGACGGCGCCCTGGCTGATGAACTGACCGACGGTGAGGTGGCCTGATGACGACCAGCAGCAAGAAGACCAAGAGCGACGCAGGCGAGGCGCTCAAGCAGCTGACCTACCTGGCATCGGCGTTGAAGGCGCCCCGGATCACCGAAGCAGCCGGCCGACTGGCAGACCACGCCCGCGACGCCGGGTGGACCCACGAGGAGTACCTCGCCGCGGTCCTGGACCGTGAGGTCGCAGCAAGGAACGCATCCGGGGCGCAGTTACGGATTCGGGCAGCCGGGTTCGGTTCCCGCAAGACGCTCGAGGAGTTCGACTTCGACGCCCAACCCGCTGTCCGTCAGCAGATCGCGTCCCTGGCATCGGGTGGGTTCCTCACCGAGGCACGCAACGTCGTGCTGCTGGGCCCGCCCGTTATCACCGGGGGGTGACTCGCTCGCAGGTACGTCGCTGACGAGGTCACGCCTGGTCGTCTTGTCATTGTCGTTGCCCCGCTATCTGCGGGTGTTCTTCGACGAGATGGAACGACAACGTGGCGATCAGCATGGCGGTTCGGCCCTCGAATGGGCGTCGCACTTGGACGGTGGTGGACGAGGCTTTCAGCACTGCGGCACCGGTCGAGGACTGGCTGGAGGCTCACCGGCTGCTGTGGTCACCGAACACGGTCCGCAGCTATGCCACCTCCCTGGCTCAGTGGTGGTCCTTCCTCGAGCAGCGTGGCGAGTCCGAGCGGTGGCACGAGGTCGGCGTGCCGACGGTCTCCGGCTTCCTGTCGTGGTTGCGCAATGGCCGCACGGTCGAGCACACCATCGTGGCGTCAGAGCAGACGCCGTCGCCGGAGACGCTGGAGGCCAGGCTGGCCGCGGTGATCTCGTTCTACCGTTGGCAACAGGCCGTCTTTGGGGTCGGGGTCGCCGAGAGACTGCTGCGGGGTGCTCCCCGTCGTGCTCCGGCCCGGGGGCTGCTGGCTCATCTGGACGCACGGTCCGGGCCGACGCCGTCCTCGCTGGTGAGGGTGCGGCGCACTGGTCGGCGAGACCGTCCGCCGTTGCTGCTTCCGCGGGAGATCCAGGCGATCTTGGACGGCTGCGCCGTCCCGGACGGCTCGACTGGGGAGTGGGCGGGGAACCTGCGGGACCGGCTGGTGTTCGCGCTGCTGGCCGAGACCGGGATGCGTCTGGGTGAGCTGCTCGGGCTGCGGATCTGTGACTTCGTGATGGGACGGGGTGGCACGCCGTTCGTGGAGATCGTTCCCCGCGAGGACAACCCGAACGGCGCCAGGGTGAAGATGATGCGGCCGCGGCGGGTCTACGTCGGCAATGATCTCGAGGCTCTCTTCGCCGACTATCTGAGCTACCTGGCCTGCCACGCCGCCACGCTTGGCCTGACGGTGACTGCGGACTCGGCGTTGTTCGTCAACCTGCATCGGTCGCCGCTGCTTGCTGCGATGCGGGAGGGCACCGTGCGGGACAAGACGGCCGCCTTGCGCCGACGCCGGATCGGGCCGCCTGGATGGACGCCGCACTGGTTCCGGCACAGCCACGCCACCGCGCTGCTGCTGGCTGGCACCCCGGAGTGGGTCGTGGCCCGCAGGCTCGGGCATGCCCACGTGCAGACCACTCTGGACCTCTACGGCTGGGTGCGCGAGGACGAGGCGCTGCGCGCCGCGGCGAACTGGAACTCCTATGTCGCCGGCTGGCAGGTGGCTGGATGAACGAGCGCCCCGGTCTGGGCTTGGCACACCAGCGCGAACCGGTGCTGCGGCTATGGCAGGAGCTTCCCCAGGAGTGGCAGGGCCCGGTGATCGGTCCGGACATCGAGGACTGGGACGCGGTAACCGAGAACGGCGACCGCAGGATCGACCTCACCGGGCTTCCGGATCCGTTCGGGGCCGAGTTGGCCTGGATGGCCCACTGGCAGGCCGCCGACGGCACCCGGTCCTCGGTGCTGGCCATCAACCAGCTGGCCAACATCCTTCGCCGAGCCATCCGCGACGACCACCCCTTCCCGTCCTCGGTCCGGGCCATGGATTGGGAGACCGCCTCGGCACTGCAGGGCTGGTTCTACGCGACCAGGTGGGGCCGACTGCCGCACCCGGGCAGCCGAGCCCGGCTGCGGGTGGTATTCCGGTTCGCCCGGCTCGCGTTGCTGGCTCGCTGTCACGACGGGCCGTGGTGGGCTTTGGACGACTGGCACCCGCGATGCGACCCGCGGATCCCCTTGACCGGGCGGGAGCCGCAGGCGAACTACGGCTGCTCGCCCGGCCAGATCACACACGGCTGGCTCCGCGAAGCGGTCAAGTGGCACCTGGGCACCCAGCTGGAGGCGGGCACGCTGCGCTGGACCACGGTCAGCCAGAGCCGACTGAAGTCACTGCGTCGCTTCGACAACTGGCTCACCAGCTGGTTCGACGACGCCACCGACGTGCTGGCCGATGCCACTGGCGCCTGCGAGCATGCCGCCGCGTTCCGCCGCTGGACCGCGGATCCCGCGAACCGGTTGACCCGGGCGGAAGACCATCGCCACTACGACAAGCCGGTCCATCCCCGCCTGCTCAATGACGACCTACGTGCGGTCGCGGAGCTGTTCGCATTCGTCGCCGACAACCCCACCGAAGCACGAGGCATCCTCGGCCGCTCGCCATGGGAGCAGATCACCCAGGCGCACGCGGCCAGCTGGTTTCGGCAGGTCTCACGCATCCCGCGCACGGCCACCCTCGACGATCGGCACTACATCGACGATCAGGCGCTGGCACAGATCACCGCCGCGCTACCCCTGCTGGGCATGCCTCGCCACGAGACGATGAGCATCACCCGCGGCGACGGCGAGCCGGTGCCCGCCCACGGGTTGGCCGATCCGCAGGCGATGCGGATGATCCTGCTGCAGATCCTCACCGGCCGCCGAGCCAGCGAGATCCGCACCTGCGAGTTCGACTGTCTCTCCCAGGCCCCAGCCCGAACCGTCCACGACACCGACGGCGAAGAGCTGGTGCGGTTCCGGTACGCCCAAAGCAAGATCGACATCGCACCCGACAGCATCCTCGTCGACCGCGAGGTCGCCGCCGTCATCGAGGAACAACAGCAGTGGGTCCGTCAGACCTTCCCCGACCTACGGCCGCGCTTCCTGTTCGTGCAGCGCACCGGCAACCGGCGCGGGGACAAGCCCTACCCGTCGGGCACCTACAACTGGATGCTGCGCGAGCTCAGCAACCGTGCCCAGATCACCGACGGCAAGGGCCATCGGATCAACCTCAGTCACACCCATCGGTTCCGACACACCAGGTTGACCCGGCTCGCCGAGCTCGGGCTGCCGATCCACGTGCTGCAGCGCTACGCCGGCCACGCCACCCCGACGATGTCCATGCACTACATCGCTGCCCGCGAGGAGCACGCCGAGCAGGCGTTCCTGGCCACCGTCAAGCTCAAGGCCGACGGCACCCGCGTCCAGTTCTCCCGCGAGGACCACGACAGCCTGCACCTACTCGATCGAGCCGACCGGTTCCTGCCCAACGGGTGGTGCCTCCTGCCCCCGTTGCAGAGCTGCGACAAGGGCAACGCCTGCCTGACCTGCTCGGTCTTCGTCACCGACGCATCCCACCGAGACACGCTGCTCCGACAGCTCACGGACGGCGATGAGCTCATCACCCGCAGCACCACCACGTTCCAACAACGACGTGGCCACCTGATGCCCGAGGACAACATCTGGCTGGTCCAGCGGCGAGCCGAACAAGCCGCGCTGCGACGACTCCTCGCCGCCATCGACGACCACCCCGGTCGAGCGGTGCAAGGCGGCGGCTGCGGCACCGCATCCGCCGGCCCGATCCCGCTCACACTCGGCATCACCCGACACCGGAGGACCGACCAGTGACCGACTCCCGAGACAACCGCGTCGCCGCGCTGACCGCCGCCGCCAGGGCCAAGTCGGCGGCGAAGACCAAAGCGGCCGAGCAGGGCATCCGGGCCCTCATCAAACGCGGGGACGCCGTCACCTTCCAAGCCGTGCAACGCGAAGCCGGGGTATCTCACGCGTTCCTCTACAACCACCCCGATATCCGGGGACGGATCGAGCGCCTGCGCGCACAGGCCCGTCCCGCGATGAGCACCAGCCCTCCAGACGCCGAGAGCACCCTCGTGCTCGCCCTGACAACCCAGATCAAGGACCTCAAGCAAAAGCACCGTCAAGAGGTGCAAGAACTTCGTGCTGCCCTCGAACAGGCCCACGGGGAGAACCTCGACCTACGCCGCGAACTCGCCCGACGAGGCCCCCGACCCCAGCCGCCAGCGCCCGGCACCAGCGGCGACGTCACTTCGATCGCAACAACGTCCTGACCTGCACGAATAGTGCCGCCGGGAGGTTCACCCCCGGATAACGCCCGGCCCGAGCAGGACGACGTTGGACTTGGCGCGGACGAACTCCAAGGTGGCCAGGTCGCGGACCTTGCGGACGTCGATGCCGGGTTGGAAGGCGAAGTCGAACTCGTCGAGCGTCTTGTGGTGCGGGAGCCGGGAGAGCTTCAAGGCGTTGCGGAACCGGCGTCCTTCCCGCAGAACGAGCTCTTCTTCGAGGAGTAGGTCGACGAAGTCGAGGTAGCCCATTTGCGTGGCCTCAGCCCGGTCCACGAGCTCGGTGATGACGTCGCTCAGGTGGGTCAGCCCGAGCTTGGTCGCGGTCTGGCGGATCCGGTCGCTGGTCAACGTGCTCACGGTGTCTCCTTGCTGGTCGTGGTGGCGCCGGCCGCGCTGTTGGCGGCCCGGGCGTAGTCGGTCAGTGGTCTGGTCGCGACGGTGATGAGTCCCCCGAGCCCGGCGTGCCTCCGTTGGCGTTCGTCCAGCTCTTGACCAGCGATGCTCTCGGTCCCCAGGCCGTAGGTCGCTTCCGCGCGATCATCGACCGCGAGGGGACTTCCGAACTGGAGCTGGTCCAGCGCGACCGACAGGTGCCGATCCGGTGGTTTCGTGAGGTCTACCCCGGACTCGACCACGCCGATGCCACACGCCTCGGGCTCTCCTTCGCCGAGCACGCACAACTGACGTCGTTCGGCCCGCTCAGCTTGCCGCTAGTCAGCTCCGGCTCCGTGGCCGAGGTCTTCGAGCTGCTTGGGTACCTTCCGATCATCTCGAGCGCCTTGCGCCCCCACTTCCACCTCGGCCAGCGCAGCCTGACCGTGGGCCTCACCGGCCACACCGGCGACCGTGATCTCGACTGCCTAGTCATCACCTACGGCGGAGCGGCACTGCTGCGGCTCCTCGACATGCTGACGGGCCCGCTGCCAGGCGTCACGATGAACCTGGCTTGGAAGAGCCCCCAGTCCCCCCACCACGTCGACGGCCTGCTGGTCGGACGCTTGGTGTTCGGCGCACGCGCGTCGTTCATCGACGTTCCCGTCGACATCCTCCAAGCACCCTGCCGCTTCCCCGACCCGGTCGCCTATCGCATGGCTATCGGCGAACTGCGCCGAAGCCTCGACCGTCACACCACTGCCACCAGCTTTACCGAGACCGTGAGGCGACTGCTCGAGGAGGACCCCGGACACATCAGCAGCCATGACATCGCTGAGCTCCTCGCAGTCTCCCCGAGCACCATGAAAAGACGCCTCCACGACGAGGGCACGACCTTCCGCGACGTACAGCAATCGCTGTTGCGCGAGAGGGCGATCGTCCGCCTGCTCGACCGATCGCTGACGGTCAGTCAAATCGCCATAGATCTCGGCTATAGCGACCTGACCAATTTCTCTCACGCCTTCAAACGCTGGACCGGGCAGTCGCCAAGCGAATTCCGTCAGTTCGGTCGCCGCGAACCGAGGAGGTAGGGCCCGGCTACCAACCTTCGCTCGCTTCGCGCCACTAAAGCAGCACGCTCGCCGCGTTGTTCACGCAGTCACGTCACCGTTCACGATCCAAGTGGGGGCGTCCTGCCTCCCGACACGCACGCCGCCAGCCATGTCAGCCCAGCGTGCGACTCGCACCCTTCCGTCGTCACACGGCAGAGGAACAGGCCTTCCGCGCCCGCGAGCCAGCAAGAGTGACATTTGGCTGGTTGATGACTCTAATAAAGTCATGGGTACACTTGGGGGCATTCGCTTCTGAGGGTCTGCTGCACGGTCAGGTGACACTGTCACCTGACCGTGCAGCAGACCCGTTCCCCACCAGGCTCCAGGCCATCGTCGCCAGCTCTCGGTCGGGCCACCCCTTGGTTGCCTTCTGAGCAATTTTGCCTACTAGGCAACTGGTGCCGATACTGGGTGCATGGAGCGCGGACTACGGGAGTTGAAGCGTGAGGCCACCGGTGAGGCGTTGGCTCATGCTGCGTTCGAGCTCGCGCGCGAGCGTGGCTTGGATGGCTTCGTGATCGATGATGTGGTCCAACGGGCTGGTTACTCCCGCCGGACCTTTGCGAACTACTTCTCCTGCAAGGAGGAGGCCGTTGCCTCGGTGGGGTTCGCCGGGGTGGAGGACGCGGGGGCATTGCTGGCGGACCTTCCTCCCGACCTTCCGCTCGTTGACGCCTTGCATACCGTGATGAGGCAGCAGTTCGCGACGGACACGCTGGTGACGATGCGGGAGCTGCTGGCAATGGTGCGGCGGTATCCGACGCTGGAGCCGTATCTGTTGAGCGTGCAGAACCGGATGCGGCATGCGGCCCAGGACCTGGTGCTCTCGGTTGCCGGTGATCGCTACCCGGGGATCTATGTGCCGCTCCTGTTCGGCGCGGTGTACGGCGCCGTCACGGCAGCTCTGGAAGGTCTCCTCGATGTCCAACTCGCTGATGATGACGGCGACGCCGCGGGTCGCGGTGCCATGGAGTACGGATCCTTCCTCGACGTCACCTTCGAGTACCTACGCAACGGCTTCTAATCCGCTCAAACCCTTCGAGGAGAAGCAGACCCCATGTCCACGTACCTGTACCGGCTCGGGCGAACCGCGTTCGGCCACCCCTGGTTCTTCATCGCCGGCTGGTTTGCCGCCCTCGCGGTCGTCGCAGGGGGCGTCGCCATCAACGGCGTAAGCGTGAGCTCGGAGATGAAGATCGACGGCACCGAGGCGCAGACGGTCCTCGACCGTGTCGCCACCGAGCTGCCCGAGGCCTCAGGTGGTCAAGCAAGCGTGGTCTTCACCGCCGGCGAGGGCCAGCGCCTCGACACCCCGGAGCGCCTGGACACCATCAGCAGCACCGTCAACCAGGTCTATGCGCTCGATCAGGTGGTAGCCCCTCCTCCGGTTGCGGCAGGCGCTCCCCAGGGGGCGTCCACGGGTGGACAGGAGCCGGGCCAACCGGAGGCCGGTGCGGGAGCTGGCGCCGGTGGAGCCGATGAGGACCGGGGTGAGGTGCCGCCGTACCAGCCGCTCGTGGTGGACGGCAAGCCGGTGCCCGGCGTACTGGTGTCCTCCGATGGTGAGGTGGCGTTGTTCCAGTTCCAGTTCACGGTGGCCACTCAATCGCTGACCGATGAGGACGTCACCGCGGTGCTTGAGGTCTTGCAGGACGCCGAGTCTGCGGGCACCGGCATCACAGCCCTGCCTAGCGACTCGCTGAAGGCGCTGGAGATCCCCGTCGGGATCGGGGAGGTGATCGGCCTCGTTGTCGCGGCGATCGTCTTGGTGCTGACCCTCGGCTCACTGCTGGCCGCCGGACTGCCACTGATCACCGCGCTGGTGGGGGTCGGGATCGGTGTGGGCGGCGCGTACGGGCTGTCAACGATGGTCACGATGAACTCCGCGACGCCGGTACTCGGCCTGATGGTCGGCCTGGCCGTGGGGATCGACTACGCACTGTTCGTGGTCAACCGGCAGAGACGGCTGATCCTCGACCGAGGACTGAGCGCCGGGGAGGCGGCGAGCCGGGCGGTCGGAACCGCAGGCAGCGCGGTCTTCTTCGCCGGCCTGACCGTCATCACCGCGCTGACGGCACTGAGCGTCATCGGCATCTCGATGCTCACCACCATGGCGCTGGTGGCGGCGACCACGGTGGCGCTGGCGGTCCTCATCGCCCTGAGCCTGCTCCCCGCCCTGCTGGGGCTGGTCGGCGAGCGAATCTGTTCAGCCAAGGCACGCGACCGTCGACAGGTGAAGGTGGAGGCGCAGGCCCACAGCGTGGCCGACCACTGGGTCAAAGGGGTCATCAGGTTCAGGTGGCCAGTGATTGGTGGGGTCATCGCGATCTTGGGACTCGCGGCAATACCCGCGGCCAGCATGGAGCTGGGCATCCCCACCGGGGCCACCGCGAACCAGGACACCGCAGCGCGGCAGAGCTACGAGGCGGTCACGCGCGGGTTCGGCGAGGGGTTCAACGGGCCGCTGCTCGTGACCGCGGAGCCCACCGGGTCCAGTGGCGCGGTCACCCCCCAGGTGACGGCGCAGCTCATCGACCAGCTCCAGCAGCGCGACGACATCGTGCTCGCCGCACCGGTCGGTGCCAGCGAGACCGGTGACCTGGTCGTGTTAAGCGTGATCCCGGCCTCGGGGCCCAGTGACGAAGCCACCATCGACCTCGTGGCCGCACTGCGCGAGCCCGACTCCGCCCTCGCCCAACAGAATCAGGTGACCCTGGGCGTGACCGGATACACCGCCATCCACATCGACATGGCCGAGAAGCTGGCCAGCGTTCTTCCCCTCTACATCGGGATCATCGTGGCGCTGTCGATCCTGATCTTGATGCTGGTCTTCCGCTCGGTGATCGTCCCGATCAAGGCCACCGTCGGCTTCCTACTCAGCATCCTGGCCACCTTCGGCGTCACCACCGCCGTCTTCCAGTGGGGCTGGCTCAGCGGGCTGTTCGGGTTCGACACCGGCGGCCCGCTGATGAGCTTCATGCCCATCATCGTCACCGGCATCCTCTACGGGCTCGCCATGGACTACCAGGTCTTCCTGGTCTCCTCGATGCGTGAGTCCTACGTTCACGGCTCCCACGGAGCACGCAGTGTCGTGCACGGCTTCGACCAAGCCAGCCGGGTCGTCGTCGCAGCCGCCGTGATCATGATCTCGGTCTTCTCCGGTTTCATCTTCAGCCACGACATCATGATCAAGCAGATCGGCTTCGCCCTCGCCGCGGGCATCCTCATCGACGCATTCTTCGTCCGGATGACACTGGTACCCGCAGTCATGGCCATCGTCGACGACAAGGCGTGGTGGCTGCCCCGATGGCTCGACCGTCTACTGCCCGAGCTCGACGTCGAAGGTGACAAGCTCACCGCGTTGCTCAACCAACGGCCCGCCACAGAACAGGCGCCCACCCAGGACGTGAAGGTCTAGCCTTGGGCCAGCCTCAACCCGGCCCCGTGCACGCTGAGCCCGCCATCAGCGATCGCGCCACGACCCACCGGGCCCTCCCCGCCCGTGCCGCAACCGACTCCAATGCCGGCTCGGCTGTCGAGGGCGACCATCCATCACGTGTGCCGGATCCTGCTCGTACAGGTACTCCTCAAGGTCGGCAAGCCCGCGCGCGAGGTCTCGGCGTAGCCTGCGCTCGGCCAGGAACCGGATCCGGGGTGGCGGGTTCTCGCGAACCCAGTCCATGTACACGAGTTGACCCACGTAGTAGCACCCGCCGAGTGCCACGAGGCCGCCCATCAACCACCACAACAGGTAGCTCACGAGTTCCAACCACGTGTACCAGAGTTGCTGCCAAGCCAGTGCGTTCATCTCCACGTACCTCACGGCCACCCGCTGCCTCGGCGGCGGAGCATCGAGGTCGCCGAGGCTGTTGCGGATCGAGTGGGGCCAGCCTACGCCGAAATACATAGGAGGAAAAGGGTAGTGCGTCTGTTCCTACGTGAGGTCCGCGATGAGGTCCGCAAGATGGCGCAGCAGAGGCGCCGCGACCGCTCGTTCGGCATCATCGAGGGACTCCCAGGCGCTCGAGAGACGATCGGACACCACGGTCCTCTTGGCGGCCAGAAGCTGTTCGCCGCGTTCGGTGAGCGTCAGGATCCTTCGACGCCTGTCGTGACCGGACGAGGCGCGTTCAATCAATCCGGCCGCCTCCAACGCGGCCGCCTGTTGGGTGACCGTGGGCTGGGTCAACAAGGTGTACGCCGAGACAGCCCCGATCCCCTCGATTCCACACACCTCCACCGCGTCCAGCAGCACCAGCTGGGGAACCGTGACGTCGTCGAAGAGCGGTTGCAGCCGACCTCGGGTCCGCCTCGCGACCGCAAGCAGCGCCAGTACGGCATTCGCGAACTCCGCCGCCTCACGCTGGACTCGCTCAGACCTCGCGTCCGGCCCCTCGGCCCCACCAACACTCACGTCGCCTCCTGTCCGAGCGCATGCACCGTGTGGATGCTGTCACGCCTGGCCCTGGACAGCCGGTCCGGCGCCGCCGAGGGTTCGGCGACGAATCGGACCGGTCTGACCGCCAGCGTGATGGCGCATACGGCAACGTTGCCCTTCGGGCACAATCGTCCGATGCTTGGCGGAGGACCGCACGGAAGCCTCTGCGCGGTGACGCGAAGTCCCACCGGCACGCGATGTGGTTGGACCTCCTGACAAGCCTGACCAGGCCCGTGGTGTCGCGTCCGCCGGGCTGAGCCAGGTGAGGTCGGGCCGGGGGTCGGCTGCGAGCTTCGCGCTGGAAGCAGCAGGAGGGGCCATGAAGCCACATTCTCGTACTGCGCAGGAGGCGGGAGTTGAGGCCGTGGACCCCGTCCCCGGGCGGCCCGGACGCAGGCCCGGGCGGAGTTCGACGCGCGACCAGATCGCCCGGGCAGCCCGCGAGCAGTTTGCCGCCAAGGGCTACGACAGGGTCACCCTGAGGGCGATCGCAACACAAGCGGGCGTCGACGCCGCCCTCGTCACCTACTTCTACGGCTCAAACGACGGCTGTTCGACGAAGTGATCGACCTCTCGTTTGACTCACGCGCGGTCATGGCTCAGCTCCTCGGCAGCGACGCGAGGCGTGTCGGCGAACGCCTGGCGAGACTTGTGATCGAGGCACTCGATGACGAAGACCAGCGACAGCGCATCGTCGGGATCCTCCGCGCGGCCACGGTCGAAGCGGACACCGCGCGCAGGATCCGCGACAGGGTCACCACCGGACTGCTGGAACCGATCGCGGCCAGTCTCGGCGCCGGGAACGCGCCCCTACGCGCGGACTTAGTGATGTCGCAGATCGTGGGCGTCGCCCTGGTCCGATACGTCGTCGGCCTCGAGGATGTGGCCTCGGCGACCTCCGAGGAGATGGTGTCTGCGCTTGCCCCCACACTGCAGCGCTACCTGGTGGGTGACATCTCCTAACCGGCGCACGGCAGGCCTCCACGCCCTCGGGCAGCGCCCCCACTGAACCGCAGCCGCTGAACGACACCAAGAGCTGCTTGACGTCGGCGAGCAGCCGGTGCCGATCGGGCTCACAGACGGTATGGTTGGTACATGCAAGCAGTTGGTGCGCAGGGCGCCCTCGTCTCGGTGGAGTCCATCGAGGAGGAGCTGACACTGTTGGTACGTCGCGCCCAGAAGGTGCATCTGCGCGGCGGCCCGACCGAACACGTCGTGGAGAGGGCCGCCTACGGGATCCTCGCGTGGCTTCACGACACCGGCCCGCTGCGGCCCGGCGCGCTGGCGGCGCACTTCCATCTGGATGCCTCGACGATCAGCCGCCAGGTCGCCTCCCTGGAGCAGGCGGGCCTGATCACGCGTGAGCCCGACGCGGAGGACCGTCGCGCCTGCCGACTGCGGCTCACCGAACACGGCCGGACCGTGTTGACCGCGACGCGGGCAGAACGACGTGGCGTGGTCCGCGAGCTGCTGCAGTCCTGGTCGCCAGAGGATCTGGCGAACTTCGCTTTCCTGCTGGCCGCCTTCAACGCCGGCCTCGACGACCACCTGAGCCCGAACCCCAACAGCCGAGAAGAGAGCCAGCCATGAGCGAGTCGCCCTCGCCCGGAGACGGGCCGCTCGGGGCACCGACCGAGCAGGTGATGCCGGAGCTGACCCACCGGCAGATCCTCACCGTCTTGGTGGGGCTCATGTTGGGCATGCTGGTCGCCGCGCTGTCCCAGACCATCGTGGCCACCGCGCTGCCCACCATCGTCGGGGAGCTCGGCGGTCAGGACCAGTTGGCCTGGGTGGTTTCCGCCACCTTGTTGACCTCGACCGCCTCCACGCCGATCTGGGGCAAGCTGTCGGACCTGTACGGCCGCAAGATCATGTTCCAGTCCGCGATCGGGATCTTCCTGGTCTCCTCCCTCGCCTCCGGGTTCGCCCAGAACATGGGGCAGCTGGTCGGGTTCCGCGCGGTGATGGGCATCGGGGTGGGTGGGCTGATGGCGCTCTCCCAGGCGATCATCGGCGACGTCGTCAGTCCCCGCGAACGCGGCCGCTACCAGGGGTACATCGGCTCGGTCTTCGGCCTGGCCACCGTCGCAGGTCCCCTGCTCGGCGGCTTCCTGGTCGAGCACCTCTCTTGGCGGTGGACCTTCTGGGTCGGGATCCCCATCGGCATTGCGGCCCTCGTGGTCACCGAACGAGTGCTCAAGCTGCCGTTCCCCCGCCGCCGGCACGCCATCGACTGGCTCGGGGCCTTCTTCATCGTCGCCGGGATCAGCGCCCTGCTGCTGATGCTTTCGCTCGGCGGCAAGGAGTTCGCGTGGAACTCGGCCTGGACCTACGGGCTGACCGCGCTGGCGCTGCTGATGCTCGCGCTGACGGTCTGGCAGGAACGCCGAACCGCCGAACCGATCATGCCTCCGCGGCTGTTCGCCAACCACACCTTCGTCATCACCAGCCTGGCCGGCTTCGCGGTCGGGGTGGCCATGTTCGGCGCCATCATCTTCCTTCCGCAGTACCTGCAGATCGTCAAGGGCGAGTCACCGACCGCATCCGGTCTTCTGACGCTTCCGCTGATGGTCGGCCTGCTGATCACCTCCATCGGATCGGGGCGGCTGATCACCCACACCGGCCGCTACAAGATCTTCCCCGTCATCGGCCTGCTGGTCGCGGCCGGTGGCCTGGCGCTGATGGGCCGGCTGTCGGTGGACACCTCACTCTGGCTCGCCGGCCTGTTCATGTTCATCACCGGCGCCGGCATCGGGATGGTGATGCAGGTCCTGGTCCTGGCAACCCAGAACGCGGTGCCCCACGCCGACCTCGGCGTCGCCACCTCCGGGGCCACCTTCTTCCGCTCCCTGGGCGGCGCGATGGGAGTTGCAGTCTTCGGCGCGCTGCTCACCCATCGGCTCCGCGACACCATCCCCGCGCAGCTAAGGGCTGCCGGGGTGCCCGCGGACCAGATGCCCACCCGGTCGGCCACCCAGGGCAGCCCCGACCAGATCGCCGCGCTGCCCGACCCGATCCACCTGGCGGTCACCACCGGGTTCGCCGAGGCCCTGCAGACCACCTTCCTTGCCGCCGTACCGTTCGCGTTGCTCGGGTTCGTCATCCTGCTCTTCCTTCGCGAGACCCCGCTGCGCCAGACCCGGGGACACACTTCGGGCGAGGACCTCGCCGCCGCGTTCGAGACCTCGGTCGACCCCGACGCGCGACTGACCGACGACGACCCCGGACATCGGCCGGAGAACCCCACGACCCCGGGCAACT
>NZ_JASEEQ010000026.1 GCF_030019515.1 Nocardioides sp. | reverse complement strand
TGCACGAATAGTGCCGCCGGGAGGTTCACCCCCGGATAACGCCCGGCCCGAGCAGCACGACGTTGCGGCCCTCGGTCAGGAACCCGCCCGATGCCAGCGCGCCGACCTGTGGGCGGACGCCCGGTTGGGCGTCGAAGTCGAAGTCCTCCAGCGTCTTCACACCACCGAACCCGGCGGCGCGGATCCGTAGCTGTGCACCTGAGGCGTTGCGGGCGCTGACTTCGCGTTCCAGGACGGCAGCGAGGTAGTCCTCGTGGGTCCAGCCGGCGTCGCGGGCCTGGTCGGCCAGCTGGGCGGCGGCCTCGGTGATCCGAGGGGCTTTGAGCGCACCGGCCAGGTAGGTGATCTGCTTGACGGCCTCGGTGCTCGCGGCCTTCGCCTTGCTCGGTGTCGTGGCCATCAGCTGATCCCTTCGCCCAGACCGAACGCACGGTCGTAGTCGGCCAGGTCCCGGACCAGGTCGTCGCCAGCCACGACACCTGTGCGGGGTTGTTGGAACTGCTTGCGTAGCCGGGCGGCTGTCTCGACGTGTGCCGGGTCGGTGATCGTCATCCCTCGCGCCCACACACGCCGGTGCTCGGCGATCACGCGACCCTCCAGCCGGACCCGAACACGCTCGAGGTCAGCAGCGACGTCGACCATCCGGCCGATGACCTGCGGGTCGACGGAGTAGTCGCAGGTGTCGAGGCGGACGTAGTAGTCGCGGCCCGGCCGGATCTTGTTGCGCCACCCCAGGTGCAACGGGATCGGTGGCAGCGGCAACATCGCGGCCCGATCGGCATCGATCAGCTCGGTCGGCGTGGCCTTGATCGTGCGGACCACCCTGGCGTTCGCCTTGCCCAGCCAGTCGGTGAACTGGGTGTTGAAGTCGGCCGGTGAGCTGAACGTCCGACCGGGCATGAAGGAGGTCTCGAACCAGCCGTTGCGACGCTCCACCACGCCCTTGGACTCCGGGTCCCGCGGTGGCAACAACACCAGCTTGGTCGCCAAGGTGCCCATGAACGCAGCCACTCCCTCGGCGCGACGTGGGCCACGACCGATGCCGGGCTCGTTGTCCCAGATCAGCCGACGCGGGACCCGACCGAGTTGCTGGATCAGCTCCCACGAGCCCAGGAGCAGGTCCTCGGTCTTCCTCGTCGGGATCATCCGGGCGGTCATGAACCGCGAGTGCGCTGCGGTGATCACCAGCACCGGCAACAGCTTCGTGGTGCCGTCCTCGAGCGTGATCTTCCTGGGTGGGAACCACAGATCGCACTGTGCCGCGTCACCAGCGGTCCAGGTGATCCGACCCGCGGGGTCAACGGGGCGGTGCTCGGGACGCAGCCGACGCACGTTGTCGCTGAACCATCGGATCGAGCCAGTCCAGCCCACCCGCTCGGCCAGCACCGTGGCCGGCATGTCCGGCGTCTGCTCCAGCAGCGCCCGCACGTGCGGCTCGAACTGCGTGAACGAGGTCGGCCCCGGCGTCCGTACATAGCGCGGCGGCGCATCCGAGTTCACCGCCTTGATGACCGTGGTCCGCGAGATACCCAGCCGCTCAGCGATACGCGACTTCGGCACCCCTTCCGCAGCCAACCTCCTGATCAGCGCCCAGTCCTCCAAAGTGATCACACTCCAATCGTTGAGTGCTCACTTTTCACCGCCGAAACTGTTCAGTTTTCGAGCGCCGCCGACACCTGGTGCCGATCGAATCCTGACCCCCTCGGCACTGTGAGGGAGTGATCATGACTGAGGACTGGGCTGAGATCCGACGGCTGCACAAGTCGGAACAGATGAGCATCTAGGCGATCGTTCGGAAGACGGGGTTGGCCAGGAACACGGTCCGTGCCGCGTTGGCCTCGGACGCGCCACCGAAGTACGAGCGTGACCCGGTGGGCTCGGTGGCCGATGGCTACGAGCCGCGGATCCGGGGTCTGCTGGCGGAGTTCCCCTCGATGCCGGCCACGGTGATCGCGGAACGGATCGGCTGGACGCATTCATCGTCGGTGCTGCGGGCCAAGGTCGCGCAGCTGCGCCCGTTGTACGCCCCTGCTGATCCCGCGGACCGTACGGTCTACGTCGCGGGAGAGATCGTGCAGTGCGACCTGTGGTTCCCCGGCAAGGTCATCCCCGTCGATGTCGACCCTGCGTCCAAGACACCCGGGTGGGTCGGTGGCCGCCCGGCTGTGGACCTGCCGGTCTTGACGATGGTCGCGGCTTTCTCGGGGTTCATCATGGCGGCGTTGTTGCCGACCAGGAAGACCGGTGACCTGATCGCGGGGATGTGGCAGCTGCTCTCCGGGCTTGGCGGGGTCCCGAAGATGCTGGTCTGGGACAACGAGTCCGGCATCGGTCAGCACCACCGTCTGACCCTGGGTGCTCGGTCGTTCGCGGGCACGCTGGGAACCCGGATCTATCAGACCGCGGCACGTGACCCCGAAGCGAAGGGGATCGTGGAACGGGCCAACGGGTTCCTGGAGACCTCCTTCATGCCCGGGCGCGAGTTCGACTCACCAGGCGACTACAACACCCAGCTCGAGGCCTGGTTGCCGCGGGCGAATGCACGGTTGCTGCGCCGCACCGGTGAGCAGCCCGGGCACCGGGTCGCCGCTGATGTCGCGGCGATGGGTGCCCTACCGCCGATGACACCGTCGATCGGGACCACCGTCCGGGTCCGGCTGGGCCGCGACTACTACGTCCGCATCTCCGGGAACGACTACTCGGTCGACCCGAGCGTGATCGGCCGGTTCGTCGATGTCCACGCCAGCCTGGACACCGTCAGGATCACCTGTGCCGAAGCCCTGGTCGGGATCCACCAGCGGTGCTGGTCAAGCCACCAGACGATCACCGACCCCGCCCACGTGGCCACTGCGGCCGGGCTGCGGACCGCGTTCAAGGCCCGCCCTACTGCGATGCGTGGCGCCACTATGCAGCAGGCGACTGGCGTCGGTGCCGCCGTGGCTGTGCGGGCGCTGAGCGACTACGACGACCTCTTCGCCCTCACCCCGACAGTCACCGACGCGGCCGCTGTGGCGGCGCGCGCCCCGCTGGAGATCGTCCGATGACCACGGCAATGGGCAAGGACCTCATCAGTGAGGTCGCGTTCTTGGCACGTGAGCTCAAGACCCCGGTGATCAACGAGACCTTCGCGGTCCTCGGCGACCAGGCCCGCACCGAGGGCTGGTCGCACGAGGAGTACCTCGCCGCCGTCCTGGGTCGTCAGGTCGCCTCGCGGACCGCGAACGGGACCCGGATGCGGATCGCTGCCGCGCACTTCCCCGCGATCAAGACGATCGAGGACTTCACCTTCGACCACATCCCCACCACAGTGCGGGACCTGATCGGATCTCGGAGTAGGCCAGACGGGAGTGGTCATCGACGGCGTGGTGGATGTAGGCGTACCCGCCTGAGCCCGCAGCGCCGGCGCGTGCGGCCCTGTCGCGTGCCACGCCGGCGCGTCGGTCTTGGGTCGAGCCGCGGCCATGGAAGCGCCAGCCGCCGCCGCCGGCGATCTTGCCGAGCTTCTTGATGTCGACGTGGATCAGGTCGCCCGGTGCGTCGTGGAGGTAGGCGTTGGTGGCCCTGCGGCTCATCTGGGGGCCACGGATCCGGGTGCCGGTGGCGGGGTCGGTCCAGGTCAGGGGCGGGCAGCCGTAGCGGGTCAGGATCTTGTGAACGGTGGAAACCGGCATCCCGAGCCGGTAGGCGATCCGGGCTGGCCCCCAGCGGCGCGGAGACCCGCAGTCCAACCACCCGGCGTTCGACTCGGACCGGGGTCTGACCCGGCGCCCTGCGTGGACGCGAGGACCGGTCGGCCAGCCCGTCGCGACCCTGCTCGCGGTACCGCTGGGCCCAGCGTCGAGCGGTGGTGACCGAGCAGTTCCACCGTTCCGCCGCACGGGGTAGTGGCCAGCCCTGGTCGACGATCAGCTGGGCCAGGCGCAGCCGCCCGATCGGGGTCAGGCAGGCGTTAGCGTGGGACACGAAGACCTCCGGTTGTGAGATGTGGGTGTGTGGTAGCTCCACACCTCACCCGGAGGTCTTCGTCATCGTCCAGCAGGCACGCCGTACCTAACGTCCGTGGTCAGTACACCTAGAGCCCAGCACGCAGGTTGCCCGCGGATTGTCACGGCAGCCGGGGAAGCCCGCGTGGTCTGCTACAACGTACAGCTGTCCTGCGGCTCCCCACCGGTCTTCTCTGCATCGACCGAAACAGTGACCTTCACCTTGCCGTCCTCGACGACTCCGAAGTACCCGGGCGTCTCTGCCTGGTTGTCCTCCGGCCGGAAACTGGTCTCCCCGAATACAGAATCGAACGTCAGGCCGCTCAACGCCTCCTGCAACTCGACACCCTCGACGGATCCGGCCTCGCGGACCGCGGCGAACACCGCCTGGAAGCCAGCGTATGTGTCACCCTGGAAGTTTGACGGAGGCTGCGGGTGGTCCTGGTTCCAGGCGTCGACGAACTCCTTGTTCTGCTCGGTGTCGATTGCGAAGTTGTAGCCCAGGACGCCGAAGACCCCGTTCCCCTCCTGGCCGAGGGCGGCCACGTTCGACTCGGTCATGTTCGCTCCGCCGCCGATCTCGCCCATGTAGCCGAACTGCCGGAGCTGCTTAACGAACTGCGTGAAGCCCGGTCCCGCCATCGCGGTCCAGACCGCGTCCGGCTGCTCTTCCACGATGGGGGAGATGACCGAGGCGAAGTCACTGGTCGTCAAGGGCGTGAACAACTGGGCCTTGACCTCGTCACCATGCGCCTTCGCGAGTTCGGCGAACTCGTCGGTGGCCGTGTGTCCCCACTCATAGTCGTAACCAACAGTCACCCAACTGCGGCTGGGCTCATCCGCCATCCAGGCCTCAATGACGGCGCCAGACATGTCGTCGTTCTTATTCACGCGAAAGCTGAACGGGTTGCAGTCCGCGCCGGTCAGCGAGGGGCTGCTGCTGATCGTGTTCATCAGCACCACCTCGTTCTGCACAGCGACGGCCGACACCGCGAGCGAGACCGCCGACGAGAGCGTGCCAATGAGCACACTGACGTCCTCCTTGCCGATGAGCCGCTCAGCCGCTCTTGTGCCCACCTCCGGATTGAGCTGGTCATCCTCGACGAACAACTCAACGGGACGGCCATCGACACCGCCGTCCTCATTGATCTTCTTCTCGACCCATTCCGCCAGTTCAACGATTTCCTGGCCGATAGGCGCATAGGCGCCAGTCGGGCTGGTGATGACGCCGATACGCAGCGGCGATGCTTCGCCTGGGGGGCTTGCGTTGTCGGAGCCGCAGCCGACTAGGCCTGCCACGGCTACGGCTACGATGATAACAACTATGGCTTTCTTCATGACAGGGGCTCCTTAAGCCTCTAGGGGGACTGTGTAGTCATGGGCGTTCAGCGGAACGCGTCGGTGGTAGCGGCTCGCTCGCCTCGGTGGGATCGAGGGACATGAACTTCTCGAGCGTCGCGACGTCCGCGTCGTCCCCGGCCAAGTCTGCGACGACGGCGCCCTTCTCGATCACTGAGAAACGGTCGGCGAGCGAACGGGCAAAGGTCAGATTCTGCTCGGCGAGGACGACGGCGACACCGTCGTCCCGCATCCGCCGAATCGGCTCGCGCAGGGCGTCGACAGCGAGCGGCGCGAGCCCCTCTGTCGGCTCGTCCAGCAAGACGCACTCGGGGTTGAGAACGAGGGCGCGCGCGATGGCCAGAAGCTGCTGCTCTCCGCCGCTGAGTGCGGTCGCCGGCACGGACGCGCGCTCCTTCAGCCGCGGAAACAGTTCGAGCACAGATCGCCGGTCCCAGCGCCCGCTCCTGCCCGCGTTCACAGCCAGGTCGAGGTTCTCCATAGTCGTCAACCCCGGGACGATGCCGCGCCCCTGCGGCACAAGTGCCATCCCAGCGCGCGCGATCTTGTGCGTCGGCCACCCAGTGACGTCCGTGCCTCGTAGCGCCACGCGCCCGCCGCCCATCGTCATCAGCCCGAACGCCGCTCGCAGAGCGCTGGTCTTGCCGGCCCCGTTCCTGCCCACGAGCGCCAGACAAGTCCCGGCCTCCGCAGCGAACGTGACGCCATGGAGCACGACCGTGTTCCTGTAGGCCGCCTTCACCTCTGTCATCTGCAGCACAGCAGTCATGACGCCGCCTCCGCCCCGAGGTAGACAGAGCGCACGACCGCGTCCTTACGGATCGACGGGACGTCCCCGCAGGCAACGACGCCACCGAGGTGGAGGACAGTGATCTCATCGCAGAGCGCGAAGACCATGTCCATGTCGTGCTCGATGAGCAGCATACTGAGCTTGAACTCGTCGACCAGGCCCCTGAGCAACGTCGCCAGCTCGGCCGACTCATCAGCGGACAGGCCCGCCGCCGGCTCGTCCAGCACAAGCAGCCGCTTGGCCACACCCGCGGCCATAGCCACGTCTACCCGGCGCTGGAGGCCGTAGGGCAGCTGCGAGGCAGGGGACCCGGCGACATCGGTGAGCTGGAACAGCTCAAGGAGCTCCTTGGCTCGCCTCTCGCTGCGGGCCGACAGAAGGACCTGCTGGGCGACCGAGAGCTCTGGAAAGATCGAGATGCGCTGGAACGATCTGCCGATCCCAGCCCGCGTCCTCCGGAGCCCACTCCAGTTGGTGATGGCCCGTCCGTGGAGGTAGACCTTGCCCGAGGAGGGCGGTGTGCGACCGGTGATGATGTCGACCAACGTCGTCTTGCCGGCACCGTTTGGCCCGATGAGGCCGTGGACACGGGACTGCGGCACGGCCAACTCGACGCCGGTCAGGGCGTTGAAGCCGCCGTACCTCTTGCGCACATCATGCACTTCAAGCAGCACGCCTGATCCACCTCCAAGCGCGGGTGGCGCCCTCTGAGATGCCACCAGGGAAGAACACCAAGACCGCGATCAGAAGCAGGCCGAGGACTGTCGGCCAGCGCTCGCTGAATCCGGTTACGACCTCTTCGAGGGCGACCAGGACAACGGCGCCGACGGCTGGTCCGAGAGTCGTCCCGATCCCTCCGATGAGGGACTGGATAAGGAACTCGCCCGACGTGCTCCAGTGCAAGGCCTCAGGAGCGATGAAACCGCGGTGCAGGACGTGCAGGATCCCGGCCGCGCCGGCGAGGAGGGCCGTGAACGCGAAGGCTAGGATGCGCGGCGTGTTGACGCTGAGCCCGATATAGGGCGCACGGTCCGCGTTCTCCCGCATGGCCTCGAGGATGAGCCCGAATCGGCTGCGCCGGATGAGTATGATTCCTGCCAGGGCGAGCAGGAGGGTCAACCAGGCAACCGGCCACATGATCCGGGGATCCTGCAGTTCACTCAGGGACACCCCCAACAGCTCCGTCGAGTACGGAAGGCGTACCCCGTCCTGCCCGCCCGCGTGCTCGCGCAACCGCGTGGAGGTCATCCAGACGAGGGCGGCCTGTCCGAAGACCAAGGTCAGCATCGCGAAACCGATCCCGGACAAGCGCACGGACAGCGCGCCCACCACCAGGCCGAGGACCACGGCCGCAAGAAGCGCCAAGCCGATCGCGAGCAGCAGGGGCAGAGCCCACGAGCGCACCGAGATGCCGACTAGGTATCCGGCGGACCCGAAGAACAAGGCATGCCCGAGGCTGAGCAGACCGGTCTGGCGCAGCAGAAAGCCCACAGCCAGCGCCCCCAGGCTTGTGATGACCGCATCGGTTAAGAGCTTGATGTTGTACTCATCGATCCCAAGCAGCGGCACCAGAAATCCGAGAGCAGCCAGAATGATGACGACAACCGGAGTTGACCACCGCGTCCGCGGCCTGCCTTGTCGTTCAGCGGAGGTGTCGCCGACGGAGCGGTGGCTGCGGACTCCCCGCATTGTCGTCACGCGCGCTCCCCGGCGAGTCCGTGCGGCCGGATGATCAAAATCATCGCCACGACGATGTACGGCGCCAGCGTGGCGTAGGAGCCGAGGTACGCATTCGCCGAGGTGGTGACCATACCAATGACTAGGGCTGCCACCATGGCACCGGGCATGCTCGCCAGTCCGCCGACCACGATGACGATGAAGGACTCGACCAAGACAGTTGCGCCCATGTCCGGCGTCACCGTGAACAGCGGTGCAGCCAGAACCCCGGCCAAGCCTGCGAGCCCTACGGCGAGGGCGACGACGAGCGTCTGCACCGCCGATACGTTGACACCGTGGATCGCCGCGATGTCGGGGGCGGCGCTCGCTGTGCGGATGCGGAGGCCGAAGCTGGTACGTCGGAGCAGGAGGATGAGCGCGAGTCCGGTCAGCAAGCCGGTAGCGGCGATGAACAGCCGGTAGACCGGATAGGTGGAGCCGGCGAGACCGACGGTTCCGGCCAGCGCAGCAGGCGGGTTGAGTAGGAGCTGGTCGCTCCCCCAGATCCAGCGGAAGGCGTCGGTGAGCACCAACCCGAGCCCGAAGGTGAGCAGAACCAGCGTAATCCGCGGACGTCCGTCGAGCGGCCTGAGGATGAAGCGGTCCAGTGCGGCGCCGATACCTGCGGCGACCAGCGGCGCCAGCACGAGTGCGATCCAATAGTTGCTCTGCTGAGCGATCGAGTAGCCGAGGTAGGCGCCCAGGGCGTAGAGCGCGCCGTGGGCGAAGTTGACCACTCCACGCAGCCCGAACATCAGAGCCAGACCGACGGCAGTGCTGAGCAGGAGCGCTCCGTACGTCAAGCCGTTAAGCAGCTGGATCGCCATGTCACCACCCCAAACTTCCTCGTCTGACGGCCCCCGATGCCAGCGCCTTGAACTGTGACCGGGACCATAGAGCGTAATCATAGCACTCATTACGCTTTGCGCCAGCACGGCAGGCTGCCGATCCGCTAGCACGCCCGATCAGAACCTCAAACCGAGAGCTGCTCGTGCCGGCGACAAGCACAGCGTTTGCCTATCGGTTATAAGGATAATACGGTACCCACGAGACAGAATTTGGCTAAGGAGATGGGCTATGGGGATTCTCAATCGAGCCAGCGGGCGGCACGACTCAGCGGCCGGTCACCGGCTCCGCGACCCGGCCATGCGGTGCCACTGGTGCATTTCTGAGCAGTTCGACCAGGAGTTGAGCACCATCCCGACGAGCTGGCGATCGTGAACTTCGTAGACACATATGCCAACCTGCGGGAGCCCAGGGGGTGTCACCTTGTTGGTGCAGCCGCCGGTTCGCGATCTCATGGCGGGCGGGGGGCAGGCGCAGTGCCTGCTGGTTCGCGGCACCCGGTCAGCCTTCCGCGTCACTTCGTCGACTCCGTGGTAACCAAGCAGTGCGTAGCGTCGTTGGTCGGTCGCACGCTAGGGCGCCGAGGCGCTTGCCGCTTGCCGCTTCCGCTTGCCGCCCAGCCTGCTCGTCGGAGCGGCGGCAGAGGCAGCACGTGCGTGCGCGGACGTCGCGATGACGCCTAACGTGCCGGCCGCCGTGGATGCGTCGACGGCGTCGCCGTATGCGAGGCTCGACGTGGGCGACGCCCAGATCGCTTACCGCGTGGTGGGCAGGGGTGATAGCGTCGTCCTCGTCCACTCTGGCACAGGCTCAGGCGAGTTCGACTGGCGGTACCAGATTCAAGTGCTGGCCCAGCACTACCGTGTCGTCCTGCTCGACCTCCGCGGCCATGCGCGCAGTTCCGACGGGCACATCAGCCTCGAGACGCTCACAGCCGACATCGATGCCGTCTGCCGGCATGTCGACGCGTATCCGAGCCACTTTTTGGCTGCCAGCCACGGGACCCTCCCGGTCCTGCGCCTGGCCATGGAAGCCCCGGGCCGGGCGCGCTCTGTGGCCATAGTCGGATCCGTCTGGCGGCACGACCACTTGACCGCGGACGATGACGAGGATCTGTTCACGCGTTGGCCACAGGCCCTGCGCCGGCTGCACGACCAGCACGGACCTGGCCACTGGGCTGATCTGTTGCGCAGACTCATCGAGGACCGCCGTACGAACGTCGGGTTCACGGAGGACGACTTCCGGCGTCTGCAGTGCCCGCTCCTGGTCGCGCAGGGCCATCGGGACGAGTTCGTGGAAGTCGCGATGAGCACGCAGGCGGCGACTTGGGGACGCGGCGAGCTGCTCGTGCTGCCCGCGGCGGGCCACGCGCCGCACATCGAGGCCCCGGAGCTGTTCAACCTCGCCTATGTGGAGTTTCTCCGTCGGGTCGAAGCCGAAGCCCGAACCTTTGTCGGTCCGCCGTCGGGTGTGAGCGGCGACGAACGCGGACAATTGGATCCCGATCACGACGAGCAGGATCAGCCAGGAGTGTCAGATTCCTGACGGGTCAGTCGGCGATCGTGACAGGTGCTGTAAGCGGCATCGGGCGCGAGACGGGGCGCCTCTTCCGCGCCGCTGGCGCACGGAAGTCGTCGCGAACTTCAATCACCACGCGTTCCTGGTCCGGATGCACCTGGGTCCGATCGACCAACACACCGCTGCCATCGAGCAGCTCAGCGGACGGCCCGTCGTCGGTGGTTACCCCGTGACGAGCGCGCGGTTAATGGGGTCGGCGAAATCATGGCTTCTCCTTTAGCGTGCGGTCATGCGCAGGGCTCCGTCGAGGCGGATGACCTCGCCGTTGATCATCTGGTTTTCGATGATGTGCACAGCGAGGGCGGCGAACTCCGAGGGGTCTCCGAGCCGTGCGGGGAACGGCACCTGCTGGCCCAGCGACTCCCGGGCGGCCACGGGCAGCACGCCCATCATCGGTGTGAGGAACAGTCCCGGTGCGATGGTCGTCACCCGGATCCCGTAGCGAGCGAGCTCGCGGGCGAGCGGGAGGGTCATCGCCACCACTCCGCCCTTGGACGCCGCGTAGGCGGCTTGGCCCATCTGGCCATCGAAAGCTGCCGCCGAGGCGGTGTTGACGATGACACCACGTTCGCCGCTCGGGCCCGGCTCGGCGCCACGCATCGCGGCGGCTGCGAGCCGGATCACGTTGAAGGTGCCGGCCAGATTGACCTCGAGGACCTTCAAGAACACCTCGAGAGGGTGCGGGCCGCTCTTGCCGAGCACCTTCTCGGCTACGCTGATGCCGGCGCAGTTGACGACCCCGGACAGCGGTCCCGGCTGCTGAGCGGCGACGTCGACCGCATGCGCCACCGCGTCGGTGTCGGTGACGTCGGTGTCGACGAAGACCGCGCCGACAGGTGCGGTCCCGGCCCGATCCGCGACGACGACGTGAGCGCCTCGCTCGACGAGGGCCTGGGTGGTCGCGCCACCGAGCCCGGACCCGCCTCCGGTCACGAGGAAGGTGCGGTTGTTGATCTCCATGTCGTTGCCCCTCAGGCGATGCGCTCGATGATGGTGGTGTTGGCCATGCCGCCGCCCTCGCAGATGGTGAGTAGACCGTATCGGGCCTCGCGGCGCTCGAGCTCGTGCACGAGCTGGGTGAGGAGGCGGGCGCCGGTTGAGCCGAGAGGGTGACCGATCGCGATTGAACCGCCGTTAACGTTGAGCTGGTCCTCGGGGTAGCCGAACTCCTCGCGCCACAGCAGCGGGACCGGGGCGAAGGCCTCGTTGACCTCGACGAGGTCGATGTCGCCTACGGTGAGGCCTGCCTGGTCCAGGGCCTTCTGACTGGCCGGGAGGATGGCAGTGAACTGGAGCACCGGGTCGTCCGCGGCGACGGCCATGGAGACGATCCGCGCCCGTGGGCGCAGCCCGGCTGCCTCCGCTGCGCCGCGTTCGGCGACCAGGAGGGCGGCCGCGCCGTCGCTCACCTGCGAGGCGTTGCCGGCCGTGATGACGCCGCTTTGGGAGAAGACCGGTCGCAGGGCGGCGACGCGCTCGGGGTCGATGTCGGCCCGGATGCCCTCGTCGCGGGTCACCGGCGCGATCGAGCCGTCCTTGGCCGTGCCCTCGATGGGCACGAGCGCGGAGGCGAAGTGGCCGGCGTCGGTGGCAGCGGCGGCTCGGCGGTGGCTTCGGACACTGAAGTCGTCGAGCTGCTCGCGGGTGAAGCCCCACTTCTCGGCGACGAGCTCCACCGATGGTCCCTGGGCGGGGAGGTTGCTGTCGAAGCGGGCGAGGGCCCGCTCGCCGTACCAGTCTCCCCGGTCGCCACCAGGGACGAAGAGCGGGCCGAGGTCGACCCTCGTCATGGATTCGACACCGGCTCCGATGGCGAAGTCGTACTCCCCGGACTTGATCGCCTGGGCCGCGAAGTGAACGGCCTGCTGGCCGGAGCCGCACTGGCGGTCGAGGGTCGTACCGGGTAGGCCGATCGGTAGGCCGGCGCCGAGCAGGGCGTTGCGGGCGACGTTGCTTGACTGCTCGCCGCGCTGAAGTGCGCAGCCGACGATGACGTCAGACAGACGAGCTGGATCGACGCCAGTGCGCTCGGCGAGGTAAGAGAGGGTGTGCGCGAGCAGGTCCACGGGGTGCCAGTCGCGCAACTGGCCTCCGCGTTTGCCGACCGGTGTGCGGACGGCGTCGACGATGACTGCTTCACGAGTCATGATGTGGCTCCTTTGTGGTGGGTGCGGAAGGTGTTCAGGGCTTGTGGAAACTCGGGCGTGGAGACGTTGGCTACCTGCGCTTCGGCCCGCGCGCCAAGGCGTCGTCGAGGGTTCCGGTTCCAGGTCGCGTCAAGGAGGTGCTTCGTGCTCGCCCGGGCAGGCCGCAGGGAGTGATGGGTCCGATCTGCTCCGCCGCCGGACCGTCGACGTGCTGGCCGAGGAGCGCAAGTTCGCGGCCACTCGCAGCCCGACGAGTCGCAGCAGGACCCAGCTGGCCAGAGGTCGATCGCCAGGCCGACGCAGGGGAACACCTGTGTGAACTGGCCGTCTCGTTGGCGATGACGAAGTCGCAGGCGAGGGCCGGCGCCGATCTGGGACTCAGCGCGTTGCGGCGTTTCGGCCTGGCGAACTCGATCGTGGCGAGCCGGCCACCAAACCTTGAGTCGCAGGGTCTGCGGGGTCACCGGCTCCTTCAGAGTCGAGTCGCTACCCTGCGGCCTCGGCGCATCAGGCATCGAGCTTCGCTCGGATGCGGTGCTTAAGGATCTAGCCCGACGGGTTTCGGGGATCTCGTCGACGACGAGCTCGCGAGGCAGCTTGTCGCTACTGAGATGCCGAGTTCCATAGTCCCGCAGATTCTCGAGCGTGATCGTGGCCCCCTCCCGCGGCACGACGATCGCGACGTTCTCGCCGTACTTCTCCGAGTAGCCGTTGCGTCCGCCGGTGATAATCACGTCCTTCAGCCGGTCGACGATCGTCATGTGCCCGTCCTCATCGTTGGTGGCGAGGTCACCGGTGTTGCACCCAGTCATCTCGGACGATGTCCGCGGTCGCTTCGGGCTGTCCCCCTCAAGGTCCTCGTCCTCGGCGTACACGGCGCAGAGCGCGCTCGATTGTGCCCCGAGGCTCTTGTCGCCGGGGCCACTCACCGCGACGATGAACCGCTTCGCAGCCGTCCATGCACCGATCAATCGGCGTCCAACTGGTCGACCGGCCCAGCGAGGCGGCCTGTGTGCGCCTGACCCCAATTGCGTTGCACCGCCCACGTTCGGGCCCCGCGCGACGCAGACCACGATCATAGCTTCTCTGACCGCTTAATGGCTTGGTCCCGGAGACGGGCATAACCAGATGCGACGGTCGAACCGTGCTGGTTGTTAGTGACGAGATCGACACCGACGAACAACGAGTCCTCCGCGCGCTGCACTGACGAAACCATCGCCGTGACCTGCAACGTGTCGCCGGGCGCCACGGTGCCAAGGAACCGGGTGCCGCAGGCGACGAGATCGGCATGGGTTACGGCTTCGGTGACCGCCCGGATCGAGAGTGCCATGATTAGCTGCCCGTGCGCAATCACCGCGGGATAACCCGCGACTTTGGTAGCCCAAACCTCGTCCGTGTGCAACGGGTTGAAATCCCCCGAGGCCCCTGCGTACATCACGATTTGGGTTCGACTCAGGTCATTAACCACAACGCTGGACCAGCTGTCGCCGACCTCCACTTCGGTGAGTTTGGGCATAAGAATTCAGCCACCAACTTCTGTGAGGACGCCCACACTTCTGGCGATGACGGCCAATTCGCCACGCTGGTTGATAAAAGAGGTAATCTCTTCCTCGAAACGCAGCACGCGGCCATCCCGAGCCTGCTTTTCCCAGCGCTCTCCCGGCTCGGTGCTCACAGTAAGCACGTCGCCTGCCCTCACAGGCACGTGGTACTCGTAGTGCTGCTCTGCATGCAAACGCTTCCCGGAGCCGGCGTGCGGCGGAGGACCACCGGCTGTCGAGGCGGAGCCGTGCCACGGGCCCCCAGGCTGCGGCCGATAGCGCCAGCGTGGATCGAATTGGACGCAACTAGCGACGAAGGTCGGGAGGGCGACTTGGCGCGGTAGTACCGAATCCGTCAAGGCGCCCGGGGGCCATTCGATGCTCTGGTCGCCGACCGAGCGAGCGAACAGAAGAATGGCTGCAAAATCGACCGGGAACAGGTAACTCTCTGAGTCGTCGGCAAACTGAGGCATCAGGAACCTACCAGCGAAAATTTCATCGTGTTGCAGTAACGAATTCGAACGTCAACGTCCGGAGGGGGCCACGATCGCTCCTCAATGCTCATGGCCAGCCCGCTCGCCCCGGCGACGGAATGTCCACATTTGAGTTGCTCGTTCCACCGCAAGGCCAGCTTCCCACGACAGTGCCGGTGGACCGGCTTCCAGCCGGAACGTGGCGGCGGTCGCCCGGGCCAGATCAGGATCCGCAGCAACAACCTTGGCCAACTCGATCGCCCGGGACTCGACCTCCGCGTCGTCCACCGCCTCCCAGGCCAGCCCGACGCGGACGGCGTCCTCCCCATTGATCGTCTGGCTGAAAAGCCCCATAGCAGCCGACGCTTCGCGACCGGCCACGCGGTTCATCAGGGCGAAGTGCCCGCCCCCCGGATGGACTCCGATCCGAAGGAACCCAGACATCAGCCGAGCATCGAGCGCGACGATGCGCAGGTCGGCTGCTAGGGCCAGATTCATGCCAGCGCCGACGGCCGCCCCGCGGATCGCGGCGACCGTGGGGGCTTTCAGCTGGCCGAAACGAACGAACGCCTCGTAGACGACGCCGATGTCCCGAAAGGTCTCAGATCCCGCTGGATCGGATCCTGCGGCGGCGAGGGTCCCGAGGTCGGCGCCTGCACAGAATGATCCGCCGTCTCCTCGAATCACAACAGCACCAATCTCGGGATCGGCGTCGATCGACCCGAGCGCATCAATCAACTCTCGGGCCATCGCAGACGTCAGCGCGTTCCGCCGGTACCCCGCCATCAACGTTAGCGTCGCGACGTGATCGGAAACCGTGACTTGAATCTCAGACATGCGTTTGCTCCACTGTGGTTGGACGGGTTGAGATGGACACAATCCCCGAGACCAGATGCAGACGACTCCAAGGGACCCGCAATCTCGATCGCCGTCTTTGACCAGCCGACCGCCTCGGGCCGCCGTCCAAGAACTCGGTCTGATTAGGCATCAGATATTTGCGCCACCGTCACTGTTGAAAACCTGCCCGGTGAGGTAGTTGGAGGCATCGGACGCAAGGAAGACGAACGTCGGGGCCACCGTGTCCGGCTGACCGATCCAGCGCAGTGCCGACCGCTCGATTCGCTTCGCCCAAAAGGCTTCCTTCTCGGGTCCGTCCGGCAGATGTGCCGTGGCGCCCGCCGTCATGTCGGTGTGGGCCACCGGTGCCACCACATTCACGTTGATCGACAGCGGCCCCACTTCCTTGGCCAGGGTCTTGGTCAGCCCGACGATGCCGGCTTTTGCCGCGGAATAGTTCGACTGCCCCGGGTTCCCGCGCAGACCCGAAAGCGAGGTGACGTTGATGATCTTGCGGTGCAGGCGTTCTGCGGGGTCCGCGATCGCTTCCGCCTCCTGTTTCGCCTTGGGGCGCCAGTACCTGATGACCTCCCGACTGTTGCACCAGGTGCCGCGCAGGTGCACGTGAATGACCTGATCGAACTCCTCGAGGGTCATGTTGTGGATCATCCTGTCGCGGACGATTCCTGCGGAGTTGACCAGCACATGCAGGTCACCGAAGTTGTCCAGCGCCGTGGAGAGAAGGGCTGCGGCCGAAGCCTCGTCGCCGATGCTGGCAACGCAAGCCGCGGCTTTCCCCCCGGCACCTTGGATGTCCTTGACGACTGCATACGCCCGGGCTTCGTCGGTGTCATTGACCACAACGCTTGCCCCTTCGGCCGCCATCGCGATGGCGGCGGCCGCCCCGATGCCGCCTCCGGCACCTGTGAGGGCGACCGTACGGCCGTCGAGCGCCTTGGGCATCGTCTAGCCGACCATCGTGTAGCCGCCGGACACCGACAGCACCTGACCGGTGATGTGGCCGGCGGCGGTCTGCGACGACAAGAAGACGACGGCGTTGGCGATGTCCTTTGGCCGGCCGACCTTACGCAGAGGCAGGGTCTCCGCGACCTTCTGTAGTTGCTGGTCGTCCAACAGCGGATTCACCCAGAGACTGTTCTCGCTGAGTTCCTCGGAGGACTCCGGCACTGTGACGCCTGGGCACACGGTGTTGCAGCGGATGCCGTACCGCCCATTCTCCTTAGCGACGGTCTTCATGAAACTGTTGACCGCAGCCTTCGTTCCCCCGTACACAGCTTCGCGTGGTTCACCCATCCGACTGGCGTCGGAACTGATGGAGACGATGCTGCCTCCACCGTGCTCGGCCATATACTGGAGGGCCAGGTGTGAAGTGTTCAGCACCGAAACATAGTTGATGCTGATGACCTTCTGCCAAAAGTCGGGCGTGGTCTTAGTGAAGTACATCATGTCGTCCCAGCCGACGTTATTGACCAGCGCGTCGAGCGTCCCGAAAGCAGACGTTGCCGACTGCATTAAGGCCTGAACCTCGTCGTACTGGGTAACGTCGGTCCGCACGACATTGACGTCGGCGGCGCCGGCCGCCACCGCGGCGTCGGCGACTCGCTTGCCAGCCTCAACATCGAGATCGGCGAGCGTAATCTTCGCCCCCTCGGCGGCAAAGCGAAGGACGATGCTGCGGCCGATATTAGACGCGCCGCCGGTGACGATGACGGACTTGCCTGCAAGCTCCAGATCCATGCGATGTACCTTTCAACTGTTGAGCCATTGTTGTTGGCGCCGATGCCCGCTCGATCCGCGGCCGATCCTGCAAATTTCGCCGACCGGTCAGCCTTCCCGACCGATGAACTTCGCTTCGCGCTTATTCAAGAACGCGTCTATCCCCTCCCGGGTATCGGCGTTGGCAAAAAGCATCGCGCAGGCGTCGATGCCGAAGTACTTCTCCATACCGCCGAGTTCGCGGTTCATGATGCGCTTGGTGAGAGCGACAGCGATCGGCGAGCCCTTGGCGAGCTCCTGGGCAAGCGCGCGCGTCCGGGCGTGAACGTCGGCGTCGTCAACAACTTCGGTGACGATGCCCCAGTCAAGCGCCTCCTCGGCCGACAGGAACCCGCCGCCCATGCCCGCCTGGCGCGCCCGGCGCAGCCCAGAAATCTGGGGCAGGCGGCAGACTGCGAAGGCAGCAACGAGACCTACCTTCACCTCGGGGATCGCAAATCTCGCTTTCTCGCGACCGGCGACGACGAAGTCGCTCGCGAGGCACAACTCGAATCCGCCGCCTGTCGCCGGCCCATGCACGGCGGACACCACAGGGACGGGTAGACATTCCAGGGCGCAGAAGAGGTCCCACACTTCCGTCAGGAAGTCCATCCCGGCGAGGTGGTCGTGAGGCATGTCAGCCAGGTCTCCGCCGGCACAGAAGGCAGGCCCTTCTCCTTCTAGGACAAGTACGCGGATGCCCTTGTCCTTGCGGACCCGGGTGATCGCATCCCACAGGCCAGCCCGGACTGCCCTGCTGAGAGGATTGCGGCGATGGCCATCGCACAGCCGGGTAGTGAGGACAGGACCGTCCTGCCAAATTTCGACGCTCATGGTTGGTATTCGTCCTCCTGTGAGAGCTGTGTGGGAGTCGCGGACCCTGATCCGGGAGAGCCTCCGGGTTGCTTGTCGTCGCCCTCGCCGATCTCTTCGATCGGCGTGTCAGGCGGGGCTGGAACGGAGGTCAGCAAAGGCCACACGCCGGCACCACCGGCCTCCGCGACGCTGCGGCCCAGGGTGATCGCCCATTCACTGTCCCGGCCGTACTCGTCGCGCCAGGACCACATGCTCAGCGTGGCCAAGTGGAGCGGATGCTCGTCGGTCATGCCTAGCGCTCCGTGCACCTGATGGGCAATGGCGCTGGCCCGGCTCGCCGCCGAGCCGATTCGGGTCTTCGCGGCCGCGACTGAGATCTCGACATCCCGCCCCGTCAGCATGGCTTCGACCGCCGTGTCCAGAGCAGCTGCCGCCGCCGCCACTTCGCCCGACTGCTCGGCCACCAGGCCCTGGATCGCCTGGAACTTCCCCAGCGGCCTGCCGAACTGCACCCGTTCGCGCGCGTATCGCAGCGTTAGGTCCAACGCACGCTCGGCAGCACCTACCATGGCCGCTCCGCGCGCCAGCGCGCCACGGAGGTGGGCGGTCTCCAACACGTGAGAGGGCACACGGGCCAGGTCCTGGTGTTGTACCGGCAGGTAGACACATGACACCCCGTCCCGCGGCTCACCCGCCAAGTTCTGACCGGGTGTCAGCTCCAAATCAGCAGCCGGGAGCGACGCAACCCACAAGTCGCCGAACTCGTCGCGGGCAGACACCACGACCCGCGCGGCCGTGGTCGCGTAGGGCACACGCGATGCACTACCACTGATGACGCGCTCAGCTCCGAGCCCGATCAGCGAGAACGTAGGGTCCCCGGCCAGGGAGACGGTGAGCTGGCCCGAAGGAATCGAAAGTCCCGCCTCCGCGAGCACCCATCCGGCCAAGATCGCCGTCTCGGCGACCGGCACACGAGCAAAGTGCCTACCGGTCAACCGGACCACCGTCGTGATCTCCGCGATGGACCCGCCCTGGCCGCCTGCCTCCTCCGGCACGCCGACCAGCGACAGCCCGGTGTCCTCCAGCTGACGCCAGACATTGGCGTGCCATTCACTGACCTCGAGCTCATTCCCTAACGGGCGAGAGGCGAGGAGCGCTGTCACCAGGGAGATCAGGGAAGACTCGTCGGTCATCGCATGCCCATCCCTCGCGCCACGATCCCCCGCAGGATCTCGACCGCTCCACCCCGCAGCGTGAAGCCTGGGGATGCCGTGAGCGCCTCGGCGTACAGCCGGGCGTAGGTGTCGTCGGAGCCGAGCTCCCCGGCGGTCGGTAGGAGCCGACGAGCGAGCTCGGGAATCTGCTGATCGACGCGGCTGCCGATATCCTTCACCATCGCCGCTTCGACGGGCGGGGCGGTCCCCGCGTCCAGCGCCGTAGCTACCGCCATGGACAACCGACGCAACGCCATCAGATCCGAGGCCAAGCGCCCGAGGATCTCCGCAGTGCGATCGTCGACGTCCGGACCGACCCGCCGCACCACTTCCGCGACCAGGGGGAACGCGGCAAGAAATCGCTCGGGACCGCTGCGCTCGAAGGCGAGTTCGCCCGTCACCTGGCTCCACCCGGAGCCCGGCGCACCGAGGATCATCTCGGCAGGCGCGTAAACCTCATCCAGAATGACCTCGTTGAAGTGGTGCTCCCCGCTCAACATCCTGATCGGCCGGACCGTCAGTCCGGGCGCGTCGAGCGGCACGATGATCTGGCTGATCCCCTCGTGCAGGTCCTCGCCGCGCGGGGAGGTACGGCACAAGATGATGATGTAGTGGTTGTGGTGCGCGTGACTGGTCCACACCTTCTGGCCCGTGATGGCCCAGCCGTCACCGGAGGGCACTGCTTTCGTGCGGATGGAGGCGAGGTCGGATCCCGAGTCCGGCTCACTCATGCCCGCAGAGAAATAGCACTCACCGGAGGCAATCGCCGGCAGGAAGCGCCTCTTGATCGCCTCCGACCCATGCCGGAGAAGACCAGGCCCGATCTGACGGTCCGACACCCAGTGTGCCGCCACAGGTGCACCCGCGGCCAACAACTCCTCGGTGAGGATGTACCGGTCGACCTGGGATGCCCCCTGGCCGCCGTATTCCCGCGGCCACGTCATACCGATCCAGCCCTGCTGGCCGAGTTTCTTGCTGAACACCGGGTCGTGCCCCGACAGCCAGGAGTCGCACGTCGGCTGGAAGGTACCAGCGCTGAGCTCGGAGTCGAGGAATTCGCGAACGGCGGTCCTCAACTGAAGGTGCCGCTCGTCGAGCTCAGGGCGAGGGAAGTTCAATAGCCGCACCATCAGGCGCGTCCCTGCCGTCGAGGTTCGCGCCCGTAGATGTTGACCGAGACGATCGTGCCGATCCCGCCGAGGTTGTGTGTGAGTCCGATATCTGCATTCTCGACTTGGCGCGCACCGGCTTCGCCGCGAAGCTGTTCCCATGCCTCGACGACCTGAGCCACACCGGTTGCGCCCACCGGGTGGCCTTTCGCCTTGAGTCCTCCGCTGGTGTTGCACGCGATCTGGCCACCGATGTACGGGCCGCCGCTGGCCCGCCAGGCGCCCGCCTTGCCCTTCTCGCAGAAACCGAGGTCCTCATAGGTGATGAGCTCTGTGATCGTGAAGCAGTCGTGCAGTTCCGCGAAGTCGATGTCCTGCGGTTTGATCCCCGCCATGCTGTAGGCCTGTTGCGCCGCAGAGGCGGTCGCGGGGAACTCGGTGTAGCTGGACTTCCAGCCGGAGAACATCGGATCGGTCGCAAGGCCGGTCCCCCACAAGTAGATCGGCCGGTCCGTGAAACTGGCGGCGATGCGCTCGTGGGTCAAAATCACCGCGGCGGCGCCATCCGTGGTTGGACACGCATCGAGCAGGGTCAGCGGCCACGAGATGGGGGCGCTATTCAGAACCTGTTCCAAGCTGACGTCGAACTTAAAGTGCGAGTGTGGGTTGTGCTTGCCGTTCGCGTGATTCTTCACGGCGATCTCGGCGAAGTCCTCGCGCCGGGTGCCATACTTCTCCATGTGCGCCGTGGCGAACTGGCCGAAACGGTTGGGTGCCGTGGTCCCTCGGGGATGTGACCACTCATGGAATACCGTCGCGGTCTGCGACACCAACGACTGGCGGGAAGGGATGTCACGCATCTTCTCGGCACCCACCACTAAGACCACGTCGTAGATACCGGCGGCGATGGCGAAGGCGGCATTGCGGATAGCGTCGCTTCCGGTGCAGCACGCGTTCTCGACCCGGGTGACCGGGCGCGGGAAGAAGCGCAGCGGATCCGCGAGGAGCGCACCGGTGGTGACGTTTCGCCGGATGAACTCGCCGAAACACGTCCCGAGCCACGCCGCTTCCAGCTGGGAGTCATCTATGCCCTTATCGACGCTCGAGAGGGCGCGGCGATAGGCCCCTACGACCATCTCGTCGTAGGAGACGTCGAACAACTCGCCGAAATCGATCATTCCGGCGCCTACAACAGCGACCGGCAGTCCTTGGCCTGTCATGAGCTAGACTCCCTCAGTCCGAACTTGTACCCGTAGCGCACCATTCCGTGTTCGACACCGGCGCGCCGGAAGATCAGGCGCACTTCGGAACCGATGCGGACGTCTTCTGCTGCCTCGCGCAACATCAGTGCCGTCACCTTGCCCCCGTAGCCGTCGGCACGTCCCCCCTCCATCTGGGCGACACACACCGCCACGGGAGCTTCCTCCGGGGAAATTGGGACGATGTGCTGCACGTTGTAGGTCAGGACAGTCCCGGTCCGCGGCAGAAGCACCTCGGTCAAGTCGGAGCCACGGCAATCGATGCAAATGGAGCGCGGCGGGTAGTTCAGCGATCCGCACGCCGAACACAAGGCTCCGGTCGGCGCGAGGAGGTGTCGCTCGTCACGCATCCAGCCCGGCGAGGCGGAATACGGCGACGCCGGCCCGCTCGTGTCGCTCGGGGCGAGCTTTCCCGTGGCCTTCAGGAAGGTCACATAGTCAATGAGAGCGCCGTCCGAAACGGCGGGCAGCACAGCCTGTCTCCGACTGAGGTCGGCCGCTTCGGGCACCGTGAACCGGATGGCACTGGCGCCAGCGCCCGAGCCCTCGAATCCGACGACCACCGAGGTCGGCGCCTCGCTCAGCGCTTCGGCCAACGCGACCAAGGAGTGCGCGTTGCCCGTGTCGCCGATTACTCCCGCCAAGGTTCGGGCCTGGGCCGAGACCCGCGGGTGCCCGGATTCTTTCGCGATGAGCCTTTCGAATTTCGCTGCGGTTCCCGGGAGCACGAACAGGTCTTCGGGCTCGAGGATGGACGCCGCGGACCGCACCAGGTTCGGCACGACCGAACCCTCGCGTTCCAGGCGCGGGTCGTCGTAGCGCTGGACGAACTTCGCGCCGGAACAACGCCAATGCGTGGTCGCCGTGGACAGGACACTGCCCGCAGCGCGCGCCTGGAGCAGACGGGCCTCGGCATCAACGACGGCGGCACCGGCCGCTCCCCCGAATCTGGTCTCCAGGGTGTCGCCCGGCGTTGCGGGAAGGAAGTCAGAGCCGATCACCAACACGCGGCGGACGCGGCCGTGCGCCACGGCGTCGAGCGCGGCGGTCAGAGCATCGCCGATCGAGCGGGTCGAGCCGCCGAAGTCCACGGTGCGCGCGCGGTCAGCGCCGAGACCGGCTCCCACCATCGCCGCCGAGGACTTCGTGGTGTAGGGCCCCGAGGCGCTGGCCAGGTAGATCTCGTCGACGTCATCGATGGAGATCCCAGCGTCGGCCAGCGCGCCGTCGGCCGCCTCGACGGCCATCGTGACCACGTCTTCGTCGCTGTCTGGGACAGCGACGGTCACGCCGCCGTCGGTCGAGACCCCTGGCCACGCCTTCTGCCATTGCTTGCTGGCGAGACGCAACCGTGGGACATACCAGCCCAGCCCGGAAAGGCCGGCCGATGAGCCCCAGCTCGTCGAGACGGTGTCTCGGCCACCGTTCACTGAACTCACTTACGCTCCTGATCACGCTTCTGGACGAGCTTGGCCAACTCGGCTTTCTGGATTTTGCCGCCCGCGCTCTCGGGGAAGGACTCGAGTATCTCCAGGAATTCGGGCCTCTTGAACTTGGCCACCTTCGCCGCGTCGAGCAACTGAATCATGTTCTCGAAGGTGAACGATCTGTTCGGATCCTTGAGTGTGACGCAGGCACACGCACGCTCACCCATCACGTCGTCTGGAACGCCGACCACCGCCACGGCAGCGACCTGATCGCTGTGCGAAAGTATCTCCTCGATTTCACCCGGGAAGATGTTCTGGCCCCCGCGGATGATCATGTCCTTGGTACGGCCGACGATGCGGATGAAGCCAGTCGAGTCGATGGAGCCGAGGTCTCCGGAGTGGTACCACCCGTTCTCGTCGAACACCTTCGTGGTGTTGGCCTCGTCGTTGCGGTACCCGAGGTAGCTTTGCGCTCCGCGCCAGAGAATCTCCCCGACCTGTCCAGGCGCCACCTGCTGGCCGACCGCATCGGTCAGGATCAACTCCATCCCCTCCGCGACCGTGCCCACCGAGCTGACCCGGGAGCCGGGATCAGCCAGATCGAGCGGCATCATCAGTGGAACGCCAGCGTCGGTCGTGCCATACATCGTGTGTACCTGACACCCGAACGCGGCCTCGATTTCTCGGGCCTTCACTTCGGCCAGCGGCGCGCCGCCATTGGTGATGAATCGCAGCGGCGTGAGGTCCACCGTCTTCGCCAGAGGCGAATCGAGCATCTGGACCAGTTGCGTCGGCACGGCGACCGCACAAGTCGCACCCTCCTGCTCCAGCAGGTTCAGCGCATTGTCGGCCAACCAGGGATCGAGGAGAATCGAGGTGGCGCCCAACATCAGGGGAGCGACCACGGGGAACACGTAACCCGTGGCGCCGGTGGCCGCGGGCGCCAGGCCGACCACGATGTCATCCGACGACATCCCACAGCGACGAACGTAGGCGCCCAACAAGAGGGCGATGTAACCGTTATCACTCATCTCGCTGATCTTGGGCATAGCGGTGGTACCCGAACTGATCATCGTGTGTCTGGCGGCGTCGCTGTCCAGTGGGACGGCTTCAAGCAGTTGGTCCACTTCGTCGGGGGGGATGTCCCTGCCCGGCACAAGGTCGAGGCCCTCGGCGCCGTGGACCAGTGGGACGATTTGCTCCAGGTCCTCCAGCCCAGACAATCCCTCGATCATCTTGTAATGCTCGAAGCCGTGACACTCGCGCACCCCGAATACGATCTTGGCCTGGGATGTCGCGAGCAGATGATGCACTTCGGTCTCGCGCCAGGCCTCGTGCATCGGGACGTAGACACCCTGGACGCGGCTGACTGCGATGTGCACCAGGGGGAGAAGCACGCTGTTCGGGGCCTGCACCGATACCGCGTCACCCGGCTTGACGCCAGCCTGGATGAGGAACGCGGCGAGAGCCTTGGACAGCGCTACGACCTCGGCGTAGCTTAGTCGGTGAAATTGGTCGGCGAGGGCCAACTTGTCCGGATTCCGCTGGGCGGCTTCGTCGACGTACTGGAAGAACGCTTTGTTTTGCCACATGCCGGCCGATTCAAAGGCGGCTCGTGCCTGCGGGGTGATCTCTCGAACTAGCATTGACTGCTCCGAATCCACCGTCAGGAGACGGCCTCTAGAAGGATGGCGTTGCGCATGCTTCCGCCCTTGCAAATGGTGACCAGGCCGCGCCGCGCCTGCCGGCGCCGTAGGGCATGAACAGGCGGGCATACGATCCGCTCGCACCTAGCGGACGGTCACTTCGTCGATGCCGCTGCGGGTCTACCCCGGCGGTCTCCACCGCGACCACGGACCACCTCGACCAGGAGATCAACCAGGGGCCACCAAGAAAAGAAGCTATTGCGCTTGCCGATCGGGGGCGGCGGGCCGCCAGAATGACGGCTTGCCGCGTGTGCGTCACAGCCCGACCTGGTGGGCGATGAGGTTCTTCTGGATTTGGGAGGTCCCTCCGAAAACCGTGCCGACGACCGCGTCGCGGAGGTAGTGCTGCATGTCGAACTCCATCATGTAGCCATAGCCGCCCATCATCTGCATCCCGTCGAGGGTCACTTCCTTCGCGGCTTCGCTGGTGTACAGCTTCACGATCGAGGCCTCTTGGCCGGTTGCTACGCCGGCGTCCACCTTCCGCCCGACCCGCAGCATCAACGACTCGCCGGCATAGACCTTCATGGCCATCTCAGCAATCGTGTGCTGTACCGCCTGGAACTTCCCCACCGGCTTGCCGAACTGCTCACGTTGGTTCACGTATGCGATCGTGTCGTCGAGAGCACGTCGCGCCAACCCGACGCTGTAGGCGCCCAAGATCAGCCGCTCGGTGTTCAACAGCGAGATCAAATGGCTGAAAGCTCCGCCCACCTTGCCAAAAACGTCCTCCGGCCCGACTTCGACGTTGTCAAAGAACACGGCGTTGGTGTCGACGTGCCCCAGGGTGGGAACGCGATTGTGAGTGATGCCGGGGCGGTCGGTCGGCACCAAGAACAGTGTCATCCCGGCATGACGGTCATCGGACTGGCCGCCGACCTTCGCGACTACAATCACCCACTGGGCGATGTTGATGTTCGTGCAGAACATCTTCTGTCCGTTGAGAACCCACCCGACCCCCCGTTCGGTGGCTCGGGTCCGCAGAGCGGAAACATCCGATCCAGCGTCGGGTTCGGTGATCGCGATCGACATGACGTCGCCGGCGACGACCGCCGGAAACAGGGTCTCCCGCTGTTGGTCGGACGCGAACTCAGCGACTGCGTGGACCAGGATCGAGGTCGTCAGGTGACCACCGACTGGAGCGCGACCATAAGAAAGCTCTTCGACGACCAGCAGCTCTTCGACGAACGTCCCCCCTTCTCCACCGAAGGACTCCGGGACGCCGATGCCCAGCCAGCCCTGATCAGCCATCTTGCGATAGAGCGCGTCAACGTGCGCGGTCTCACCGTTGTTGGTCATGGCCGCGATCTTGTCGCGTGGGGCCTCACGACGGCAGAAATCGCGAACCGTCGTCTTCAGCATGATCTGTTCGTCGCTTAGGTCCGCGTCGTACATCATTGACTCCTCGAGGAAGGTGCGACCTGCTGTATGCACGTCGCCCGGGTGGTCCGGACGGACCCGAGGGTTGCAAGACGATTGCTGCCTCCGCATGTGCCGTCCATCTGCTGACCGATCATGGTTCCCGCACCCTGGTCGCACCGATGGCTCCGTCCCTGGGCATAGAACCGGCAATAAGCGCAGGCGGCCATGAACGAGATCGCCACGCGACTGCCGGGGTCGACGGCCCCCGGCCCCGACCCCACGCCGGCGGACGCATGACCGCAGATCGTCGGGAAGGCACCGAGATGTCGCCCGTCGGCGCCAACTTGATCTGGACCTCGCGGAACCTTAGAGCCGTGGAGTTCGACTTCCGTCGCCTGGAACGGCTGAATTACGCCGCGTAGAACCACCGCGCTGGTTCTCATGTCCGCGCTTCCTTGTTGTCGTCGACACGGTGCTCCTGCGAGGGCATGCCGCCACCGGGGGGGATCGTCGGCGTTGGCCGGCTTGGCATCGGTGACTTCTCTGGTTGCGGCACGCGCGACGGTGCTCCGAGCCCTAGTTCCCGAGCGATGATGGAGCGTTGGATCTCGGAGGTGCCAGCGGTCACCGTGATGATCCGGGCCTCGCGCCAGAACCGCTGCATTTGGAACTCGAGCATGTAGCCGTAGCCGCCCATCAGCTGCATTCCCGTGTTGGTCGCGTTCTGCAATGCTTCCGAGGCGACGAGTTTCGCGACCGCTGCCTTGCGGAAGGTGTCGGTGGACTCCTGGTCCATGCTGCGCGCGGCGTCGTAGGTGAGGAGGCGAGCCGATTCCACCGCGCAGTGCATGTCCGCGATCTGATGGCTGACCGCCTGGAACGTGCCGATGGGTCGCCCGAACTGCTGCCGTTCGGTGACGTAGTCCGTGGTCATCTTCTGGACCTGTTGCGCGGCACCGACCATCGCCGCGCACGAGAAGAGCCGTTCTAGCTCGAGGCTGGAATGCAGCACCGACCACCCCTGGTCCAGCTCGCCGAGAACCTGGTCGGAGTCGACGTATACGTTATCGTAGAACACCTCGTAGGTACCGAGGATGTGCCGGCCTACGGTACGTAGCCGTCGGATCTCGACGCCTTGAGCATCGTTGGGCACGAGAATCACAGACATGTTTGACCGTTTCGGAGCCCCTGAATCCGTAACTGCAGTGACGTGTAGCACGGTGTTCGGGATGCCGGCGCCGGTGGTGAACATCTTCTGCCCGTTGAGGACGTACCCACTGCCCTTCGGGGTGGCCGTCAGCCGGATCGCGGCGGCGTCGCTGCCGGCGTCAGGTTCGGTCATCGAGATCGCGAAACGTGTCTCACCCGAGAAAACGCGTGGCAGGAAGTATCGCTTCTGCTCCTCGGAACCGTGCCGCTCGATGTTCATCGCCATGAATACCGTCAGCCCGAAGCCTGCCGCGATGTCCAGGCCGTGCCGGCCCAGCTCTTCCCCGATGATCGCCATCTCAACGGCACCGGCGCCGTCGCCGCCATAGACCGTCGAGAAGGGAAGCGCCATGTACCCGTGCTCGGCGAATCGCTGGAAGAACTCTGCTGGGTAGTACGCGTCATCGTCCCATTGCGCCACCACATCCAGGGGCGCATAGCGCTGGACGAAACCGCGCACCGCCTGGCGTAGCGACGCCTGATCAGGAGTTGGGGAAGTAGGCACGGCCCTGCCTCATCGCCATGGGGAGAAGTCGGGTGTCCGCTTGTTCAGGAAGGCTTCAGTACCTTCCTTCTGCTCTCCGCTCTGCCAGAACGAAGGATTGATGCGCTGCAAGAAGTCGATCTCGTCCTGTCGTGTCCGAACATCGTCGAAGTGGTTGTCGAAACTGGCTTTGACTATCTTGATCACCGAGGGACTCAGTGCCAGGATCTCGTCGCACCACTTGCGCACCTCGGCATCGAGCTGATCCATGGGCACCACGGCGTTGACGAGACCGAAGTCCAGAGCCTGCTCGGCGGTGTAACGCCGGCACAGCAGCCAGAACTCACGTGCCCGCTTGGCGCCGATGACGTCGATGAGGTAACTGACCAGCCAACCCTGCGCCGGACTCGCAACACGCGGACCGTTCTGCCCGAAGATCGCGTGGTCCGCGGCAATGCTCAGGTCACACATGTACGCCATGTGGTGGCCGCCGCCGATCGCATAACCATTGATACGCGCGATTGTGGGCTTATAGCAGGACCGGATCGCGGCGTAGAACGCCTTGATCTGGTCTTCGCCCTTCCGGCCCTCCAACCCCCCCTCGGCCTCCCAGTTGACGTCGCCGCCAGCGGAGAAGGAACGCTCACCGGCACCGGTCAGGACCGCCACTCCGACGTCCTTGTCCTCTTCAATGCGGTGGAAGGCGTCCGTCAACTCGGTAATGGTGGTCCCATCAAAGGCATTCAGTTGCTTCGGACGGTTAATAGTGACCGTCGCGACGCCGTCGTTGACTTCGTAGAGAATGTGAGTGTAATCCATCATAATGATCTGTTCCTCATAATCATTCTATGAGGCTAGCCCTCAGTCTCCGCGATGTCAACGTCACGTCAACGTCAACGTCAACAAGTGCACAGCAAGTTTCTGGCCAGCGGGGTGACACCTCCCGGCGTGTCCGGAGGCTCCCTTCGTTGGGAGGATCTGGAACATGGCAAGACCGAGCAAGTACCCGCAGGAGCTTCGGGAGCGCCCGGTGCGGATGGTCGCGGAGATCGCTCCGCAGCACGGGTCGCAGTGGGCTGCGATCACGGTGGTGGCCGACAAGCTCGGGGTCGGTGCCCCCCGAGACCGTGGGTTCGCCGGGCTGAGGTCGACGCCGGCAAGCGGCCGGGTGTGACGAGCGAGGAGGCCGAGGAGCTCAAGCGGCTCAAGCGCGAGAACGCCGAGCTGCGGCGGCGAACGAGATTTTGAAGGCAGCGGCGATTTATGTGGGTGATCGGTGTCAAGCGGGGTTGTTGTCGAGCTTGGTGAGTAGGGCGTCGTAGACGTCGCGGCGGCGGTCGTGGTCATGCTCGACGGCGTTGTCGCGTTGGGCCTGGATGGTGCCGCGGTGCTCGATGGTGGTGAAGAACATCGTGCAGGACTCGCAGATGGTCTCGTACTGGCACTCCAGTTCGCGTGGTCGGCCGCAGTAGCCGTTGCCAAGTAGGCGTTTGACGGTCTCGTTGCGTAGGGACCGCATGTTCGGTCCGGCGGCCTCGGCGGGCAGGGCTGCAGGTAGTGCGTGGGCTTCGTAGAGGGCTTCGACCTTCTCGGTGACGGCGAAGTACTCCTCAGCGACGGTCCGGTCGGCGATGCGGGCGTAGACCATGGTCATGGACAGGTCGTGGTGCCCGAGCAGCGCGGCGATCGCTTCGAGTGACATGCCGCGGTTGATGGCCTGGGTGGCGAGGGTGTGTCGCAGTTGGTGGGGGTGGACGTGGCCGATCCCGGCCGCGGTGGCGGCTTTCTGGACAGCTTTGTCGACCCGGGTCGGTGGGATCGGACGGCCGCGGTCGGTCAGCAGCAGGGTGGTGGCCTGCCAGCCTGGACGGGCGGCGACCCAGTCGTCGAGCAGGTCCTTGAGCTGTGGGTGCAGCGGGATGTATCGGTCGGTATGGAGCTTTCCGACCGGGGTGCGTAGCCAGTAGCCGGTGCCGATCTGGACGACGGCGTCGATGGTCAGGCCGAGTAGTTCGCCGCGGCGCATCCCGGTGCGGGCAAGGGCGATGACCATGAGCCGGTCGAGCGGGTCGGGCAGGTTCCGGGCAGCGGTCATGAACGCGACGGCTTGGGCGTCGTCGAGGAACTTCGGTAGCGGCTTGTCGAGTCGGGGCCGGTCGCTGGCATAGACCGGGATCCGGGCTGGGACGTCGTCGTAGTCCCATTCGGTGATCCGAGTGAAGAAGGTGTGCAGGTGCCCGACCCGCATCCCCAGTGTGGTCTTCGACAGCGGCTTGCCGTGGTGGCCGGGGCGGGTGGCTAGGTCGCGCTTGTAGGCCTCGATGTGCTCACGGGTGATGTCTGCGACCCGGACCACCGGCGGGTCCGCGGTGGTGAGCATCGTGGCGAACTGACGGAAGGTGGTGTCGAAGCAGGCCACGGACGAGGGGCGCAGGCTAAGCCTCGATCCACCGATGAACTGGGCCTGGTGAGCGCGTCGTGAAGTGAGAATGC
>NZ_JASEEQ010000025.1 GCF_030019515.1 Nocardioides sp. | reverse complement strand
AAGGGTGGGGACTTTCAGTTGGCCACCAGCGGGGACCGCAACTTGGCCATTGACAACCGAGCGTCTCTTCCACGACCTGGAGTCTGACACGCAGGATCACGAGCCGACCCCTGCGGGGACGGCCGGTGGGTGTGGTGCCGACGAAAAGCCTTCCACCACCGACGCAACCGCGGCAGGCTGCTCGCAACCTCATGTGACGGGTGATCAGGTTCGGCGAGGCTGAATCGAGCTGGAGGTGCTGCATGCGGGATCGTCTAACACGCTCGACGGGGTGCGTCGAGGAGCGCCGGCAAGCCAGACGGACACGCGCGGCGCGCCAATGACAACCGCCGACGAGTTCCAAGCCCCTATCTCCGCTGCCGCGACGGTGCGTGGGCATGGTCTGTCTGCCTATTGCCCTTGGCGGCACCTGGGAGAACTAGATGGCATTGAACTGCTGTACCACACCGGCGGTCCGCTCGGTATTACCCGGTTTGCGGACAACGCCATCAGTTTGCGGGTTGGCATGACGACGAACCAGCGGCGCTCAACCTTGGCTCATGAGCTGGTCCACATCGAGCGTGGTCCCGGGCGTGGCCAACGAGACAGTTCCGGTACAGCGCAATCAGTCACGGCTCGAGCAGATGAGCTCATCGTTGAGATGACAGCGGCGATCCGCCTCGTGCCCGCCGCTGTGCTTGAGCACCTACCGACCCTGGTCACCAAGCACGGTCGGCGAGCAGCCATCGACTTTCTTGGGATCGATGGGGCCGCACTCGACGATGCATTGGCGCTGTGCGCTGCATTGGCTTAGTGAACGGATCGTGCCCCCGACGTTCGTTGTTGGATCTATCACCGACATACAAGGGGCTCGACCGCTGAGCTGAGACCTTCGGGCACCTGGAACTGGCGGGGGTCGGAGGTCTCAGCCCTTGTAGGTGCCTCGGAGCAAGACGAGCAAGCGCATGTGAAGCCCCGCTTCAGCCTCGTTCACCCGCACGACAGTCAAGGAGTGGTCCTCCTCGATGATCGGGTGGACATGCTCCAGGAGAGGGTCCGGAACGTATCCGAGGCGGACGCCATCGTCAGTCACTAAGAGCGCGCGGTCGTTGGCCTCGTTCTCGGGTTCGGCGACGAGGACCAGGCGTTGCCCCACCTTGAGCAGGTCGATGCGATCCCGCTCCGCGGGGGTCAAGTGACGGATCCCATGCACCAAGAATGGGAGCGAGACCTCGCCGACCTCCGGAAGTGGCGTGAGCTCGTAGGTGTCCCCTGTGCGGCGTCCGCCGGAGACGGCAAGGACCTCGAAAGGTCCGGCGTCCGGGCCAAGACCGAGTTGTTCCAGCGTTTGGACGCGGTCCGGGCGATGCGGGTGCATAACTCGCTCCGCGAAGATCGGGAACAGGCTCGTACTCCGATGCCGCGAGCCGAGGGGTAGGCCGGGAAGCGGTCGAGCAACGTCAGCGTCGTAGTCGAACACGTACTCATCGCCCTCGATCGTGAGCACTCCGATGCGAACGAAACCACGTGTGTCAGGGTCCTGGCGAGAGACGAGCAACCGCTCAGTCTTGACTGTCGTCAACATCGCACAACCTTTCCCTGTTGATGGTGAGTACCTGTCCAATGAAGGTAGACGCCACCACCGACAGTCTGCCGGAAGGCGCCGTTACGGCCGCGTCGAAGTCATCACTACCGAGATCAGCGACTCGCTCAAACCAGAAGCTCGCCGCGGCGTCGTTCACAGCTCGGCGGGCGAGATCCAGCAACAGCGGCCGCGACGTGAACGGGTTGGCGAACCCGCCGCGACAGAACGCCCTCGGATCTCTCGTGGCGCGCCTCTCGTCCGAGAGACCGGAGCCGAGCGAGCTTCCGTGGTCAAACGTCGGTGCGATTGCGCGACAGCCGTCGCTGCGCCGCTCCAGCACGGCCCAGTTCCGCGGGTGTCGGTCACCGTTCGCGACCAACGCATCTAGCACCAGGAATCCAGCGAACACCTGGTAGGCGGTCATCTCCTCCCACCCAGGCGGACCGGTCAGGCCGTCCAGTACCTCCACAACGGCGTCCAGCGTGTAACCAACGTCGGAGCGGAGCCGTCCACGTTGGTTCCCCACGTCATCGAACTGAGGAGACCGGCGCGAATATCCCTCGACCGCTGAGAGGTACGTCTCAGCATCGTGCAAGTCGTATCCCGACGGGGTGACGTTTCGGGAGACGACCCCTTGCTCCCCCTTCCAGAGCGCGTATTGGCACTCTGCTGATGGCAGGCCAATCCGCATAGCGATGCGGGACGAGACAACCTCGGCGACGTCGTTGAGCGCCGGAACCGTTCCGTTGTCGGTAAGGGTGCGTGGCTTCCATAGCCAGTGGTCCGACCGGGCTGCATCCGACCGTGCCGCCATCCACGCCTTGCGTTGATCGCGCCCGCCTGGCTCGGGACTGATCACGCTCCAGCCGGATAGGTCCATCTCCACGCCTGCACCTCATCACACTGTATCGACGAACGCAGCCCTTGGTCCGTGCCGGTGGGCGCGGCACCGACTTGTTGGTAGTTGTTGGGGGGTCCCTACGCGCGAGCGCGCGCGCCCGCGCGCAAGCCCAAATGGCACGTATCTGGCACGGTCGCGAAACGAATCAGCCTCTGACCCGGAGTTCTTGCAGGTCAGAGGCTGATTCACGCTGGCGGTGGCGGAGGGATTTGAACCCTCGGTGGGCTTGCACCCACAAACGCTTTCGAGGCGTTCTCCTTAGGCCGCTCGGACACGCCACCGCCGCAGAGAGTACCGGAGCGCGTCGGCGGCGACGAAATCCATCGGGCGGCGGCGTACCGGTTCGCACCGGCGCGACGACGATGCGCGACCACGGGTCACCGCCGGCGCGGCTCCAGCCGGACCAGCTGGGTGACGTGACCGGGCTCGAGCTCGTCCAGCGACCGTACGCCGAGCAGCCGCATGGTCCGCTCGACCTGGCCCTGCAGGATCTCGATGGCGCGGTCGACGCCGTCACGTCCGCCGGCCATCAGCCCGTACAGGTAGGCACGTCCGACCAGGGTGAACCGCGCTCCGTGAGCCACCGCCGCCACGACGTCCTGGCCCGACATGATCCCGCTGTCGAGGTGCACCTCGACGTCGGCCCCGACCGCGGCTACGACCTCGGGGAGGAGGTGGAACGGGACCGGCGCTCGGTCGAGCTGCCGGCCGCCATGGTTGGACAGGAGCACCGCGTCGGCACCGAGGTCGGCGACCCGCCTCGCGTCCTCGACCGTCTGGATGCCCTTCACGACGAGCCGCCCCGGCCACTGCTCCTTGATCCAGCCGAGGTCCGCGAAGCTCACGGTCGGGTCGAACATCGTGTCGAGCAGGTCGGCCACCGTGCCCGACCAGGAGTCGAGGGAGGCGAACGCCAGGGGCTCGGTGGTGAGCAGGTCGAACCACCACCGCGGCCTGGGGATCGCGTCCAGCACGGTGCGCGGCGTCAGCGTCGGCGGGATCGTCATCCCGTTGCGGACGTCGCGCAGCCGGGCTCCCGCGACCGGGACGTCGACCGTGACGAGAAGCGTGTCGAACCCCGCCCGTGCCGCCCGTTCCACCAGCGCCATCGAGCGCTCGCGGTCCTTCCACAGGTACAGCTGGAACCAGTGCCGGCCGGTCGGCGCGGCGGCGGCGACGTCCTCGATCGAGGTGGTCCCCATCGTCGAGAGCGCGAACGGGATGCCGGCGGCGGCGGCCGCCGTCGCCCCGGCCACCTCACCCTCGGCATGCATCAGCCGCGTGAAGCCGGTCGGCGCGATCCCGAAGGGGAGAGCCATGCGGCGGCCCAGCACCTCCCGGGACGTGTCCACGGACGAGACGTCCCGGAGCACGCCGGGGTTGAACTGCACGTCCTGGAACGCCTGGCGGGCGCGCGCCAGCGAGACCTCCGCGTCGGCCGCGCCGTCGGTGTAGTCGAAGGCCGCTCGCGGGGTACGCCGCCGCGCCGCCCGTCGCAGGTCCTCGATCGTGAGCGCGTCGCGCAGGCGACGACGTCTGGCCGAGAGGACCGGCGTACGGAACCGGACCAGCGGAGCCAGGTCGCGCCGACGGGGCAGCTGACGTCTCACGGGTCCATCATGACCCGGACCGCCACCGAGGAAGATGTCGTCGGCGGGTTCGCGTCCCCGGCGGCCGGCGTGGGTACCGGCCCCGCCATGAGGAAGACGACGCTCGCCGCGCTCCCTGCCGCCGCCCTCGGGGCGGTCGCCGCCCACGACCTGCTGCAGCGACGCCACGCGATCCTGCGCAACTTCCCGGTAGTCGGGCACGCGCGCTACTGGCTCGAGGCCCTCGGGCCCGAGCTGCGGCAGTACATCGTGGCGGGCAACGACGAGGAGCGTCCGTTCAGCCGGGACCAGCGGCGCTGGGTCTACTCGTCGGCGAAGCTGGAGAACAACTACTTCGGGTTCGGCACCGACAACGACCTCGAGCACAGCTCGGGGAACGTGATCGTCCACCACCGGACGTTCGGCCGCACCTACCCCACCCACGGTGCCGTGGGCCAGGAGGCCCGGCTGCCGTCGGCGAAGGTGCTCGGTGGGCCGCGCGGCCGCCGGCACGCCTTCCGCCCGGAGTCGGTGGTCAACGTGTCCGGGATGAGCTTCGGGTCGCTCTCCGGCAACGCGATCGAGGCGATCGACCGGGGCGCGGCCGAGGCCCGCTGCCTGCACAACACCGGCGAGGGCGCCGTCTCGCGCTACCACCGGCACGGGGCGGACCTGATCTTCCAGATCGGTACGGCGTACTTCGGCTGCCGCGACGAGGACGGCAGGTTCAGCCTGCCACGGCTCCGGGAGCTGGTGGAGTCCGCGCCGATCCGGGCGCTGGAGATCAAGCTGAGCCAGGGCGCCAAGCCCGGCCTCGGCGGCGTGCTGCCGGGTCCCAAGGTGTCCGCGGAGATCGCCGAGACCCGCGGCGTGCCCGCGGGCGTCGACTGCCTCAGCCCGTCCCGGCACGCGGAGTTCGACGACGTCGACTCGCTCCTCGACTTCGTCGAGCTCCTCGCCGCCGAGACCGGGCTGCCGGTGGGGATCAAGTCGGCCGTGGGCGACCTCGGGTTCTGGCAGGACCTCACCGAGGAGATGGCCAAGGGCGTGCGGGGCGTCGACTTCGTCACCATCGACGGCGGCGAGGGCGGGACCGGCGCCTCGCCGCTGATCTTCACCGACGCGGTCTCGCTGCCGTTCCGCCTCGGCTTCGCGCGGGTGTACGCCGAGTTCGCCCGGCGCGGCCTGCACGAGGACGTCACGTTCATCGGCTCCGGCAAGCTCGGGCTGCCCGACAACGCGATCGTCGCCTTCGCCCTCGGGGTCGACCTCGTCAACGTCGCACGCGAGGCGATGCTCGCGGTGGGGTGCGTCCAGGCGCAGAAGTGCCACACCGGCGAGTGCCCGACCGGCGTCGCCACCCAGAACCCGTGGCTGGCCCACGGTCTCGACCCGCTCGAGAAGGCCGCCCGCGTCACCAACTACGTGCGCACCCTGCGCCGCGACCTGCTCAAGGTCTCCGAGACCTGCGGCGTCGAGCACCCGGGGCTGATCGGCCCGCACGACGTCGAGATCCTCGACAACCTCTCCGACGGCCGGCTGCTCGGCGAGGTCTACGGCTACCAGCCCGGGTGGGGGTTCCCGTCGGCGCGGGACCAGCAGGAGATCGCCGCGATCATGACCGCGACCGACGAGCCCGAGACCGGCACCGAAGGTCCCCCCGAGACGGCCGAGGAGGGCGAGCCCGGCACCGAGCACGCCGGGGACGAGGAGCCCAGCGGGGACTGACCCGCCGTCGAGATCGGTTCAATGGACCTCAGCGCTGCGCGGCGAAGAACTCTTCCAGCAGCGCCGCCGACTCCGCCGCCAGGACGCCGCTGACCACCTCCGGGCGGTGGTTGAGCCGGCGGTCGCGGACCACGTCCCAGAGGCTGCCCACGGCGCCGGCCTTGGGGTCCCAGGCTCCGAACACGACGCGCTCGACCCGGCTCAGGACGGCGGCCCCGGCGCACATCGTGCACGGCTCGAGGGTGACGACGAGGGTGTGGCCCTCGAGCCGCCACTCGCCCCGGCCGCGGGCAGCGGCGCGAAGCGCGACGACCTCCGCGTGCCCGGTCGGGTCGTGGTCGGCCTCGCGCACGTTGCGGCCGCGCCCCACCGGCGTACCGTCCGGATCCAGGACGACCGCGCCGATCGGCACGTCACCGGACGCGAGCGCCGCACGGGCCTCGTCGAGGGCGGCCCGCATCGGGCCTTCCCAGCGGCCCGTGGTCACGCCGAGGTGAGGCCGACGGCGTCGTCGAACAGCTTGCCGAAGCCCAGGCGTCGTGCGACGTCGGAGAGCATCTCGTCGGGGTAGAGGTCGATGTCGTCGAGGAGCACGCCCATGTCCATGGCGTGCATGCCGAGGTCGCCGAGCAGGTCCAGGTCACCTGCGGGGACCTGGTCGTCCTCGTCCTCGGGCTGCGGCAGGCCGAGGAACTCCACAGCGGAGCTGGCCAGCTCCCACTCGTCGGCGGCGGTGATGTCGGAGAGCAGCACCCGGGTGGTCGGTCCGGCCACCCGGACCACGACGAAGAAGTCCTCGTCGACGGCGACCATCCCGACGGCCCCTCCGTCGCCGGGGAAGCGGCGCAGGGCGGCCGAGAGCACACCGATGTCCTCGAGCACGTCGTGGGCGAGCTCCTGGACGGTCCAGACGCCGTCCTCCCGGTAGGCGGCGAGGGCGAAGTCGATCCCGTCGACCTGGTCGGCCATGTCCTACCTCCGTCCCGTCCGCACCGTTGCGTCCAATCAGTCGCCCTCCAGGGTCTCAGACCAGGCGGGTGCGGCCAACCCCCTTTCGGCCTGTCTCCACTAGGGTCTGAAGCATGCGCACGCACGTCGTCGACCACCCCCTCGTCGCTCACAAGCTCACCCACCTGCGGAACGAGGAGACCGACTCGCCGACGTTCCGGCGGCTCGCCGACGAGCTCGTCACGCTGCTCGCCTACGAGGCCACCCGCGACGTGCGGGTCGCCCCGATCGACGTGGTCACCCCCGTCGCTCCCGCCACCGGTGTCCAGCTGGCCAAGCCGCGGCCGCTCGTGGTGCCGATCCTGCGCGCCGGCCTCGGGATGCTCGACGGCATGATGCGCCTGCTGCCGACCGCCGAGGTGGGCTTCCTCGGCATGATCCGCAACGAGGAGACGCTGCAGGCCTCGACGTACGCCGAGCGCCTGCCCGAGGACCTGTCCGGGCGCCAGTGCTACGTCCTGGACCCGATGCTCGCCACCGGCGGCACCCTGGCCGCGGCGATCCGGTTCCTCACCGACCGCGGCGCCGACCACATCACCGCGATCTGCCTGCTGGCCGCGCCCGAGGGCTGTGCGCGCCTGGAGCGGGAGCTCGCGGGGCTCGACGTCCCGGTCACGATCGTCACCGCGGCCATGGACGAGCGGCTCAACGAGAAGGGCTACATCGTCCCGGGCCTCGGCGACGCCGGCGACCGGCTCTACGGCATCGTCGGCTGACCCCGCGGCTGGCCCGTCGGTCTCCCCGTCGACTGGCCCGTCGGTTTCCCCGTCGACTGGCCCGTCGGTTTCCCCGTCGACTGGCCCGTCGGTCTCCCCGTCGGCTAGCCCGTCGGTTTCCCCGGGTACCCGGGGAAGTTGTCGCTTATCGGCCGAAACTTCGGCCGAAAAGTACTGGTTTCCCCGGGTACCCGGGGAAACCTGCACGGGCCGTCGAGGGACCTCACCCCGGGAAGATCTGCACCTTGCCGGTCGCGATCAGCACGAGCAGCACCAGGACCAGGACACCGAGCACGGCGTAGACCCACTCCTTGCTGGCGCGGGTCTCCTCGGACTCGGGAGCGTCGTACCGGTGCCCGTCGGCCCGGCCGAGCCGCTCGTCGTCGTCGTCAGTCATGACCCTCCAACGACGCGGGCGACCCGACGTCCCGCGTGACGTGGGCGACTCGCTCGCCCGGAGCGACCCGCTCCGAGCGACCCGCCCAGAGCAACCCGACCAGAGCGCCCCGACGGAGTTGAGCAGCTTGTCGAGGGATCGGCCTGCCGTAGATCCGCGGCGTCGTCTGCGCGGCGGGGTCGACCACGTCGTTCGCGCCCTCGACCAGGGTCCTTGGTCGTCGGCCGACTCACGTCCGTAGGCTGGACGCGTGACCGAGGAGGCGACGAGCCACGGCAGTGAGGACTTCCGTCGGTTCCTGCTCGAGCACCGCTTCGGCATGGACGAGATCGTCACGAAGCTGACCATCCTGCGCGACGAGTTCACCCACCTGCGCGACTACAACCCGATCGAGTCGGTGTCCTCACGGCTGAAGTCGCCCGAGAGCCTCGTCGAGAAGATGCAGCGCAAGGGCCTGGTCCTCGACGACCGGCCCTCGTTCGACCAGATCCGGGCGACGGTCACCGACATCGCCGGCGTCCGGGTGGTGTGCAGCTTCGTGTCCGACGTCTACCGGGTCTTCGACATGCTCGTCGAGCAGGAGGACGTCTCGACGGTCGAGGTCCGCGACTACATCGCGAAGCCCAAGCCGAACGGGTACCGCAGCCTGCACGCCTTGGTCGAGGTGCCGGTCTTCCTCTCCGAGGGCCCGGTGCCCGTGCTCGTCGAGGTGCAGTTCCGCACCATCGCCATGGACTTCTGGGCCAGCCTCGAGCACAAGATCTACTACAAGTACCGCCGCGACGTGCCCGCCGAGCTGCTCGAGCGGCTGAGCGACGCGGCGGATACGGCGTACGCCCTCGACTCGACGATGGAACGCCTGCACGAGGAGGTGCGCGGCCTCGACGCCCTGCCCGCGGAGGTGCTCGGTCAGCTGCGCGACGGCGCCGCGGGACCCGACGTCGCGCTTCTGGACGCGCTGCGCAGGCTGGGCGCCGCCCCCGAGACCGCGTAGCGCGTCCGCACCCGGTCAGCGAGGGCTAGGACGCGAGGTCCAGCTCGGCGACCGTCTCGTAGCGCGGCCGTCCACGCGGCCCCTCGCCGAGGTACGACGCCACCAGCTCGACGCGGTCGGCCCGCCACGCGGGTCCGGCGTACCCGTCGAGCAGCCGGACCCAGCTGGTCGCCTCCGTGGGGTGCGCGACCCGCGCCAGCGTGACGTGCGGCCGGAAGCGCTGCCCGTCGACCGGGACCCCGGCCCGGTTGGCCGCGGCGCGGCAGCCGGTGGCGAGCCGGTCGAGCTCGGTGCGGCCCTGGTCGTCGAGGTCGAGCCCCGCCCAGAGCACCCGGGCCCGCCCGACGTTCGGGAACGCACCGCCGCCCGCGATCGCGGTATCGAACGCGGTCCGCCGCGCAGCGGCACGGCCGAGCCGCTCGACCAGGTCGTCGAGCCGGCGCTGCTCGACCGCGGCCAGGAAGGCGAGCGTGACGTGCAGCTGCTCCGGTCCGGCCCAGCGGAACGCCGCCGCGGCGCGGCGCGGCTCGAGGAACGCGTCCAGGTGCTCGACCGCCTCGGCCGGCGGCACCAGCGCCACGAACATCCGCACCCGCCCAACCTAGTCGGCCCTCCACGGGCATCGGGTCCGCAAGCATCGGTCAGCAGCCAAGCGCCGACCGCAACCACATCGTCGGACGGTCAGCCCCGTGGGCAATCCCGCGGCCGGCGTGGCGGCGAAGCCGACACGCCAGACGCGGTCAGATCTGGGTGCCGAGCACCGAGCCGATCGCGAAGGTGACGGCCATCGCGAACAGGCCGCCGGCGACGTTGCGGACCAGCGCCCGCGGCGGGCTGCTGTAGCCGAGTCGCGCACTGACCCAGCCGGTGATCGCCAGCGCGACCACCACGACGCCGACCGTGAGTGGCACCCGGGTCTCGGTCGAGGCGGAGATGATCGTCAGCAGCGGGAGCAGCGCGCCGATCGTGAACGACACCATCGACGCCCAGGCCGCGTGCCAGGGGCTGGCGATGTCGTCGGGGTCGATCCCGAGCTCGACCTCCGCGTGCGCGGCCAGCGCATCCTTCGCGGTGAGGACCGTCGCGACCTCGAGGGCCAGGTCGTCGGGGAGACCCTTGGCGGCGTACAGCCCGGCGAGCTCGGCCAGCTCCTCCTCGGGCTCCTCGTGCAGCTCGCGGCGCTCCTTGGCGAGCAGCGCGAGCTCGGAGTCGCGCTGGGTGCTGACCGAGACGTACTCGCCCGCACCCATGCTCATCGCGCCCGCGGCGAGGCCCGCGACGCCGGCGATCATGATCGCGTTGCGGTCGCTGGTCGCGCCGATGGCGCCGATCACGATGCCGGCGGTCGAGACGATTCCGTCGTTGGCGCCGAGCACCGCCGCACGGAGCCAGTTCAGCCGGTTGTTGACGCGCCGGACGTGCGGCTCGTCCGCGTGCGGTCCGGCCGGGACCTCGATGTCGCTCGCCGTCATGGCGTCAATCCAACGCTGCGCCCGATCCCCTCGCAAGCAAGGATTGCCTGGGCTCACCCGCGATCGGACGAGGCTCAGGCTCAGGCGTCAGAACGCGGGGTGCGTCGGAGAGTGCGGTTCCTGGGATGAACCAGCAGGTTGATCCCAGACACCGCACTCTCTGGAGCGGTGGCCGGTGACCCGGGAGCGGGCCGGGAACCGACGCCTGCCGTCCCCACCGCTGCCGGGACCGCGACCCGACGCCGACCCGACAGCCGAGCCCGACGCCGATGCGGGTGGTTCCGAGTCTCAGAGGCCCAGGTCGCGGCCGATCAGCTCCTTCATGATCTCGTTCGAGCCGGCCCAGATCTTCGACACCCGGGCGTCCCGCCAGGCCCGGGCGACGCGGTACTCGTTCATGTAGCCGTAGCCGCCGTGCAGCTGCACGCAGTGGTCGAGCACCTCGTTCTGGACCTGCGAGCTCCACCACTTGGCCTTGGCCGCGTCGATGGGGGTGAGCTCGCCGTCCGCGTGAGCGACCACGCACTGATCGATGTACGCCTCGGTCACCTCGATCCGGGTGAACATCTCGGCGAGCAGGAACTTGTTGTGCTGGAAGGAGCCGATGCCCTGGCCGAACGCCTTGCGGTCCTTGGCGTACTGCAGCGTCTCGAGGAGGATCTGCTTGGCGTGCGCGACGTTCGAGATCGCGCAGCCGAGCCGCTCCTGCGGCAGCTTCTGCATCATGTGGATGAAGCCGCCGTCGAGCTCGCCGACGATCTCGGCGTCGGTGACGCGGACGTCCGAGAAGTTCAGCTCGGCGGTGTCGGACTCGTCCTGGCCGACCTTGTCGAGCTTGCGGCCGCGGCTGTAGCCGGGCGCGGTCGACTCCACGGCGAACAGCGTGATCCCGCGCGCCTTCTTCTCCGGCGACGTGCGCGCGGCGACGAGCACCAGGTCCGCGGAGTAGCCGTTGGTGATGAACGTCTTCGACCCGTTGATCACCCAGGAGTCGCCGTCCTTGACCGCGGTCGTCCTCAGCGCGGCGAGGTCGGAGCCGCCGGAGGGCTCGGTCATGCCGATGGCCAGCAGCACCTCGCCCGCGGCCACGCCCGGGAGCCAGCGCTGCTTCTGCTCCTCGGTGCCGAGCTCGACGAGGTACGGCGCGGTGATGTCGGCGTGGATGCCGACGCAGGAGCCGAGCGCGGCGTTGACCTTGTTCAGCTCTTCGAGGAGCACCGCGTTGAAGCGGTAGTCGCCGGCCGCGGCCCCGCCGTACTCCTCGGGGATCTCCAGCCCCAGGAAGCCCTGCTTGCCGGCCTCGGTCCAGAAGTCTCGCGGGATCGCCTTGTCGGCGGCGTGCTGCTCGACGTGCGGGAGGACCGACCGCTCGAGGAACTCGCGCACCGAGGCGCGGAAGGCCTCGTGGTCCTGGTCGTAGATGCGGCGCTTCATGCCGGGCATCCTACTCGTCGGTAACCGGCTCCGTGATCCGTCGCGCCATCACGGCCGAGATCGCGACCAGGGACAGCGCCACCACCGCCGAGGTGAGGAACACCGCACCGATCGCCGGTTCCAGCACCTGGGGCGTGACGTGCTGGAGGTCGCCGGCGCGGCCGTCGAGCCGGGAGGCGACCATGCCGTTGGCGACCGCGCCGAAGACCGCGACCCCGATCGCGCTGCCCATCGAGCGGGCGAACATGGTCGAGCCGGTCGCGACACCGCGCTGCTGCCAGGTCACCGCGGACTGCGCGGCGATCACGGCCGGGCTGGCCACCAGGCCGAAGCCCAGGCCCATCACGAAGCAGGGTGCCGCGAGGTGCAGGAACGAGCTGTCCTCCCCCACGGTCAGCAACAGGGCGGCACCGGCGGCGGTCGTCGCGCCACCGAGCATCATCGTCGAGCGGGGGCCGATCGTGAGGAGCAGCCGACCGGCGCTCGAGGCAGCGAGCGGCCACCCCAGCGTCATCCCGGCGAGGGCGAACCCGGCGACGACGGCCCCGTGCCCGAGCACGGCCTGGGCATACAGCGGGACGTACGACGAGAGGCCCATCACGAGCACCCCGACGATGAGCGAGGCCGACATCGCCGAGCCGAGCACCCGGTGCCGGAACACCCACAGCGGCAGGATCGGCTCCGCGGCCCGCCGCTCGACCAGGACGAAGCCGACCAGCAGGACGGCGGCCCCCGAGAAGAGCACCACGCTGGTGGCCGACGACCACGGCCAGCGCACCCCGCCCTCGAGGAGGGCGAGCATCAGCAGTACCCCGCCGCCGGCGAGCAGCAGCGCACCGGCGTGGTCGATCCGGTGCTGGCGACGCTCGACCCGCTCGTCGAACCGGCGCCAGAGCATCCACGCCGTCGCGATGCCGAGCGGCAGGTTCACGAAGAAGATCCAGCGCCACGACAGGTAGTCCGAGAAGACGCCGCCGAGCGTCGGCCCGACGATCGCGGAGATCGCCCACACGCTCGCCAGGTAGCCCTGGACCTTCGCGCGCTCCTGGATCGAGTAGATGTCGCCGATCACGGTCAGGCCGATCGGCTGCACGGCGCCCGCGCCCAGGCCCTGCAGGGCCCGGAAGGTGATCAGCGCACCCATCCCCCAGGCCAGGCCGCACAGCAGCGAGCCGAGGACGAACAGCCCGATGCCGAACAGCAGCATCGGCTTGCGGCCGTACAGGTCGGCGAGCTTGGCGTAGATGGGCACGGACACGGCCTGCGCGAGCAGGTAGACCGAGAACAGCCACGGGAACTGCGTGAAGCCGCCGAGGTCGGAGACCACCGCGGGCACGGCGGTCGCGAGGATCGTCGAGTCGATCGCGACCAGCCCGTTGCCGAGCATGACCGCCAGCAGCACCGGCCCGCGCTCCGAACGCAGGCCCACGCTCGCGCGGGTCACGTTCGACAAGGCCACGTCGGCACGCAACGCCGGAGCGAGCGGCGGCATTCCCCCCGCCCCGGGGACGGGGCGGGGTCTCGGTCGGTTGGGCGCCGGCCACAGTGGGTACGGCGCTCCTCGGATCGACCGTCGGGACCGAGGGGTGTGCTTTGATCGTTCCAACCGCCACTGGGGTGGAGCAGCAGGAGCAGGTGGAGGGTGCCGTGGAGGTCTGGCCGGGACGTGCGTACCCGCTGGGAGCGACGTTCGACGGGAGCGGGACGAACTTCGCGCTCTTCAGCGAGGTCGCCGAGCGCGTGGAGCTGTGCCTGTTCGACGCCGAGGGCGCCGAGAGCCGCGTCGAGCTGACCGAGGTCGACGCCTACGTGTGGCACTGCTACCTGCCCGCCGTACAGCCGGGACAGCGCTACGGCTACCGCGTGCACGGGCCGTGGGCCCCGGACCACGGCCAGCGGTGCAACCCGAACAAGCTGCTCCTCGACCCCTACGCGAAGGCCACCAGCGGCGAGATCGACTGGGACCAGAGCCTGTTCTCCTACAACTTCGGCGACCCCGAGGGCAGCGACTCCCGCAACGACGAGGACTCCGCGCCGCACATGACCCACGGCGTCGTGATCAACCCGTTCTTCGACTGGGAGGGCGACCGCCGCCTCGACTACCCCTACAACGAGACCGTCATCTACGAGGCCCACGTCAAGGGCCTGACCCGGCTGCACCCCGACATCCCCGAGGAGCTGCGCGGCACGTACGCCGCGCTCGCGCACCCGGCGATCACCGACCACCTGACCAAGCTGGGCGTGACCGCGATCGAGCTGATGCCGGTGCACCAGTTCATCCAGGACAGCACGCTGCTCGAGAAGGGCCTGCGCAACTACTGGGGCTACAACACCCTCGGCTTCTTCGCTCCGCACGCCGACTACGCCGCGACGGGGCAGCCCGGCCAGCAGGTGCAGGAGTTCAAGTCGATGGTCAAGGCGATGCACGCCGCGGGCATCGAGGTGATCCTCGACGTGGTCTACAACCACACGGCCGAGGGCAACCACCTCGGGCCCACGCTGAGCTTCAAGGGCATCGACAACGCGGCGTACTACCGGCTGGTCGAGGACGACCAGCGCTACTACATGGACTACACGGGGACCGGCAACAGTCTCAACGTGCGGCACCCGCACTCCCTCCAGCTCCTGATGGACTCGCTGCGCTACTGGGTCAGCGAGATGCACGTCGACGGATTCCGCTTCGACCTCGCCTCGACGCTGGCGCGCGAGTTCTACGACGTCGACCGGCTCTCGACGTTCTTCGAGCTCGTCCAGCAGGACCCGGTCGTCAGCCAGGTCAAGCTGATCGCCGAGCCCTGGGACATCGGCCCGGGCGGCTACCAGGTCGGCGGCTTCCCGCCGCAGTGGACGGAGTGGAACGGCAAGTACCGCGACACGGTCCGCGACTTCTGGCGCGGCGAACCGTCACTGGGCGAGTTCGCCTCGCGGCTCGCCGGGTCGGCCGACCTCTACGAGCACTCGGGCCGGCGACCGGTGGCGAGCATCAACTTCGTCACCGCCCACGACGGCTTCACGCTGCGCGACCTGGTGTCCTACGACGAGAAGCACAACGAGGCGAACGGCGAGGACAACAACGACGGCGAGAGCCACAACCGCTCCTGGAACCACGGCGTCGAGGGCCCGACGGACGACCCCGAGATCCTCGGGTTCCGAGCCCGGGAGCAGCGCAACTTCATCGCCACGCTGCTGCTGAGCCAGGGCGTGCCGATGCTGCTGCACGGCGACGAGATGGGCCGCACCCAGCAGGGCAACAACAACACCTACGCCCAGGACTCCGAGCTGAGCTGGGTGCACTGGGACGAGGCCGACAACCCGCTCGTCGAGTTCACCGCGGCGCTGGCCCGGCTGCGGCGCGAGCACCCGACGTTCCGGCGCAAGCGCTTCTTCACCGGGGGCACCGTCCGGGTTCCCGACGGCGGCCAGGAGAACGGCGAGGGTGGCGACCGGCTCAACGACATCGTCTGGCTGCACCTCGACGGCCGGCCGATGGAGGACGAGGACTGGACCAATGGGGCGCAGGCCTTGGGCATGTACCTCAACGGCCACGGCATCGCCGGCAAGGACGAGCGCGGCGGCCCGATCGTCGACGAGCACTTCCTGCTCTACTTCAACGCCGACGGGCCGGCCGAGGTGACCCTCCCCCCGGACGAGTACGCCGACGCCTGGGACGTGGTCGTCGACACCGGCGGCTCGGTGGACGAGCAGACCGCGCTGGCCGCGGGGTCCACGTGCGCGATGCAGTCGCGCAGCCTGATCGTGCTCCGCGAGCACCGCGAGCCGGAGGCCGAGGTCGACCACTCGGTCGCGGCATCGGTCGCGCAGGCACGCCGGGGCTGAGCCGATGCGTGCTCCGGTCAGCACCTACCGTCTGCAGATCACGCCCGAGTTCGACCTCTTCGAGGCGGCCCGGCGGCTGCCCTACCTCCACACCCTGGGCGTCGACTGGGTCTACCTCTCGCCGCTGCTCGCCTCCGAGCCGGGCAGCAACCACGGCTACGACGTCGTCGCGTTCGACCACATCGACCCGGCCCGCGGCGGCGCCGCGGGGCTCGCCGCGCTCTCCGCCGAGGCCCGCCGGCTCGGGATGGGCGTGCTGGTCGACATCGTGCCCAACCACGTCGGCGTCGCCACCCCGGCAGCGAACGCCTGGTGGTGGGACCTGCTCCAGCACGGCCGCGCCTCGGCGTACGCCGACGCCTTCGACGTCGACTGGGACGCCGGCGGCGGCAAGGTGCTGATCCCCGTGATCGGCGACGGCGACGAGGGATCGATCCGCGTCGAGGACGGCGAGGTCCGCTACCACGACCACCGCTTCCCGCTCGCGCCCGGCACCTCCACCCACGACGAGCAGCACTACCGGCTGGTGTCGTGGCGCGACGCCGACGACAAGCTCAACTACCGCCGGTTCTTCGCGGTCAACACCCTCGCTGGGGTGCGCGTGGAGGACCCCGACGTCCTCGCCCGGTCCCACGTGGAGATCAAGCGCTGGTTCGACGAGGGGCTGGTCGACGGCCTGCGCGTCGACCACCCCGACGGGCTGCGCGACCCGCAGGGCTACCTCGACGACCTCGCCGAGCTCACGGGCGGCGCCTACGTCCTGGTCGAGAAGATCCTCGAGCCCGGAGAGGGGCTGCCGCACTCGTGGGCGACCCAGGGCACGACCGGGTACGACGGGCTCGCGCTGGTCGACCGGGTGCTCACGGACCCGGCCGGCCGGGCCCCGCTGGACGCCCTCGAGACCCGGCTGCGCGGCGCGCCGGTCGACTGGTCCGAGATGGTCCACGGCACCAAGCGCGCAGTCGCCGACGGGATCCTCGGCTCGGAGGTCCGCCGGATCACCCGCGAGGTGGTTGCGAGGCTCCCCGCGCTCGCACCTCGACCACCGACCGCCGACCTCGAGACCGTGGCGGACGCCGTCGCCGAGCTGCTCACCTGCTTCCCGGTCTACCGCTCCTACCTGCCGGCGGGCCTCGACCACGTCGAGCAGGCGTTCGCCCGCGCCCGGCGGACCCGTCCCGACCTGACGACCACGTACGACGTCCTTCGGCCACTGCTCAGCGACCCGGCGAGCCCGCCCGCGCTGCGCTTCCAGCAGACCAGCGGCATGGTGATGGCCAAGGGCGTCGAGGACTGTGCGTTCTACCGCTGGTCGCGGCTCACCTCGCTGAACGAGGTCGGCGGCGACCCGTCCGTCTTCGCGGCCACGGTCGAGGAGTTCCACGAAGCGCTGGCCGCACGCCAGCGGGACTGGCCGCTCACCATGAACACCCTGTCGACGCACGACACCAAGCGCGGTGAGGACGTGCGCGCCCGGATCACCGTGCTCGCCGAGATCCCCGACGAGTGGGACGCCGCGCTCGAGCGGCTGCTCGCGCTGGCGCCGTTGCCCGACCCCGGCTTCGGGTCGCTGCTCTGGCAGGCGGTCCTCGGCGCCTGGACCCCCGAGCACCTCCCGGACCTGCGCGACCGGCTGCACGGCTACGCCGAGAAGGCGATGCGCGAGGCCGGGGACCGCACCACCTGGACCGAGCCGGACGCGACGTACGAGGCGGCGGTGCACGCCGCCGTCGACGCCGTCTTCGACGTGGCCGAGGCCCGGGAGGTGCTCACCGCCCTCGGCGCGCGGATCGACGCGCCCGCACGCTCGAACTCGCTCGCCGCCAAGCTCGTGGCGATCACCATGCCGGGCGTGCCCGACGTCTACCAGGGCAGCGAGCTGTTCGAGACGTCGCTGGTCGACCCCGACAACCGGCGCCCGGTCGACTTCGACCACCGCGCCGCCGTGCTGGCCGGGACCGACAGCGACGACGCGGTCGACAAGCTGCACGTCACCTGCTCGGCGCTGACCCTGCGCCGCGACCGGCCCGAGCTGTTCACGACGTACGCCGGGCTCCGGGCCACCGGTCCCGCGGCGGAGCACGTGCTCGCCTTCGACCGGGGCGGGGCGATCACCGTCGCAACCCGGCTGCCCGTGGGTCTCGCGGCGCGCGGCGGCTGGGCCGACACCCGGCTCGAGCTGCCCCCCGGCCGATGGCACGACGTGCTCACCGGCGCCGTTGCGTCGCCGCGGCTCGCCGACCTGCTCGAGACGCTGCCGGTGGCCCTGCTGGTGAGGGAGGCCTGATCTCGGTGACCCGCGGACCCTTCGACGTCTGGGCGCCGTCGCCCGAGCGGCTGCGGCTCTCGGCGGCCGGCGAGACCGTGGACATGACGCGCGGCGACGACGGCTGGTGGACGCCCGCCGAGCCGGTGCCGACCGGATCGGGCGTCGACTACGGCTACCTCGTCGGCGACGACGAGACCCCTCGCCCGGACCCGCGGTCACGCCGCCAGCCCGGCGGGGTGCACGAGCTCTCGCGGACCTACGACCCCGCGGCGTACGCCTGGACCGACGAAACCTGGACGGGCCGCCAGCTCGCCGGGTCGGTCATCTACGAGCTGCACGTCGGCACGTTCACCCCGGAGGGCACGTTCGACGCCGCGCTCGGCAAGCTCGGCCACCTCCGCGAGATCGGCGTCGACCTGGTCGAGCTGATGCCGGTCAACGCCTTCAACGGCACCCACAACTGGGGCTACGACGGCGTCGGCTGGTTCGCCGTGCACGAGGGGTACGGCGGCCCCGAGGGCTACCAGCGCTTCGTCGACGGCTGTCACGCCGCGGGGCTGGGCGTCGTCCAGGACGTGGTCTACAACCACCTCGGTCCGTCCGGGAACTACCTGCCGCTGTTCGCGCCGTACCTCAAGAGCGGCGCGAACACGTGGGGCGACTTCCTCAACCTCGACGGCCCGGGCTCGGACGAGGTGCGGCGCTACATCCTCGACAACGTGCGGATGTGGCTCGACGACTACCACGTCGACGGGCTGCGGCTCGACGCCGTGCACGCGCTCAACGACGCCGGCCACCAGCACCTGCTCGAGGAGATGGCGGCCGAGGTGGCGGCGCTGTCCGCCCACCAGCGACGGCCACTGACCCTGATCGCCGAGTCCGACCTCAACGACACCCGGCTGGTCCGACCCCGCGAGGCCGGCGGCTACGGCCTGGACGCGCAGTGGAGCGACGACTTCCACCACGCCGTGCACGTCGCGCTCACCGGCGAGACCGCGGGCTACTACGCGGACTTCGCACCGCTCTCGGCGTTGGCGAAGGTCTGCGAGCGCGGCTTCTTCCACGACGGCACCTGGTCGTCGTTCCGTGGTCGCGACCACGGATTCCCCGTCGACCTGCGCGCGACGCCGACCTGGCGGCTGGTGGTCTGCAGCCAGAACCACGACCAGATCGGCAACCGGGCCCGGGGCGACCGGATCACCGAGGCGCTCGACGACGGCCAGCTCGCGTGCGCCGCCTTGCTGACGCTGTGCGGCCCGTTCACCCCGATGCTGTTCATGGGCGAGGAGTGGGCCGCCGCCACGCCGTTCCAGTTCTTCACCTCGCACCCCGAGCCGGAGCTCGGGCGGGCGACCGCCGAGGGCCGGCTAGCGGAGTTCGAGCGGATGGGCTGGGACCCGGCCGTCGTACCGGACCCGCAGGACCCGGCGACGTTCCACCGCTCGAAGCTGGACTGGACGGAGGCCGCCGGCGGCCGGCACGCCCGGATCCTCGAGGTCTACCGGCGACTGGCGCGGCTGCGCCGGGAGCACGAGGCGCTGACCGACCCGTCGTTCGGCTCGGTGTCGTGCACGGCCGACGAGCAGACCCGGGTGTTCACGATGCGCCGCGGGGACCTGCTGGTCGCGGTGAACTTCGGCGACGCCGCGGCGACGGTCGAGACCGCCGCCGCGACGCTGCTGTTCGAGACCGGCGCCGGGGTCACGCTCGACCGGGGGCGGCTGTCGCTGCCCCCGCACGCCGGCGCGCTGGTCGGGCCCTCGGAAGCAGGGTCCTAGGAAGCGAGCTGGTCCAGGTCGACGACCTCGTCGTCCGCGGGGGCCTCGACGTCGAACTCCTCGTCGAACGCCGAGAACGCGATGCTGCCGGTGTCCTCCCCGTCGGTCTTCTCGACCTTGACCAGGTAGTGCGGCTCGTCGACGAGCACGTATCCCGTGGAGGTGCCGTCCTCGGGGTCCTCGTTGTCGACCTTCACGGTCTCCTCGCCGTCGACGTCCTCGGTGCCGTTCTTGGAGTACGTCGAGCCGTCCTTCTCGTCGTCCTTGAGCAGCTGGTCGAGCAGGTCGTCGAGGTCACAGAACGTGTTGAGCGAGTCGTCCTCCGCCGGGATCACCACCCACTTGTCAGCCACCATGGCCATCACGTCGTCGGCGGCGTCGCCGGCGGTCGCCCGCCAGAACGCCTCGTCGGGCTTCATCCAGGTCGAGCCGTCGACGCCGAGCAGCTCGGTCGACCCGCCGGCGACCCCGATGGTGCCGGTGCAGTCGCCCTCGGAGCTCGACTGGAGGTCGATGTCGATCTGCTGGCCGTCACTCGTCACGGACCCGGAGACCTTCACGGCCTTCAGGTCGCCCATCTCGGACTTCGCCGCCGTGACGATGTCGTCGGCCGACTGGTCGGTGAAGCCGTCCCCGCCGCCACAGGCGGTCAACAGGGCCGCCGTCCCGAGCCCGACGGCTGCCAATGCGATTCGTGCCACGCGTTCCTCCTGGGGTTGGGTGGCACCACGGTGTCAGAAGGAGAGGCCCGGCGACACTCAGACGGAGACCGTCTCACGTCCGGACTGGTCCGGGTGGCTCGCGGAGCCGCCCTCCCGGAAGCCGTACCGCTCCCACCAGCCGAGCAGCGGAGCCGCGGCCCCCAGTCCCAACGGCCGAGGAGCTTCAGCGCAGCTCGGCCACCCACTCGGGGACGAGGTGCGAGGCGGGCCCCTGGCGGGACTCGTCGAAGAGGTGGCTGCCCTCGCTCGGGACCAGGTTGAGCTCGAGGGTGCGCGCGCCCTGACCGGCGGCGTACTGCACGAACCCGGCGGCCGGGTGGACGGCGCCGGAGGTGCCGACGGACACGAACAGGTCGGCGCGGCCGACGGCACCGAGGATCCGGTCCATGTCGTAGGGGATCTCCCCGAACCACACCACGTCGGGACGCAGCTCGCGGCGCCCGCACCGCGGGCAGGGCGGTGCGCCACCGAGGTCGCCGGTCCAGTCGAAGTGCCCGGCACAGGCCCGGCACAGCGCCGAGCGCAACCGCCCGTGCATGTGCAGCACCCGGCGCGACCCGCTGCGCTCGTGGAGGTCGTCGATGTTCTGGGTGACGACCAGCAGGTCGTCCCCGAGCGTCTCCTCGAGCCGCGCGAGCGCCCGGTGGGCGGCGTTCGGCTCGACGGCGGCCAGCGCCGCGCGGCGCTCGTCGTAGAACCGGTGCACGAGCGAGGGCTGCCGCTCGAAGGCCTCGGGCGTCGCGACCTCCTCGACCCGGTGGCCGTGCCACAGACCCTCGGCGTCGCGGAAGGTCGGGAGCCCGCTCTCGGCGGAGATCCCGGCACCGGTCAGCACGACGACCCTCACGACCGCCCCGCCGACGTCCTGCTCCGCGTCCCGGCGCCCATCAACTGGCCATCAGCTCGGCCATCAGCTGCCGAGCCGGCGCCGCACGGCCTGGGTCTTGAACTCCTCGAGGAACACCTTGCGCACCGACTCCCCGTCCAGTGCCCCGCCGACGGCTCCGAGCTCTCCGCGGGCGAGCCGCTCGCAGACCCGGAGCCAGGCTTGGCCCATCGCGTAGGTGAACGTGCCCGCCACGGTCGCGCTGATCGGAGCAGCCACCACGGTGCCCGCGCCCGGCACGAACTTGATCAGGTTCGTCACCAGCGACCGGCCGGCCGTGGTCGCGGCCGCGGTCACCGCCAGGGACGCGGCGGTCGAGCGCTCCAGCGGGACGCCGTACGTGACGGCGATCGAGGCCATCATCCCGATCTGGAGCGGAACCAGGATGGCCGCGTCGGAGAACGGGATGGGGGAGGCTCCGGCGGTGGTGGCGGCCCCGGTCGCCGCCTTGATCGCCTTCTCGGCGCGCTCGCGCTTGCGGACGAAGTCGATCCGCTGGGCGGCGGTGATGGCGTGCGCGACGCCCTCCGGCGCGCCGCGAAAGGTGGCATCGAGGAGCTCCTGCAGGCCGTACGCCGCCTGGCCGGTGAAGGCGTCCTCGAGGGCCATCGTGTAGTGGATCAGCCCGTCCACGATCGGCAGCCGCAGCTCGGAGATGCTCGCCGCGAGCGCCTCCGCGTCGGGATGCACCCGGGCGGCTCCGTCGGGCGTGACGCTGCGCGGGACCTGGGCGAGCACCAGGATCACCGGCAGCCCGAGCTCGTGCAGGGCGCGGACGAAGTCCGCCTCGGTCGCCTCGAACCGCCGGTCGCCGGCCCGCACGCAGTACCACGCGACGTGCAGCTGGTCGGCCAGCGGCTTGCGACGCATCCCATGGAGGTAGTCCTTGAGCTCCGCGATCAGCGCGTCGTTGTCGCGGCCGACCTCGAGCCCGCGGGTGTCGAGCACGCCGAGCGTGCCGCTCTGGTGCAGGTACAGGTGCTCCGCGCGGGTGACCGGCTCGCCGATACCGGTCGCGGCGATCTCGCTGCCGAAGATCGCGTTGACCAGCGTGCTCTTGCCGACCCCCGTCTTGCCGAAGATCGCCAGGTTGAAGCGCCCGATCTCCTCGGCCTTGTCCCGCCAGGCCTTCGAGAAGGCCTGGCCGAACCAGTCGTCAGCGGGGGTCGCCATGGCCCCATCGTCGCAGGATCCTCCAACCGCGTCCGGCGCCGACGCCGGCCGTCGCCGGCGGCTGGTGCGCGATGCCCGAGCTCCAGCGGTCACCCGGGGCGGGGCATCTCGCCAGGTAGTGGCCTGCCCAGGCCGCCGTCGCGAGCGAGTGCGACCGCGGCTGCGCGGTTGTCCACGCCGAGCTTGGTGAGGATGGCGGAGACGTTGTTGCGGACGGTCTTGACCGAGAGGAACAGCGCTCGCGCGATCTGCTCGTTGGAACGTCCGCGGGCCACCAGGTCGAGCACCTCCTGCTCGCGCCTGCTCAGCTGGGGGAACGGCGTCGCGGCGTGGGCTCCGTCCAGTCCGGCGCGGAGACGTTGGGCGACTTCCGCGGCGACCATCATGTCGCCGTTCGCGACTGCGGCCAGCGCGCGCCCGACGTCGGCGTGACCGGCGCCCTTGAGCAGATAGCCGTTCGCGCCGGCGCGCAACGCCGCAAGCAGGGTCGTGTCGTCGTCCAGCATGGTCAGCACGAGTACGCCGATCCCGGGCTGCGCGGTCCGGATCGCGCGCGTCGCCTCGATCCCGCTCAGGCCGGGCAGGTGGAGATCCATCACCACGACGTCCGGCAGCAGCTCGATCGCGGCGTCGACCGCCTCCTCGCCCGTTGCGGACTCGCCGACGACCTCGGCTCCGAGCTCACCCAGCAGCAGCCGGAGACCGTCACGGAAGACAGGATGGTCGTCACAGATCAGCACCCGCATCTCAGGTGCTCCGCACCGGGAAGCTGGCGCGCACCGTCGTGCCGCGGTCGGACGTAACGAAGTCGAAGGACGCCCCGAGCTCGTCGGCGCGAGCGCGCATCGATGCCAGCCCGACGCCCGCGGTGGCGGTGGCGGGCACACCCGTGCCGTCGTCGCGGACCTCGAGGGCGAGCTGGGACTCTGCACGGGCCAGCGCGACGGTGACGAGCCGGGCGTGACCGTGCCGCAACGCGTTGCTGACCGCCTCGGCGACGATGCGGTAGGCCGCGACCTCGACGGCTGCCGGCAGGGAGGCTCCGGTGGTTCCGGTGACCTGCACCTGCCGCTGATCGTGGGACAGGGTCGTGGCGAGCTCCTGGAGGGCGCCGAGCAGGCCGAGCTCGTCGAGGCCGACCGGCTGCAGGTCGTCCACGACCCGGCGGAGGCCAGCCGCGGCATCGTCGGCGATCTGCCGGATCCGGGGCATCAGCTCGGCGACTGTCCCCGGATCCCGTTCGAGTCGAAGCGAGGCGACGTCGGCGTGGGTGCCGAGTGCCGAGAGCAACGGCCCGATGCCGTCGTGCAGGTCCCGGCGGATCCTCCTGCGCTCCTCCTCGCGCGCCAGCACGACGTTCTCCCGGGAGTGCTGCAGGTCGGTCACCAGCCGGTGGCTGGCGAGCACGGCGGCGATCAGCGCGCCGAGCTGGGCCAGCAACGCCCGGTCCCTGACGCCCAGGGGCTCCCGTGGCGACCGGGGGACGAGCAGGAGATCGCCCTGTGGTGCGCCGAGGTGGACCAGCGGAAACGACTCGACCAGGCCGTCGGCGGCCCAGCGCGGGCGGCTCCCGACACTGGCTACGGTCCCTTCGGGCGTTCGTAGCTCGACCCACGGAACCCGCAGCGCGTCGCGCAGCCGTGCCGTCGACGACTCCAGGGCCGGTCCGGTGCCGTCGGTGGCGGCGACCATGCCCCCGATGTCCCTCAGCGCGCGCTCGGGAGTGGCCCGGTCGCCGTACACCCACCGCCCGACGGCCCGCTGGACCGCCGAGCGTGCCGGCGCGAACGCCAGAGCCACGGTGCCGGCAGCGAGGATCGACTCGAAGGTGCCGGGACGGCGGCCCAGCAGGTTGGCGGAGGCCTGTACGACGCCCACGTAGCCGCCGATCACGAGCGCGGTCAGACCCAGGAAGACCAGTGAGCGCCTGACGACGATCTCGACGTCGTAGAGGTGGTACTGCAGGACGGAGACCGTGATCGCGGCGGGCACCAGGGGTGCCGCGACGAGCTGGACGGGCGGGGCCCAGCCAGGGGCGGGGGCTACCGCGATCAGCACGATCAGTGTGACGGCCGCGGCCACGGCGACGGGTGCGAGTCGGCGCCGCTGCTCGCCGGTGCTCTGGTGCAGGCGCCGCCACAGGCCGACGATCGCGATCGCCGCGGACGTCACGATGAGGACCGAGCCAGCGAGGAAGAGCCCGTCGGAGGCCGGCGATGCGACCGGGTTGTCGACCGAGTGCGTGGGCGAGAGGTCGAGGGTCTCGCTCGTGGCCAGCCCGACGGACATGACCGTCAGCCCGACCATGCCGAGCGCCACCGGTACCCGGCGGTCGCGGAGCCGTCCGGACGGGAAGGTGGCGGGCAGCACCGTCACCGGCACGAACGTACTCACCGTCCAGATCCATCCGGCGAGCCAGGCGGCCGCATGGGAGCCGGTCAGGTCGCGGCCCGCGTAGGCGCTGGCCGCGACGGCGAGGGCGGCGCAGCAGGCGACCACCAGGAAGATCCAGGCGGCGAGATGTCGGGTCTGGGCCAGCAGCAGTCCAGCCAGGACGGCCCACATCACGGCGGTGGCGGTGTCCTCGTATGCGTGGCCCGTCACCGCCGTGTGCGGGTCGGTCCCTACCGCGAGGATCAGCCCTCCTGTCGCCAGCAGCCCGCAGCCCCACGCCAGCAGGACGGGTCCACGGGCAGCCATCGAACGGGTGAGGGACACGGTGGTCATCAGGGCTCAGTCTGCTCCAGGTTCGCTGCGCGCTCTCAGCACTCGTCGAGATTCGCAACCCGCAGCGACATGGCGACCAGCGCGACCGTGACCGGCGCCTGGGTCAGGGCGACGATCGGACCGAGGCCGGCGAAGGCGCCGGCGAGAACGGTCCCGACGGCGAGCAGGACCGGCAGCCAGGTGGGCACCCGGCCCGACCGGAACAGAGCCACGGACATCAGCAGGCAGCCGATGGCGAACGCCGGGATCGACCAGAAGCCCAACGGGAGCGCCACCAGACCGGACTCGATGCGGTCGACCACGATCTGTCCGGCATCCGTGTCGAATCCCGGGGCCGTCACGGTGAAGGTGGCGTAGCCGGCGACGGCCTGGCTGAGCGCGTTGCAGAACGTGGCGACACCGAAGAGCCCGGCACCGAGTCGCAGCAGCTGTGATCCGCGTGCGCCCTTGGGCACCAACCGAGCGAAGCCGACCGCCGCGGGTGCCAGCAGGAATGCTCCCGCGGCGGTGAAGAGCCGCGCCGCCATCAGCCGGTCGCGGTGCTCGACCATCAGGGGGAATGCCTTCGCGAGCGTCATCGGCAGGTTGGGCAGCAGTGCCTGGCCCACCAGGAACAGGACGGCGCCTGCGATGCCGGACAGGGCAATGGCAGAGGGCAGCGTGGCCCGGCTCGTGCGGGGTGCGGTCAGAGTGGTCATCGGGACCTCCGGTCGGTCGATGTGGTCGCACTGACCCTGCTCGAGCGCGGTCCCGGGCTCCAGAGGCACGGTTCCCGTCCGGCCGGGACCCGGGTGCAGACCCCGGGTCCCGGGTCGACCCGGCAGTCGCGCTGGGCCGACCCTTCTCGTCTTCTGCCCCGGCCACCAGACGGCCGATCAGGCGCCGCCAGCCCGATGGCCGCCCGGCCCCGGCTCCGGGGACGGCGGGCCTTCGGAACGGTCCCCGTACCGAGCGACGTCGGCGCGGAGCTCAGCGATGGCGTTCCGGTGGTCGCTGACTTCCCGCGTCAACGCTGCCGCGCGACCCGATCTCCTCCCCCGGGTCCGGCCGGGCCTTCGAGAAGGCCTGGCCGGACCAGTCGTCAGCGGGGGTCGCCGTGGAACAAGGTGGCAGGTCGCCGTAACGGCGCGCCGGGTGAACCCGGCGCGCCCGCGTCAGCGAGAGACCTGCTGGGGGATGTCGGCGAGCTGCCGGACGATGTCCTCGACCCGATCCTTGGCGTCACCGAACAGCATGTGGGTGTTGTCGCGGAAGAACAGCGGGTTCTGCACGCCGGCGTAGCCCACGGCCATCGAGCGCTTGAAGACGATGACGTCCTTGGCCTCCCACACGTGAAGCACCGGCATGCCGGCGATCGGGCTGCCCGGCTCCTCCAGGGCGGCGGGGTTGACGGTGTCGTTCGCGCCGATGACCAGGACGACGTCGGTGCGCGGAAAGTCGTCGTTGATCTCGTCCATCTCCAGCACGACGTCGTAGGGCACCTTGGCCTCGGCGAGCAGCACGTTCATGTGCCCAGGGAGCCGTCCGGCGACGGGGTGGATGCCGAAGCGGACGTCGACGCCGCGGGCCCGCAGCTTGCTGGTGAGCTCGGCGACCGGGTACTGCGCCTGCGCGACCGCCATGCCGTAGCCGGGGGTGATGATCACGCTGGAGGCGTCGGCAAGGAGCTCGGCGACCTCCTCGGCCGAGATCTCGTGGTGCTCGCCGTAGTCGGTGTCCCCCGACGCGGCGACCTCGATGCCGAAGCCGCCCGCGATCACCGAGATGAACGAGCGGTTCATCGCCTCGCACATGATGTAGGACAGGTAGGCACCGGACGACCCGACGAGCGCGCCGGTCACGATGAGCAGGTTGTTGTCGAGCAGGAACCCGGACGCCGCCGCTGCCCAGCCCGAGTAGCTGTTCAGCATCGACACCACGACCGGCATGTCGCCGCCGCCGATGGAGGCGACCAGGTGCCAGCCCAGCGCGAGCGCGACCGCGGTCACGGCGATCAGCACGCCGAGGTTCGGCGAGACGGTGAACCACACGGTGAGAGCCGCGAAGACCGCCAGGGCGCCGAGGTTGATCGCGTTCTTCCCGGGCAGCATCAGCGGCGCCGACTTCATGCGCGCCGAGAGCTTGAGGTTCGCGACGATCGAGCCGGTGAACGTCACGGCGCCGATGAAGACGCCGATGACGACCTCGGCGCTGTGGATCTGGCGCAGCGAGCCGGTGAGCCCCTCGTCGTGCAGATAGCCGTTCCAGCCCACGAGGACCGCGGCCAGGCCGACGAAGGAGTGCAGCAGCGCGATCAGCTCGGGCATCCCGGTCATCGCGACCGACCGGGCCCACCACAGGCCGATGGAGGCCCCGACCGCCACCGCGACGACGAGGAGGACCAGCGGGATCGTCTCGTCGGTGTCGTGGACGAGGAGCCCCACGGTGGCGGCCAGTGCCAACGCCATCCCGGCGATGCCGTAGCTGACGCCGTTGCGAGCGCTCTCGTGGCGCGAGAGGCCCGCGAGGCTGAGGATGAAGAGGAGGGAGGCGACCAGGTAGGCGCCGACGGCGATGCTCACGGCACTCATCACTGGTCCGCCTTCCGGAACATGCCGAGCATCCGGCGGGTCACGGCGAAGCCGCCGAACACGTTGATGCTGGCCAGGAGTACTGCGACGAAGGACAGGGCGCGCACGGCGGCGTCATCGACGCCGAGCTGGAGGATCGCGCCGACGACGATGATCCCGGAGATGGCGTTGGTGACGCTCATCAGCGGCGTGTGCAGCGCGTGGTGGACGTGGCCGATCACGTAGTAGCCGATCACGATCGCCAGCGTGAGCACGAAGAAGTGCTCGGGCAGCGGCGCCGGCGCGGTCGTGGCCACCAGGAACAGCAGCAGGGACACCGTGGCGAAGACCGGCCACATCGGTCGCTTCTTCTTCGGTGGCGGAGCCTCGGCCGGAGCGGTCGCCGCAGCCTTCGGGGCGGCGGAGACCTGCACGGGCGGTGGCGGCCAGAGCACCTCGCCCTCACGGACGACCGTCAGCCCGCGCTGGACCGGGTCGTCGAGGTCGAGGGTGAGGACGCCGTCCTTCTCGGGCGTCATCAGCGTCAGCAGGTTGACGACGTTGGTGCCGTAGAGCTGGGAGGTCTGGGCCGACAGCCGGCCCGCGAGGTCGGTGTAGCCCAGGATGCGCACGCCGTTGTCGGTGACGACCGCCTGGTCGGCGACGGTCATCGCCACGTTGCCGCCGTTGGCCGCGGCCATGTCGACGATCACGCTGCCCGGCCGCATGGCGGCCACGGTCTCCCCGCCGATCAGCCGCGGGGCGGGGCGGCCCGGGATCAGCGCGGTGGTGATGACGATGTCGGCGGCACGCGCCTCCTCGTCGTACATCACCGCGGTCGCCTTCTCCTGCTCGGCGGTCATCTCCTTGGCGTAGCCGTCGGCGCTGACCTCGGACTGCATGTCGACGGTGACGAACTCCGCGCCCATCGACTCGACCTGCTCGGCGACCTCGGGACGTACGTCGAAGGCCCGGACGATGGCGCCCATCGACCCGGCCGCGCCGATCGCCGCGAGCCCGGCGACGCCGGCTCCGACGACGAACACGCGCGCCGGCGGGATCTTCCCGGCGGCCGTGACCTGGCCGGTGAACTGCCGACCGAAGGCGTGCGCGGCCTCGACGACGGCGCGATAGCCGGCCACGTTGGCCATCGACGACAGCACGTCCATCGACTGCGCGCGCGAGATCCGCGGCACCGCGTCCATCGCCAGCCCCGTCACGCCCGCGGCGGCGAGCCGCTCGACGAGCTCCGGCGAGCGTGCCGGCGCCATCAGCGACACCACGGTGGCGCCGCGGCGCAGCCGCGCGACCTCCTCGTCGGTGGGGGCGTTGATCTTGACGACGACGTCGCTGGACCACACGTCCTCGGCGGTGCCCACCACGACGCCGGCGTCGGCGTACGCCTCGTCGGGCTGGCTCGCCGCGCCTCCGGCTCCGGACTCGACAACCACGTCGTAGCCGAGCTTGAGCAGCCGCGACGCCGTCTGGGCGGTCGCGGCCACGAGGGTCTCACTCGCTCGCGACTCGCGTGGTACACCGATACGCACAGAACCTCCTGGGGATGCTGACGGCCGGTGACACCTCACCAGCCGGACTCGAACCTGTCAGTGACCGCAGTCACGTACGACGCGCGTCCCACGGTCTGGACGCACGCACCCGAGCGCGACGCACGGTACCTCGACAAAGGTCCCCCCAAGAAGGGCCGAAGGTCGTCTGCGCGTTGCGGGCCGCAGGCAGGTCGACACCGACGGCCGCCTCAGTAGTACCAGGGGAACGGCGACCAGTCGGGCTCGCGCTTCTCGAGGAACTGGTCACGGCCCTCCTGGGCCTCGTCGGTCATGTAGGCCAGCCGGGTGGTCTCGCCGGCGAAGAGCTGCTGGCCGACCAGGCCGTCGTCGATCGCGTTGAAGGAGTACTTGAGCATCCGCTGCGCGGTCGGCGACTTGCCGTTGACGAGCCGGCCCCACTCGAGCGCCACGTTCTCCAGCTCGGCGTGCGGGACGGCGCGGTTGACGGTGCCCATCCGGACGCCGTCCTCCGCGGAGTACTCCTGGCCGAGGAAGAAGATCTCGCGGGCGAACTTCTGGCCGACCTGGCGGGCGAGGTACGCCGACCCGAAGCCGCCGTCGAAGGACCCGACGTCGGCGTCGGTCTGCTTGAAGCGCGCCTCCTCGGCGCTGGCCAGCGTCAGGTCGCAGACCACGTGCAGGCTGTGCCCACCACCAGCGGTCCAGCCCGGCACCACGCAGATCACGATCTTCGGCATGAACCGGATCAGCCGCTGGACCTCGAGGATGTGCAGCCGCCCGAGCTTGGCCTTGTCCACGGTGTCCGCGGTCTCGCCCTCGGCGTACTGGTAACCCGCACGGCCGCGGATCCGCTGGTCGCCTCCGGTGCAGAACGCCCACTTGCCGTGCTTCGCGCTCGGTCCGTTGCCGGTCAGGAGGACGCAGCCGACGTCGCTGGACGTGCGCGCGTGCTCGAGCACCCGCAGCAGCTCGTCGACCGTGTGCGGCCGGAACGCGTTCAGCACGTCGGGTCGGTCGAAGGCGACCCGCACGGTGCCGTGCTCCCGGGCCCGGTGGTAGGTGAGGTCGGTCAGGTCCTCGAAGCCGGGGACGACGTCCCAGGCGTCGGCGTCGAAGATCTCCGACACCCCGTCGATCGCAGTCATGCGGGCGAGGCTATCGCCGGGGAATGCCGCGAGGCCGACTGGGCATTGACCAGATATGACACTTGACGGCGAGTACGAGCCCAACCCCCAGCAATGGGTCCGCGACCAGGTCGAGGAGTTCGAGGCCTCCAACGGGCAGCGCGCGAACATCCTGATGGACCACCCCGAGTGGCCGATCGTGGTCATCACCTCGAGGGGCGCGACGTCAGGCAAGCTGCGCAAGAACCCGGTCATGCGGGTGGAGAAGGACGGCGTCTACGCCGCGATCGCCTCGAAGGGCGGCACCCCCGAGCACCCGAGCTGGTACCACAACTTCGTCGCGCACCCCGAGGTCGACCTGCAGGACCGCAGCGAGAAGCACACCTACCGCGCCCGGATCGCCGAGGGCGCCGAGCGCGACGAGTGGTGGGAGCGCGCCGTCGCGCAGTACGCGCCGTACGCCGAGTACCAGGAGAAGACCGACCGCGAGATCCCGGTGTTCCTGCTCGAGCGCATCTGGGGGGGGGGGGGGGGGGGGGGGGGGGGGGGGGGGGGGGGGGGGGGGGGGGGGGG
>NZ_JASEEQ010000024.1 GCF_030019515.1 Nocardioides sp. | reverse complement strand
ACCAGCGGGGACCTCGACTTGGCCACCAGTGGGGACTTTTTCATGGCCACGGACAGCCGAGCAGCCCAGGCGCAGAATCTCCATAGCATCGCCTACGCCGCGATTGTCCACAGGCGAGCCGGTCACCGGTGCACACCTTCAGTCAGGAGGGCAAACCTGTCCTCGTCACAACGAAGGAGCACATCATGAGCACAACGATCGACGCCCATGTGGAGGGCGGCATCCTCACCATCGACCAGGCAGCGGCGTACCTGTCGATTCCCAAGGCGACGTTGTACACGTGGCGGACCCGCCGAGCGGGCTTCGGGCCGCGAGCCGTGAAGCTCGGCGGGTGCCTGCGGTACCGCCGCGCTGACCTGGATGCCTGGGTAGCCGAGCATGCCGAGAACTTCGACGACATCTCTGGCATGCCCGAGCAGCGAGCCAACGACGGCGTCTCGCTGTCCCGGGCCAGCCGGCCGCGCTGAAGGGGGTGGCGACATGGGACGCGGACGCCCACCGACATCTCTGGGCACCTGGGGGACGATCCGAACCAAACAAGTCCGGGAGGGTGCCTACCGGGCGCACACCCGGATCCGGGACAAGGACGGCGTAACCCGGGAGGTCACGGCCACCGGAACAACTGCCGCTGCCGCAGAGCGGGCGCTGCGCGAGAAACTGGTCGATCGGGCCACGCCGACGCAGCAGGCGATCACCGCCGAGACCACCATCGCGAAGCTCGCAGCCCTGTGGCTGAAGTACCTGCGCGACGAGCACCGGATCGAGGCCACCACGATCAACGAGTACGAGCGCGTGCTCAACAAGGTGGTCATCCCTGAACTGGGTGGCCTCCGACTGCGAGAGGTGACGACCAGTCGACTGGACCTGTTCCTTGTCCGGCTCCGGGCCACGAGCGCGAGCCGCCAGCGGAAGACCAAGGTGGTGATGGGCGCCATGCTGGGAATGGCGGTCCGTCACGACGCACTCGGCGTCAACCCGGTCCAGCAGACGTCTCGCATTCACCGAGAGAGGTTCGAGACCCGGTCGCTCACCCTCGAGGACCTCAACACCGTCCGCGAGGCTCTCCGTGCGTGGACGGCGAAGCAGCGGCCCGGACCCAAGGCGTCCAGCGACATGTCGGACATCATCGACCTGATGCTGGCGACCGGAGCGCGAATTGGTGAGGTCCTCGCGCTGCGATGGGTCGACGTCGCACTCGATGCCGAACGCCCGAATCTCACCATCAACGGGACGATCAAGACCGAGCCGGGCAAGGGCACCTACCGCAAGGCGAGGCCGAAGTCGGACTCGAGCGTGAGGACAGTCGTGCTTCCGGACTTCGCCCTCGCAATGCTCAGGCGCCGTCGGGCTGCAGCACGAGAGAACCCCCACGACGCTGTGTTCCCGACCCGCAACGGCACCTGGCAACAGGTCAACAACGTCGAGCGGCGTTGGCGGCAGATCCGCAAGGATACCGGGCTGGACTGGGTCACCCCGCATACGTTCCGCAAGACCGTCGCAACCCTGATCTCGGAGCGGGTCAACGCCGAGACCGCCTCCAAACAGCTCGGCCACTCCTCCCCCGCCATCACCCGCGAGTTCTACATCTCCAAGCCGGCCATCGCAGCTGATGTCGCCCACGTGCTCGAAGAACTGGTCCTGCATGAGGACGACTGAGCCGACGTCCGCCGCGAATACTTGCGGAATAAGTGCGGAATAGGGACGTCGGGTTCAAAACCAGAACCGCCTCTGATCTGCGTTTCCGCAGGTCAGAGGCGGTTGTTCGGTCGGGCTGACAGGATTTGAACCTGCGACCCCTTGACCCCCAGTCAAGTGCGCTACCAAGCTGCGCCACAGCCCGAACACCCGGATGGCCTCGACACAGCTCGACCACCGAGCGGCGTGAACACTACCGCAGCCGAACCGGTGGGGCGGAATCGGGTCGGGTGCCCCAGAACCCGCCACAGCGCGTCGTCGGGGACACGACCCGTCACCCGGGCCTCGGCCCGCCTCGGTCGGAGCCGACCTCGGCACTGTCGTCGGACACCCCTCGACCCGGAGGTGTCGACGGCGAACCCGGGCGGCTAGCGCTTGCGCTTCTCCCGCGGCCGCTGCTGCAGGACGATCGGGGTGCCGACGAAGCCGAACTCCTCACGCAGGCGGCGCTCGATGAACCGCTCGTAGGAGGCGTCCAGCCTGCCGCTGGTGAACAGGACGAACATGGGCGGCGCGGTCGACGCCTGGGTCCCGAAGAGGATCTTGGGCTGCTTGCCGCTGCGCACCGGGTGGGGGTGCTCGGCGACCAGGCGGCCGAGGAAGCCGTTGAGCGCGCCGGTCGACACGCGGGTCTCCCAGCCCTCCAGCGCCTTCTCGAGCGCCGGGACGAGCCGGTCGACGTGCCAGCCGGTCCGGGCCGTGACGTTGATCCGAGGGGCCCACTGCACCTGGACGAGCTCGCGCTCGATCTCCCGCTCGAGGTAGTAGCGGCGCTCCTCGTCGACCAGGTCCCACTTGTTGAAGGCGATCACCAGTGCCCGGCCGGCCTCGCGCACGGTCTGGATGATCCGCACGTCCTGCTCGGAGATCGACTCACCGCCGTCGACGACGAGGACCGCGACCTCGGCCCGGTCGATCGCCGTCGACGTGCGCAGCGAGGCGTAGTACTCGTGCCCGGAGGCCTCCTTGACCCGCTTGCGGATGCCGGCGGTGTCGATGAACCGCCAGGTGCGTCCGCCGAGCTCGATCAGCTCGTCCACCGGGTCGACGGTGGTGCCGGCGACGTTGTCGACCACGACCCGGTCCTCGCCGGCGAGCCGGTTGAGGAGCGAGGACTTGCCGACGTTCGGCTTGCCGACGATCGCGATCCGGCGCGGCCCGCCGACCACCGGCTCGCCCTCGGGGGGCGGCTCCGGCAGCGCCGCCAGGACGGCGTCGAGCAGGTCGCCCGAGCCGCGCCCGTGCAGCGCGGACACGGCGTACGGCTCGCCGAGCCCGAGGTTCCACAGCCCGTAGGCCTCGGCCTCGGTGCGCTGGTCGTCGACCTTGTTCGCGGCCAGCACGACCGGCTTCTTGGACTTGCGCAGGATCCGGACGACCGCCTCGTCGGCGTCGGTGATCCCCACGGTCGCGTCGACCACGAACAGCACCGCGTCGGCCAGGCTGACGGCGACCTCCGCCTGCCCCGCGATCCGCTCGGCCAGGCCGCGGGCGTCGGGGTCCCAGCCCCCGGTGTCGACCACGGTGAACGCACGGCCGTTCCAGTTCGCGTCGTAGGAAACGCGGTCCCGGGTGACCCCGGGGACGTCCTCGACCACGGCCTCGCGGCGACCGATGATCCGGTTCACCAGCGTCGACTTGCCGACGTTGGGCCGTCCGACGACCGCGAGGACGGGGACGGGGCCGACTGCCTCCGGGGTTGTCTCCGTGGCTGTCTCCGGGATGGACTCCTGGGAGGCCTCCGGGGTGCCGTCGGGGGCACCCTCGAGCTCGGTCATGGTGCTCCTTGGTCGGTGACCCCGGTCGCGGGGTCTGGGTCTACGTCGGTCATGGGCAGCGGACCCGGCAGCTCCCGGCCGGTCGACGTGCGCGCGCGGTCCAGCTGGACCAGCATGTGCTCCCGCAGCAACAACGAGGACTTCTCCACTTGTTCCCGGGTGCGCGGCCAGGGCCGCGGGTCGATCCGGTACGGCTCGCCGAAGACGAGGTCGATCCGGGACCGCCGGGGTGGCAGCGAGTTGTGGTGGGCGCCGGGCTCGCGGCTCCCGAGCATGGTCACCGGTACGACGGGCGCGCCGGACACCAGCGCGAGGTAGGCCGCGCCGCGGTGGAACCGCTCCAGGTCGCCCGCACCGCGGCTGCCCTCCGGGTAGATCCCGATCGCCCCGCCGTCGCGCAGCACCTTGAGGCACGACTTCACGGCGGCGGGATCGGTGTGGAACCGGTCCAGCGGGATCTGGCCGGCCTGGACGAGGAACCGCCCGAGCAGTCCGTGGAACATCTCGATCTTGGTCAGGGTGTGCGCCGGCCGGGGCGCGAAGATCCCGAGCAGCGGCCCGTCGACGATCCCGACGTGGTTGGAGGCGTAGATCACTCCCCCGCGACGCGGGACCTGCTGGGGCTGGTGCACGCGCACGTCGTACCACCGCCTGATCAGCCAGCGGGCCAGCGGGCGCAGCGGGGAGTGCAGGGCGTAGCGCGGCACGCCCCGGGCGGTGTCGCTGCGCGGGAGCTGGCGGTGGGCGGAGACGTTCTTCATCGGGGCCTCATCGGGGCCTCATCGGGGCCTCATCGGGTCCTCACGCCCGCGCCTGGGCCTGCTCGGCGAGCTCGACGACCAGGTCGATCACCTCGTCGAGGGAGTACGGCGTGGTGTCGATGTGCACCGCACCGTCGGCCATCACGAGGGGAGCCGTCGCCCGGCCCGAGTCGATCCGGTCACGGGCGAGCAGGGACTCCTGGGTGGCGGCGAGGTCCGCGCCGCCCGCCTCGGCGGCCCGGCGGACCGCCCGCGCCTCGGGATCCGCGCTCAGGTAGACCTTGACCGGGGCGTCGGGCACCACGACCGAGCCGATGTCGCGGCCCTCGACCACGATGCCGCCGGTGCGGGTCTCCCGACCGATCACGGATCGCTGCAGGTCGAGCAGCCGGCTGCGCACCTCCGGCACCGCGCTGACCGGGGACACGGCCGCGTTGACCGCGTCGCTGCGGATCTCCACGCCGACGTCGGTGCCGTCGACGGTGATCGTCGGCGCCTCGGGGTCGGTTCCGGAGGCGATGGTCGGCTCGCCACAGCGGGCGGCGACCTCGGCGGGGTCGTGGACGTCCACGCCCTCGCGCAGCAGCCACCAGGTCATCGCACGGAACATCGCCCCGGTGTCGAGGTAGCGCAGCCCCAGCCGCCTCGCGACGCCGCGCGACGTGCTCGACTTGCCCGAGCCGGAGGTGCCGTCGACGGCGATCACGGTGCCGGGGGCGGGCGGGCGCAGGGTGTGGCTCACGGGGCTACAGCCTACCGGTGAGTCACCCAGCCCCGGGACTCGAGCGACGTCAACAGGTGCTCGGCCCGGGTCTCGTCGACGAGCAGCTCGACCAGCCCGACCGGCCGGCCGGGGTCGTGGTCGATGTGGACGTCCTCGATGTTGACCTCGCTCGCCCCGGCGTCGGCGAAGAGTCGCGCCAGCTCGCCCGGGTAGTCGGGCACGGACACGAAGACCGAGCGCATCGGCCGGACCGGCCCACCGTGCTTGCCCGGGATGGCCCGCGTGCCGGCGACGCCGCGCGCCAGGACGGTCTCGAGCGCCCCCCGGTCGTCGGCGGCGACCGCGTCGATGACGGCGTCGAGCTGGGCCCGGACCTCGGCGAGCAGCCCGAGCACCGCCTGGGCGTTCGCGGAGACGATCTGGCCGTAGAGCGCCGGGCTGCCGGCGGCCACCCGGGTCACGTCCCGCACGCCCTGCCCGGAGAGGGCGAGGTGCTGCTCGGGGGCGCCGACCAGCCGGCCGGCGACGAGCGCGGAGAGCAGGTGCGGGACGTGGGAGGTCCGGGCGACGGCCTTGTCATGCTCCTCGGGGCTCAACCGGACCGGCACGGCGCCGCATTGCGTCGCCAGGGCCTCCACCAGGCGTACGGCGGCCGGTCCGCTCTCCTCGTGCGGGGTGATCGCCCACGGACGGCCGTCGAAGAGCGCGGGCGTGGCCGCGAGCGGTCCGGACCGCTCCGAGCCCGCCATCGGGTGCCCGCCGACGTACCGCCGCACGGCCTCCGCCCCCACGGCCCGCTCGACCTGGGCCGGCAGGCCGGACTTCACGCTGCCCACGTCGGTCACCACGGCGTCCGGGCGCTCCCGCAGCGCCTGGGCCACCACCGCGCCGAGCGCGTCCGGCGGCACGGCGACGACCACGAGCTGTGGCCGGTCGGCCTCCGTGCTCGGCCGGCCGGCACCCAGGCCGGAGGCCGTGCGCAGGTGCTCGACCGACGTGTCGGACAGGAGCACCTCGATCCCGGCGCGGCTGCACGCGAGGCCGATCGAGGTTCCGAGGAGTCCGGTGCCGACGACCTCCACCGGGCCGGTCAGGACCGGGTCACTCGGGACACTCGGGTCACTCGGGTCACTCATGGTCGGGCACCGACCGGACCCGGGTCAGGTCCTTGCGCAGGGCCGCCGCACCATGCAGGTAGACGTGCGTGATGTCGGCCCGCGGCAGGTCGGTCTCGACGTGCGCCAGCATCCGGACCACCCGCGGCATCGAGCCGGCGATCTCGAGCTCGCGCGCGCAGATCAGCGGCACGTCGCCGAACCCGAGCCTCCGGGCGGCATACGCGGGGAACTCCGAGACCAGGTCGGAGGTCGCGGTGAAGATCACCGAGATGAAGTCGTCGACCTCCAGGCCGTTCGCCGTCATCACGTCGGACACCATCTCGGCGACCCGCTCGAGCAGGTGGTCGCGCACGTCCGCGTCGAGCTGGGTCGCTCCTCGCACTGCCCTGACTGCCACAGGCTCCAGGCTAGTCAGGTCCGGTGGCTCGCCGTCCCTCGGTCTCGCAACACGGCCCCTCGGCCGAGCTCGTCACGACGGCTGGTAGCTGCCGAAGGACCAGTGGTTGCCCTCCGGGTCGGCGACACTGCCGCCGTAGTCCTGGTCGACCATCTCGCGCAGGACCGTCGCCCCGGCCTCGACCGCGCGCTGGAAGACCAGGTCGGGGTCGTCGGTCACGAGGTACGCCGCGGAGCCGCCCGCATTCGCGACGGCCGCGTCGGGCCGTTGGCTGCCGAACATGATCCCGCCGCCGCCGGGCCACACCCACTCGGCATGCACCACGACGCCCGGGTCGGCCTCATCGCGGTAGGTCGCGTGCTCGACGAACCCGATCGCGGAGAGCCAGGCGATCATCGCGTCGGTGTCACGGAAGGTCATCGTGTGCCAGAGCCGGATGTCTGCTGCGTTGCTCATGGGACCGAGCCTGCCGGATCCGCCCCGTCGAGGTCTTGAAGGAATGGGAACTCCTCGCGCAACCAGGTCGTCGGCGAGCAGCCGGCCAGCTGAGCCCACTCGCGCGCCAGGTGCGCCTGGTCGGCGAACCTGCAGCGCAGGGCCACCTCGGCGAGCGGCAGTCGGCCGAGCAGGGCGCGCGAGGCCTCGAACCGCCCCAGGCGCTGCACCTGCTTCGGGGCCAGTCCGCACTCGGCCCGCACGAGGTCGCTGAGCCGGCGCCGGCTGAAGCCGACCTCGTCGGCGACCTGCTGCACCCCGGCACCGCACCGGAGCCGGTCCAGCGCCCGGCCGACCTCGTGGCGCGGTCCCCGTCCGTCGTGCCGCGCCAGCGTGGCCAGCAGCGCCCGCTCGACCAGCGGCACCCGGTCCACGGGCGTGCTCTCGGCGAGCCGCTGGGGCAGGTCGCGCAGCCACGGGGCGACGTCCTCCAGCTCGACCAGCTCGCCGGCGAGCGCGGAGGCGGGCAGGCCGAGCAGCGCCCGGGCGCCGGCCGTCGTGAGGGCGAGCTGCACGCCGGTCTGGGTCCCGTCGTGGTGGATCTCGGCGGGGCCGACGTGCAGTCCCGAGAGGGTTGACCACCGGCGCGAGCGGCTCTCGGGCCGTCCGTACCAGGCCACGTCGAGCGGCTCCCCGACGGGCAGCACGAACGTCAGCGTGGTCGACGGGAGCCCTCGGTGCACGCCGGGCCCACCGAGGTCGACGTCGTAACCGACCAGGGACGCGACGTACGGCGCCAGCGGCGAGCGCATGGCAGGACAGTACCCACGGGCGCCGACCCGGCCCCGGCCTCGGCTCAGCGCCGTGGCTCGAGCGCGAAGATCCGCAGCCGCCTGCCGGTGATCCGCGTCTGGTACCTGCGGTAGCCCGCGTAGAGTCGCTCGGCGCGCCCGAGCAGCTCCTCGGCCTCGTCGCCGACCAGGGGCCGCGCCACCACGTCGACGGACCGGTCCCGGTAGGTCAGCCGAGCGTGCGGGTCGGCCTCCAGGTTGAGCACCCAGGTCGGCGTCGAGGCCTGGCCGAAGTTGGTGCCCAGCACGGCCAGCGCCTCGCCGTACGGCACTGCGATCAGGTGCGCCGTGCGCGGCCGCCCGCTGCGCCGCCCCGTGGTCGTCAGGTCGACGACCGGGAGCCCGGCGAGCAGGCTCGGCAGGGTGTGCCGGCGCCGGGTGAGGCGCTGTACCAGCGTGTCGAGCGGCGGCAGGATCCGGGCGAAGAGCCACGCCCCGGGGCGCGAGGCACCGAACGCCTGGACCGCGCGCTGCACCGGGTTGGCCGGCCTCGGCTGGTAGGAGAGCTCGGAGGCGACGCTCATGGGACGACGCTAGCCACCACGACACCGGCCCGGAGGCGAATCGGCCGAGGAAGAGCCGAGGAAGAGTCGGCGCAGTCGGTGCGGGCGCCGCGGGGCTCTCCTACAGCTGCGCGGTGTCGAGCAGCTCGCCGAGCTCCTCGCGGGTCAGGTCGCGCAATCCGCCGCTGGGCAGCCGCCCGAGCGCGACCGGCCCGATGGCGGTGCGGGTCAGCCGGCGCACCGGGTGGCCGACGTGGTCGAGCAGCCGGCGCACGATCCGGTTGCGCCCCTCGTGGATGACCACCTCGACGATCGACTTCGCCGGGGTCGCCTCCACGATCCGCGCCTGCGACACGGTGACCGGCCCGTCGTCGAGGGTGACCCCCTCGAGCAGCTGCTTGATCGTGCGCCGGTAGACCTCGCCCTCGACCTCCGCGACGTAGGTCTTGTCGACCTCGTAGGACGGGTGCGCCATCCGGTGCGCGAAGTCACCGTCGTTGGTGAGCAGCAGCAGCCCGGAGGTGTCGGTGTCGAGACGTCCGACGTGGAAGAGCCGCTCGGGCCGGTCCGCGACCAGGTCGGACAGGGTGCGCCGTCCCTCCGGGTCCGACATGGTCGACACCACGCCCCGCGGCTTGTTGAGCACCAGGTAGACCTTCTCCGAGACCGGCGGCAGCCGCTTGCCGTCGACGCGGATCACCGCCGTGCGCGGGTCGACCTTGGTGCCGAGCCGGGTCACGACCTCGCCGTCGACGACGACGTGCCCCTCGAGCATCAGCTCCTCGCACTTGCGACGCGACGCGACGCCGGACTGGGCGAGCAGCTTCTGCAGACGGACCAGGCCGTCCTCGTCGGTCTCGATCACGTCGGCTCGGTCCCGCCGTCGGGCTCGGTCCCGTCGCCGCTGTGCGGCGAGTGCGGGTGCCCCGGTTGCGGGTCCGGTTCGGGCACGGACTCGGGCACGGGCTCGGGCACGGACTCGTGCGCTGCCTCGGGCGCCACCGGCGCCGCCATCTCGGCCAGCTCGTCCTCGAGGTCGTCCATGTCGGGCAGGTACGGCGCGAGCTCGGGCAGGTCGTCGAGCGAGGTCACCCCGATCCGCTCCAGGAAGTAGGTCGTGGTCCGGTAGAGGTTCGCGCCGGTCTCGTGGTCCCGGCCGGCCTCCTCGACCAGCCCGCGGGTCAACAGCGTGCGCATCACGCCGTCGACGTTCACGCCGCGGATGGCCGACACCCGCGCCCGGGAGACGGGCTGCTTGTAGGCCACCACCGCCAGCGTCTCGAGCGCGGCCTGGGTGAGCCGTGCCTGCTGACCGTCGAGCACGAAGCCCTCGACGACGGCGGCGAACTCGTCGCGGGTGTAGTAGCGCCAGCCGCCGCCCACGTGGCGCAGCTCGAAGCCGCGGCGCTGCTCGGTGTACTCCGCCGCCAGCCCCTCGAGGGCCGCGCTCACCTCGCCGACCGGGTAGCCCGCCGCCGTGGCCAGGGTCATCGTGTCCATCGGCTGGTCCGCGATGATCAGCAGCGCCTCCAGCGCCGGCCGCAGCTCGGCCACCGGCACCGCGAGCGTCTCCGCCGCCTCAGCCGTCATCTCGCCCTGGGTCTCCGGCTGGGTCTCCGGCTGCGGCACCGGCTGGGTCTCCGGCTGCGTCACCGTCTCGGTCTCGGGTTGCGTCTCGGTCATCGGTCTCTCCCTCCGGTACGGCGCTCGCCTCGGGCGGCGCGCCGTCGAACTCGTCGGTGATCAGCTCATCGACGTCCGCGTCGTCGTCCCCGGTCCACCGTACGGTCAGCTCGCCCAGTGGCGTCACCTGGTCGAAGGCGACGGCGCCCTCCCGGAACAGCTCGAGCAGCGACAGGAACCGCGCCACGGTGGTCAGCCGGTCCGGGGAGTCGCCGCAGAGCGCGCGGAACGTCATCGTGCCGCTGCGCCGCAGCCGGTCGACGACGAGCGCGGCCTGCTCGCGGACGCTCACCCGGGCCGCGTGGATGTGCTGCAGCGACAGCTCCAGCACCGGCTTGGGCTCGAGCGCCCTGGCGGCCAGCTGGGCGAACTGGTCGAGCCCGATCCCGATCAGCACCTCCGGCAGCAGGCCGGCGTACCGCTCCTCCAGCCCGACCGCCCGCGGGTGCCGCCTGGACTCGGAGGCCAGCCGGGTCGCGAGCACCGCGGCGACCTGCTTGAACGCGCGGTACTGCAGCAGCCGCGCGAACAGCAGGTCGCGGGCCTCGAGGAGCGCCAGGTCCTCCTCGTCCTCGATGTCGCCCTGCGGCAGCAGGCGCGCCGCCTTGAGGTCCAGCAGCGTCGAGGCGACCAACAGGAAGGACGTCGTCTGCTCCAGGTCCCACTGCGCCGGGTTCTCGGCGGACCCGCCCGCCTTCACGTGGGCGATGAACTCGTCGGTGACGGTCGAGAGCGACACCTCGGTGATGTCGAGCTTGTGCTTGGCGATCAGGCTCAGCAGCAGGTCGAACGGGCCCTCGAAGTTGTCGAGGCGTACCTCGAACGCCGGCGCCTCGCCGCTGCTCTCGACCGGAGCGACGGTCATCCGTCGGTCAACCGTCGGACCAGCGCGCTCTCGTCGCCCTGCGCCTCGAGGTCGGCCAGCACCAGCGCGATCGCCTCGCGCACGATCCGTCCCCGGTCGACGGCCAGCCCGTGCGAGCGGCGCAGCAGCAGCCGGGCGTGCTCGAGCTCGAGCAGCTCGTCGGAGGTGACGTAGACCGTCATCTTCTCGTCGTGCCGCACCCGGCCGCTGGGCCTCCTGGCCCGACCGCTCCCCCGGTCGTCGGCCGGGTCGGCTGCTCCGGCCTCCGGAGCGCTGCGGTCCGCCGCAGCCGGGGCGGTCGGGCGGAACAGGTCGTCGGCGGCGGGGAGGCTCACCCGTCGGCTCACTCCGGGGCCCCCCCGGAATCGGGCGCGGCGGCACCCGACCGGTCGCGCTGGGTCCGGGCGAGCACCTCCTTGGCGAGCTGGCGGTAGGAGTCGGCGCCGGCCGAGGCCGAGGCGTAGGTCGTGATCGGCTCGCCGGCCACCGTGGAGTCGGAGAACTTGACCGTGCGCCGGATCACGGTGTGGAACACCGTGTCGCCCCAGGCCTGGACCAGCCGCTCCATGACCTCGCGGCTGTGCAGGGTGCGGCCGTCGTACATGGTGCCGAGCACGCCGTCGATCTCCAGCTTGGGGTTGAGCCGCTCGCGCACCTTGTCGATCGTGGTCTTGAGCAGCGCGACGCCGCGCAGCGCGAAGTACTCGCACTCCAGCGGGACGATCACGCCGTCGGAGGCGGTGAGCGCGTTGACCGTCAGCAGCCCGAGCGAGGGCTGGCAGTCGATCAGGACGACGTCGTACTTCTCCAGTGCGGGTGCGAGCACCCGCTGGAGGGTCTGCTCGCGCGCCACCTCGTGCACCAGCTGCACCTCGGCCGCCGAGAGGTCGATGTTGGAGGGCAGCAGGTCCATGCCGGGGACCACGGTCGGCACGATCACCTCGTGGATGTCGACGTCGCGCTGCATCAGCAGGTTGTAGACCGTCAGGTCCATCTCGTGGGGGTTCAGCCCCAGCCCGACGGACAGCGAGCCCTGGGGGTCGAAGTCGACCAGCAGCACCTTGCGACCGAGCTCGGCCAGCGACGCGCCGAGGTTGATCGTCGTCGTGGTCTTGCCGACGCCGCCCTTCTGGTTGCACATCGACACGACCCGGGCCGGGCCGGGCTCGGCGACCGGTCCCGGCTCGGGGAGGACGGGCAGCGGACGCCCGGTCGGGCCGAGTGCGGGCGTCTCGGTGTCGGCGGGCGGACGCTCGAAGGGCAGCGGGTCGGCCACGGGCAGGTCATCTCCGGCTTCTGGTGTGTGGTCGTGCGTGGGGGCTGGGGTGCGGATCAGCGGGGGCATCGCGCCGGCGGCGCTCCCGACCGGGCTGGACGTTCCTCCGAAGGCGCCGCCTGCAGTCATCCCCGCTCCTCACCGACTTGTCGACACGACGACATGTTGCCGACCCGCGGGCGACTCTAGGACCGGTGTTTCGACATCGACAACCCGAAGTCGGAAACCCGCAGGCCGTCGGGGAAATCTGTTGATGGACTGTGCACTCGCGCGGCGCTGGTTGCACAGGCACGCGGCGCCTGTGCACAGGCCTGTGGAGGAGCGGGGCCGGCGTCAGTCGGTCTCCGGCGAGGTCCCGGCGCCGTACACGAGGTCGACATAGTCGGGGTGCTTGCCGATCCAGCCCTTGATGAACGGGCACAGCGGCAGCACCTTGCGGGTGCCGTCCGCCCGCACGTCGTCGAGGCCGTAGCGGGCCAGCGCCGAGCCGACACCCTTGCCCTCGAACCTGTCGAAGACCTCCGTGTGGGTGAAGGTCACCAGCTCGTCGGTGAGCTGGTACTCGGCGTATCCCGCGAGCTCGCCGTCGATATGGGCCTCGTAGCGGCTCTGGGCGGGATTGTGTGAAGTCGCGACGTCGCTCATGTCACCGACTCTAGACTGGCGCTGTGCGCCCACGTGCGGCCGTCCTGGCCCTGCTGGCGGGGTTGCTCACGGGGGGAACGATCGCGTCCGGGGCCACCCCTGCGTCCGCGCGCCCCGCGCCGGTCGAGCGGGCCGGTACGACGTTGACCGCACGGCTGGCCCCTCCCGTGGTGACGGTCGGCGAGCCGAGCGCGCTGGTGGCGCAGGCGACGCCGGCACGACCGGGGCGCTCCTTCACGGTGCAGCGCCTCGTGGAGGCGAGCTGGACGGTCGTCGGCAGCGCGACCGGCGACGCCCGGGGGCGCGCCGTCGTCCCCCTCGACACGACCCTCGCCGGCCCCCAGGCGCTCCGGGTGATCGCCGAGGCGACCGACGACCTGCCGCGCAAGGTGTCAGCCAAGCTGACGCTGAAGGTCTACACGGCCGCCTCGTGCACCCCTCGGATCGCGCTGGTGGACCCCGACGCCGACGCCGCCGCGCGCTGCCTGGCCGCGCGCCTGGACCGGTGGCGGGCGGCCGGTCTGATGGGTGTCGGCCAGCAGCTCAACGTGTCCAACATCGACTACCTCGCCCCGCTGACGGCCCTCGCCCCCCGCCGGGTCTCTGTCGTCGGCTTCGACCTCGAGGAGCTGGCCGCGGGCGAGACCTACCAGTTCCCGGCCCCGCCCCTCGACACGCTGGTCGCGCTCGCGCAGCAGGGCGCGGTCCTCTCGGCCTCCTGGCACACCACGAACCCGCACACCGCCCGGCCGGCATGGGATCGCAGCTGGACCTCCCTCGATGCCCTGCTGAGCCCCACCTCCTCGGAGGGTGCCCGGTTCTGGGCCGACTTCGACAGCAAGCTGGCGCTGCTCCAGCGCTTCCAGGAGGCCGGTGTCGCGGTCGTCCTGCGACCGTTCCACGAGGCGAACGGCGGCTGGTTCTGGTGGGGCAAGCCCGACCCGACGACCTACCGGCGGCTGTGGGCGATGATGCAGCGCCGGGCGTGGGACGCCGGGGTCCACAACGTCGTGTGGGCCTACTCCTTCGCGGCCCGCACCTGGTCCGGGATCCGGGCGCCGGAACGGCTGCTGCCGGCGCGCGTCGACATCGCCGGCATCGACAGCTACGACCCGGAGGGGCCCGACGCCGACCCGCGCGACCGCCTCGACATGACCGGCTACGCGGCGGTGGCCGAGCGGGTCGAGCGCCTCGCGATCACCGAGGTCGGCCCCGAGGAGAGCGCGACCGGAGCCTGGAACCCGGCCGTCGTCACGCGTACCGCCAAGGCGCTGGCCCCGAGGCCGGCCTGGGCGATGCTGTGGTTCGACGACGCCGCCGGCAAGAAGCAGCTGTCGTCGCTCGCCGGTGGTACCACCTGGCTGGACTCCTGCCCCAACGCCCTGTGCTACCTGCGCTGAGCCGAGCCGCGGTCAGTCGCCCAGCCGGCGCATCGCCAGGGTGTGCAGGACCAGCTCCCCGGCCTCGTCCGAGGCGTCCAGGTCGGCCTCGGCCTCGATCACCCAGTCGTGGTGGTCGGCCGGGTCGTGGATCGTCTGGACGACCTGCCAGGTCCGCGTGGACGGCGTGATCGCCAACAGGTCGGGACCGCGCGCGTCGGAGTCCAGCCGCACCTCGTCGTGCTCGGCGTAGTAGTCCTCGATCGCGGCGTCCCAGGCCGACCGGGTCATCACCACCTCCCCGGGCGGGTCGGTGCGGTCGGCCGCGGCCCGCTCGAGCGCCACCAGCCCGTCGAGGTCGTCGCGGGCGACCAGCTCGACCCGCCGGAACATCGCGTTGCGGACCATCACCCGGAACGCCCGGTCCTGCTTGGAGATCGGCCGTGGTGAGGGCGGCGGCTCGTGGTGGGCCACGTCCGTGCGGGCGTGCTCGGGGTCCGCGAGCGCCTCCCACTCGTCGAGCAGCGAGGAGTCGGTCTGCCGCACGGTCTCGCCGAGCCACTCGACGAGATCCTCCAGCTCCGGCGTGCGGTGCTGGTCGGGGACCGTCTGGCGCAGCGTCCGGTAGGCGTCGGTCAGATAGCGCAGCACCAGGCCCTCGGACCGGGCGAGCTGGTAGCGGCCGACGAAGTCGGTGAAGCTCATCCCCTGCTCGTACATCTCGCGCACGATCGACTTCGGCTGCAGCGCGTCCTCGCGCAGCCACGGGTGCCGCTCGCGGTAGATCTCGTACGTCGCCTCCAGCAGCTCGGCGAGCGGCTGCGGCCAGGTGACGTCCTCGAGCAGCGCCATCCGCTCGTCGTACTCCAGGCCGTCGGCCTTCATCTCCGCGATCGCCTCGCCGCGCGCGACGTGCTGCTGCTGGAACAGGACCTGGCGCGGCCCCTCCAGCACCGCCTCGACGACCGAGACGATGTCCAGGGTGTGGGTCTCGGCCTCGGGATCGAGGACGTCGAGGGCCGCGAGGGCGAACAGCGCCAGCGGCTGGTTGAGCGCGAAGTCCGGCGGCAGGTCCACGGTGACCACGTACCGCCTACCGAAGGCATCCGGCTCGTCGAGCCGCGACACGACGCCGGAACGAACCAGGGAGCGGCCCAGCCGCAGGGCTCGGCGGGACAGCTGCAGCTGGCGACGGCGGTCCTCGTGGTTGTCCTGAAGGAGCCTTCGCAGGACCGGGAAGGCTGGTTCCTCCCGAGCGAGGACGCCGATCAACATGGCGTTGTCGACCTTCATCCGCGACGTCAGCGGCTCGGGCTCGCCCGCGACGAGCTTGTCGAAGGTCTGCTCGCTCCACACGACCGTGCCCTCGGGCGGCTTGCGGAGCTGGGCCTTGGAGTTCTTCTTCCCCGCCGCCTGCCGCGCCGCGACCTTCGCCTTCGCCTTCTCGTTCTCGATGACGTGCTCGGGCGCCTGGACCACGACGAACCCGGCCGTGTCGAAGCCGGCCCGGCCCGCCCGGCCGGCGATCTGCAGGAACTCCCGGGTCCGCAGGATCCGCTGCCGGCTGCCGTCGAACTTCGCGAGCCCGGTGAACAGCACCGTGCGGATCGGGACGTTGATGCCCACGCCGAGCGTGTCGGTGCCGCAGATCACGCTCAGCCGGCCCTCCTGCGCCAGCTGCTCGACCAGCCGGCGGTACCGCGGCAGCATCCCAGCGTGGTGCACGCCGATCCCCCGTCGCAGCAGCTTGGACAGGGTCTTGCCGAAGCCGGCGCCGAACCGGGTCGCCGCCAGCCGGTCCCCCAGGTCCGGCTTGGGCAGCCAGCCGGCCTTGAGGAGCGCGGTCGCCTGCTCGACCGCGTCCTTCTGCGTGAAGTGCACGACGTAGACCGGGCCCTGCCCGGTCGTCACCAGCTCCTCGAGCGTCTCCGCCAGCGGCGTCATCACCCAGCTGAAGCTCAGCGGCACCGGGCGTTCGGCGTCGGCGACCACGGTGGTGTCCCGCCCGTTGCGGGCGCTCAGGTCGGTGGCGATGTCCGACATGTCCCCCAGGGTCGCCGACATCAGCAGGAACTGGGCCTGCGGGAGCTCCAGCAGCGGCACCTGCCAGGCCCAGCCGCGGTCCGGCTCGGCGTAGTAGTGGAACTCGTCCATCACGACCAGTCCGACGTCGGCGTGAGAGCCCTCGCGCAGCGCGATGTTCGCGAGCACCTCGGCGGTGCAGCAGATGATCGGCGCGTCGGGGTTCACCGAGGCGTCCCCGGTCAGCATGCCGACGTCGTCGGCACCGAACTCCGCGACGAGCGCGAAGAACTTCTCGCTCACGAGTGCCTTGATCGGCGCGGTATAGAACGAGACCCGGTCCTCGGCCAGCGCGGCTCGGTGCGCGGCCTCCGCCACCAGTGACTTGCCGGACCCGGTCGGGGTGGCCAGCACGACGTTGTCGCCGGCCAGCACCGCGAGGATCGCCTCCTCCTGGTGCGGGTAGAGGGTCAGCCCCCGCGCGGCGGCCGCCGCGGTGATCTCGTCGAGCAGGTCCGTCACAGCGTCCTTCAGTCGCGCGCACGCGGATGGGCGGTGGCGAAGACCTCGCGCAGGTTGTCCACCGTCACGAGCGTATAGACCTGGGTGGTGGTCACCGAGGCGTGGCCGAGCAGCTCCTGCACGACGCGGACGTCGGCGCCGCCGTCGAGCAGGTGCGTCGCGAAGGAGTGCCGGAGCGTGTGCGGCGAGACGGCCCGGGTGACGCCGGCCCGCTCGGCGGCCCGGACCAGGACCGCCCACGCCGACTGCCGCGAGAGCCGGCCACCACGCGCGTTGAGGAACAGGGCGCCTCCGGTGCTCGCGCGAGTGGCGGCCGCCACCAGCTCGGGCCGGCCCCGCACGAGGTAGGCGTCGACCGCCTCCCGCGCGTAGGAGCCGATCGGGACCAGCCGTTCCTTGCCGCCCTTGCCGCGCAGGAGCACGGTGCCGTCCGTCCCGGACTCCCCCCAGTCGAGGTCGTCGACATCCAGCCCGACCGCCTCCGAGATGCGCGCTCCAGTGCCGTAGAGGACCTCCAGCAGCGCCCGGTCGCGCAGGGCCAGCGTGGTCCCCGGCGCCCCTGCTGCCTCCAGGATCGCCTCCACGTCGGCCAGCGGCAGCGCCTTGGGCAGTCGCTTGGCCGGGGTCGGCGGCTTCACCGCACCGGCCGGGTCTGTGGTGGTGAGGCCGTCCGCGACCGCGAACCGGTGGAAGCCGCGCACGGCGACCACGGTCCGGGCGGCCGAGGTGGAGCTCAGCGCGGGGTGGTCCTGGTCCCCCTCCCGCAACCGCACGAGGAACGCCGTGACGGTGCCCTCGGTGACGTCCGCGAGCCGCGCCACCCCGCACTCGGCGAGGTACTCCTGGTAGCGCCGCAGGTCGCGCCGGTACGACGTCAGCGTGTTCTTCGCCAGCCCCCGCTCGACCGTGAGGTGGTCGAGGTAGGTCCGGACCGCACGCGCGACGTCGTCCGACGCGGGGTCGCTCACGTCAGGACGGAGTCCAGCGGGTCGGCCGTGATCCCGACCGCCGCTCCCACCGGCGCGTTCGTGAGTCGTCCCGCGTGGGTGTTCAGGCCGAGGGCGAGGCTGTGGTCGTCGCGACCGGCCTGCTGCCAGCCCTTGTCCGCGACGGCGACGACGTAGGGCAGCGTGGCGTTCGTGAGCGCGTAGGTCGAGGTGTTCGGGACCGCGCCGGGCATGTTCGCCACGCAGTAGAAGGTCGAGTTGTGGACCTGGTAGGTCGGGTCCGCGTGCGTGGTCGCCCGGGTGTCCTCGAAGCAGCCGCCCTGGTCGACCGCGATGTCGACGAGCACCGAGCCGGGCTTCATCCGGGAGACCAGCTCGTTGCTGATCAGCTTGGGCGCGGCGGCCCCGGGGATCAGCACCGCCCCGATGACCAGGTCGGCCTCGGTGACCTGCTGCTCGATGGCGAGCTTCGAGGACGCCAGGCCGTGCACCCGGTTGTTGTAGCGCCAGAACGACAGCCGCAGCTTGTCCAGGTCGGTGTCGAGCAGGGTGACGTCGGCCCCCATGCCGAGCGCGATGTTGGCGGCGTTCTGGCCCGAGACGCCGGCGCCGATGATCACGACCTTGGCGTTGGCGACGCCGCCGACGCCGCCCATCAGCACCCCGCGGCCGCCCTGGGCACGCATCAGGCAGTACGCACCGACCTGCGGCGCCAGGCAGCCGGCGACCTCGGACATCGGGTACAGCAGGGGCAGGCCACCCGACGGCAGCTGCACGGTCTCGTACGCGAGCGCGGTGACCTTGGTCTCGAGCAGCTTCGCGGTCAGCTTCTTGTCCGCCGCCAGGTGCAGGTAGGTGAACAGCGTCAGTCCGTCGCGGAGTCGGTGGTACTCCTCGGCGATCGGCTCCTTGACCTTGAGGACCATCTCGACGTCGCCCCAGGTGCTGTCCGCGTCCGGGACGATCCGCGCGCCGGCCGCGACGTACTCCTCGTCGTGGATCGAGGACCCCTCGCCGGCGCCGCGCTCGATGTACACCTCGTGACCGTGTGCGGTCAGCTCGTGCACACCGATGGGCGTGATCGCCACCCGGTACTCGTTGTTCTTGACTTCCTTGGGGACGCCCACCTTCACCGCATCGCTCCTTCGGTTCTCAGCGCCACGCCGTTGTGGCTGCGCGAGCCTACTCCCGGAGAGCGTAGATCCGGGTCAGCTCCCGGAAGAGGTCGGCCCATCCGCTCGCGACCTCGCTCGCACCGAGCGAGAGCATCCGCAATCGCTCGACCGCGGTGACGGGCTCCTGGGAGAGCACGACGACCGGTGCTCGCAGGTCCTCCCGGCGCATCGTGGTCAACAGTCTCTCGGCCGCCGGAGCACCGTCGCTGCCCGCGGCCAGGTCGGCGATGACGAGGTCGGCACGGTCCTGTCGCAGCCAGGCGACCGCCGCGGCCGCGGACTCGACCTGCACCATGCGGGCCCTCGTGTCACGGCGACCGGCCGCCTCGGCCAGGACGGTGCGGCCGAAGGCGGTGTCGTCGGCGCTGGAGTCGACCCACAGCACCGTCCGCCCGGCCAGGGCGGCGCCCAGCTGTGCCTGCGGGTTGGTGGCCGCGTGGATGCCCTCGAGCACCCGGTCGAAGCCCGACCAGTCAGTGCCGCCGGCGGTGTCGAAGGTGATCGTCCCGAGACCCTCGTGCTGATGCAGGTAGCGCGCCTGGTGCGGCGCCACGTCCGGCAGCACGGCGTACGCGACCGGCGGGTCTTCCTCGCGCTGGTCGATCATCGCCAGCACCTCGGAGCGCAGCTCGTTGAGGTAGGCGTCGGTGAACGACACGCCGAGGAACAGCACGGTGCTGGTCGCGAACAGCGAGCGCAGGAAGGTCATGTACGCCGGACTGCTGTAGAGCCGGTCCCGGTAGTCGCGTTGCGTGAACACGACGGTGTCGCCCAGCGGGCCGATCTCGCCGTGCAGCTTCACGACCGGTGCGCCGGGCGACTCCTCGGTCCAGTACCTCGGCTCCCACCACCGGTGCGGCGGGTCGCGCAGGATCTGCTGGTACGCGTCCGGGCCGGGCACGCTGCCCACCAGGAACGGGTCGAAGTTGGTGGTCAGGATCGCGTCGAACGGGATGCCGGCCAACAGCCGGCGCCGCCCGGCGATCGCGTCCGGGCGCCCCTCGGTGGCGAGGATGCCCGCGAGCGCCGGGTCGAACGCGTCCCCCATCGCGGTGTGCAGCACCTGGGCCGCGGCCTCGAGGTCGCGTGACCCCCCGTGCTCGACGAGCTGGGCGACCCAGGCGGAGGTGTCATCGTCCAGGCCCGCCCGGTCCGCCAGGCCGCGCAGCAGCGTCTGCCACGCCGGCACGGCGGGTGCGGCGAACCCGGCGCCCACGAACGCGACACACCGGCCGGCGACGATCTGGTCGACCAGGTGCTGGGGCACCAGGGTGCCGCCGTCGGTTGCCTGACCATCGGCCTCGATCTCGGGACGCATGGGTCGAACCGTAGGCGGTCGCGGGGCCGGAAGTCCCGATAACCCGCTAGTGGCGGCGCGCTGCGGCGAGGAGCACCGCCAGCGCCAGGTGGGCGTCGGCGAGGCGTCCGGCGACCACGGCCTCGTGCAGCTCGGCGAAGGGCACCCAGCCGACCGTCATCTCGGCCTCCTCGTGCTCGAGCCGGAAGTCGCCCCGTCCGACGTCGCGCAGCCCCTCGGCGAGGAAGTAGTGGCCCTGCTCGGCGGTGAACCCCGGGGAGGAGTACGTCGAGGCCAGGTGGGTCCACCGGTCCGCCTCGAGCCCGGCCTCCTCGACGAGCTCGCGGCGCGCGACCTCGGCGGCGTCCTCCCCGTCGACGTCGCACAGGCCGGCGGGCAGCTGGACCAGGGTGCGGGCCACGGCGTGCCGGTACTGCCACAGGCACAGCACCCGGTCCTGCTCGTCGACCGCGAGGATGATCGCTGCTCCCGGATGCTCGACGACCAGCCGGGTGAACGGCTCCTCCTCGGGGTGGCCGGGCCGCCGGATCCGGTCCTCGCGGACCTTCACCACCCAGCCGCCGTCGTAGCGAAGGCTGCTGTCCACGACCGGCCACGCCTCGGGCCGGTCGGCGAGCTCGGGCACCGGCGGCTCAGTCCTCGTCGGGCTCGGGCTCGCGGCGCAGCCCGGACTCGTCGATGGGGAACCGCAGCTCGCGCTGCCGCTCGATGGCCGCGCCGATCAGGCCCGCGAAGAGCGGGTGCGGCCGGGTCGGGCGGGAGCGCAGCTCGGGGTGCGCCTGGGTCGAGATGTAGTACGGGTGCGCCGCACGGGGCAGCTCGACGAACTCGACCAGGTGGTTGTCCGGCGAGGTGCCGGAGAAGACCAGTCCGGCGTCCTCGAGCTGGTCGCGGTAGGCGTTGTTGACCTCGTAGCGGTGCCGGTGCCGCTCCTCGATCTGCCCGCTGCCGTAGACCTCTCGGGCGATGGTGCCCTCCTTGAGGGCTGCCGGGTAGAGGCCCAGGCGCATCGTGCCGCCGAGGTCGCCGGCGCCCTCGACGAACGCCTTCTGCTCGGCCATGGTCGCGATCACCGGCTCCGGCGTGTCGGGGTCGAACTCCGTGGAGCCGGCCTTCTCGAGTCCGAGCACGGTGCGGGAGTACTCGATCACCATGCACTGCAGCCCCAGGCACAGTCCCAGCGTGGGGATGCCGTGCGTACGGGCGTAGGTGAGCGCGCCCAGCTTGCCCTCGATGCCGCGGACCCCGAACCCGCCGGGCACGCAGATCGCATCGACGTCCTGGAGGTTGCGCGCCGCGCCGGCCGGAGTCTGGCACTCGTCCGAGGCGACCCAGCGCAGCTGGACCTTGGCCTCGTGGGCGAACCCGCCGGCGCGCAGCGCCTCGGCCACCGACAGGTACGCGTCGGGCAGGTCGACGTACTTGCCGACGAGCGCGACCGTCACCTCCTCCTTCGGGTGGTGCACGCGGCGCAGCAGGTCGTCCCACACCGTCCAGTCCACGTCACGGAACGGCAGGTCGAGCCGGCGCACCAGGTAGGCGTCCAGGCCCTCGCGGTGCAGGACCTTCGGGATGTCGTAGATCGACGGCGCGTCGGCCGCGGTGACGACGGCCTCCTGGTCGACGTCGCACATCAGCGAGATCTTGCGCTTGATCGACGGCGGCAGCTCACGATCGGCCCGGCACACGATGGCATCCGGCTGGATGCCGACCTGGCGCAGCGCGGCCACCGAGTGCTGAGTCGGCTTGGTCTTCAGCTCGCCCGACGGACCGATGTAGGGCACCAGCGAGACGTGCAGGAAGAAGCAGTTGTCGCGGCCGATGTCGTGGCGCACCTGGCGTGCGGCCTCCAGGAACGGCAGCGACTCGATGTCGCCGACGGTGCCGCCGACCTCGGTGATCACCACGTGCACGGGCTGCCCGTCGACCTGGGTCCGGCCCATCGCGAGGATCCGGTCCTTGATCTCGTTGGTGATGTGCGGGATCACCTGGACGGTGTCGCCGAGGTAGTCGCCGCGGCGCTCCTTGGCGATCACGTTGGAGTAGACCTGGCCCGTGGTGACGTTCGCGATCTGGCTCAGGTCGGTGTCGAGGAACCGCTCGTAGTGGCCGATGTCGAGGTCGGTCTCGGCGCCGTCGTTGGTGACGAACACCTCGCCGTGCTGGAACGGGTTCATCGTCCCGGGATCGACGTTGAGATAGGGATCGAGCTTCTGCATCGTGACGCGCAGACCACGCGATCGCAGGAGGCTGCCGAGGCTGGACGCCGTCAGGCCCTTCCCGAGCGAGGAGGCGACGCCTCCGGTCACGAACACGTGCTTGGTGGGCGTCGCCTGGTTCACGGAACTCCATCCTACGGGATCCCGCGACCGGAACCGGTCACGGCGAGCGGCGGGTCCTCATCACTTCAGCGGAACGGCCCCGTCCGCGCCCGACGCACCGAAGGATCCGCCCTGCACCGACGTCGACCGGATCAGGGCGAGCACGGTGGTGACCTGGCCCAGGGCGGTGTCGGCGCCGTCCACGGTCGCGACCCGATCGGCGACCGGTTCCGAGCGCAGCGCCGCCAGGTCCCCCGAGCCCGCCGACGCCGCGGTGTCACCGGCGGCCACGACACCGACCGCCTTCGCGGCCAGGCCGGCGAGCAGGCCGGACAGGATGGCCGGGTTCGCCGGCTCGCCCAGCACGACCAGCACGACCGGGGCACGGACCGCACCCTCGGGCGAGGCGAGCAGGTCGGCGCCGGCCAGGCTCTGGCGCACCGAGACGGCGTCCGCGCTCGGCTGCTCGGTGTCCGCGACCGCGAGGCCGACCAGCTGGCCGAGGCGGACGTACGTCGAGGCATCCGCGGTCACCGCGCCGGTCCCGAGCTGGGTCGCCAGCTGGCTGCCCAGCGTGTCGACCAACGACTTCTCTGCGGGGTCGGTGAGCGTGGGCTGCACCTCGTAGCTCCCGGCGATGCTGCCACCGGCCGCCTCGATCTCGGCCCCGAGCGCGCTGACGACCTCACCGCTGGCGCCGGGCATCCGCACCAGCGAGACCGGGTGGCCGCGCAGACGGCCGTCGTACAGAGCCGCCGCGCTCGCCGCGGCGAACTCGTCGCCGAACGACGCGCTGCGCACCGTGGCCCGGTGCGCCTTCGTGGTCGCCGACGCGGACTGGTCGTCGCGGCCGAGGTCGGAGAGCGGTCCGCCGCCGAGGGCGACGCCGATCGCCAGGGCCAGGAAGACGGCGACCAGCGAGACGATGTGGTGGCGGTAGGAGATCACGGGAGCAGTCCTTGCAGGAGGTCGGCCAGGGCGTCGGCCCACTCCTGGCCCACGGGTGTGACGCCGACGGCGGCGCCGAGGGCGATCAGCCCGGACAGCATGACCAGGAGCAGGTGCCGGGGGCGTACCCGCCCCGCGTAGAGATGGGGGACGGCGGCGGCGTCGACCAACCGCTGCCCGACCTTGAGGCGGGTCAGGTAGGTGCTGGCCAAGCCCGCTCGCTGGCTGTCCAGGAGCTCCTCGAGGGTGGCGCGCAGGCCGACCCCGACGATCAGGGCGGCGTCGGCGGCGGCCACCAGCAGGAGGGCGGCGTCCTCGGGGGTCGCGCCGGACTCGAAGCGCAGCGGTCGGATCCCGAGGCGTTCGAGGTGCTCGACAGCGGACCGGCCGGCGCCCCGGTCGGTGCGCACGACCACGTCCCGCGCGGCCTTCAGCGCCTTCGCGCTCGGGATCTCGGTCTCGTCCGCGGTCGCGTCGACGACCACGACGTCCGCGCGCAGCCTCGCCTCGCGCAGCACGTCGGCGCCGCGCCCGACGCCGACGAGCACGGGGTGCTGCTCGCGCAGGAAGGTCCGCACCAGCGCGAGCTCGTGGGCGTGCTCGTGCCCGCGCGCCACGACGACGACCGGTCGGCCCGCGATCCGGGTCGCCGGCCGCGGGACCCCGAGACCGTGCAGGAGCAGGTCCTGCTCGCGCCGCAGGAACTCGGCGGTGTTGTGGGTGAACGTCTCGAGGTGGGCGGTCAGTCCGTCCCGCGCGGCCGTCAGCTCACGGGCGACCGTGTCGCCGTCGACCTGCCGGCCGACGGCGACGGGGCGGTCCTCGACCAGGACGGTCCCGCCGTCGACCCGGACGACACCACCGTCGGCGATCGCGGCCAGGCCGGCGCTCCCCACCTGGTCGACGACCGTGATCCCGGCGGCGACCAGGACCTCCGGGCCGAGGCTCGGATAGCGCCCGGAGATCATCGGCGCGGCGTTGACGACGGCCACGACACCGGCGTCCACGAGGGCTTGGGCGGTGGTCCGGTCGAGGTCGGTGTGGTCGAGCACGGCCACGTCACCGGGGCGCAGCCGCGGCAGGAGGGCGCGGGTCCGGCGATCGACGCGAGCGGTGCCGACGACGCCTGAGCGACCGATTGCTGGGCGTTGTCGTACGGGCATCCTCATGACCGCGTCCATGCTGCCAGGCGGACCGCGCCGGGCCCGGCATCGCCGCACCCCGGGCGCGTCGCCCGCCGGCTCGACACTCAGCCGGCCGCGCGGGTCTCCTGGGCGACGTCGAGGAGCTCCCGCGCGTGCGCCAGAGCGGTGTCGGAGTCCGCCAGGCCGGCGAGCATCCGGGACAGCTCCCGCTCGCGCTGCTCGTCGTCGAGCACGGTGAGCCCGGAGCTGGTGACGGTGCCGTCGGAGGACTTCTCGACCACGACGTGGCGATCGGCGTACGCCGCGACCTGGGGCAGGTGGGTCACCACGAGCACCTGGGCGCTGCGTGCCAGCTGGGCGAGCCGGCGGCCCACCTCCACGGCCGCGGCGCCGCCGACGCCGGCGTCGACCTCGTCGAAGACGAAGGTGGGCACCGGGCTGGTGCCGGCGAGGGCGACCTCGAGCGCCAGCATCACGCGCGAGAGCTCACCTCCCGAGGCGCCCTTGCTGAGCGGGCGCGGCTCGGACCCGGTGTTCGCGGCGAGCAGCAGCTCGACCTCGTCGATCCCGGACGAGGTGTGCCGCAGCCAGCGGCCGTCGACGAGGAGGGGTCCGTGGCTGCCGGGGCTCGGCGCCTCCACCTCGTGCTGGCGAGTCTCGACGCTCAGCCGGGCATGCGGCATCGCCAGCAGCGCAAGCTCGGCAGTGACCTCCTCGGCGAGCCGGCCGGCCGCCTCGGTACGGGCGGTGGACAGGGCGAGCGCCGCGGCGCCGAGGTCACGGCGCAGGTCGGCCTGCTGAGCGCGCAGCTCCTCGATCCGTTCGTCGGTGTGGTCGAGGTCGAGGAGCCGGGTCGCGGAGCGCTGCGACCAGGCCAGCACCTCGTCGATGGTGTCGCCGTACTTGCGGGTCAGCGCGGTCAGCGCCGCCCGGCGCTCGGAGACCGCGGCCAGCCGGGCCGGGTCGGTGTCGATCCGGGCGGCGTACGACGCGACGTCCGCGGCCAGGTCGGAGAGCAGGTAGGTGAGCTCGGCGAGCCGGTCGGCCAGCTCGCCCGCCTCCGCGTCGTGCTCGCGGACCCCGTCCAGCAGGGTGCGGGCGGCGGACGCGGTCGCCAGCGCGTCGGGGTCGCCCTGCTCGCTGGAGAGCACCTCCCGCGCCTGCTCGGCCGCGGACCGCAGGGTGTCGGCGAAGCCGAGCCGGGACTCCTCGGCCGCCAGGGCGAGGTCCTCGCCGGGCTCGGGAGCCACCCCCTCGATCTCGCCGAGGCCGAACCGCAGCAGGTCGGCCTCCTGGGCGCGATCGCGGGCGCTGGCCACGACCTCGTCGAGCTCGCGCTCGGTCGCCTCGAGCCGGCGGTGCAGGTCGGTGTAGGTCGCCAGCAGTGCCGCCAGGGGCTCGCCGCCGAACCGGTCCAGTGCCTCACGCTGCGCCCGCGCCTGGAGGAGCCGGTGCTGGTCCGACTGGCCGTGCACGGCGACCAGCGGCTCGGCGACGGCGGCCAGCGAGGACACGGGCACCGTCGCGCCGCCGACGTAGGCCCGGGACCGGCCCTCGGCCGACACGTTGCGCGCCAGGACGACCCGGTCGTCCTCCACCTCTCCCCCGGCCTCGTCGACCGCGGCCGCGAACCCCGCGAGGTCGCCGACCCGGACGACGCCCTCCACCCGGGCGGTTCGGGCGCCGGTGCGCACCGCACCGCTGTCCGCCCGACCGCCGAGCAGCAGGCCGAGGGCCGTGACGATCATCGTCTTGCCGGCCCCGGTCTCACCGGTGATCACGGTCAGGCCGGGTCCGAGCTCCAAGGTCGAGGAGTCGATCACCCCGAGCGAGCTGATCCGGATCTCCTCAAGCATCGCGGCCCTCGGGGGCGGCTTCCTGGGCGAGTCGGCGCCGGCGCTCGGTCGAGCCGCGCCAGCCGGAGACCGGCAGGCCGAACTTCGCGACCAGCCGGTCGGTGAACGGCGCCTGGTGCAGCCGGACCAGGCGGACCGGCTGGGCGCCGCGGCGCACCTCGATCCGCGCGCCGGGCGGCAGGTCGACGGTCCGGCGGCCGTCGCACCACAGCACCCCGGCACCCTCGGTGCGGGCCAGCACCTCGACGGCGAGCACCGACGTGGGCGCGACGACCATCGGCCGCGCGAACAGGGCGTGCGCACTGATGGGCACCATCAGCAGGGCCTCCACGCCGGGCCACACGATCGGTCCGCCGGCGCTGAAGTTGTAGGCGGTCGACCCGGTGGGGGTCGCGCAGACCACGCCGTCGCAGCCCCAGCGCGACAGCGGGCGGCCGTCGACCTCGACGACCACCTCGAGCATCCGCTCGCGGGCCGCCTTCTCGACGCTGGCCTCGTTGAGCGCCCAGGTGCGGTTGACCACCTCACCGTCGCGGTGCACGGTGACGTCGAGGGTGAGGCGGTCCTCGGCGGTGTAGCGGCGGTGGACGACGGCCTCGATGGTCGACTCGAGGTCGTCGTACTCCGCCTCGGCCAGGAAGCCGACATGGCCGAGGTTGACGCCCAGCACGGGTACGCCGGAGTCGTGGGTGATCTCGGCGGCGCGCAGAATCGTGCCGTCGCCGCCGACGACCAGCACCAGCTCGCAGCCGGCGCTCGCGTCGCCGCCCGTGACGACCTCGATCAAGGCGGTGTCCAGGCCGAGCTCGATGACCTCGTTGGCGAGGACCCGCACGACCAGGCCGTGGGCGGTCAGCGCCTTGACGAAGGCGCGAGCGACCTCACGCGCGTCCTCGCGCCCGATGTGAGCGAGGAGGAGCACACGGCGGGGCTCGTCTGGGTCGCCGGTCGTCACGGGTCCACCCTCTCACCCGGCACCCCCGGCGGGGCCGCGGCGCGCACCGCGGTGTGGATGCCGGCCTCGTCCAGCTCGGCGGCCCCGCGTCGCAGCCACAGGAAGAACTCCACGTTGCCCGAGGGGCCGGGCAGCGGGCTGGTCGCGATCATCCGGGCGCCCCAGCCGCGGGCGGCGGCCGCCGCCGCGACCCCGGCGACCGCCTCGGCGCGCAGCGCCGGGTCGCGGACCACGCCGCCCTTGCCGACCCGCTCCTTCCCGACCTCGAACTGGGGCTTGACCATGAGCGCCAGGTCGCCGTCGGGCTCGGTGACGCCGAGCAGGGCGTCGAGCACGAGGACCAGCGAGATGAAGGACAGGTCGCCCACCACCAGGTCGACGCCGCCGCCGATCGTCTCGGCCACCAGCTCGCGGACGTTCACCCGGTCGTGCACGGAGACCCGCTCGTCCTGCCGGAGCCGCCACGCGAGCTGCCCGTAGCCGACGTCGACCGCGACGACCTCGGCCGCACCGTGGCGCAGCAGGACGTCGGTGAACCCGCCGGTCGACGCGCCGGCGTCCAGGCACCGGCGGCCGGCCACGACGAGGCCGGCCGGCTCGAAGACGGCGAGCGCACCGGCGAGCTTGTGGCCGCCGCGGGAGACGTAGTCGGGCCGGTCCGGGTCCTCGACCACCACGATCGCGACGTCGGTGGTCACCCCGGTCGCCGGCTTGGTCGCGACGGCTCCGGAGACCTTGACCCGTCCCAGGTCGATCAGCTCGCTGGCGTGCTCACGGGAGCGAGCCAGTCCGCGGCGGACCAGCTCGGCGTCGAGGCGCAGGCGTCGCGGCGGCACGGTCGGGGCCGTCAGGCCTGTTCGGTGGGGTGGTCCAGGGCGCGGCGGAGCCGGTCGTGGGCGGTCTCGAAGACGGCGACGTGCTCCTCGACCGGGCGCTCCTCGAGCTGCTCGACCGCCGCGATCACCTCGTCCACGTCGGCCACACCCGTGCGCACCCGCTCGGGCTCGGTCGGGATCGTCTCCGGCTCGTCGGGGACGGGGAGGTCCGGGTCCTCGCTCATGTCGCCGAGGCTACCGCGCGGGGACCTCGAGACCTGACACCAGGACCGGTTCCCCGGACCGGTCGAGGTGCTCCCACGCCGCGCTCGCCACCACCCGCCACCAGTCCTCCGGCTCACCGTCACCGGTGACCCGCAGCCCGTCCCGGCCGGCCGCGGCGTGCCACCCGCGGAGTGCGAACCCGCCCTCGGCCGCGCTCGGAGCGACCTGCTCCTCCAGCAGGCCGGCCAGGTCGGGGGCCAGGTAGGTGGGCCGCAGCTGCGCCGGGGCCGCGACCAGCTCGGCGAGGCCGGTGACGCCGGTCAGCACCAGCAGCGAGTCGAGGCCCGCGAGTCGAGCGCCCTCGATGTCGGTGTCCAGCCGGTCACCGACCATCAGTGGGCGCCGGCCGCCGACGCGTCGGACGGTCTCGTCCAGGAGCGGGCGCGCCGGCTTGCCCGCGACCGCGGGGTCGACGCCGGAGAACCGGCGCAGCATCTCCACCTGCACGCCGTGCCCGGGAGCGACCCCGAAGGCCGCCGGGAACGTCAGGTCGGTGTTGCTGGCCACCCAGGGCAGGCCGTCGCGGATCCGGACCGCGACCCGCATGATGTCGCGCCAGCGCACGTCGGGCCCGTAGCCGGTCACCACGACGGCCGCGTCGTCCTCGGCGCCGACCGGCACCAGGCCCGCGGCGTGCACGGCCTCCCGCAGGCCATCGGCCCCGAGGCACACCACCCGGGAGCCGGCACCGACGCGCTCGAGCACCAGGCGCGCGGCCGCTTGGGCCGACGTGACGACGTCCGCGTCCTGAGCGGGGACGCCGAGCTCGCGCAGGTGGCCGGCGACCGTGCCCGGCGACCGACCGGCGTTGTTCGTGATGAATGCCAGCCGCATGCCCGCGGCGCGGGCCTCCGCGAGGTGCTCGGGCGCACCCGGAACCGCGTTGCCCCCGACGTAGACGACCCCGTCGAGGTCCAGCATGGCCAGGTCGTAGGCGCGACACAGGACCTGCTCCGACGTGCCGAGCACGCGCACCTCCTCAGGGACCGGCTGTGGTTGCACCCTACGATGCTCCGATGGACGTCGGCGCCGTGGTCACCCCACCCCACGGCGCAGGGTCGCTGCAGCTCGTCCCGTTCCGCGGCCTCACCCTGGCCCCGCGGCGGATCGGAGGCCTCGCCTCGGTGCGTGCCTTCACTCGCCCCTACCGGGGGGTCCCCGATCGTCTGGACCGCTGGGAGCGGCGGGGGCAGCTGACCCACGACGACCGGCCCGCGGTCTATCTCCACGAGTACACCGCCGGCGGGATCACCGTCCGCGGCCTGGTCGGCGGGCTCGACCTCTCCTGTCGGGCCAGGAGCCGCGAGGAGGTCGCGGTGCTGCCGCACGAGGGGATCCATCCCGCGCAGGTCGACGAGCTGGCGGCCCGGATGGTGGAGATGCAGATCAACCCGGCTCCGATCCTCCTGGTGCACCGGGGCTCGGCGGACACCCGCGAGCTGCTCGGGGAGGTGCAGGCCCGACCGCCCCAGCTGGCCTTCGTCGACCGCGCCCAGCAGCAGCACCGCATCTGGGCGCTGCGGGCCGAGGAGGAGCTGGCACGGATCGACGCCGCGCTCCGGGACACCCGAGCGCTGATCGCCGACGGGCACCACCGCTACGCCGCCTACCTACGCCTGCAGGAGCTGCAGCCGGGACCGGCCACCGACTCGGGCCTGGCCATGCTGGTCGACCAGGACGACACACCGCTGTTCCTCGGCGCGATCCACCGGCTGCTCGGCGGGGTCACGATCACCGGCCTCCAGGAAGCCGCCCAGCGGGTCGGGGCCTCGTTCGAGGCCACCGACAGCCGCCGCGGGGTGGCCGCGCTGGCCCCCGACACGGTCGTGGCCAGCGACGGGACCCGGTGGGCGACCCTGCGCCCGGCAAGGGGCCCGGCAAGGGGCCCGGCGATCGGCCCCGACCGTGCCGTCGTCGAGTGGCTGCACCAGGACCTGGTGCCGGCGCTGCCCCGTCCGCCCACGAGCACGTCCTACCTGCACGCCGTGGACGAGGCGCTGGCCGCTGTCCGCCGGCGGCGTGGCGTCGCCCTCCTGATGCCCGCCCCCGATGTCTCGCAGGTGCTCGGCATCGCCGCCGCCGACCGGCTGCTCCCGGAGAAGGCGACCTCGTTCCAACCCAAGCCCAGCGTTGGCGTCCTCATCCGCTCGCTGCGCGACGGATGATGCGTCCGGTGGTCATCTCGACCTCCACGCGGGACGCGACCGCCCCGCCGGACCGGAAGAACCGGCGGCGCAGTGACCCGGTCACCTCGACGACGTCGTCGGCACACCAACCGCTCACCGAGCGGCGCGCCCGGGGCGACCACGCGGCGCACTCCAGCGCGTCGACACTCTGCCGGGAGCGGCCGCCGGGCGCCCGTGGCACCACCACCCGGAACGTCCAGACCGCATCCCCGCTGGGTAGCACCCGCTCCTCCGGCGCCTGGGAGATCCTGCCGACCAGCCGCACCTCGTTCTCGATCGCCTCGGCCGTCCGAGACCCGCTCGTAGCCATCTCTGATCACCTCCGGGCGTCACGCTGCCCGCGACCCCGGACAGACCCGGCGCCAGCTGCCGGCGCCTGGGGAGAGCCGGGTCCGGAGACCTCCTGTGAGCCGTCGGCGGGCCGGCGCCGGCCCGGAAATGCAAGCAGGGCCACCCCTCACGGGGTGGCCCTGCTCGAAATCATGTCCGGCGGCGTCCTACTCTCCCACAGCCTCTCGGTTGCAGTACCATCGGCGC
>NZ_JASEEQ010000023.1 GCF_030019515.1 Nocardioides sp. | reverse complement strand
CTCGCGCCGACGCCGGAGCCCGCGCCCGCGCCGGCTGCGGCCCCGGCGCGCCCGCTCGCCCCGACCGTCGGGCCGGACCCGGTCGACGACCCGCACTGGCTGCCGTTCAGCCGGATCCGCAAGGTGACCGGTCAGCGGATGCTGCTCTCGGCGCAGACGATCCCGCAGGTGACCACCGTGATGCAGGTGAGCTACGAGAACGTCTTCCGGGCTCGCCGGCAGTACGGCGCGGCGTTCCGCGACCGGACCGGGCAGTCCCTGACGTACCTGCCCTTCGTCTCGATGGCCGTGATCCGTGCCATCGAGGAGTTCCCCCACGTGAACGCGTCCGTGGTCGGCGACGGCCTGCGCGTGCACCCGGCCGTCCACCTCGGCATCGCCGTCGACCTGGACTTCCAGGGGCTGATGGTGCCGGTCGTCCGAGGGGCACAGGAGCTGCGGATCGAGGCGCTCGCCACGCGGACAGCGGACCTGGCCACCCGGGCCCGCGCGCGCCAGCTCGGCCATGACGAGCTGACGGGGAGCACGTTCACGATCACGAATCCGGGCGGGTACGGAACGCTCGCGGGCACCCCCCTGGTCAATCCTCCGGAGGTCGCCATCCTCTGCGTCGAGGGGATCTCGGAGCAGCCGGTCGTGGTCACGACCACCGACGGCACCAAGTCGATCGCGATCCACCACGTCGGCCACCTGTCGCTGTCGTGGGACCACCGGGCGATGGACGGTGCCTACGCCGCGGCCTTCCTCGCCAAGATCAGGTCTGAGCTCGAGACGCGGGACTGGGCGGCGCTGCTCAGGCCCTGACCCGGCGAGGGCTCCTGCGCCCGACGGAGGCGCGCCAGTCGGGGTCAGCGCGCCGTGAAGCCCCCGTCGACGGGGAGGAAGGCCCCGGTGATGAACCGGGCTTCCTCAGAGAGGAGGAACCAGATCGCCGAGGCGATCTCCTCGGGCTCGGCCACCCGGTTGAAGGCATGTCTGGCGGCCAGCTCCGCGCTGCGCTCGGCCATCGGATGAGCAAGAAGGGGCGTGTCGGTGTAGCCGGGGCCGACCGCGTTGATGCGGATCCCGTCCCCGGCGTACTCCCATGCCGCGGCTTTGGTCATGCCCACGACGGCATGCTTGCTGGCGACGTACGCAGCAGCGAGCGGCGACCCGACGACTCCCATGATGGAAGCCACGTTCACGATGGCGCCGCGTATCCCGGCCGCACGCATCGCGTTGATCTCGGCCCGCAGGGAGAGGAAGACGCCATCGGCGTTGACTGCCATCACCCGTCGCCACTCGTCGACCGGGGTCTCCGCCAGCGCAAGTCTGGCACCGAGGACTCCCGCGCTGTTGACCGCGCCATCGATACGACCGAATCGGTCCACGACGCCAGCGACGAGGTGGTCGACCTGACTCCCGTCGGTGACGTCCACCTCGAGACCCAGGTGGCCGTCGCCGAGCTGGGCGGCCGTCGCGTCGACAGCTCCCCGGTCGAGGTCTGCTACGACGACGGTCCACCCTCGACGGGCCAGGTGGCGGGCACAGGCGAGGCCGATCCCGGACGCCCCGCCGGTGACCAGCGCGACGGGCTTGCCGGTGGTGACCACTAGCCGACCCGGGGCACCTGCCGGAGGAGGTCGTACTCCGGCTCCTCGGCACCGAGGAACACCGTCGTGTACTCGAACCCCTTGTCGCCGTAGGGCGCGCCGCTGTACTCGATCGGCGCGTCGATGACCGACGCCCGGTAGGCGTCCCAGTCGCGGAAGACCAGCTCGGTCACCCGCACCCACTGGTTGAGGAACTCGGCGGGCCGGCTCTTGGTGCCCATCGGCGCGGTCAGCGCGCGCCAGGTCTTGTAGGAGACCAGGCCGTGCTCGGCCATCTGCTTCGCCTCCTGGGTGTGCGTGCCGAGGTACCAGCGCTCACCGTCCGCGACCGGCACCCCCTCGGGGTACTTGATCAGGTAGACCCAGCGGATCACCGTGTCAGCTCCTTCGTCGCTCGGCGCCTCACCACTTGGCGAGGTCACGGACCGTCGAGACGATCTCGTCGGTCTGGGGGTAGCAGAACGGCTCCAGCGCCATGTTCTGCGGGATCGGGTTGTCGGTGCCGGCGAGCCGCTTCACGGGCGCGTCGAGCAGCTCGAAGAGCTCGTCCGCTGCCCGCGCCGCGATCTCGGCACCCGGCCCGGCGGTGAGCGACGCCTCGTGCAGGACCAGGAGCCGCGACGTCTTGCGGACCGAGGCAGCGACCGTCTCCATGTCGAAGGGCACCAAGGTCCGAGGGTCGACGACCTCGACGCTGACCTGCTCGCGCTCGAGGATCTCGGCGGCCTCGAGCGCGGCCGGCACCATCGCGGACCAGGCGACGATCGTGACGTCGGTGCCCTCGCGCGCGACCGTGCCCTGCCCGAACGGCACGAGCAGCTCAGGATCCGGGTCGACGACGCCCTTGTTGCGGTAGAGGCGCCGGTTCTCGAAGTAGATGACCGGATTGTCGTCGCGGATCGCCGACTTGAGCAGGCCCTTGGCGTCCGCCGGGTTGGACGGTACGGCGATCTTCACCCCGGGCGTGTGCCAGTAGTGCGCCTCGGGGGACTGGGAGTGCTCGGCGCCGACGCCACCCTGGATGCCGCAGGGTGCACGGACGACCATCGGGACCGTCAGCCGGCCGCCGTGCATGTAGCGCCACTTCGCCATCTTGTGGAAGCTCTCGTCGCCGGCCAGCAGCAGGAAGTCCGCGAACTGGACCTCGGCGATCGGGCGCATCCCGCCGATCGCCGCGCCGACGGCGCCACCGACGACGAGGTGCTCGACGATCGACACGTCGCGAACGCGCTCGGCACCGTACTTGTCGAACAGACCCCGGGTCAGGCCGAAGACGCCGCCCATCCGGCCGACGTCCTGTCCTATGAGGAAGACGGTCGGGTCGCGCTGCATCTCCTCGTCGATCGCGTGGTTGATCGCCCAGGCGTAGGTGATCGGCTTGGTCTCGGTCATGCCCACAACCCTTCGTGGATGCGCGAGCCGTCGGGGAACGGCGACTGTCGGGCAGCGGCGTCCGCTGCGGTCATCTCGGCTCGGGCCTCCTCGCGGATCTGGGCGAGGGCGGCCGGGTCCTCGCCGAGCTCGGTGAGGCGTGCGCCGGCGAGGTCGAGCGGGTCGCGGGCCTTGGCGGCAGCGACCTCGTCGCGGTCGCGGTAGGGCTGCATGTCGCCGGTGTAGTGGCCGTCGATCCGCTGGGTCTTGGCCTCGATGAACGCCGGTACGCCATTGCGCGCCTGGGTCACCGCCTCCCGTGCGGCCTCGTAGACGGCCAAGGCGTCCTGGCCGTCCACCACCTGCGTGTGGAAGCCGAGAGCTCGGGCACGAGGCGCGATGTCGCTGGTCCCCTGGACGTCCTGGACGCGGGCCGAGACGGCCCAGCCGTTGTTCTCGCAGACCCACACGACCGGTAGCCCCCAGGCCTTGGCCGTCACGCCGGCCTCGAGGAAGGTGCCACGCGCAGACGCCCCGTCTCCGAAGAACGCGCAGGCGACCTTGGTCTGACCGAGCGACTTGCTCGCCATCGCCAGGCCGGCCGACAGGGTGAAGCTGCTGCCGAGCGTGCCACCTTGGCCCATGATCCCGAGCTCGGGGTCGACGCAGTGCACGGTGCCGGCGCCGAGACCCCGGGTGCTGCCGACGACGCGGCCGTGGAAGTCGCCGAGGATCTCCACCGGGTCCATGCCCTTGGCGGTGAGGTAGGTGAGGCCACGGTGGGCGTAGAGCAGGTAGTCGTCTCGCTCGAGCGCTGCGCACACCGCGGCCTGGACACCCTCCTGCCCGCGTCCCGGGTGGAAGAAGCCCCGGAACGAGCGTTCCTGCACCAGCTGGTGGACCACGTCCTCGAGCGCCCGCCCGCGCGCGATCTCGCGGTAGAGACGCAGCAGCATCCCTCGCTCATCGGTGACCCGGGTGTCCGAGCTGACCGCTGTCATGGCCTGACGACCACCTTTCCTGCTCGAGGATCGGACGCGGCGACCTCCATCGCCTCGTCGAAGGACGTGAGGGAGAACTCGTGGGTGACCGCACGCCCGAGGCGGGCCCGGCCGGTCGCGACCAGCTCGGCGGCGGCGGCGAAGTCGTCCTCCTGGTAGCCGAAGGAGCCACGCACCCAGCGGTCCGCGGGCAGGTCGAGGTCCCGGTGCGTGACGCCGACGAGGACCATGGACGCTCCCGGAAGGGTCGAGCCGACGACCGCCTGCAGGGCGGCCGGGACGCCGGTGGCGTCGAGCACGACGTCGACGCTCCCTGGAGCCAGCTCTGCGGCGCCCGCGACCACGGCGTCCGCGCCGAGCGCGGCGGCGAGGTCGCGGCGCACGTCCCGGGGCTCGGCCACGACGGTCGTCGCCCCGGACAGGCGAGCGGCCGTGAGCAGGCAGAGCCCGATCGAGCCGGCGCCGACGACCAGGACTCGACGGCCGGCGACCGGGCCGGCGAGACGTACGGCGTGCAGCGCGACGGCCAGCGGCTCGACCCAGATCGCGTCCCGGACGTCGGTCGCGGCCGGCAGCACGAACACGTCGACGCCAGGGCTCGGGTCCGGGACACGCACGTGGGCGGCGTACCCGCCGGGCAGGCCGAAGCTGAGGCTCAGCTCGGCGGTGCCGGAGCAGAGATGGATGTCGCCGCGGCGGCAGTACCAGCACCGGCCGCACGACCGCATCGGACGGACGACGAGGCGGTCACCGACCGCGACCCGACACCCCACCCCCGCGGCGACGACGGAGCCGACGAACTCGTGCCCCATCACCTGCCCGGGCGATACGTAGGCACCCTCGCGGTAGCTGGCGACGTCGGAGCCGCACACGCCACAGCCCTCGACGGCGATGACGGCGTCGGTGGGCCCCGGCTCGGGCACCGGGCGCTCATCGAGGTCGACGCGGCCGGGCCCCTGGAAGACGACGGAGACGCTCATCAGTGCATCTCCTGCCCGCCGGTGACGTTGATCGCCGCACCGGTGACGAACGCCGCGTCCTCGGACGCGAGCCACGAGACGCACGACGCGATCTCGTCCGGCTGCCCGAACCGCCCGAGCGGGATCGCCTTGGTGACGCGACTGCGGTAGCGCTCCTTCTCCATGCCGAACCGCCGCGCGTAGACCTCCATCAGGCCGCCCGGCAGGTCGAGCAGGGGTGTGTCGATGGTGCCCGGGCAGACCGCGTTCACGGTGATGCCGTGCGGACCGAGCTCGTGCGCGAGCGACTGGGTGAGACCGATCGCGGCGAACTTCGCGGCCGAGTAGGCGGCCAGCAGCGGCATGCCGCTCTTGCCTGCCTGCGAGGCGATCGTGATGATCCGACCGCCGGCACCGCGCTCGACGAAGTGACGGGCGGCCGCTCGGGAGCACAGGAAGACCCCCGTCGCCATCACGTCGAGGTTGAGCTGCCAGTCCGCCAGCGACATGTCGACGACCTCACCGAGGCCGCCACCGACGCCGGCGTTGTTGACCAGCACGTCGAGCCGGCCGTGCTCGGCGACGACGGAGGCGATCATCGCGTCCACCTCGGCCTCGTCGCGGACGTCGCAACGGATCCCGGTCACCGGGCCGAGCTCGCCGAGCTCGTCGATCGTGCGATCGAGCTCCGACGCCGATGGCACCTCGTAGTCCGGGTTGTCGGGCATGCGCGCGCCGAGGTCGCTCATCACGACGGTGCAGCCGTCGGCCAGCAGCCGCTCGGCGATCGCTCGGCCGATCCCGCCCGGGCGTCCGGCGCCGGTCACGAGCGCGACGTGCGGCCGCTCCGACCCACTCACGCCGCCACCCGTTCCCGAGTACGCCGCCCGAGCTCGGCCAGCAGCGGCGACTCCGCGGCCCGAGTCGCCATGTCGAGCGTCGGGACGATGGTCAGCTCACGCTGCACCAGCGCTGTCATCGGGATCGGCACCCGCACCGGCACGGGGCTCACGACCGCGCCGCCGCGGCGAACCAGCAGCCCGGCGAGTCGCAGGTCACCGTCGAGGGTGACGACCACGTCGCTCGGGCGGCCGGACGGGCTGGTGCGGAGGGCGGTCGACAGGCGACGTACCTCCTCGCGACCGCGCTCGTGGTCGTGCGGCTCGACAACGGAGACGTCCGGCAGGCCAGCCAAGCACGCGCTGACGACGTCACGCACGACACCGCTGCCGACCAGGCCGATCCGCGGGCCGGCGCTCGACCGGGCGAGCGCCTCCACCGTGCGGATCGCCGCGGCACACGCCGCCAGATCGGGCTCGTCCACCGCGCCGGACCAGCGCACGGCCACGGCCCCCGGTCCGGGCGAGAGGCAGTGGTCAGCGCGTCCGTGCCGACACGGCGGGCAGGCACCGCATGCGCCACTGAGCAGCTCCACGGCGTCACCGTCCGCACGGACACTGATGGAGGCCGAGACGGCCAGCGTCATCCGGTCACACCCCCTGCCGGCGCATGGAGACGGCTCCGGAGTGGAAGACCGCGACGATGAGGATGACGCCCTTGACGATGTACTGCCAGAACGTCTCGGCGCCCATGATCGACAGGCCGTTGTTGATCACGCCGAGCAGCAGGACGCCGACCAGCGTGCCGAACATGTGGAACCGCCCGGGCCGCAAGGTCGCGGCGCCGATGAAGGCCGCTGCGAACGCGTCGAGGAGATAGACCGAGCCGACGCCGTACGGCCGACCGGCGCCGATGATCGCGTCGGCGACCGTGCCGCCGAGGACCGCGCACACCGCGGAGATCGAGAGCGCCAGGATCGCGTAGTATCGGATGCGGACGCCGGCCAGGCGCGCGGCGATCGGGTTGCCGCCGATCGCGTACATGTGCCGGCCCATCTGCGTGCGCTCGAGGAAGAACCAGAGGACCACCATGACCACGGCCATGATCACGACCGGTGCTGGGATCGGACCCAGCTTGGCCTGTCCCAGGTCGAGGATCTGGAACGGGATGCCCACCTGCACGGTGGCGGTATCGGAGTAGCCGAGCGCGATGCCGTCCAGGATCGAGGCCGTCGCGAGCGTGGCGATGAACGCCGACACCCCGAGATAGCTAACGATCACCCCATTGGCCACGCCGATGGCGATCGCAGCGAGGAGCACGACGAGCAAGACGCCGTACGGCCCCAGACCGAAGGCTCCCTCGGCACCCCACCTGAGGGCGAGATAGCCACCCAGAGTCGCGATCGAGCCGATGCTCAGGTCGAACAGGCCCATGGTGAGGCAGACCGTCAGGCCCGCCGCCAGGATCGCCAGGATCGAGACCTGGTTGAGGATGTTGATGAAGTTCCGGCTGTTGGCGAACGCGTCGCCCTCCTTCAGCGAGAAGAACACCACCAGGAGGACGAGACTGCCGACCGTCCCCCACCTGCTGACGATTCCAACCACGTCGAGGCGCGCCTTCGGCGCCGCTGCGACCGATGCACTCATGAGACCGTTTCCTTCTGCTTGGGGGTGTGTTCGGCGGGTGGCTGGAGCGCGTAGCGGACGATCGCGTTCTCGTCGATCTCGGAGCCGACCAGCTCGGCGACCACGCGGCCCCGGTGGAACACCAGGACCCGGTCGCACACGCGCTGGTACTCCTCGGCCTCGGACGAGGTGAAGACGACGGCCGCGCCTTCGCGTGCGCGCTCGCGGATGATGTTGTAGATCTCGGCCTTCGCGCCGATGTCGACGCCCGCGCAGGGGTCGATGAAGACGTAGCCCGCGAAGTCCTCGAGGAGCCAGCGAGCGATCACGACCTTCTGCTGGTTGCCGCCGCTGAGAGTCGAGACGTTCTGCTGTGGCCCACTCGCCTTCACGCGGAGCGACTGCATGGCCTCAGCCACCGCCCGCCGCTCGCGCCCCGCCCGGACCGTGCGCGAGACGGGGTCGGTGAGGAACCGACCCGAGGAAGCGAGGCTGATGTTCTCCCGGATGGTGAACCCCGGGAGCAGCGCCTCGCGATGACGGTCCTTCGGGATGGACGCGATGCCGGCGCGGATCGCCCGGCGGGGAAGGCCCAGGCGGACCTCCTCGCCGCGAACCAGCACGGTTCCGCTGGACGGCCGCGCTGCGCCCGACAGCACGGTCGCGACCTCCTCGGCACCCGAGCCGGTGAGACCGGCCAGGCCGACCACCTCGTGCTCGTGCGCCACGAATGCGACGTCCGTGCACGGCTCGACGGCGAGGTCGCGGACCTCGAGCAGGGGTCGGCCGCGCGCCGGTCCGCTGGACTGCTCCGCCCGGTGGGGCACCTTGTCTCCCACGATCGCGTCGAGGATCGCCGGCTGGTTGTCGGCCGGCGCCTCCCACGTGCCGATCCGGCGACCGGAGCGCAGGACCGTCACGCGGTCGACGAGGCGGAACACCTCGCCGAGACGGTGCGACACATACACGAACGCCGTGCCTCGACTGGCCAGTGCGCGGATCTGGCCGAACAGGATGTCGGTCTCCTCCGCGGAGAGCGCCGTGGTCGGCTCGTCCAGGATCACGAGCTTCGCGCGGGAGTGCAGCGCCTTCGCGACCGCGACCATCGCGCTCTGGTGCGGCCGGAGGGACGCGACGAGAGTGCGCGGGTCGAGGTCGAGGCCGACCTCGTCGAGCATCTCCTTCACCCGGCGGCGTTCCGCGCGCGGTCGCACGAGGAACGAGGAGGAGGTGCCGATCGCCAGGTTCTCGGCGATCGACAGCGGCCCCACGAGGTTGGACTGCTGGTGGATGATGCTGATGCCCAGCGCATGAGCGTCCTTGGCCGAACGGAGGCTCACCTCCTCTCCGGCGACACGGATCTCGCCGGAGGTGGGGCGGATCACCCCGCCGACGCACTTGATCAGCGTCGACTTGCCGGCACCGTTCTCGCCGAGGAGACCGTGGATCTCCCCCGGCCGCACCTCGAACGCAGCACCGTCGAGCGCCCGCTGCCCCGGGTAGTCCTTGACCAGGTCACGTACGTCGAGGACCGGCACCGCGCCCGCAGTGTCGAGGCCGCTCACCGTGTTGTCCATCGTCGGCGTGTCTCCTTCCGTCCCCGGGGCAGCGTTCCGCGTCAGCTCAGGTCGGCGAGGAGACCGAGCGGCTCCTCGTAGCACTTGGTCCAGAACTCCACGGAGTCGCGACCGCCCTGGTCCGGGATGTTGTCCTGGGTCGCGAGGCAGTTCGGGATGTAGGACATCGTCGGGACGTCCTGGCCCGAGGCCTCCGCCTCGATCAGCGCGATGGACTTGGAGGCCATCGCCGGGATGTTGAGCGCGTTGGTCATCACAAACGGACCGCCCTTGCGGAGCAGATCGGCCGCGGAGTCGTCGAGGTCGAAGCCACCGATGATGATGTCGTCCTGGCCCGACTCCTCGACTGCGCGGGACACGTCGACGGCGAAGTCGTCCCACGGCATCCAGATTGCGTCGACGTCGTCGTGGGTCTGCAGGTAGTTGGTGACCTGCTTGTAGGAGTCGTCGGCCCAGCCCGGAACCTTGAGCTCGATGGTGTCGACGACCTTCACGTTCTCACGGGTGGCGGTGATCGCGTCGAGAGCAGCGGAGCGCTCGCGGATCGACTGGAGGCCACTCCAGGTCAGGCGGAGGATGTTGCCCTCGCCGCCCATCGCGTCGACCATGGCCAGCGCGAGCTGAGCGCCGCTCTGGTACTCGTTGGCCTCGACCTCGTTCGCCACACCCGCGACGCCTCCACCCGACGACACCGAGAACCAGGGGATGTCAGCGGCGTTGGCGGCCTTGATGCCGTCGGTCATCAGGTCGTTCGGCACGGTGTCGTTGACGATCACGTCGACGCCCTCGTCGACCCACTGCTTCGTCTGGTTGACGGCAGCGACGACGTCGCCCGAGGTGTCGACGCTCTTCACGGTCCACCCGCGGGCCTCGGCGAGCTCGGTGAAGACGTCGCGGTACAGCTTGATGCCCGGCGACGCGATGTTGTGGGAGATGAGTCCGATCGTCAGGTCCTCGACGGAACCGCTCGCGTCGCCTGACCCGGCGTTGGACGACGTCTGCTCCGAGGACTCGCCCGAGCTCTTGTCGGCCGAACTGCTGCAGGCGGTGAGAGATCCACCGGCGAGCAATGCCCCGACGACGATCAGGGCCGCCTTGCGGCCCAGTCCGATCTTGCGCATCTGGAATGCCTTTCGCTGAGAGAGTTCCCGAGCTTGTGTCCTCCGCCACAGGCGGTCGCCGCACACTCGCATAATTCCGACTTCGATGTCAATATCAGATTGTGACCTCGCTCCTACCCCTACCGGACGCCCAGCGCTCGGAGGCCAGCACCACGACGCCCCCACCACGAGCACGCCCCCAGAGCCGCGAACCCTGGCGCACGGTCGCGCGCCACGCCGGCTGGCGGATCGACCAGGGCGTCGTCGAACGCGTCCCGAACGGAACCATCCACGCGAAGCGGATCGGCACGTCCCAGACCGCGTGCGGTGAGACGGCGGTCTCGTGGCAGGTGTTTTGGTCGACCGCGTTCCCCGACGGCTCGACGGGCATCGCGAACTGTCCCGAGTGCGTCGCGATCGTCCGGATCGGTGAGCCCCCTCTCGATCCGCTGAGCGCTGGGCCAGTGGTGGGCGGTCGCATCAGCTCCGGGTGATGACGGACGATTTCCGGGACGACGTGGGGCGGGCGGGAGCATGATGCCACCGAGCGGTCCGGGACGCCTTTGTCACGCACTCTGTGGGGAGGTCAGTCCATGGCCGTGGGTCGCCGCGCGCTTGCCGTCATCATCGCCATCGCCGTCGCGTTGGTCGCCGGGTCCACCATCGCCCTGGCGAGCAGCGGCCGGGCCGCCGGTGAACCCGCTCCGGGGCGGCTGCATCCGGTGCTCGTCAGCGGGTCCGGGGTGGGCGCCGACACCTGGCACGGCCCGGGGGCGACGCTCGGGGAGTACGCCGCGAGCATCACCGCCGGCGCGATCGGCATCGCGGACCAGCCCCGGCTGGCCCTGAGCGGCCAGGCGGACAGCGTCCGGTTCGGCAAGTACGCGACCAGCGCGCCCGCCGCGATCAGCCTGGCGCTGGTCCGCGGCAACGCCGTCGTGCAACTGGTCGGCGGCGTCGACCTGCCGGCGGCGGCCGGCGTGTACCAGTTCGGCTTCATCGACGGCACCGGCGCGCCGACCACGCTGGCGTTCCAGGCCGGCGACCGGCTGGGCATCGTCAACGAGTCCGCAGCCCCGCTGCCGGTGATCGGGAAGGCGAGCACGGCGTACAGCGAGGAGGAGTGCTTCCTGGACGCCTCGGACGCGCTGACCGGTTGCACGATCGCGACCGTCGGCTGGCGGCTGCAGGTCGACCTCGGCGTCGGCGAGGCCACGCCCGGCAGCCCGTCCAGCTCGGCGTCCCCGACGGCGCCGACGAGCCCGAGCGGCTCGGCGTCCCCGACCGGGCCGGGCAGCCCGACCGGCTCAACGTCCCCGACCACTCCGACCGATCCCGGTACCCCGACCGACCCCGGGACCCCGACGGACCCGAGCGACCCCGGCGGCGTGGACCCCGGGACCCCCGACCCGCAGACACCGGTGACCAACTGCCCGACCGGGATCGCGGCCGACGGCTGGCGGATCCCACGGAGCACCCGGATGCCGCGGTCGCTGGTCGGGTTCGACCTGGCCAAGGACGGCGGCAACAAGCTGCGGGGCACCCTGGTCACCTCGATCACCGACAACCTGGTCGAGCGGCTACCGAGCGGTCGCGGGGCGTACTACAGCAGCGCTACCCGCGCCTCGGCGTACTCCCTGGCCGGCAGCGCGCAGACCGTCGCCTGGTCTGAGCACCACGACGTCACCTTGGACACCGGGCTGCTGATGCCGTGCGAGGCGGTCTACGCGACGCTGAAGCCGGGCGGGCCCGGCCAGCCGCTGCTGTGGGCCCGGTCCGGGGGCATGGACCACCTCGACGCCGCCGTCGACGGGGCGGGGCGGCTGGCCCTGGTCGTCACTAACGCGGCGCCGCTGCACAAGGACGTGCGCGCGCTGTACTGGCCGGCGGTCCGCACGGACGGCGCCTACGACGTCCGAACCGGCACCCGGCTGCCGATGCGCGGCGTCGAGACGGTGCGGGTCGCGACCGCCGGTGGGCGGGTCGTGATCGCGGTGGCCGGGTTCGGCCGGATGGCCGTGTACACCGGGCCGGTCACCGGTCAGCTCCGGGAGGTCTTCCGGGCCCGGCGGGTCGACCCCGCGCTCGACGTCGCGGTCGGGCGGGGCGGGAAGCCCGTGGTGGCCTACGCCAGCGACGGCCGGCTGCACCTGCTGATCGGCGGGCGCGACGTGGACACCCGCTACCCGGCGTACGGCGCGGCCATGGCGCTGTCGAAGTCCGGCACCGTCGCGCACCTGGCCTGGTCGATCAAGCCGACCTGGGCGCCGTGCGAGACCAAGAAGGGGCTGATCTACGACTGCATGGGCGCGAACGGGCTGCTGGTCGCCGACGCGGCGCTGACCAACGGGCGGCCGCGGCACGTGGGTCTCGCGGCGCGGCTGGGTGACGGCGTCGCCCCGCAGGTCGTGGTCGGCCCGGGCGACCGCGCGGCGGCGTACTACATCCCGCCCACCAGTCGGAGGTTGGTGGTCCGGCCGGTGCCGTGAGCTTCGCGTGCGGGCGGTCCGGCTCGTGGTGGCGGCGGTGAGCAGGCAACCGAACCGGACCCACACACGGTTGCTGGCACACCGCCGACCCCAGCCAACCCGCGCCGGGCACCGGCGGCGGTGACCAGGCAACCGGGGGCTGACCACGGTCGGTTGCCAGCACACCACCAGCCCGGTCGACCTGGCCCTGGGCGCCGGCGGCGGTGACCAGGCGACCGACCTGCACCCGGGAACGGTTGCCAGCACACCGCTCGCCCCGCCTCAGCCCGGGCGTAGCCACGTCAGCCGTCCTGGGCTACAGGGCCCGCAAAGTCCGACCCCGGAAGCGCCGACCGGCCCGCCACCTCGAGGTGGCGGGCCGGTCTGGGTGGTGCGGGTCGTGCGGGGCTTGGCCTCGAGTAGCCGTCAGATCGCGACGACGACCTCGGCGACCCGGCCGACCTCGGCGTGCACCCGCCGGTCGACGGGCTCGGCCTTCGGGGCCAGGGTGCGCAGCGTCCACTCGCCGTTGCCGGCGAAGAACCGGAAGTGCCCGCTCGCGGAGGTCGGGACCTCCGCGGTGAACTCGCCGGTCCGGTCCAGCAGCCGCACGTAGGCGTTCGGCACCGGCTCACCGTCGCGGAGCACCTGCCCCTGGACGATGGCCTCCTTCTTGACGTCCACGCCGTCGAGGGACAGTCCGCCCTCGGTCGCGCCGCACATCAGGCCTCCCCGGGCTCGTCGCCGATGGCGACCGGGACGCCGACGAGCGAGCCGTACTCAGTCCAGGAGCCGTCGTAGTTCTTGACGCTCTGGTGGCCGAGCAGCTCCTTGAGCACGAACCAGGTGTGCGAGGAGCGCTCACCGATCCGGCACAGCGCGATGGTCTCCTTGGAGTCGTCGAGGCCGGCGGCGGCGTAGAGCGCCTTGAGGTCCTCGTCGGACTTGAAGGTGCCGTCGTCGTTGGCCGCCTTGCTCCACGGCACGTTGATCGAGGTGGGCACATGGCCGGCGCGCTGCGCCTGCTCCTGGGGCAGGTGGGCCGGGGCGAGCAGCCGGCCGGCGTACTCGTCCGGGCTGCGCACGTCGACCAGGTTCTGCACGCCGATCGCGGCGATGGCCTCGTCACGGAAGGCGCGGATGGAGAGGTCCTGCTCCTGGGCGGTGTACGACGTCTTCGCGCGGTTCGGCAGCTCCTCGGTGAGCTCACGGGAGTCCAGCTCCCACTTCTTGCGGCCGCCGTCGAGCAGCTTGAGGTCCTGGTGGCCGTAGAGCTTGAAGTACCAGTAGGCGTAGGCGGCGAACCAGTTGTTGTTCCCGCCGTAGAGGACCACGGTGTCGTCGTTGGCGACGCCGCGCTCGGAGAGCAGCGCCTCGAACTGCTGCTTGTTGACGAAGTCGCGGCGCACCTGGTCCTGCAGGTCGGTCGTCCAGTCGAGCTTGATCGCGCCCCTGAGGTGGCCCTTGTCGTAGGCCGTGGTGTCCTCGTCGACCTCGATCAGCACCACCTTCGGGTCGTCGAGGTGCTCCTCCACCCACTGGGCGGTGACGAGGGAAGTCTCTCGGCTCATATCTCTTACCTTTCGTTGGCAGCGGCGCGCTGCGGGGTCTGGGTCAGTTGCTGGTGGGTGTTGCTGGTCGATCAGTGCGTGGCCAAGCGGCGGCCGAGCAGGTACAGCTCGCAGCCGAGGCAGAAGCGGAACAGGGCGTTCAGCAGGGCGGCGACCAGCGCGAAGCCGGTGGCGACCAGGCCGAGCAGGTCGACGCCGGCGAGGAAGCCGACCAGGCCGACGACCGCGAACCCGAGGCCGACGGTCTGGGCGAACCGCGGCGGCGCCGGGTCCTCGAGGTGCTCCGGCGCCGCGAGGCGGGGCCGGACCAGGGTGCGGAACAGCCAGGAGTACGGCGTGTGCTGCACGCCGAGGGTCGCCCCGACGGCGAACACCGCGGCCTGGAGGGTCAGCACCACGACCGCGGCCGGGCCGGGCGCGAGCAGCAGGACCGCGATCAGCGCGATCGAGGTCAGGGCCGCGGCGAACTGGGGGCCGCGCGGGTCGATGCCGGCGGGCCGGGCCTGGCCGGCCGCTGCCTGGTGGTGCTGGGGGTGCTGCTGGGGGTGCTGCTGCGTGGTGGACATGTCTCTCCTGCTGACGGGGTGCGGATGCCTGCTGGTGGCCCGAACGGGCGAGGCGGGTCGCGGCACGCCGACTGGCGGGACTCCCTGCCGGAGCCGGGACTGGATCAGTCGAGGGCTCAGGACAGCGGGAGGAGAGGAAGCGCGCGACTCGCGGTCAGCGCAGACGACACAGCGACGAGCGCGTGCGGCAGTGGTCCACCGCGCGGCGCTTGGTCAGCATGGTCGAGAACATGGGCTCCACAGTAGGGACCGACCGGCCCGGGCGGACAGCACGCGTCTCACGTGTCGAGACAGCAGTCCGCAATCTGGACATCAGGCGGTCCCCAGCGCGGCGATGACCTGCTCCTTGCGCGGTGCACCGACCGCGCGGGTGACCTCGTGGCCGGCGGCGTCGAGCACCAGCGTGGTCGGCGTCCGCATGATCCCGAGCGCGCGGACCAGCTCGAGGTGGTGCTCGGCGTCGACCTCGATGTGCTGCACGCCCGGCACCACGTCGGCGACCTCGGCGAGGGTGCGGCGGGTGACCCGGCACGGCGCGCAGAACGCCGAGGAGAACTGCAGCAGCGTGGCCTGCTCCCCCAGCGTCGCCTCGGGGAGGGCGGCGGTGACGTGCGTCCAGGCGTCGTCCACGCCTGGGGCTGCTCGCCCCGGGGCCGCCGCGGGGTCGTCCGTCGCCGGGGTCCCTCGCACCTCACCCGCGGGGACCGCGCGGACCCGGTGGGTGCCGCGGAACCGGCCGTCGGTGAGCGCGCGATAGCTGCCGAAGGCGACCGCGAGGGCCACCGCGGCGATCGCGATCCAGGCGCCGGGGCTCACGTCGTACCCAACCAGCGAAAGCACAGCGACATTCCACCGCACCTGAGAACGTTGCCCCGTGACCCCGCCCCTCTCGAGACAGCTCCGCTCGAGACGGGCGATCGCCGGCGCGCTCGCGGTGTACGCCGCCGCGCTCGGGTTCGTGCTGTTGGTGCCGTACGGCGCGGTGCCCTCCTCGGGCGCGTCGTGGACCGCGGAGCTGGCCGCCCGGCTCGGCGCGCCGGCGTGGGCGGTCGAGCCGTCGCGCTGGGAGTTCCTGGCGAACGCGCTGATCCTGATGCCGCTCTCCGCGCTCGGGTCGCTGGTGTGGCCGCGGACCACCTGGCGGGACTGGACGGCGTACGCGTTCGTGATCGCCTCCGGGGTCGAGCTGGCGCAGGGGCTGTTCCTGCCGGAGCGGTCCGCGACGTTCGTCGACGTGGTCGCCAACACCCTCGGCGGGCTGGGCGGCGCGGTGCTGGTGCCGGTCGCGCGGCAGCTACGGCGTACGCCGGGCGCGTAGCCGCTCGACCTCGCCCTCGAGCCGGCGCACCCGGTCCTCGAGGCGGAGCACCTCGGCGATGCCGGCCAGGTTGAGGCCCCCGGCCAGCAGCTCGCGGATCCGGTGCAGCCGGTCGATGTCGTCGGCGCTGTAGAGGCGGGTGCCGCCGGCGGTGCGGTCCGGGTCGACCAGGCCGCGGCGCTCGTAGACCCGCAGGTTCTGGATCTGCATCGCCACCATGTCGGCCGCCACCGAGATCGCGAACACGCCGCGGGTGCGCTCGGCCATGGTGCTCCTTCCTGGGCTGGTGGCTGGCGCCGGCAAGTTTCATCGGTGCCACCGCGGCCTGCTCCGGTCTTGATTCTGCCTCACGTTTGGAATATAAGAAACCTATAACCGTTGATACAGATACGGGGACTCACGCAGGACCCCGTCCAGAGACCGAATCAGGAGGACTAGTGATGTTGCTGCGAACCACCGACCCGTTCCGGGACTTCGACCGCCTGACCCAGCAGATCTTCGGCACCACGAACCGTCCCGCGGTGATGCCGATGGACGCCTGGCGCGAGGGCGACCGCTTCGTGATCGAGTTCGACCTCCCCGGCGTGAACAAGGAGAGCATCGACCTCGACGTGGAGCGCAACGTGCTGACCGTGCGCGCCGAGCGGGTCGCGCGCAACGGCGACTGGGAGGCGCTGGCCTCCGAGCGGCCGCGGGGCATGTTCAGCCGCCAGCTGGTCCTGGGCGACAACCTCGACCTGGACCGCATCGAGGCCGGCTACAGCGACGGCGTGCTGCGCCTGGTCGTGCCGGTCGCCGAGAAGGCCAAGCCGCGCAAGATCCAGGTCACGGCCGGCGCGAGCGACAGCGAGCGGACCGCGATCGAGGCCTGAGCCGGCGGGAGCTCGAGGCTCGGGGACGTCATGCGGACAGAGCAAGCGGTAGCACCGTCCGCATGACCTCCCGGACCACCGCCGCCCGCACTCAGCCGCCGGCGAACGGCGGGAGGAACTCCACCGAGGACCCGGGGGGCACGAGGACGCCCCCCGGGTCCTCGCGGTTCACGGGGCGGTCGCCGACCAGGGTCGAGCAGATCGCGAGGACGTCCGGGAGACGGGTGCCGGGGTGCAGCGCGAGCGCCCGCTCCACCACCTCGGCGAGGGTGATCGGGCCGTCGACCGTCAGCGCGTCCGAGGCGACGCCAGCCGCCGAGCGGGCGGAGGCCCAGTAGTGGACTTCGATCGGGGCGGCGGTCATGTTCGCTATTCTTCCTGACGAGAGAAGTCGGCCGAAGCCCAGCGCTGCGTTTCGGTCCCCACCCGTCCGGGAGGAGACCACCATGAGCACGCTCCTGCTGCTCACCAGCGCGCTCCAGCCCTCCGCCGAGGTGCTGCCGGGCCTGGCCCTGCTGGGCCACCAGGTCAAGATCCTGCCCGCCGAGGGCAGCGCCCTCCTCGAGGCGCCCGACTCGGACCTGCTGCTCGTCGACGGCCGCCAGGACCTCGCCCACGCCCGCGACCTGTGCCGGCTGATCCGCACCACCGGCACCGACGTACCGGTCCTGCTGATCTGCACCGAGGGCGGGCTCTCCGTCGTGCAGCACGACTGGGGCATGGACGACGTGGTGCTGCACACCTGCGGGCCGGCCGAGCTCGAGGCGCGGATCAAGCTCGCCATCGGCCGCCTCGCCGCGCGCCGCGACGCCGAGGACCCCGAGGTGCACGTGATCCGCTCCGGCGAGGTGCTGGTCGACGACGCGACGTACACCGCGAAGGTCGGCGGCCGGCCGCTGGACCTGACGTTCAAGGAGTTCGAGCTCCTCAAGTTCCTCGCCCAGCACCCGGGCCGGGTGTTCACCCGCCAGCAGCTGCTGCAGGAGGTCTGGGGCTACGACTACTTCGGCGGGACCCGCACCGTCGACGTGCACGTCCGCCGGCTCCGTGCGAAGCTCGGCCCCGAGAACGAGACCCTGATCGGCACCGTGCGCAACGTCGGGTACCGGTTCGTGCTGCCGACCAAGGACCAGCTGGCGGTGGCCGCCGACGCGCGCGGGCCCGCCGGGGTCGAGGCCGCTCCTCGCGGCTCAGGGGGCCAGGGCGTCCAGCGCTGAGGACAGCAGCGCGTGGTGGTGGGCGTACGCCGCCAGCATCGTGTACAGCGCCCGGGTGGCGGCGACCGCCTCCCACGGCTCGCCGGACGTGCCCAGCTCGCCCGTGAGCGCGGTGAGCGCCCGGATCTGGGCCCGCATCGCCTCGGCCAGCAGCCGGGTCTCCGGGTGCTGGCCGGCCTCGACCAGGCAGGCCTCGTCCTCGTCGAGCCGGGGCAGCAGGGCGGTCCGGCAGACCTCCGCGACCCGCTCGCGCGCGACCGTGGCGTCGCCGCCGGCCTCGAACGCGGCGAGCAGCTCCCGCCCCGCGCCCATCAGCTCCAGCCGGAGCGCGTCGTGGTCGTCGTCGGCCGTGCAGGTCAGGGCGGTGTCCACGGCCGTCCTCACGCCGGACCGTCGTCGCGTCCCGGGAGCCGCGGCGCGGCCTCGGCCCGGCGGGATCGCCGGGCGGCCCGCGACCCGGTCGACGCCACGCCGTTCCCGGCGCCCGCGTCCTGGATCGTGCGCAGTGCCTCGACCACGGCCTGGTGCTGGGCCCGGACCCGCTCGAGCTCGGCGCGGGTGTCCAGGTAGTCCTGGAGGTAGGCGTCGCGCTCCGCGACGACGTCGCGGAGCGTCTCGAGCGCGGCCCGGGGGTCTTCGGCGCCCCGACCGGCGTGGGCTCCGCTCTCGACCGGGATCGGGGGCTCCTCGGCGAGGACGACGTTCTGCACGTCGGGGTCGAGCCGGTCGAGCTCCTCCTCGAACGGGTCGACCGGGTGCGGCTCGAGCTCGATCCTGGGGAGCAGCCGGTCCAGCCAGCGCGGCATGTACCAGGCCAGCCGCCCGGCGACCGCCATCACCGCCGGGACCAGGACCAGGCGCACGAGCGTGGCGTCGATCGCGATCGCGACCGCCAGCCCGAAGCCGAACAGGTTCACGACCCGGTCGTCGTTGAGCAGGAAGCTGGCGAAGACGACCACCATCACCGAGGCCGCGGCGGTGATCACCCGGGCGGTGGCCGCGATCCCGTCGGCGACCGCGGCGCCGGCCTGGCCGGTGCGGAGGTACTCCTCGCGGACCCGGCTGAGCAGGAACACCTCGTAGTCCATCGACAGCCCGAACAGCACCGCGAACAGCATCATCGGCGCGAACGACTCGATCGGCCCGGGCTGGGCGCCGAACACGTCGGAGAGCCAGCCCCACTGGAAGATCGCGACGACCGCGCCGTACGCCGCGCCGACCGAGAGCAGGTTCATCAGCGCGGCCTTGATCGGCACGAAGATCGAGCGGAACTCGACGAGCAGCAGCAGGAAGCTCAACCCGACGACGAACGCCATGAACCACGGCATCCGCTCGGTGAGCTTGTCGGCGAGGTCGATGCTGGTGGCGGTGGCGCCGCCGACGTGCACCTCGGGCTCAGCCGGGGCCTTGGGCTGAGCCTGGGTGTCGTCGGCGGCGCCGTCCCCGCCCACCTGGTCACGGAGCCGGTGGACGAGGTCTTCGGTGGCCGGCGCGTCCGGCGAGCCGGTCGGCACCACGGTCAGGACCGCGGTGTCGCCCGCCTCGTTGACCGCCGGCGGGGACACCTGCTCGACGCCCTCGACGTCGGCGAGGTCGCGCGCCAGCGCCTGCGCCGACCTCTGGGTGTCCGCCGCCGTGCCGTCGGGGTAGCTCGCGGTGACCACCAACGGACCGGTCCAGCCGGGCCCGAAGTCGGTGGCGATCAGGTCGTACGCCGCCCGCTCGGTACTGCCCGCGGGGGCAGACCCGTCGTCGGCGGTGCCGAGGCGCAGGTCGAGCAGCGGCATCGCGAGCGTGACCAGCACGGCGACCGACGCGAGCAGGTACGGCCACGGCCGGCGCTGCACGTGCCGGGTCCAGCGGTGCCAGCCGCTGACGCGTCCGCCGCCGTGGTCGAGCCGCGGCCGGCGTACCCGGAACCGGTCGAGGTGGTCCCCGAACAGCCCGAGCAGCGCGGGCAGCAACGTCACCGCGGCCAGCATCGTCGTCGCGACCGTGATCGCGCTGGCCAGGCCCAGGGTGGCGACGAACGGGATCCCGATGGCGTAGAGCGAGAGGATCGCGATGATCACGGTGGTGCCGGCCACGAGCACCGACCGGCCGGCGGTGGACAGCGCGATCGGGATGGACTCGCGCGCGGAGACGCCGGTGGCCAGCCCCTCCCGATGTCGGGTGACCACGAGGAGCGCGTAGTCGATGCCGACGCCGAGCCCGATCATTGCCGCAACCACGGGGCCGGCGGTGCCGATCGTGACCTGGTCGGAGAGCAGGAAGATGATCCCCATCCCGAGCCCGAGAGCCATCACGGCGGTGAGGAGCGGGACCAGCATCGCGAACACCGAGCCGAACGCCAGCAGCAGCACCAGCACGGCGGCGGCGAGCCCGATCATCTCGCTGCCGGACGGGTGGTTCTCCGCATCGAGCGCGGCACCGCCGTACTCGACCTGCACACCCAGGTCCGCGACCGGCGCGAAGGCGTCCTGGGCCGCGGTCAGCTCCTCCTCGGCGATGTCCTTCGCCCGCTCGTCGAAGCGGACGGTCGCGACGGCGGTGGTGCCGTCCTCGGAGACCATCTGCAGCCCCGGCCCGTACGGCGAGGCCGCCGACGCGACGCCCGGCTGGTCGGCGACGTCGGCGACGGCCGCCTCCACCGCGGCGCGGACCGGCCCCTGGTCGACGCCGTCCTGGTCATGGATGACGACCTGCATGCCGTCGCCGGACATCTCGGGGAACTTCGCCCGCAGCTCGTCGTAGGCCTGCTGGGAGTCGCTGTTCTCGAGCGAGAGGTCGTTGCTGAACGAGCCGCCGAACGTCTGCCCGGCGAACAGCACGCCGCCCACGACGATCAGCCAGGTCACCAGGACCAGGAAGCGGTGGCGCACGGAGAAGGTGGCCAGGGTTCGCAGCATCAGGGCTCCCGTCGGTGCGGCGGTCGGGCCGGACCGACCGGACCCTCGCGGACTAACTGAGACGTTCGTGTCTCGGTTACGGGGACTCTAGCAGGGGCGCGCAACGGCACCCGGGCGGACCGAGCGGCCCGGGCGGACCGAGCGGCCCGGGCGGCCCGGTAGTCGCGGGCGGCCCGGGAGTCGCGGGCGTCTCGGCCCACTCGGGCCACTCGGGCTGCGCGGGCCTCGAGCAGCCGCGTGAGCGCCACCGCCAGGACCAGGAGGGCGATGGCGACGAGGCCGTCGAGCCACCAGTGGTTCGCCGTGAGGATCACGACCAGGTAGGTGACCGTCGCATGCAGCGCCGCGAGGGCCGCCAGCGGCCGCGGGCCGGTGCGCACCACGACGTAGGCGATCGCGACCGCCCAGCCGACGTGCAGGCTCGGCATCGCGGCGAACTGGTTCGCGACGTCGCCGCTCACCCCGTCGTACGCCGAGGGCCCGAAGACCGCCATCGTGTCGACGAAGCCCCACTCCGGGAACATCCGGGGCGGGGCCAGCGGGAACACCATGTGGATCACCAGGGCCGCGCCGGTCTGGATGGCGATCACGGTGCGGGCCCGGACGTACTCGGGCCGGGGCCGCCGCACGAACCCCCAGGCGAGGAACACCACCATCAGCGGGAAGTGCACGAACGTGTAGTAGGTGTTGGCCAGCCGCAGCAGGAGCTCGACGTCCAGCAGCTGCTGGAGGCTCGCCTCCGAGGGGAGCCCGATCGCCCGCTGCGCGTCGGTGACCAGCTCGGCGTTGTGCCGCGCGGTCGCCTCCTGACCGTCGATCGCGGCGCGCCCGAACCGGTACAGGTTGAACAGGGCGGCGACGAGCACCAGCTCGGCGAGGGCGGCGCGGAGTCGGAGGTGGCGGGCGGGCCGGTCGAGCATCGGGCCTCCGGGGCTGGGTCACTGGTCCTGACCTGGGATACACGTGGGTGGCACGAGTGTAGACAGATGTCTGCACACCTGACCAGATTAGGTGGCGAGGCTCGACATGCGTTGCAGTCACGTGTAGAGACAGATGTGTTAGCGTCGCTGCTATGAGCGGTACGACGGGACCGGCCCGCGGCGGCGCGCCGCGATGACGGTCCGGCCCGCCGGCCTCGCCGGCGCCCGCGGCCACGCCCGGGAGAAGACCCGCGACGCGGTGCTCGAGGCCGCCCTGCGGCTCTTCTCCGAGCACGGCTACCTCGGGGTGCGGGTCGAGGACATCGCCCGCGAGGCCGGGGTGTCCCGGGCGACCTTCTACAAGCACTTCGCCGAGCGCGAGGAGATCCTCGCGATGCTGCTCACCCGGCTGCTCGGCGCCGACGACACGGCCGGCGCGGGGGCGAGCGACGAGGCGGCGGGCGACCTGGGCGCCCGGATCCAGGCCCAGGGCCGCGCGATCGTCGACCGGATGCTGGAGCAGGAGCAGCTGGCCCGGTTCGTCTACAGCCTCCCGGTCCGCCACGAGGCGCTGCTCGGCAGCCAGCAGGTCCCCCGGTCGCCCGCCTTCGGTCGGGTCGACCGGCTCCTCGACGACGCGGAGGCGGCGGGCGAGCTCCGCGACGGAGTCGCCCCGGCCGTGGTCCGCACCCAGGTGCACGCCGCGATCGAGACCGCGCTGCGCGAGTGGGCCACCGGCCAGGTCCCGGACCCGCATGAGCGACTGACCCAGCACCTGGACGTGGTGCTGCGCGGCGCGGCCGCGCCGGCCAGGAAGGCGTCCCGCCGGCGCTAGCCGGTTCGGGCTCGCCGGCCTGGGGTCGCCGGCTTGGAGTCGCCGGTTCGGGCTCGCCGGGTGCGGCTCGGTGGGTGGGGCTCGCCGGGCTGGGCTCGCTGGGCTGGGCTCGCCGGGTGCGGCCGACCGAGTGGCGCTGGCCGGGACCGGCCGGGTCTCGCTAACCGGAGCGGGGCGTCCCGAGGACGCCGTACAGCGCGAGGTCGAGCTGCCGGTCGACCTCGGCCAGCGCGTCCGGAGCCTGCCCGGTCGCCCAGGCCCGCATGGCCGTCTCGATCGCCGCGTGCACGTGCGCGCGCGCCGCGTCGACGAGTACGCCGGCGCGCAGCTCGCCGGCCGCGCCCGCCTCGGCCAGCAGCCTGTCGAGCTGCCGGCAGGCCCGCGGCCGCCGGATCGGCTCGACGCTGAGCAGGGCCTCGTGCCGCACCGGGAGGGCGTAGACGAACCGGGCCAGCTCCTCGCGCTCGAGCGTCCGGTCGGCGACCGTCCGGGCCAGGGCCCGCACCCGGGCGGGGAGGTCGGTCGTCGTACCGGGCCGGTCCTCGGCACGGTCGGCCTCGCCATCGACCTGGATCTGGACCTGGCAGTTCGGGCCCTCCGTCTCGTCGTCGAGCAGGCGGGTCAGCAGCGCGGCCAGGATCTCCTCGCGCTCCGAGAAGTGCTTGTAGAACGTCGCCCGCGAGATGCCGGCCTCACGCGCGATGTCCTCGACCCGCACCGCGAGGTGGCCGCGCTCGGAGAAGAGCCGTAGTGCGGTCTCCACCACGGCGTCCCGGGTCCGCCTGGCCCGGTCCCGACCGCGCGGCCGCGCCCCGCCTCCCGCTCGCCCCGAGAGGCCGGGCCGGCGGATCTCCGGTCGGTCGGGCAGCGGGCTCGGGTACGACACACCGCGAGTTTACACGCGTGTGTATACATGCGTCTATTTACGAGTGCGCCCGGCGGACCACGGCCGCCGCCATCAGGCGCAGCCGTCGGGAACGGCACGGCGAGCGAACGCGCGGATCGCGTCGGCGAGCACGGTGGCGTCAGCCGCCCCGGCGTGCCCGGCGCCGGCGACCACCAGCACCGTAGGGTCCCGCGCAACACGGGCCAGCCGGCGGACATCACCGACGGGGATCACCTCGTCCTCGGCACCGTGCGCCAGCAGGACCGGGACCTCGAGGGCCGCCAGCGTCGCGAGCGGCGCGAAGTCGGCGAACCGGGCCCCGATGATGTGCTCGACGACCCGCAGCGCGACCGGGACGAACGGGCGCGGCACCCGGCCGCCGGCCAGCAGCCGCGCCATCACCTCCCGCGGGTCCGCCATCGACGAGAGGCTGATCACCGCGGCGATGCGGGGGTCGTCGCGAGCCGCCAGCAGGCACGCCCCGGCGCCCACGGAGTGGCCCGCGAGCAGCACCCGGCCGGGGTCCACCCCCGGCTGCTCGCGCAGCCACCGCACGCCTGTCGCCACGTCGGCGGCGAAGCTCGGCATCGAGGTGAAGTCCGCGTCGTCGCTGCGGCCGTGGCACCGAGCGTCCAGGAGCAGGGTGTGGACGCCGACGTCGATCAGCGGCTGGGCGACCGGCACCATGTCCGCCGCCGCGCCGCCCCAGCCGTGCAGCACCACGGCGCCGGGGGCACCGGGGGCACCCGGGGCACCGGCGGCACCGGCGGCGCCTTCGGGGCGACAGAACCAGCCGCGCAGGGTCCCGCCATCGAGGCCGGACAGGCTCACGTCCGTGGCGACCAGCCCGACCGGCGCCTCGAGCCCCCGGCGTACCGTCGGCCGGCCGTAGCGGGCCTTGATCCGCCCCAGCACCATGCCGCGACAGTACTGGACAGCGATGTCTCGGATCCGCCCGGCGCCCTCCGGCCGGGCCGTCTCCGGACCTCGCTCAGTGCGGGTCGTGGTTGGCGTACGGGTCTCCGTCGCACATGTCGTACGCGCCGCCGATGGCGGGGTCCACCCACCCGACGCCGGACACGTAGACCAGCCTCCGGTGGCAGTGCCGGCAGCGGGCCCGGCTCCCGGCGGCGTACTCCACCGCCGGGACGCGGCCGCGGCCCAGGCCTGCGCCCCGGGCGCGGCTCGCGCCGGTCATGACGAGTGGTCCGCCGGCGCCGAGACGGCACCGACCCGGCTCCCGTCGTGGGCCCACTCCTCGTCATCGTCGTCATCGCCGGCACCGCCGTCATCGCCGGCGTCGCGGAGGCCCGGCCACCAGGCCGCCCGGCCGAGCAGCGCGGTGAGGCTCGGCACCAGCACCGTCGCCATGACCAGGGCGGCGATCAGGATGCCGACCGAGACTGCGAAACCGATCTGCATCAGCGAGGCGATGCCGGTCAGGAGCAGCGAGGTGAAGGTACCGGCCAGGATCAGGCCGGCCGCGGCGATGGCGGGGCCGGCGTGCTCCACCCCGCGTGCGGTCGCCACCCGGGGCGGGCTGCCCGCTCGCCGTTCCTCCCGCAGCCGCGCGGCCATCAGGATGCTGTAGTCGGTGCCGACCGCCACGACGAACAGGTAGACGATCACCGGCAGGGTCGACTTGAGGCCGGTCTCCCCGAACAGTCCCTGGAAGGCCCCGACGGTCACGCCCAGGGTGGCCGAGAAGCCGAGCATCACCGCGGTGAGCAGGTACAGCGGCGCCACCAGGCTGCGCAGCAGCCAGGCGAGCAACAGCCCGATCGCGAGGGCGGCCGCGGGGAAGACCACCAGGTAGTCCCGGTTGGTGGCGTCGCGGATGTCGACGCTCGAGGCGGTCTGGCCGCCTACCAGGACCCGGTCGCCGGCCCCGGACTCGTGGGCGGCCTCGCGGATCGGGCCGTCGACGGTGTCCAGCGCCTCGTTGGAGTACGGGTTGTCGGCCAGGATCACGTCGATCCGGGCGGTGCGACCGTCCGGGCTGTAGACCGGCTCCTTGACCGCGGAGACGCCCTCGGGCTTGGCGCCGTCCCGGGCGAGCGCGGCGAGGCGGTCCCGGTCGAGTGGGTCGTCGCCGGTCACGTAGACCTGGGTCGGCGTGATCGAGCCCGCCGGGAACGACTCCCGCATCTGCTCGTAGGCCTGGCGCGACTCGGCGTCGGACGGGAGCTGGTTGATGCTGTCGTAGTCGGCGGTGTAGAACAGCGCGCCGCCGGCGAGGGCGAGCAGGGCGCCGCCGGAGGCGAGGGCCATCATCGCAGGCCGCCGCGAGATCAGGCCGCCGATGCGGCGATACGTCGACTTCGTCGGCGTGGTCTGCCAGGAGTTCGAGGGCCAGAACACCCGGGGACCGAGCACGGCGACGACCGCGGGCACGAGCGTGACGCCGGCGAGCCACATCACGGCCACCCCGATCACCAGCCCGGGGGCCATGGTCTGCAGCGAGCCGAGCTCGGAGAGGCCGAGCGCGGAGAACGCCATGATCACCACGAACGCGGCGAAGGTGATCACCTCGCCGACCTTCCCGACGGCGTGCACCACCGCGTCGGGGTCGCGCTCCCCCGCTCGCAGGCGCTCGCGGTAGCGGAACAGCGTGAACAGGATGTAGTCGGTCCCGATGCCGAACAGCACGACGGTCAGCAGCGGCGGCAGGTCGAGGCTGACGTCGAAGCCCAGCCCTTGCGCGGTGATGGCGATCAGCGAGCTCGCGATGCCGAAGACCAGTGCGATCGAGGCGAGGGGCAGCAGGGCGGCGACCGGGCTGCGGAACATGATCAGCAGCAGGAGCAGGATCAATCCGATGGTGGCGATGCCGACCGTCTTCTCGGCGGTGCTGTGCGCGTCGGCGTCGTCGGCCTTGATCGCGGCATCGCCGGTCATCCCGACCTCGAGCTCACTGCCGTCGAGGGCCTGGGCGGCCTGGTCACGCACGGCCTCCGCGGCGTCCATCACGCGCTCCTCACCGGAGGAGCCCTCGAAGCCGACCTGGCCGAGCTGGAGCTTGCCGTCCGGCGAGACCGACTCCGGAGCGCCGGTCTGGGCGCCTCGGACCCCGTCGATGCCGGCGGTGTTCAGGTCCTGGACGACCGCGTTGACCTCGCGCTGGTCGGTGGCGGTGAGCCGGGTTCCGTCCTCGCGGCTGAAGACGAGCAGCGCGGTGGCGCCCGACCGGTCGGGGAAGGCGGTGCGCGCCAGGTCGTCGGCCTGCGCGGACTCGTAGGAGTCGGGCAGGAAGCTCGCCTCGTCGGAGTTGGTGACGTCCCCGAGCCGGGGCGCGAAGGGCACGATCGCGATCGCCGCGATCAGCCAGGCGACGATCGTGACCCAGCGGCGCCGCACGATGAATCGGGCGAGTCTGTCGAACATGAGGACCTCCAAATTTGATTGACGCGAGTGTAGACACGTGTATCAACATCTGACAAGACACCTGCCCAGGCCGGGGGCGGCCGCGGGCCCGGGTCGTGGGCCCCGGTCGCGGGTCCGGGTCGCGGGCCCGGTCGCGGGTCCGGGTCGCGGGCCCGGGCATCTGCTCCGCGCGCGGTCGCCGGCGCATCCAGGAGCGTGCGGCCCACGCCGTACGCCGTCAGCCCGCCTCACCTCGGCCCGAGGGAGCGCCCGGGTGGCCGGGCAAAGTGCGGTGGCTGGGATCGACCTGGTTCAACCCAGCCACCGCACTTCGGCCAGGTCGCGGCGAACCGGGTCGAGCCGCCGCCGTAGGGTCGGGGCGTGATCGACGAGGTCGAGGGCATCGCCGCGGCGGCGCAGGCCGCGGACGGCGCCGAACCGCTGGACGAGGCGACCTGGCTGGCGCTGCGCCACCACCCGGAGCGGGTCCGGTCGTGGGTGCGCGCGGACGGGTTCGCGCTGGTGATCGGCGGCGACCTGAGCCTGGTGGTGCGCCCGGACGCGCGCGGTCGCGGGCTGGGCGGGGTCCTGCTCGAGGAGGCGCTCCGGGAGACGCTCGAGGGGACGCTCCGGGAGATGCCCGGCGGGCTGGTGGCGTGGTCGCACGGTGACCACCCGGCTGCGGCCGCCCTGGCCCGGGCGCACGGGTTCGAGCGGGTGCGGGAGCTGTGGGTGATGCGGCGCGCGCTGGGCTCAGCGGCGCCGGGTCTGCCGGAGCTGCCGGAGCTGCGGGTGCCGGAGGGGCTGACCGTGCGCGGCTACCGGGCCGAGGACGCCGAGGAGGTGCTGCGCGTCAACGCCGCGGCGTTCGCCCACCACCCCGAGCAGGGCTCGATGGACGCCGCGAACCTGGCCGAGCGGATGGCCGAGCCGTGGTTCGACCCGGCGGGGCTGCTGCTGGCGACCGAGCCGTCGGCCGGCGGGGGCGAGCGGGTGCTGGGGTTCCACTGGACCAAGCAGCACCCGGCGGCCGACGGGGCCGGGCCAGTGGCCGGGCCAGTGGCCGGGCCAGTGGCCGGGACCGGGGCCGGGCCCGGGCCGGGGCTCGGCGAGGTGTACGTCGTGGGCATCGACCCGGCCGCCCAGGGGCGCGGGCTCGGGAAGGTGCTGACGCTGGCCGGGCTTCAGCACCTGGCCGGACGCGGCGTACGGGAGGTGCTGCTCTACGTCGAGTCCGACAACCGGCCCGCGATCGCGGTATACGCCGGGCTCGGGTTCACGCACGCGGCCGGCGACACGCACGTGCAGTACCGCCGCGGCGCGTCGTAGCGGTCAGGCGAGCTGCTCGGCGGGGAGCTCGACCGCCGGGGCGTCCCGGCGCGGGCGCCGGGTGGCGAGCAGCCGGTCCAGCTCGTGCTGGAGGCGCCAGACCTCCTCCTGGTGGCGCCAGCGGCCGATCGCGTCGGCCGGCTCGGAGCCGACCGCGGCGAGCGCCAGGCGCAGCTCGGCGATCCGCGAATCCACGCGGCGCCGCCGCACCCACAGCCTGGTCACGATCGGGGTATACCCCTCCGGTGACGGATCCACACCCGCGGACACGACCTCACGCTAACCCCGCGCGAGCCCCCGCTGGCGGCGCCACGCGGTGCCACGGTGGTGCCACGTGGTGCCACGGGGTGTCGCCGGGCCGGCCGCGGAAGTCGGCTCAGCCACCCGGGCCGCCGCCGCGGGTCCGGTTCTGTTGTCGTTTGGTCACCAACGGCAACCCCTAGGCCGGTCGGGGCCGCCGTTGGTGACCAAACCGCAAGGTCTCAGCGCAGCGGGCGGACGTGCAGGCCGACCTCGGGGTCGACGACGACCTCCTGGGCGGCGGGCATGCCGTCGACGGTGAGGGTGGCGTCGAGGGGGACGTTGCGCTTGACCATGGCCAGCGCGATCGGGCCGAGCTCGTAGTGGCGCGCGGAGGTGCCGACGAAGCCGACGACCTTGTGGTCCGCCGGGTCCCCCAGCAGCAGCTCGGCGCCGACCGGGGGCAGCCGGTTCTCCGAGCCGTCCAGGTGCAGCAGCGTGAGCCGCCGCGGCGGCCGGCCCAGGGTGTGCACCCGGGCGACGGTCTCCTGGCCGCGGTAGCAGCCCTTGTCCAGGTGCACGGCCGGGCCGATCCAGCCGGCCTCGTTGGGGATCGTGCGCTGGTCGGTGTCCAGGCCGAGTCGCGGCTCGCCCCTGGCGATCCGCAGCGCCTCGAACGCCCACAGGCCGCAGGCCGGCCCCGCGGCCTCGGCGTACGTCGTCAGCTGCTCGCGCGGGACCAGCTCGTAGCCGGCGTAGGGGCCCTCGGCGGTGGCGGAGGGGCGCCAGGTGACCGCGAGCTCGGCGGTCACGTCGGCGACCTCGACGCGCATCATGAACCGCATCCGGTCGAGGAACTCCACCAGCGCGGCGGCCGTCCCGGGCTCGGTGTGGGCGGTGAAGGAGTCACCGTCGTCGTAGCCGAAGAACGCGTGCTCGACGTGCCCCTGCGGGCTGAGCACCAGGGCCCCGGTCCACACCTTCGGGGCCAGCGCCTCGAGGTGCTGGGTGGTCAGCGAGTGCAGCCAGGTCAGCCGGTCCGGGCCGGAGACGCGGACCACGTCGCGGTGCGAGAGGTCGACGAACCCCTGCCCGGCCTCCAGGGTGCGCTGCTCGTTGTTGAACGAGCCGTAGTGTGCGGCCACGTCGCGGTCGACGCCGTCCCCGGCCACCGCCCCGGGCAGGTCCAGCAACGGGCTCCTCATGATCTCTCCTCTGCTCGTGGTTCCGAGACCTCAGCCATCGACTCGTCGCAGTCGGTGCAGCGGCCGAAGACCGCCAGGTGGCCCACATCGATGACGAAGCCCTGCTCGCGCTCGAGCCGCTCGGCGAGCGGGCCGACCACCTCCGGGTCAACGGAGACGACCTTGTGGCAATTCCGGCAGACCAGGTGGAAGTGCTCGTGGTCGGTCACCGAGTGGTACGTCGGCGCACGGTCGGACAGGTGCGCGTGCCGCACCAGGCCGAGCTCCTCGAGCACCTCCAGGGTGCGGTAGATCGTGGAGACGTTGACCGCGCTGGACCGGGCGTGCACCTCGGCGAGCACCTCGTCGGGGGTCGCATGGCCGAGCTTCTCGACGGCCTGCAGCACCAGCTGGCGCTGCGGCGTGAGCCGGTAGCCCTGCTCCCGCAGCCGTGCCGCGAGCTCCTCGGTCACTGGTGCCGCCTCACAGTCCTGGTGTCACTGGGTGCGTTCCCGGGTCGGTGTCGGGGTTGGTGTCGGGGTTGGTGTCGGGGTCGGCGTCACTGGCGGACCAGCCGCGCCCACAGGTGCGGCTGGAGCGGCTGGCCCATGGCCGCCATGTCGTAGGCGTACAGCAGGTCGCCCTCCACGTTGCCGTAGAGACGCTTGCCGCCGGTGTACTCCTTCGCGGACTCGGTGCGCACGACCGCGTCGGTCGTCAGCTCGAGCTTGCCGTCGGCGGCCTCGCCGTACCAGACCTCGGCGAAGCCGGTGTTGTGGGTGAGCAGCAGCTCGACGCGGCCCTCGGGCCGGCAGCGCAGGAAGCCCGCCTCCTGCGCGGCCTCGCGGACCTTCTCGCCGGCCTCGTCGACGAGCCAGGCGCGGGCGAAGTAGTGGAAGAACGGGCGCCCGTCGTGGGTGAAGACCAGCTCCTGGCCGTACTGGAAGCCGTCGATGGTCGGGTAGTCGCCGTGGCCGCGACCACCCCAGCGACCCAGCAGCCAGGCCACCGGCCCGCAGTCGGGATGGAGGTTGTCGGGGAGCTCGAACGGCATACCGCCACTCTAGGGGCGGGCCGGGAGCGCACGACGCCCTCCCGGCGGACGGGCCGGCGGACAGGCCGGGTGGACGGGCCGGGTGGACGGGTCGGCGGCGGGCCGTCGGTAGGGTCGCGGCATGTCCAGGCATCTCGTCGTCAAGGTCACCTGCGGAGCCGACGACCCGGAGCGCGCGAACCAGGCGCTGACGGTCGCGGCGATGGCACTGAGTGCGGGGGCCGAGGTGAGCCTGTGGCTGACCGGCGAGGCGGCCTGGCTGGGGGCCGGGCGGGGCGGGTTCGTGCTGCCGGAGGCGACCCCGGCGGCCGACCTGGTCGCGGCGGTCCTGGCGGGCGGCCGGGTCACCGTGTGCACCCAGTGCGCGGCGCGCCGCGAGATCGGCGCGGGCGACCTGCTGGAGGGAGTGCGGATCGCCGGGGCGGCGGCGTACGTCGAGGAGGTGCTCGCGCCCGACGCGCAGGCGCTGGTCTACTGACATTCGCCAACACACCGGCCCCGGCAACCCCTAGGCTCGCGGATGATGGACTCGAACGATCCCAGCCCCACGCGGTGGTGGCAGCGCAAGCAGGACCAGCCGTCCGACGAGGCACCCGAGCGCCCCTCGGGCGTGCCCGAGCAGCGGACCCCCGTCGACCTCCAGGCGGCGATCGACCGCACCGCCGAGCTGCGCCGCCGGGCCGAGCAGGCCGCCGCCGAGCAGGCCGCCGAGCGGCTGGTCGCCGAGGAGTCGGCGCGCGAGTCCGCGCTGGCCCGGATCGAGGCCGACCAGCGGGCGGCCGAGCACGCCGCCGCCGCACAGGAGGCGTACGACGCGCGCCGGGCCGCCGAGGAGGAGGGCACCGCCCACGCGGCCGAGCGCACCCGCCTCGAGGAGGCCGCGACCGCCGCGGTCGCCGCCCGCGCCCAGGCCGAGGAGGCCTCCCGCAAGCTGGTCGAGACGGCCAAGGTCGCCACCGCGCTCCGGCTGGCCGCCGAGCAGGCCGCCGCCCAGCAGGCCCTGGACCGCACCGCCGCCGAGGACGTCGCCCGCGACGCCGAGACCCGGGCCGAGGCCTCGGCCACCGCCCGTGCGGAGGCCGAGGAGACCGCCCGCGCCCAGGTCGAGGCGGCTGCGCGCGCCGCCGCGGCGCGGGAGGCCGCCGAGGCGGC
>NZ_JASEEQ010000022.1 GCF_030019515.1 Nocardioides sp. | reverse complement strand
AAGGAACTCAGGCGGGCTTGATCGGCGTCGTCGTAGTGCGAGCTAGGCCGTGTCTCCCAATAGGCGAAGCCAGCGGATGCAGGCCTGGAGGACGGCCGCGGCCCGGTAGGTGATGGCGAGCTTGTCATAGCGCGTGGCCAGCCCACGCCATTGCTTGGACAGGTTGAAGGACCGCTCCACGACGTTGCGGCCCTTATAGGTCTCGGCATCGAAGGCAGGTGGCCTGCCGCCGGCCGAGCCTCTGCGCAGTCGCGCCGCGATCTCGGTGTTCTTCTGCGGGATAACGGCCTTGACGCCACGCCCGGCCAGCATGCGTCGGTTGACGCCGTTGGTGTAAGCACGGTCGGCCACGACGACGTCAGGGCGTGTGCGCGCGGGTCCCGCTCCCAGCCGGGGTACTCGGATGTCGGCCAGCACCTCGGCCAGCATCGCCCCGTCGTTACGCTGCCCTCCGGTAACCACCAACGCCAGCGGGCGTCCGCGCCCATCGACCGCAGCATGGATCTTCGTGGTCAGCCCGCCACGGGAGCGACCCACCCCGTGACCTGCGGGTTCTCGGTCACCGCCCAGCGTGCTCGCGATGAACCCCACGGGCAGATTCGTGTAACTCGATCGAGCCCCCCGTGTCCTGATCGGGGCGGGTGGTGTTCGTGCCGTGCTGGTGAGCACGGCTGATCGTGGCGTCGACCGAGACCGTCCAGTCGACCTTGCCCGCGGCGTCGGCCTGAGCCAGCAGCTCGGCCAGCACCCTGTCCCAAGTGCCGTCTTCGGCATACCGACGATGACGCTTCCAGACCGTTTGCCAGGGCCCGAACACCTCCCGCGGCAGATCCCGCCACGGGATCCCAGTGCGGTAGCGGTAGACGATCCCCTCGACCACGCGCCGGTTATCGCCGAACGGATGACCCCGCCGCCCGACGTTCGAGGGCAGCAACGGCTCTACCCGATCCCACTCCACATCCGACAGCGCACGGCACCTCGAAGAACTCACCCACCGATACTCATGCGCGCCTCACCTGACATATGGGAGACACGCCCTAGAAACGAGCAGCCTGAGGCCCGCATCGTCGACGGCAACCGATCGCCTCAGCTCTTGAGCCAATGCTTCGACTAGATCTTGCAAGACGTTGATCAGGGCGCGCTCCTTCCTTGCCCTACGACATTAGGACAAAAATTCGCGGCTGGACCGACCCGACTCGCTGCGGCACCGGGGGCAGCCAACATCTTTGGTGCGATCCCGTTCGACACCGCCCGGAACCAAGCTGCACGCGATGTCGCGAAAGAACTGGAAAGGTTGCCGGAGGGGACCCGGTCGCCGAAGCGGCAGGCCGACCTTGATGACGACGTCAAATCCGACCTCCGTCAAGCTCGGCGGGAACTGAGGGCGCGAGTCGAAATGAGGACGAAGAAGAGATGGCTCTGCGCCGCTCCGGGTGTCACACGCATGCGGCCAACAGGTGTCATGGAGACCCGCGACGGGCCAGCAAGGTCGTACACCAATGCGTCTACTGATGTTCCGGCCCCTCACTGCGTGCGACATCTTCGGCGAACTCGTCTTTGCGGGGAATCAGGGCCACCCCCGTGGTTGAACGTCGAAACACCCGAGCCCGATCGGCCGACCGTCGCGTGAGCGACGCGAAGTGCGGCTGTTTCGGGCCTCAGATCACCGAGAAAACTTGCATCAATCTGGTCGCCTAGCAACGCCACTGTCGCGTTGCCGGGACGCCGATCGGATCAGACGTGCAGGAACGCGGCCCCCGGGTCATGGAGCAGCTGGCCGGTGCGCGCGAGCACGTGGGATCCTAGCTCACCGTCGACCAATCGGTGGTCGAACGACATCGCAAGCTGGGTGACGTCTCGAATCGCTACCGCGCCGTCAACGGCCCAAGGAGTTGCACGGACAGCGCCGAAGGCGAGGATGGCCGCTTCCCCGGGGTTAAGAATAGGAGTGCCGGCGTCGATGCCGAGGGCGCCGATGTTCGTGATCGTTGCGGTACCGCCCGAGGTCTCGGCGGGTTGGGTCCGCCCCGCCCGAGCCGTGACGACCAGCCGGTCGAGGGCCTCGGCGAGCTCGCGGAGGCTCATGGTGTCGGCGTCCTTGATGTTCGGCACGATGAGTCCGCGCGGGGTGGCGGTAGCGATGCCAAGGTTGACGTAGTGCTTGACCACGATCTCTTGTGGGTTCTCATCCCATGACGCGTTGATACCTGGGAAGCCGCGGATCGCGAGCAGGAATGCCCGGGCCACGAAGAGCAGAGGCGTGATGCGTACGCCGTCCCACTCGCGGGCCGCACGAAGCTTGCGGACCATCTCCATGGTCCGGGTCACGTCGACTGACAGCCACTCAGTGACGTGCGGTGCCGTAAACGCCGAGCGCGACATTGCCTGGGCCGTGACCTTGCGGACTCCCTTGACCGGGGTCCGGGTCTCGCGCCCGACAACTGGCGCGGACGCCGCGTCCGGGTCCGGGTCGAACGTGCGGATCCGAGGCGCGGCGGGCCACGCCGCGGCACGTGCGTCGCCTAGGCGCTCACCTGCAAGCGAGACGCCGCCCAAACGTCTGCGGCGGGGGGAAGCGTCTTTGGGTCCGGGACCGACGAGCACAGCCGGCTTCTCGTCCACCAAGACGGTCGCCTCGGCCGGGGGCGCCGCCTCCGCCGGGGCCGCGCCTGCTGGACCAATGCTGATCAGCGGGGTGCCGACCGGCACCGTGGCCCCCTCGGCGACCAAGAGCGCCGTCACCGTTCCCGCGTACGGCGACGGCAATTCGACGACCGATTTGGCAGTTTCGATGTCGACGAGGAGGTCGTTGATGGCGACGGCGTCGCCCACGGCGACATGCCACCCCACGACCTCGGCCTCGGTCAGGCCCTCGCCGACGTCGGGCAGGGCGAACTCCTGGATGTCAGTCATGTACGTGCCTTCCCTCGGTACGACAGTGCGGCGTCGATGGTGTCCAACAACCGGTCGACGTCGGGGAGGAACTTGTCCTCGACCTTGGCTGGCGGGTACGGCAGGTTGTAGGCGCCGACACGCAGCACAGGAGCACGCAGGACCGAAAAGCAGCCCTCAGTCACGGCAGCCGCGATCTCGGCGCCGATGCCCATGAACGTCGAGGCCTCGTGAACGACAACCATGCGTCCGGTCTTCTCCGCGCACCGCCGCAGAGTCTCCATGTCGAGGGGTGCAATGGTGCGCAGATCGACCACGCCCACGGAGAATCCGTCCTCGGCGGCGGCGTCAGCTGCTGCCAATGCGGTATGGACCGTGGGTCCGTGAGCGACGATCGTCAGGTCCGTGCCGGTGCGCAGCACCCGAGCTCGGTCCAGGGAGGCCGGGCTGGCTTCCAGGTCGACCAAACCCTTGTCCCAGTAACGCCGCTTCGGCTCATAGAAGATGACCGGGTCGTCACTCCGAATCGCAGAGCGGAGGAGTCTGTAGGCATCCGAAGGGTTCGAGCACGAAATCACGCGCAGCCCAGCTGTGTGGGCGAAGTAAGACTCATTCGACTCGCTGTGATGCTCGACCGCGCCAATGCCTCCCCCGACGGGGATCCGAATGACGACGGGTAGGGACAGGCGGCCGCCGGAGCGGGCGCGCATCTTGGCCAGCTGACTGACGATCTGGTCGAAGGCCGGGTAGACGAAACCGTCGAACTGGATCTCGCACACAGGGCGGAACCCGCGCAATGCAAGCCCGATCGCGCACCCGACAATCGCTGACTCTGCCAGGGGCGAGTCGATCACGCGGGCCTTGCCGAAGTCGCGCTGCAGCCCGTCGGTGATCCGGAAGACCCCGCCGAGCGCGCCGACGTCTTCGCCTAGGATCACCACCCGGTCGTCCTCCCGCATTGCCCGCCGCAGCCCGGCGTTGAGGGCCCTACCGAGCGTCATAGTCGTGCTGGCCGCCGTCTCTGGTGGTGCTGTGGGGCTGCCCGCCATCTCAGTCCTCCACCGACATCAGCTCGACGAACTTGCGGTACGCCAGGCGCTCGGCGTCGACCAGCGGATGAGGGTCGACGTAGGTGTGGGTGAACAGCTGGTCGAGCACCGGGTCCGGAAGCTCGCGGCACGCGCGCCGGACCTCAACGGCGAGCCGCTCGAGCTCCTCTTCGAGCTCGGAGAAGTAGCTGGCGCGTGTATCGAGACTGCGCAGCACGGTCTCGAGCCGGAGGAGAGGGTCGCGAGCCTGCCAGGTGGCAAGGTCTGTCTCGGTGCGGTACCGAGACGGATCGTCCGACGTGGAGTGCCCTGCCATGCGGAAGGTCTCTGCCTCGACCAGGGCTGGCCCCTCGCCCCTGCGCACAATCGCCGCCGCCTCGCGGGTGACGGCGTACGTCGCCAGGGCGTCGTTGCCGTCGACGTGGAAGGTTCGCAAACCGAAACCCGCGGCTCGCTGATGCACGGGCGCCCGAAATTGCACGTCCGTGGGGGTCGAGATCGCCCACTGATTGTTCTGGCAAATGAAGAGCACCGGAATATTGCCGGCCGCGGACCAGTTGAACGCCTCGTTGACATCTCCTTGGCTGGCCGCGCCGTCGCCGAAGTACACCGTCACTACGTCGTCCGCGCCGTCAAGCAGCGACCCCATGGCATAGCCGGTCGCGTGCAAGGTCTGGGTGCCGAGCACTAGCGAGTAGAGGTGGAAGGCATAGGGACCCGGGTCCCAGCCGGCATGGGAAACTCCCCGCCACTGAGCCAGCAGCTCGCCAGGCGTCACCCCGCGGACCAACGCGGCCGCGTGCTCCCGGTACGAGGGGAACACATAGTCCGACGGCGACAACGCCCGCACAGATCCGACCTGGGCGGCCTCCTGTCCCCAGCACTGCAGCCAAAGCCCAAGCTCGCCCTGCCGCTGCAGGGCGAGGGCCTCGTGGTCGAGCCGTCGTGCGCGTGCCATGTCACGGTATAGCGTCTGCGCCAGTGCGCGATCGACCCCGTATTCGGCGCCAAGGTCGGTGAGCTCGCCGTCCGGCGTCACGAACTGGATCGGGCCGGAGTCCTTGCTGGTCCAGATCCGCTCCAAACTCGGCGGCGGCGGATCCGTTGGGGAGGCAAAGGCAGGCGGGTCGTGAACAAGCGTCATGTAGTCTCCTCGGGCCGGTGCGCAACTGACGGGTGGATTGCGTCTCCCGGGCGGCATCGCCACGGGGATGTGGTGGGGGGCATCAGCCGGGTGGGGCGTCGGCTGGGCGCCGGCCTCTGCTCGGGTGCTGTGTACGCGCGTCAGCACCCCTCGACTCAGGATGGTGGTTCGACCGGTGTACTTCGGCCGCCTCGACCAGAACCACGTCGTCGACCTCGATCAGATTGCGAAGCGACGCCTCGAGCGTCGCCGCCTGGCGATCGGTGGCGGTGAAGGTCGCGGTGAACACGCGACGTCCGTACGCCGGGGGCGTCAACTCGACCTGCCTGACTGGGATCCGACGCCGATGCAGAACCGAGGCTAGCGACAGCAGCACGGCACAGTCGTCCTGACTCGCGAGACCGACCACCACGGTGTAAACCCGCGGATCGGTCATGCGACGGCTCCTGTTGATGCGGCGTGGCCCGAGAGCCGAGCCCGCACGATCTCGAACGCGGCCACCCCGGTGGGCACCTGGCGTTCGACCGACCTGGAGACGATCTCGTGGGTGGTGTCCGCGATCCGCCGGATGTCGCGCAGCACATCGTCCGGCGTCTTGTTCTGGAGCTCGCCGCCGACCTGAATCAACCCACCGGCATTCGCGACGTAGTCGGGCACCCAGGTCACGCCGCGCTCGAAGAGCGTGGCGTCCTCATTCCCTGTCGCCAGCTGGTTGTTGGCCGCTCCGCAGACGATCGTCGCGCGGAGCGACGCCACCGAGGCCTGGGTGATCGTCGCACCCAGCGCGCACGGAGCGTACACGTCGACCTGCGCCTCGAGCACCGATTCTGCGATGGCGACCTCGCCGTAGCCGTCGAGGACCCGCCGCCGCGCCGCCGCGGACGGGTCGCAGAAGACCACTGAGGCGCCCTCTGCAAGGAGCAGCCCGATCAAGTGATAGCCAACCTTGCCGGCACCCTCGACCCCGACCGTCCGTCCACGGATCCCGTCTGCGGGCCAGGCCAGCCCCGCGGCGGCACGCATGGCGTGGAAGACGCCGCGCGCCGTCGAGAGACCGCTGTCCCCCGATCCGCCTGCCGTCACGTTCCGGCCGACGACGTGGCGTGTCTCCTCGCCGATGGTGTCGAGGTCGTCCGAGGTGGTTCCCACGTCGGCGGCGGTGACGTAGGTGCCCCCGAGACGCTCGATGAACCGGCCGTAGGCGCGCAGCAGCCCGGGGGTCTTGTCGACGGCCGGGTCGCCAATGATCACTGCCTTTCCACCACCGAGCGGCATGCCCGCGGCGGCGGACTTGAAGGTCATCCCCTGCGACAGACGCAGGCCGTCACGCAACGCCGCGGGCTCGTTCGGGTACGGGAAAAACCGGGTCCCGCCGAGCGCAGGCCCCAACGTGGTGTCGTGGATGCTGATGATGGCTCGGAGACCACTCTCCACGTCGCGGCAGAAGACAACCTGTTCATGACCGGCGCCGGCCAGGTCGTCGTCCCGATCGAAGACTCCGGACGCATGGTGCAGGGCGATGGTCATGAGGGCGTCGCTTTCTCTTGGGACGGCCCGCGGATGAGCAGGACGACCGGTTTCCCGTAGGCGGATCACACCAACGTTCTGAGCGGCTATCCTCGAAGGAGCGCACCTTCGCGTCAAGCGATTCTGTTCAAACGTGTCAAACTGCCAACTTAGCGTCCGATTGTCAGCCCGGAGGTTCTCGCCTTGCCAACTATTGACCAGCTCGACGTGGAGATTCTCGGCAAGCTCACGATGAACGCGCGCGCCGGGATCGCCGAGCTCGCGGCCGAGCTCGGCGTGAGCCGCAACACCGTGCAGCTCCGCCTACGTCGGCTCGAAAGTGAGGGGATCCTCAAGGGATTCCAGCCCATCATCGACCTCTCGGCGGTGGGGGTTCCGGTGCAGGCGCTGGTCACCCTGGAGATCGACCAGCGGGGCATGTCGCGAATTGTGCGTGGACTGGAGGCATTGCCTGAGGTGCTCGAGGTCAAAATCCAGGCCGGCCGTGAGGACCTGCTGCTACACGTCGCCATCGGCTCCCTCGAGGAACTTCAGGTCCTGACGGCCGCGATCGTGGATATCGAGGGTGTACGCAAGACGAATTCGAACTTCACCGTCGCCACGCCGATCCCCTACCGCGTGCAGCCGTTGCTCAACCAGGTCACGAAGGGCGCCGGCTGGGGTCGCTCGACCCCGGCTCCCCACTAGACCATCCGGATCTTGGTGCCTGCGCCCGGGGTGAGCCCGAAGCCACGATCGCGTGTTGGATGAAGTTCGCCACGGCTGAGGTGAACTCAGAACGTGGGTCGGCGCCGAGGTGCCGGCCCACGTTTCCACGTGAGTCGCAACCCGTGTGACAGCCAGGGAGTCTCGGGCCATCGACCCGAGACTCCCTTCTTCGGTCAAGTCAAGTGCTTTCATGCCCGGAGATTTGAACCGAAAGCCTCTGGACGCCGTCGAGGGCGTCGCGACTACTTCGGTCCTGGATCGGAAGCTACCGATTCGCACGGTGTGGTGAGGGATGCGCCCTCGCGTCCGATCTCAGGATACCCGCCTGGCACCGAGTAGCGCGGGCCCAATGTGGACCGTAAGTGGTACCGGGTCGAATCCCCTGTCAGCCTTCGGCGGGCGCTCCGCGAGCATCGCGCTGGCCACGGTCGTAGGCCTCAATCCCGCCCTCGAACCAACAGTGCGTCGCTAACTGGATGAACGCGGCGTCTACGCCGAGAGCGTCGACGTTCTTGCCAGCGTCGTGCAGCAACGCGGCCAGCATCGGGTTGTCCGGGCTTGGCCACGGCGGCTCAGGCATCTTCGCCGCTCGCGGAGTCGGCCAACTCCCGTCGCATGTCCTGCTCCCAGGTGTAAGTCTCAGCCTCTACCCACGGATCCTGCTCGGTCACAGCTTCAGACTGCCACGACCCACCCACCTCGCGACCGCGACGGGCGAAGTCCGGGTGAGTGCGACCTTCGCGGCTACTAGACGATTCCCGTAGGGCCGGTGTCTGGCCAGACTCGGTCCAGGTGATCGGCGGGGAGCTCTCCACGCGGCTGCCCACCGGCTGTTCTGGTGTGGCTCACTATCGGTCTGCAGCCCGCCGATCACCGTGACGAGGCATGGCTCAAGAAGGGACTGCCCTGCTCGTAGTAGCAATGCCCACTGGCGGCGGCGATGACGCCGACCGCGGGACCGCACCTCGAGCGACCTTCTTCCTTGATCACGACAGCGCTTCGGTGCGCGACTTCACCGAGCAGGTGATCGCCGGCGCGTCGAGCCCTCGTGAGCGAGCGAGCCTCCTCTTCGCAGCGGTCCGGGACAGGGTCTGGTACGACCCCTACTCGGTGTCCCGAGATCCTGCGCACTACCGGGCGAGCTACGTGCTCGAGGCGGGCCGCGCCTACTGCGTTCCCAAGGCGGTGCTTCTGACCGCGGTGCTGCGGGCCGTGGGCATCCCCGCCCGGCTGGGCTTCGCTGACGTCCGCAACCACCTGCAGACCGACACCTTACGGGCCGTCATGGGTGGCACGGACCTGTTCGTGTACCACGGGTACTGCAGCGTCCACCTCGACGGGCGATGGATGAAGGCGACGCCGGCCTTCAATGTCGAGCTGTGCGAGCGCTTCGACGTGCCCCCGGTGGACTTCGACGGACAGAGCGACGCGCTCATGCACGCCTTCACCCTCCGACGGCACCCGGCACATGGAGTACGTGCGGGACCACGGCAGCTTCGACGACCTCCCGCTGGACCGGATCCAGACGGCCCTCGAGCAGACCTACGGCCGCATGGCCCCCGGCGTCGGGCTTGCCGACGACGCCTTCATTGGTCCTGGGAACGCCGGGGAGGCCGGCGAGCATGCACCCGTGGACCCGTCAGGAAGCTCGGACTGAGCACTCTCGCCTCAACGGACCTCGTGCTCACGTCGGAAGTGGCTCGGTGAGCTGCCGGTCCATTTCTTGAAGGCGTGCGAGAAGTTGGTGAGATCGCTGTAGCCCAGCTCGTTGGCGACCTCGCCGACCGACGTGGAGGGGTCGAGAAGCCGCTTCCTGGCGCGGTCGACCATCGACTGCTGCAGCAGCTCGCGGAAACTGGTCCCCTCAGCGGCGAGGCGCCGTTTCAGGGTGCTCGAGGACATCGAGAACTCGTCCGCGACGGACTGGATCGTCCTTGCCCCGGACCCGTCGTCGAGCAACGCCCAGACTCTGCGGGTGAACTCCGGGGTGTCGGCTCGGCACGCGAGCGCCTGCTGGAGCTCGGTGACGGCGAGTTCGTAGGAGATCGGGTCGGGGAAGCGGCAGGCAGCCTGAAGCGTCCTCGCGGGCATGTGCAGGTAGGAGAAGGGGGCGTCGAACTCGAGCCGGGACCGGCTCGCGGCCTCTCGGGGTAGCACGCTCGGCTCCGGCCAGTGGCTGTGCATGGTTGCCTCCGAGGCCTCGACGACCACCAGGTCGATCAGCCGTAGGAGTGCCAGTCCGCAGTAGGTGACGACCAGACAGTCGAGATCGGGGTCGCCTGCGTTCCCCGACAGCCGGATCGTCAGGTCGTCCTGCTGCGGTTGGAACTGCGTGGTGACCGCGTTGGTGATCAAGGGCAGATAGGTCAGCAGCTCCACGACTTCTTCGACGGTGCACGCGCTGACCAACGGGACACTCAACGGTCCGAAGGATGTGAGCTGCGCGTGTTCTGCGCAGGCGATCCCGAGCCGGGTGGCCTGCTCGATGTCGAGGTCGGGATAGACCTCGCGGAACCATCGCAGCGGTGCCTCGCCCTGGGTCCGGATGAGAGCCAGCTCACCGGTTCCCTCGCGCGCCATGATGACGCGAAAACGCTCGACGGCGTCCGCGTCGATCGCCGGACTGCTCAGCAGTTGCACGAAGGCCAGCGACGGGACGCCTGGCTCGTCTGTCCTCACAGGCAATCCTCACGTGATCCGAATTCACAACATACTGACACGATACGACATGGCTTTGCCGGGGACAGTCGACAACAATCATCATCGAAACGTCTATCCGGTAGGCAAAGGTAGGAGAATTGTCGATGGCAGTGGTCACCTTCATGTCGCACGATGGGGAGCAGCACGAGGCCCCGCTCGAGGAGGGCAGCTCGCTGATGCAGGTGGCGACGAACAACGCCATCCCGGGCATCGATGCCGACTGCGGCGGCGAGGCCGCATGCGGCACCTGCCACGTGATCGTTGATCGCGCCTGGGCCGACAAGGTCGGCCGGTCCGGTCCCGAGGAGGAGGAGATGCTGTCGATGAACCCCGAGCGACAGCCGACGTCTCGCCTGTCGTGCCAAGTCAAGGTCTGCAAATCGTGGGACGGCTTGACGGTGCAGTTGCCCGAGTTCCAGATGTAGCAGGAGGGTCAAGCCCGATGAAGTTCCCAGAAGTGAAGATCCCAGAAACAGTGAAAACGAAGGTGGAGTCCGCCATCCCCCTGGAGCGACAGATCCAGGGCGCGCGCCTCTACGACAAGGGCCGGCGTTGGGTCACCGGCGCGAACGGGCCGATGTTCGTCGAGGCCCGGATCCCGCCGGTCGAAGAGGTCCCCCTCGCCGAGATCGACCTCAGCAACCCGTTCCTCTACCGACAGGGGCGGTGGGCGTCCTACTTCGAACGTCTGCGCAACGAGGCTCCGGTCCACTACCAGCCCCACAGTCCCTTCGGCCCGTTCTGGTCGGTGACGCGTCACGCCGACATCATGGCGGTGGACAAGAACCACGAGGTCTTCTCCGCCGAGCCTCTCATCGTCATCGGAACACCCCCGCGGTTCATGGACGTCGCGATGTTCATCGCCATGGACCCGCCCAAGCACGACATACAGCGGCGCGCCGTACAAGGTGTCGTCGCACCGAAGAACCTCCACGAGATGGAGGACCTCATTCGCGAGCGCGTCAGGGACGTCCTGGACAACCTGCCCGTCAACGAACCGTTCGACTGGGTGAGCACGGTGTCGATCGAACTGACCGCCCGCATGCTGGCCACGCTGTTGGACTTCCCCTTCGAGGAGCGGCACAAGCTCGTCGAGTGGTCGGACCTGGCAACCTCGATGGAGCAGACCAACGGCGGCCCGGCCACTACCGACAACGACGAGCTGTTCCGGGGCATGCTCGAGATGGCGCGAGGACTCACTGAACTCTGGCACGACAAGGCCGCCCGGCTCGCGGCCGGCGAAGAGCCCGGGTTCGACCTGGTCACGATGCTGCAGAGCGATGAGAGCACCAAGGACCTGATCAAGCGTCCGATGGAGTTCATCGGCAACTTTGTTCTGCTGATCGTGGGCGGCAACGACACCACACGCAACTCGATGAGCGGCGGAGTTCTTGCACTCAACCAGTTCCCCGACCAGTTCGAGAAGCTCAAGGCCAATCCGGACCTGATCCCGAACATGGTCTCGGAGATCATCCGCTGGCAGACGCCGCTCGCGTACATGCGGCGGATCGCGAAGACCGACACCATGCTGAACGGTCAGTTCATCCGCAAGGGCGACAAGGTGGTGATGTGGTACGCGTCCGGCAACCGCGACGAGACGGTGTTCGAGCGGCCGGACGAGCTGATCATCGACCGTCGCAACGCCCGCAACCACATCGCTTTCGGCTTCGGCGTGCATCGGTGCATGGGCAACCGGTTGGCCGAGCTGCAGCTGCGGATCCTCTGGGAGGAGCTGCTCCCGCGCTTCGAGAGGATCGATGTGGTCGGTGAGCCGCAGTACGTGCAGTCCAACTTTGTTCGCGGCATCAGCAAGCTGATGGTCGAGCTCACCCCCAAGGGCAGCGGATGAGCTCAGGGCGCGCGGTGGTGGTCGGCGCCAGCCATGCCGGGGTGCAGCTGGTCACCAGCCTCCGCCGAGAGGGTTGGTCGGGTGAGATCGTGCTGGTCGGTGACGAGTCGGCGCTGCCGTACCAAAGGCCTCCGTTGTCGAAGGCATATCTGGCCGGGAAGTGCTCGCTGAAGGAGCTGGCCATCCGGTCGGAGGACTTCTACGTCAAGCAGGACGTCGAGCGCGTGACTGCCAGCGTGCAGGAGATCGACCGGCCGGCGGGCGAGCTCGTGCTCGGCACCGGGGACCGCTTGTCCTATGACGCTCTTGCTCTGTGCACGGGAGCGCACCCCCGACGTCTCCGCGCCGAGGGTGCCGACCTCGACGGGGTGCACTACCTGCGTCAATCGTCGGGGGTGGAGCGGATCCGCGAGGACGCGATCCCCGGGCGCAACGCCGTCATCGTGGGTGGTGGGTACATCGGGCTGGAGACCGCCGCCTCGCTGCGCTCGTTGGGCCTCCACGTCACGGTCCTCGAGGCCGCAGACCGGGTCCTCGAGCGGGTCACTGCCCCTGAGGTGTCGGCCTTCTTCACACGGATCCACCAAGAAGAGGGCGTCGACGTGAGGACGAACGCCTCGGTAGAGGCCCTGGTCGGCGACACCCGCGTGCGAGAGGTGGTGCTGGCCAGTGGCGAGTCGGTCCAAGCGGACTTTGTGATCGTCGGGATCGGGATCGAGCCGACCACCGAACTCGCCGAGGCAGCCGGCCTGGTCGTGGACGACGGGATCCTCATCGACGCCCACGCCCGCACCAGTGACCCTGACATCGTGGCGGCCGGGGACTGTACGTCGCAGGACATCCCCCGCTACGGCCGACGAATCAGGCTGGAGTCGGTCCCGAGTGCAGTGGAGCAGGCCAAGGTGGCAGCGGCGACTATCTGTGGAAATGACAAGGAGGTGGCGGCGCTCCCGTGGTTCTGGTCGGACCAGTATGACCTCAAGCTCCAGATCGCGGGACTCAACACCGCCTATGACGACATCGTCATGAGCGGTGACCCGACCCGTGACCGCGACTTCACCTGCTACTACCTCCGGAAGGGCGAGCCGATAGCTGCTGACTGTGTCAACCGTCCCCGGGACTTCATGACCACCAAACGCATGCTCACCCAGGGGACTGCGGCCGACATGGCCGCCCTGACAGCGGAGGTGGCGGTGTGAGAAGCCGCAGTGACCGCTGGTCGTGGTCACCATCGAGCCATTGCCCGCCGAGGTGAGCAAGGATGGCTTGGAGGTCGACGGTCTGGACGGCGATGGGAGTCCTGCGTATCGTTCCGGACTTGCGTGACTCGGGTCGGTCCGCGGGCGCGAGAGGCGTCCCCAGAGACGCCCGCGGGCCTGCGTGGTGGCTGGCGTTGCTCGTCTGCAAACCGCTGCTGCTGCTGGGCAGGAGAGCGGACTGGCGCGGTACGGAGCGCCTGCCCGGGTCGGGAGGCGCGGTGCTGGCGGCCAACCATGTCTCCCAGGCCGACCCGCTGTTCCTGGGGGAGATGATCCTCGCCCAGGGCCGGACCCCCCGGTTCATGGCCAAGGCGAGCCTGTTTCAAAGTAGAGCAGTCGGCTGGTGGTTCCGGTCGGCCGGCCACGTCGAGGTCGATCGGTCCGACGGCCGGTCAGGGATCCGTGCCGCGGTCGAAGCCGTGGAGCGTGGCGCTCTTGTCGTGGTGTATCCGGAAGGATCGATCACAAAGCGACCGGATGGACGTCTGATGTCGCTCAGGTCGGGTGCTGTCCGCATCGCACTCGAGACGTCGGCTCCATTGATTCCCGTTGCTCAATGGGGCGTGCAGGCGATCGTGCCAGCCTACGAAGGGAGGGTGGTGCTGGGCCGCCGCCGTCGTCGGGTCACCCTGCTGGTCGGGGACCCGGTGCAACTCGAGGACCTCCGAGAGTTGCCGAGGGCGACGGCAGTCGCTGTAGGGGTGCAGAGGCTTCAGGACACCCTCGCCGTCATGGTCGACCAACTGGCCCACGAGCACGCTAGGAGCGTGCGGGCGTGTCCAGGTCAGTGACGCGAGTCGGTCGCGAGACACGAATCGCTAACCTCTCTGACATGCGGGGACCCTCCATGCGCGAACGGTTCAGGGAGCACATGCGCGCCGCTGTCCTCGAGGCTGCCCACGACCTGATCGTCGACCGCGGCTGGGACCGGGTGCGCATGGGAGAGGTGGCGCATCGTGCCGGGGTGTCGCGAGCGGCGCTCTACAAGGAGTTCGGTGACAAGGCCGGCCTTGGAGAAGCCCTCGTGCTCCGCGAGGCCTCGCGCTTCCTGGAGGGCATCCAGAAGGCGCTGGAGGCACACATCGGCGATGCGAAACGCGGCATCGCAGCAGCCGTCGACTACACCTTGATCGAGGCCGAGCGCAGCCCCCTGCTCAAGGCAGTGCTCATCTCCAACCGAGACCTGGATGCGGGCAGTCAGCCGTCCACAGGGATGCTCCCGCTGCTCACGACATCCGCGCGGCTTCTCGACCTCGCCTCCGACACCCTAGCCGCATGGGTGGCGAAGAGTTACCCGAGTCTTCCCCCAGACGACGTCGTCGACGCGGCCGACACCATGGTGCGCCTGACGGTCAGTCATCTGGCGCTCCCCAAGTGGGACCGAACCGCGACGGCGCGCAAGATCTCCGACGTCGCCGTCCGGTTCCTGTCCCTCGAATCGTGACCTGCACCAGCCCTCACGACCGCCGTCGACCGCGAGCCCCTGCGTGCCTCAGCGAAATGTAGAGTCGCGGAACCCGCCGCGCCCGACCCACCGGCGTACGCACAGAGCGCTGCGAGCCCATCCAGGAGTTGCCATGTCAGCTGAGTTCCTGCCCCGACAGCCGGAGCCGCGGCGGATCCTGCTGGACTATCCCCACCGCGAGGCCGGTCATTGCGGTTCCGGAGCGCTGAGAGACCTCCTGGAGTGGGCCGGTCTCGGCTGGGAGGAGGTACCGAGCGAAGGTCTGGTCTTCGGGATGGGCGGCGGTCTGGGTTTCACCTATCTGCGCGTGCCGGCTCTCACCCCGCCCATCTACTTCGTCGGGCGTAGCAGCGACCTTGAGGTCGACCTTCTTTCGAGGCTCGGTGCAGAGGTCGACGTCCGTGGCACCGACGACCCCGTGACCGGTTGGGGCTGGGTCCGCAGGGAGCTCCAGCGAGGCCGTCCCGTGCTGATGTGGGCGGACATTGCTGAGCTGCCCTACCTCAATGTCCGCCTTCAGATGAGTCGGCATGACATCGTCGTGATCGGTTATGACGACGAGACGGAGAAGGCTTTTGTGGTGGACAACGACCGAGCCGAGGTGCAGGAAGTCTCCTACGAGGCTCTTGCGCGGGCGCGCGCGTCACGGTCGTTCCCCGTGCCCACGAGGCACACCACGTACTTCGTGAACTGGCCCCAGAGCCTGCCCGGTCTCCGCCCGACCGCGGCTTCGGCCCTCGTCGCCTCGGTCGAGAACATGCAAGCGCCGGTAACCGCGATTATCCCGGATACGTCGGCGCTGCCGCCGGATGCCGTTGCTGCTGCGGGGATCAGTGGAGTCGCGGTATTCGCCGAGGATGTCGACCGGTGGCCGGGGCTCATGCCCGAACCGGAACTAGACGTCGCGCTGCGTTCACTCCACGCCTTTGTGGAGAAGGCAGGGACCGGCGGCGGCCTGTTCCGCCGGTTGCAGGCACATTTCTGTGCCGACGTGGCTCGGCTAACGGGGTCCGCTGAGATGGCGAAGGCCGGAACCGCGCTCCTGCGCTGCGCGGACACGTGGTCGGCGCTGGCTGCGGCCGGCCGTAGCGACGCAGCGACGTTCGACCGCTGGCGACGGGTGAATGAGCTCGTCGCGACGCTCCCCAGAGACGAAGACCATGCCATCTCTCAGATGCGCAAAGCGGCGGGCGAACTCAGCGATGGGTGACCAATCGTAGGCAAGTCAGCGAACGCCAGCACGCGAGCACCACCGCCGAGCTCGGGACTGCTGGCTCGGACGTTTGTCTGCTACACCGGCCTCCTGGTGACTCTCGTGCCTGCATCTCCGATGGTGGGTGTGCCCGAAACAGAGGCGTCTCCAACTTCTCGAACCGGCGAACGTGCGCGGCCCCACTTCGCCCTGATGGAGGCGGCTTAGGTCAGACCCTCGCAGGTCCTACGACGGGGCGCAGGGGAGATGCGGGCCCTCGCGTCAGTCCGTCGGTCGTAGTCGGATGGGCTCGGCCGTCGCCGCCCGTGCCAACAGCTGGCCACGCACCACCCGAGCGCGCTCGTCCCGATCGGCCGGCCGCAGGCGCCGGCTCCTCCCGCGTCCGTGCGTGCAAGTGTCAGGCCAACTCCGAGACAAGGTCAATGATATGACGCAGCAGCGGGACCGCGATCGACCGCTCCTCGGCGCTGAGCGATGCCCAGGCCACTGATAACCGGTCGGCAACCAGTCCGCGCTTAGATGCCAGGAGGTCCTCACCGCGTTCGGTGAGCGTGAGGACCCGCCGGCGCCGATCGTTCTCGGCTGCGATGCGACGCAGAAGCCCGGCGGCTTCTAGCGCGGCGGCCTGCTGGGTCACGGTCGGTTGGCTGAGCAACGTGTACTCCGAGATTGCGACGATGCCTTCCCGCCCGCAGGCCTGGACAGCATCCAGCAGTACCAGCTGCGGCACGGTGACGTCCTCGAAGAGGGGCTGCAGTCGGCCCCTGGTCCGCCGAGCGACCGCCAGTAGAGCCAGCACGGCGTCAGCGAACTGCGCGCCGTCAGCCAGCTGCGTGAGGTCCGCTACGCGTCCAGCGTCCGTCCCATCCCCCGCAGTGCCCATGCGCGCACTCCCATCCTTGGACGCCCACCCAATGCCACCCGCGGCGCCGGAGGGCGATGGCGAGCTGTTGCCGCCACGCTACCGAGCGCGTCGGACTGTTGCGGTCCATGGCGCCCCGAAGCCACGGCTCTGCTCGGTGGGCAATGTTGCCCATTGGGCACGACAGGTCATACTGCGCACATGGATCGTGGACTGCGTGACCTCAAGCGAGAGGCGACGGGACAGACGCTGGCCGTGGCGGCGTTCCAGCTCACCCGAGAGCGTGGCCTGTTCGGTTTCGTCACCGCGGACGTGGTCGACCGAGCGGGCTACTCGCGACGCACCTTCGCGAACCACTTCTCCTGCAAGGAAGAGGCGGTCGCTTCGGTCGCGTTCGGCCGGGTCGACGACGTCAGCGAGATCCTGACCAGCCTCCCCGCAGACCTGCCCTTGCTCGATGCCCTGCTGGCCGTCATGAGGGAGCAGTTCACCGAAGACACGTTGCTGACGATGCGCGAGCTGATGACGATGGCGCGGCAGTACCCGACCCTGGAGCCCTACGTCCTGGGTGTTCAGCAGCGCATGCGTCATACCGCCCAGGAGCTCTTGGGGTCGGTGGCCGGGGACCGGTACCCCTCGATCTATGTGCCGCTGCTGTTCGGCGCGGTGTACGGCGCCGTGATGGCCGCCCTGGAGGGCACCCTCGACGTCCACCTCAGCGGCGAGAGCGACCTCAGCTCCGCCGCGATGGACTACAGCTCGTTTCTCGACCTGACCTTCGACTACCTACGCAACGGCCTCTAGAACCCCCTCGCCCTCAAGGAGCACCAGACCCATGTCCACCTTCCTGTACCGGCTCGGACGAACCGCCTTCGGCAAGCCGTGGCTGTTCATCTCGGGCTGGCTCGCGGTCCTCGCCGTGGTCGTCGGTGCGGTCGCTATCAACGGGGTCAGTGTCAGCTCCGAGATGAAGATCGAGGGCACCGAGGCACAGACCGTGCTCGACCGCGTAGCCGATGAGCTGCCTGCAGCCTCGGGAGGTCAGGCCAGCGTCGTCTTCACCGTCCCGGAGGGTGAACGACTCGACACCGCGGACCGCCTTTCGGTGATCACCAACACCGTCAACGACGTCTATGACCTCGACAAGGTCGTAAACCCCCTCGACCTTGCTCCGGGTGCGGCTGATCAAGGCGCTCCAGGCACTCCCGAGGAGAATGCACCGGGCACTCCCCCGACGGGATCGGCGCAGGGGCAGACGCCTCCCTACCAGCCGCTGCTGGTGGACGGAGCACCTGTGCCCGGCGTGCTGGTGTCCTCCGACGGTCAGGTCGCGCTGTTCCAATTCCAGTTCACGGTCGCCTCGACCTCCTTGACCGACGATGACGTCACCTCGGTGGTCGAGGTGGTGGAGCGCGCGGAGCACGGGACCGGGATCACCGTGCTCCCGAGCGACTCGCTCAAGGCCATCGAGATCCCGGTCGGCATCGGCGAGGTGATCGGTCTCGCCGTCGCCGCCCTGGTGCTGGTGCTCACCCTGGGCTCGCTGATCGCGGCCGGCCTTCCCCTGGTCACCGCGCTGGTCGGGGTCGGCATCGGCGTCGGCGGAGCGTACGCGCTCTCGACGGCCGTCGAGATGAACTCCGCCACCCCAGTGCTCGGTCTCATGGTGGGCCTCGCCGTCGGCATCGATTACGCGCTGTTCGTCGTCAACCGGCAGCGACGGCTCATCCTCGACCGCGGACTCACCGCGCAGGAGGCGGCCGGCAGAGCAGTCGGCACCGCGGGCAGTGCCGTCTTCTTCGCCGGCGTGACCGTCCTCATCGCACTGACCGCACTGACCGTGATCGGCATCGCCATGCTCTCCACGATGGCCCTGGTCGCGGCGTCCACGGTGGCCCTGGCCGTCCTCATCGCGCTGACCCTGCTGCCCGCACTGCTAGGGCTGGTCGGTGAGCGGATCTGCTCGGACAAGGCCCGAGCCCAACGCCGCGCCAAGGTCAAGGAGGAATCACACAGTGTCGCCGACCACTGGGTCAAAGGCGTGATCAGGTTCCGGTGGCCCGTCATAGTGGGTGTGGTCGCCATCCTGGGCGTGATGGCGATCCCCGCCGCCAGCATGAACCTGGGCATCCCCACCGGGGCCACCGCGAACCAGGACACCGCCGCCCGGCAGAGCTACGAGGCAGTCTCGCAAGGCTTCGGCGAGGGATTCAACGGTCCCCTACTCGTCACCGCAGAACCCACCGGCACCGCCGGCCGCGTCACACCCGAGCTGACCGCGAAACTGATCGCCGACCTCCAGGACCGAGACGACATCGTGCTGGCCGCCCCGGTCGGCGTCAACGAAGCCGGCGACCTGGCCGTGTTCAGCGTCATCCCCACTTCCGGCCCGAGCGACGAGGTCACCAGCGACCTGGTGACTTCGCTGCGCGAGCCCGACAACGCGATCGCCGGCGACAATGAGGTACAGTTGGGCGTAACTGGGTTCACCGCCATCGGCATCGACATGTCCGACAAGCTCGCCGACGTCCTTCCGCTCTACCTCGGCATCATCATCGCGCTTTCCGTGCTGATCCTGATGCTGGTCTTCCGCTCGGTAGTCGTCCCGATCAAGGCCACAGCCGGCTTCCTGCTCAGCATCCTGGCCACCTTCGGCGCCACCACTGCCGTCTTCCAGTGGGGCTGGCTCAGCAGCCTCTTCGGGTTCGACACCGGGGGGCCGCTGATGAGTTTCATGCCGATCATCGTCACCGGCATCCTCTATGGACTGGCCATGGACTACGAGGTCTTCCTGGTCTCCTCAATGCGCGAGGCACACATCCACGGTGAGGGAGCACGGCAGAGCGTCGTCCACGGGTTCGACCAAGCCAGCCGGGTCGTCGTCGCAGCCGCCATCATCATGGTCGCGGTCTTCTCCGGCTTCATCTTCAGCCACGACATCATGATCAAGCAGATCGGCTTTGCCCTCGCCGCTGGCATCCTTATCGACGCCTTCGTCGTCCGGCTGACGCTCGTCCCGGCGCTCATGGCCGTCTTCAACGAGCGAGCATGGTGGCTGCCCCGCTGGCTCGACCGCGTGCTGCCAGACCTCGACATCGAGGGGGACAAACTGCTCACGATGCTCAACGAGGAGGCTGAGGCTCCGGGTCGTCAACACCTCGAGGTCCGCAACTGAAGTAGGCGAAGCTTCCAGAGTCGAACGTCGGGCGATGTTTCAGGAGCCGCCCCAGACCTACGGCGTCTGCCAGCCTCTCTGAACGTGGGCGGCCATCGGCCCTTTGGCTCGACAGTCAGCCTGGACCGCTCCGCGAGTCACACAAGCGCAGCTCCGTTAGTGCCAGCTCGCTGCGCGGAAAGCGCTCAACGTCGCTGCTGGGGTTGATGGAGTTGCTTGGTGGCCGCCATCGCCGGGCCCCCGGACGGGGTGTCTGGGCCCGCCCATCAGCGATGAGTTAGCGAACGGCTGACCGAGGGCGTCCGGCGCGATGGAGGTTGGCTTACCGCCGGGGCGCGCCTGGGCGCCTCCACGTGCGAAACCGCGCGGGACGAGAAGGAACATCGTGGGGGCAGGCTGGACCGCGTTCGCGCAGGTACTCCTCGAGGTCGCCCAGCCCTCGGGCGATATCCCTGCGCAGCTTGCGTTCGGCAACGAACCGGAGGCGCGGAGGCGGATGCTCGCGAACCCACGCGGTGTACATGAACTGGCCCATGAACCAGCATGAGCCGAACGCGATGCTGCCAGCCACCAGCGTCCACAACACGACTGCCAACGCATCCCACAACGCGCTTCCCAGCTGTTGCCATGCCGGCCCGTACGGATCTCCGTACCTCACTTCGTTCACCTCCACCCCTAGCGGCGAGCCGGGCCTCACGATCACCCCAGCCACAGTGGCACAGCCCACGGTACGCCGAAATACATAGGAGGAACAGGGTAGATTCGGGAAGCGCGCTATCGAGCCTTGTCAGCGTCGATTCGGCTCCGCCGGCGATCCCCGGGACGGAGAGGCGACGCCAGCATCCACACTGAGCACGGAGTGAGTTGTGTATGGAGCAACCTTCTGGCCGAACAAAGACCCCCGGGACGGCAACGCCCAGGCTCAGCCCGGGAGGTTCAGGACGCCGACCGGGGCACAGCGTGACACGCGAGCAGATAGCTCGGGCCGCTCGCGAGCAGTTCGCCGCCGGCGGCTACGACCGCGTGACCATGAGGTCAATCGCGGCACAGGCAGGCGTCGATGCCGCCCTGGTGGCATACTTCTTCGGCTCGAAACGGGAGCTCTTCGACGAGGTGACCGTCCTCTCTTTCGATTCGGCCGCGTTGAGGGCTCAGCTCCTCGACGGCGACTCCAGGGACGTCGGCGAGCGCCTAGCCAGGTGCCTGATCGAAGCCCTCGATGAAGCAGGCCGGCGGCAGCGTATCCTCGCAATCATCCGCACCGCCGGGGTCGAAGCCGACACTGCCCGCATGATTCGGGACAAGTTCACGACGGGGGTGCTGGAACCGATCGTGTCCCAGCTCGGAGCCGGGCAGGCACCATTGCGCGCCGTGCTCGTCATGTCGCAGATCCTGGGCATTGCCGTGGCTCGCCACGTCGTCGGACTCGAAGATCTGACCTCGGCAAGCCAAGACGAGCTGGTGGCCGCGTTTGCTCCTACGTTGCAGCGCTACCTGGTCGGCAACATCTCCTGACACGGCGTCCGTCTGCCCGCGGACACTCGGCCCTATCTTCGACCCGCGTCGGCTTGCAGCCTGCCCACCGCCACCCGTGGGTCGCGGCGCCTGCGCAGGCGTCCCCGGCTATGGCGCAAGAGACAGAGCAGGATTCCCCCTCGGCTAGCGGTATGGGTGCTACATGCAACAAAAAGCGGAGGGCGAGCTGGTCTCGGTGGAGACAATCGAGCAGGAGCTGACGTTGTTGGTGCGTGGCGCCCAGAAGGTGCACTTGCGCGGCGGGATCGAGCGGCCCCCACGAGCGCGGCTCGGAACCCTCTGGTCCGGAAGAACGGCGCCGGACTGTCTGCGTCAGATTGGCAAGCCCTGGTTGAAGTGGGTCACGTCCACAGAAAGGAAGAGGGCCGAGGCGGAGGCGACACGTGACCCTCCGAGCTGCTTCATGTCGGCTTCCATGAAGAGTTTGCGCCCTTCTGTGCGGGTGACCCTGGCGGCGAGGTCGTAGGTAGTGCCGAGGATGACCGGTGAGTCGTAGAGCACCTCGAGCTTCCGGGTCACCGCAGGACCGCCCGTGAGGTAGAGCAGGAACCCGAAGAGGTCGTCGAAAACGGTTGCTACGGCACCGCCGTGGGCGATCCCGGGTGCGCCCACGTGACGTTCATCGAAGACGTGGGTCGCGTGCACCTCCTCTCCTCGACGATTGACGGTGAGGTGGTGGCCGTGCGGGTTGTCGGGTCCACAGGCGAGGCAGAGGGTGTGGTGCGGGGGAAGTTGAGCACCATCAGCGTGCAGCCGGAACTTCTCGTTCCAGCTGGCGAGGAGCTCCTCCATGCTGCTCACAGCGGGTCACCCCGCCGCTGGTCGCGACTGCCAGGTGTCGCGAGACCGTCGAGGACCAGCTCGGTGATCGCGGCGGAGAACCGTGCTGCGTCGGCGGACGGGTCGGCGGAGGGCCCCTCGACGGCCGCGCTGAGGCCAGCGACGGTGATGGCACCGAAGACGCTCAAGGCCACGGCTGCCGGGTCGGCGACCTGGCGCAGGGACCCGTCGGAGACACCGTCAGCCAATAGTTGCTCGATCGGTTCGTAGAAGGCAGTCCGCAGTGCCGCCGCCAACTCGGGCAGCCGGGTCGCGCGTCCGAGGTCGCCGACCAGTGCCCGGCACAAGGACGGGTGCTCGAGCATCACGCCCAGCTGCGCCAGCACAGCCGCCTCGAGTCGGGTCCGCGCGTTCTCCTCACTCGTGACCGCAACACCGACGGCTCCGGCGATCATGTCCAACAGGTCGCCGAGGAGAAACTCCAGCACGGCATTCTTGCCGTCGAGGTGGTAGTAGATCGTGGCCTTGGGGATGCCCGTGGCTTCGGCGATGTCTTCGATCTTGGTGCCGTCCAGACCGCGCTCCGCGATCAGCTCCGCCGCCCCGTAGAGCTGACTGGCCAACTTCGCCGGAAGCTTCCTCATCCCACACGTCTCCGTTCGGGTGCCGTCGATCTCGGTGAGGTCGCGGGTCTCGACCTATGCGACATCGTATGTTGTACTCACAGTACAAACCAAGAGTTCAGAAGATGACGCGGCCCACCGAGCGACGGTCGGTGGGCGGCACGGTCGTCGCCCCCGCCCACTGTCCGTACTCGACATCGATCACAGCCGAGGGCTGCGGATGAAGGAGCGACCGCGAAGGAGATGTTCGATGAGCGATCAGCCACTGACCTACAGCCCGTTCGACGCCGAGGTGATAGCTGACCCCTATCCCGTCTACCGAGAGCTGCGGGCCAACTCCCCGGCCCACTGGTCGCGCGAGGCCAACTCGTGGGTACTCAGCCGGTACGACGACGTCTCCGCCGCCCTGGCCGACCCGGCGACGTACTCCTCAGCGTCGGGCATCTTCCCAACCCCACCCGGGGTCGACATGACGGAACTGTTCCTGCCGATGCTCATCATGAGCGATCCACCCCGGCACACCCAGCTGCGCCAGATCGTCAGTCGAGCCTTCACCCCGCGTCGCATCGCAGCGCTCGAGCCGCACATCGAGACCTTGGTCAAGGACCTCCTCGACCAAACTCCGGAGGCAGGCAATTGGGAGTTCGTCTCCGGGTTCGCCGGCCCGCTTCCCGCCATCGTCATCGCGGACATGCTCGGCGTTCCGCGTGACGACCGTGATCAGTTCCGGGCATGGTCCACCACGCTGATCCAGTCGAATCCTGTCCGAGGAGAGTTCGGCGCCGGGCTGGATGCCGCCGCCGCGCTCTACGAGTACTTCACAGCCTTCCTCGCCGAGCGACGCGCGCACCCTCAAGACGACCTCATGACGGCACTCGTCCAGGCCGAAGTCGACGGCGAGTACCTCAGCGAAGAAGAGCTGCTCGGGTTCTGCCTACTGCTGCTCGTCGCCGGGCACGAGACCACCACCAACCTACTCTCCAACAGCGCCGTGGTGCTCGCCCAGCACCCCGATGTCCGACAGCAGCTGGCGGACGACCCAGAACTCGTGCCGGCCGCGGTCGAGGAACTACTTCGCTTCGACTCACCCGTCCAGGGCCTCGCGCGAACCCTCACCGCGCCGGTGGAGCTGCACGGGGAAAGCATGCAGACCGGTGACACGGTGCTGCTTCTCTTCGGTTCGGCCAACCGCGACGATCACGCCTTTCCCCACGCAGACCGCTTCGACGTCAACCGGCACCCCGAACGACAGGTTGCCTTCGGACGCGGCATCCACTTCTGCCTCGGCGCATCCTTGGCCCGCCTCGAAGCACGCATCGCTCTCCAGACACTGCTGACTCGCCGTCCTGACTGGGACGTCGACCTCGACGCGGCCGTCAGGCTCCACTCCGGCCCGATCCGGGGCTACATCTCGCTGCCCATGCAGTAGACGCCCAACGCGGAACGGACGACATACGAGACGATCCGCGATCGACCCGCACCGTGTCCTCGACACCGAGGACGTCGCAGACGCTCCGCTGGCTCCTGGCACGGGTCGTCCACCGCAGAGCCGAGCCAAGCACCTACGGCGACCTCCAAGACTGGGAGGGCACGGTCATCGAGGGCTGCGGCATGCCGTCGAGACGCTCCGGGAATGCTGTGGTCACGACCCTGTGCGAACGTCAACTTCGCCGCCGTTTCGTCACGGTCTGGTCGACCACTCCGCCGGTCCGCACACGCGCGAGTGCGGACTCCTGTCCCGGTCCGAGGACGTCCGCTGACCAGTAGCCGCGCGGGTACCCTGAGACGCATGCCCTACCGTCGCTGGACCCGGCTCGGGATAGTCGCCGTGGCCAGCCACCTCGGCTACGAGCTAGCCGTCGGGGTCGGGGTGCCGGGTGCCCCGCGGATCGGCGTGCGGCCCGCCGTCGCGGGGTACGCCCTGGCGACCGCCGGCGCCTACCGGACCGCCGGTCGTCTCCCTGGCCCGCGCGGAGACCGTAGGTTCGCGGCCGCGAACGGGCTGTTCGCGGCCGCGGTGATCTCGCACTATGCGAGCTGGCCGCGGGCGACCTGGCACGGACTCCCCTGGCTGGTGGAGTGCGAGGGGATCGAGGGCGTGTTGATCGTTCCCTACAACATGGTGCTCCAGGTGTCGGCCGTGGCCGTCGTGGGCGGACTGGTCGAGAACCTCAGCGCCTGGCCGTGGGCGCTCGCTCGCGGCCGGCCTCGTCGCCGTACCGGCACTGCGCTGGCTGACACCGCGCGAGTACGACCGTCTGCTGGCGCAAGCGGCCGCCCAGCCGGGCTGGTGGAACCGGCGGCTGGCAATCCGGATGCGAAGCGGCAGCTAAGAAGGCATGGGCACCGACAGATACCAAGCAGTCACGGACGGCACGGTTCATGAGCTCACGCGTACGGGCACGCTTCTGCGGGTCGAGGCCGGGTCGGCTCGCGACGAGGTCGGGAAGACCTGGTCGAGGATCTAGTCCATCCCCTCCGCCTGGACGAGCCCGTCTCGGCCAATGCCCATCAGCGAGTCCCGGAGATGCTCGGGTAGAGCACGTCTGCGTCGCAGAGGACGACGAACAGCACCGTCAAGCACGCCCTTCTCCTGGTCAGTCCGTCGGCGGCGTCGCGGGGCGGCCCCTGTTCATCACGGCCATGTAGACCATCAGGGGCTGGCCTTGATCCGGCGGTGCTTGCCGACCTTGCGGTACTCGTGGTCGCCGGCGGCGAGCAGACCGATGAGGCAGGGCCGGCTGACGTCGAGGAGCTCTGCGGCCTGCTGGGTGGCGAGCTCGACTGCGCCAGCACAACAAGCGTCTCCTTGGGGTCGCGGCCGGGAGGAGTCGGATGACGCTGTCGGGGTGGGTGGCGAGGTCGTCCTTGACGTGCGGCGCGGCGCGACGGCGGCGCTGCCGGGGTTGGACGGGACGAGTGGTCAATGCGGTCATGGTGCTTCTTTTCTCGAGGCGGGCACGAATTCGCAATACTCGAAGCAAACGGAGCGTTTCAATCTTCGGGTGGGTCTTCTTCCGCTCTCCCGAGGCTCCAACGCGTTCACAGGTTCCCGAGGTCGAGACGCCGGGCTTCGGCGGCGGCGCGTTCGCTGGCGTTGGCGCGGGTGTAGCGGATGAGCATCTCGACGCGGGTCCAGCCGGCCATGGCCATCAGGCCGGACTCGGAGCCGCCGGCGGCCAGCCAGCGGTGGGCCGCGGTGTGGCGGAGTCGGTGGGGTCGGAACCCGGTGATGCCGGCTCGTTCGGCGCGTCGGCGCAGGGAGCGGTAGAGGGCGTCGGCGGCGAGCCCGCAGCGACGTTCGCCGAGCCAGAGTTCTTCGCGATCGGCATGGGGCTGGGTGGTGCGAACGGCGAGGTAGGTGCGGATCGCGGTAGCTGTGGCCTGGCCGATGGGGATGACGCGGCCGCGGCCGCCCTTGCCGCGCCGGATCGTGACGAGGCCAGTCGCGAGGTCGAGGTCGCCCGCGGTGAGGGCGATGACCTCGCTGAGCCGGATCCCGGTCTCGGCCATCAGCCGGATGATTGCCTCGTCGCGGGCGTGCCGTAGCGGACGCGCCGTCGCGGGAACGTCGGCGGCCTCCGGCTGGCAGGTCTGCAGGAGCGCGCGGACCTGCGCGACAGTGAGCGGGTCGACCACGGGCTGGTCCAGCTTGGGCGAGGTCATGCCCTGGAACGGGGCACCATCCAGGTGCCCGACTGCGAGAAGCCAGGCAGCGTAGCGGCGCACGGCCTGTTGCCGGATCCGCGCCGTGCTGGGCGACCGACCGGCAGCCAGCATGGTCGTGATCCAGGTCTGCAGGCTGGTGCGTCGCATCGGCGGCAGGTCCTGGGTCTCGGTCCAGGTCAGGTAGCGGCCGACGGCGTCGAGGTAGAGGGCGATCGTCTTGGGGCTCTTGCGCTCGGAGGTGAGCGCGAGGCGCCACTCGGGCAGGAGGTCGCGGGCGGTGGTGGTAGTGAGGTCAGTCATGGCGACAACCGACCAGCGGGCCGTCAGCGTCACGCGCTCAGCAAAGGCCGACGACTACGACGCGAAGCGGGGACGTGGTTGGTCCGGATAACTCAGCCGTAATTGGACCCCACTCGAATACCATCCGGATGCGCACCAACCACACGGGTCCTACATGCGGCGGCAATCGCGCTGGCAAGACACACCTCGACGAAAGTGCGGATGGCGGCCATGTCCGGATGGCCGCAGCGCGCGCTATCTGCGGCTAGAAGCGTGAGTCTCCGAGCGCCCTACGCGGCCACCAGGCCGTGAGGCGCATCGCCAAAACCAATCTCCTTGCCCGGGGAGTCAGACTTGATTGGTGGACCCGCTAGCCGGGACCGGACGCACGAGGTGTGGTAGTTGCCCTCGCGACCCAGGAACCCAGACGAGATGATGATCTGCGGGGCCTTGGTGGTCACGGCAGCGCGAGTGCCACGAGATCGAATCTGCTCCAGATGAAGTGCCGGACCTGATGATCGACCTGGGCCGTTGGCCCGGATTGGAGCCAACGACATGAGCAATACAGACCACGAAGCCATCGCACTACTGGCCGACCTTGATCCCGTGGAGGCCGAGAGTTTAGCCGCGCTGGCCGCGTCCCAGCAGCCGTGGCCAGGCGTTCTCGACGACGAATGGGCCAAGCCTTACTACAGAGATCTCCGCCAGTTCATCCGCGAAGAACGTCTCCGTGTGGAGGTGTACCCGCCACAGGGCGAGGTGTTCGCTGCGTTCCACCTCGCGCCCTTCGACAAGGTCAAGGTCGTGATGATCGGACAGGACCCCTACCCGAATCCGGGCGAGGCCATGGGGTTGGCCTTCTCGGTCCCGATCAGCAAGGAATTGCCAACCTCTCTGAGGAACATCCATCACGCCATGAGCAACGACGGCCTTGAGCCTCACGATCACGGCGACTTGACCGGCTGGGCGACACAGGGTGTGTTGCTGCTCAACCTCGCGCTCACGGTCCCCAGCGGTCGGGCCGGCGGGCATCTCCGCCAGTGGCGACCATTCACCAAGAGCGTGCTGAAGGCGATCGACTCTCACCCCGAGCCGATGGTCTTCGTTCTATGGGGCGCCAAGGCGCAGAGGATCAAGCGCTGGAACAGCATCGACTTCGACCGTCACGGCCTAGTCGAAGCCCCCCACCCAGCGGCACGCAAGGAGCAACCGGACTTCCGCGCGTCGAAGACCTTCTCCAGGGTCAACGACCTGCTGGTGGAGTTCGGGCGGCAACCGATCCGCTGGGCGGACCAGTAGCGACCGAGCGGTGATCTGATCACCTATCGCTTCAGCGAGGTACTGAGTGGGCAACTGGCGGCGTCAAGACGCACGGTGACAGACTTCGCGGTCACGACGATGCGATCATGATGACTTGGCGGGGATGATGACTAGGTGCCTAACGACGAAGTCACCAGCCGCCGCGGCGCTCGGACGACGGTTCCGCTTCGCCGAGGCGACCTCTGGCGTCTCGGTGCGCTTGCCGACGAGCAACACCACGATCTCACCCGACCACCGGCCAAGGGTGGCAACCTGTCTGCATGGGCCGGCCGCAGGGTCGCCGTAGTTCTCGCTCAGGGAGCAGCGCTGCACTATCTGTATCCGGACGGGCTCCCGCACCCGCGAGCAGGGCGCCCTGGAGTCAAGGACCTGGACGTGTGGACGTTTTATGCCGCCGTACCTGGCCGGCCCCTCCGGACCGGGCGCTATGAGCTCTGCCTGGACTTCGGTCCCTCATCGCTGGGCCGTAACCGGTATCCGGCCCCACTCGCGGGTGAAGCGCGCCGTTGGAACCAATTCGCCGGGCGTCGGGTCGACTTCATGGCCCGCGACCTGCGCATCGATTTGGACGCCACCGTGGACGGTGTCGTCGTCGCTCTGCGGAGTTGGCTGACCGCAGGAGCAGCCAAACCGTGCGCGCACCTCAACCCTGACGGGCGTAGCCCCTCGCCGCACTGGCTGGCGCACAAAGCGATGGTTTGGATTGGTACGCCCGAGACTCGCCGCCGAGCCGGAAAGAAGCTCTGGGATGTGTACGCCGATGCGCCACACCTTCTAACTGCCGCCCGCTCCGGCAGCGTCGAATGATGTGAGGGATGCCGCACAAGCAAGTCAGGCTTGCCGCGGACGCGGCGGAAAGACACACCTACCGGGATGCATGTGGCAGTGGCAGATGCGGGCTGGGAGTTGGTTCCGGACGATGCGGGAACCTTCTCGACAAGCATCGACGTGGATCAGATGTCCCGGATGCGTTCTGCAGAACTACCCGTCTCTGACGCCGTTGACACAGCCCCTCTTCATCTCACAGCCCGGTGGCGCGGGGAGCACCAGCTTCACGACCAGATTGTCCCGCGACCGCATCTTCCCTGCCTTGCCACTCCGACATTGCTGCGAATTGTCGGCGCTTCCTGTGACGATGGGCTTACGCGTGGGAGGGAAGTGGCGGAATGCCGAAGAGTCGTTACAAGTACTTGTACGAGCGGCTGGGCCCTGAGGACTTCCAACTTCTCGTGAATGCCGTCATGCCGGATGCGTTCCCCGGCTACCGGCCGCTTCCGTTGGGCCAGTCTGATGGCGGTCGCGACGGGGTGCAGACAGTCAGTGGCGACGTGGTGGTGTTCCAGGTGAAGTGGTCTGGGTCCGGCCAAGAGAAGGACCCCGTGTCGTGGCTGGGCCAAGTGGTTCGCCGCGAGGAGTCCAATCTGAAGCGGCTCGCGCGAGAGGGCGTGCGTCGCTACGTGCTTGTGACGAACGTTGGCAGCACTGGGGCACCGAAGACGGGGACGTTCGACCGGCTCGACCGGAAGCTGCAAGAGCAAGCGAAGGCGTACGGCTTCGAAGAGATGACGTGCGTGTGGCGGGAGCAGCTCGACGCGTTTCTCGACACGATGTCGGACGAGGTGAAGTGGCAGTACGCCGACATGTTGGCTGGGTGGGACCTCATCCGGTACCTCATCGACGAGCACTTCGCCGGCAACCGGGACCGTGGTCTGCGGAGCCTCGTGCGGAAGGTCGCGGCGACGCAGTGGAGCGACGACGAACGGGTGAAGTTCAGCCAGTCCGAGGGTGTGGACCGTGAGCGGGTCGCGGACCTATTCATCGACGTGACCGCGGTGCGGCTTCGAACCGCCGCGCGGCCGACGCCGGTCGTCGCCGGCCGGCGAGCTCCTGCGCGACCAACCGAGCCGGCGCCCGACCGGTACCTCGGTGGTGTCGCCCAGTACTTGCTCAAGCCGAAGGACGTCGACCCGTCTGGAAAGGTGCGAGAGTCGGCGACGTTGGTGCGCGGAGCACCCGGGCAGGGGAAGTCGACGTTGACCCAGTTCGTGTCCCAGGCGCATCGTGCGGCGTTCATGCCCGAGGCTAAGCGTCCCGAAGATCTGCCGAGGCTCGACCGGCCGCGGTTCCCGTTGCGAGTTGACCTAAGCGAGTACGTCCGTTGGCTTCAGGGCTTCGACGTGTTCGACCAAAGCGAGACCGACGAGTCGACGAAGCGCCCGAGGAAGCGACAGGCAGGCGAGTCCAGCATCGAGTGCTTCCTCGCAGATCTCATGACATACGCGTCCGGCGGCGCCAAGGTCACCGCAGACGACGTGCACGACCTCTTCGATCGAGTCCCGAGCATCGTCGTGCTTGACGGGCTCGACGAGGCCGGCAGCCCGAAGATGCGCGGCCAGGTCGTAGACGCCGTCAACAAGTTCAGCTGGCGCGGACAGACTGCTACCGACCCGGTGCAGGTCGTCGTCACGACCCGGCCGAGCACCAACGAGCTTCCCGAACCCGACCCGGAGCTATTCGAGGTCATCGCGCTGAATGAGCTCTCCCTCGAACAGCGTGACGAGTACCTCCGCAAGTGGTGCAAGGTCAAAGACATCCACGGCCGCGAGGGCCGTGCAATGCGAAAGAGCTTCAAGCGGAAGAGCGCAGAGCCGTACATCGGCGAGCTCGCCAGCAACCCCATGCAGCTCACCATCCTGCTCGATCTCATCCACGAACGAGGGGCGGCGACGCCCACACAACGAACTGACTTGTACGACTCCTACGTCGAACTGTTGCTCGCACGGGAGGCGAATAAGTACCCGAAAGCCGTCCGCAAGCACCAGGAATCGTTAAAGGAGGTCATCCCGTTCCTCGGCTGGTACCTGCAGTCCCGCAGCGAGGAGGACAGCTCCCCGGGCCGGATGGCGACGGTCAAGCTTCAGGCCGCGATGCGGCATTTCCAGTTCTGTTACGGGAACAGCCAAGGCATCGTCGACGATCTGTTCGAGGCGATCAGTGACCGGCTGTGGGCGTTGACGAGCAAGTCCGAGGGGACGTTTGAGTTCGAGGTCCTGTCGCTCCGCGAGTACTTCGCCGCCCAGTTCCTGTATCGCTACGCAGGCGAGGACATCAGAGGGTTTGATCGAACAGTGGTGTTCCGGGAGCTATTGCGCCGGCCGCAGTGGCTTAACACTGCGCGCTTCTACGGCGGGAACGCGCACGGCGGCGAGGTGGTCGACCTCGTCGACGGCATCCTCGACGAACTCCAAGACGAACCGCCGCAAGCGGCGCGCATCTCCTCATGGACCCTGGTCACCGATGGAGTGTTTCTGACCCGGCCGCGACGCGCTCGGGAACTGGTCGATGCCATGGTTCGCGACGACGAGGGCAGGGTCGTTCTGCTCAACGCGCTCAGTCGCAACGAGTTGCGACCGTTGCCGAGCCTTCCCGACGTCCAAGGTGATGACGGACCCGACGCCGCGTGGGCCCGCCTGACCTCGGAACTCGCTGACGACCCCGGAGCGCCGGAAGCTCGACGCACTGTTCGGGTGGTCCGCGAACTCCTCAACCAGCGTTCGGAGTTTGCCGCCTGGTGGTCGGTACAGATAGCCGCCGCGGTCGGTACATGCAACGAGCGAGCGTGGCTCGTGCGTGCTGCTGAAGTCGAGGCCGCCGCTGGAGTGACGCTCAATCTAGACGAGCTCGACCTTAGGACCCCGGGAACGGCCGAGTTGTTCCTCAACACTGGCGCACTCCCGGCACCCGGCGGAACGTTCGAGGGTCGGCTGCTACAGGCAGTGCTTGACGGCGACTGCCCGTATGTCTACTCGGTTCGTTCGATGCCCGCGCAGGTCGCTGCTGCATTGAGGCCTTCGAACTTTCACGGCCATTCGGACATCGGGTTCGCTGACCTCGACGAGAACGACACCCGACTCCGCAGAGAGGCCATCTCCAAATTGCGGAGGACCTCTCCGGAGTTCGCAAAGGTCGCTGCGCTACGCAGGTTCAAGGCTGGTCAGAAGGGCAGTACCTTCCCCTGGTCGGCCACAGCCTCTGCCCTGTTCGACCACGCCGGGCGCTGCTGGCTCGCTTCGGAAATCGCCATCATCGGCGCGAACGCACCACTCGTGTTCGGTGGCGTTCTCCGACCCGCGGCGACAGCGTTTGGACCCCACGGCCACCCGGCGGAGTTGTTGAAGCAAACGCGAGACCACGCCACCGACGTGGGCTGGTGGCGCGAGCAGCTGCAGGTCGTCACCGCGCCCGATGCGGACGACCTTGCCCCTGCCGAATGGACGTTTGGTCTCTGGGCGACCGCCTCGGGGAAGACCATCGAGGCCCTGTTCGACGACTGGGAGAAGACATACGCCGATCTCACCGAGCCTCGCCGTCGAGTTGTGCACCGGGCACTGAGCACGGTCGCTGAACGTGGGCTCGTTGCGAAGCGTCCAGTCAACGCGGCTGCGAGCACCAAAGACATTCAGGCGCTGCTCGACAGGCGCGTCCCTA
>NZ_JASEEQ010000021.1 GCF_030019515.1 Nocardioides sp. | reverse complement strand
GAGGTTCTCGTTCGTTCAACCAGGCTCGCCGCTACCAACGTCCTGGCCGGGTACAGCTAGGAGGCCGCGGCCTCGGTGAGCGGCACGAAGTCGACCTTCTCGCGTACGCCGCAGTCCGGGCAGCACCAGTCGTCGGGTACGTCGGCCCAGGCGGTGCCGGCCGCGAAGCCCTCGAGCTCGTTGCCCTCCTCGACCCGGTAGGTGTAGCCGCAGCCGGGGCAGCGAGCGGCCAGGGTCTCCTCGGCGCCGGTGGTCGAGGTGCGCGCGGAGCGAGCCTCGAGGCCACCGTCGGCGGGGGCGACCGCGGGCGGCGGGTACTGGGCGAGGATCTTGTCCCGCTTGCGGGGGGACAGGTTGGCCCGCGACAGGTCACCGTCGAAGTGCGCGCGCACCCGCGGGTCCATCACCCGGCGCCAGATCGCGGGGACGATGGCGAGCACGATCATCCCGGCGTACCCCGTCGGCAGCACCGGCGACTCCTCGAAGTCGCGCAGCGCCTGGTAGCGCCGGGTCGGGTTCGCGTGGTGGTCGCTGTGCCGCTGCAGGTGGTAGAGCAGCACGTTCGTGGCGATGTTGTTGGAGTTCCACGAGTGCGTGGGGTCGACGCGCTCGTAGCGCTGCCGCTCGCCGACGCCGACGCGCTGGCGCAGCATCCCGTAGTGCTCCATGTAGTTCACGACCTCGAGCAGCGAGAAGCCGACGACCGCCTGGATCAACAGGTACGGCAGCAGCCCGACGCCGAGCCAGGCGACCAGCGCGCCCCACAGGACCGCCGACATCAGCCACGCGTTCAAGACGTCGTTGCCGATCCGGAACGGGTGCTGCTTCTTGCGGGCGTAGCGGCGCTTCTCCAGGCGCCACGCGGACCTCAGCGAGCCCCAGACCGTGCGCGGCCAGAACTGGTAGAAGTTCTCGCCGACCCGGCTGCTGGCCGGGTCCTCCGGGGTGGCGACCCGCACGTGGTGGCCGCGGTTGTGCTCGATGTAGAAGTGCCCGTAGAAGCTCTGCGCCAGGGCGATCTTCGAGAGCCAGCGCTCGTTGGCCTCCCGCTTGTGGCCCAGCTCGTGTGCGGTGTTGATGCCGATGCCGCCGATGCAGCCGATGGAGACGGCCAGCCCGATCTTGTCGATGGTCGCGAGGTCCGCGCCACCTCCGATGAACTCCCCCGAGATCAACCACATCGCGCCGACGAAGCCGGCGTACTGGATCGGCAGGAACAGATAGGTGATCCACCGGTAGTAGCGATCCTGCTCCAGCGCCTCGATCACGTCGTCGGGCGGGTTGGAGCGGTCCAGGCCCGCGACCAGGTCGATGGCGGGGACCACCACCAGGATCACGAACGGCCCGATCCAGAACCACACCCCCCAGCCGGTGAGCGCCCACAGCCCGTAGCCGATGAACGCGAGCGAGGGCACCACCAGCCCGATCAGCCACAGGTAGCGCTTCTTGTCCCTCCAGGTCGCGGTAGACCCGGCCGGCACGGTGCTGTGCGGGACGGCGGGGGGGATCGCGGTCATGGGCTCGGCCTCCTGTGAATGACGGTGGTCACGTCCAGGCCTTTACAAAACCACAGGAAATGTCAACTGTCTAGACCTGCAGTGCACAAACGTCCACCGCGTGGCGCGCAAGGGACCCGCCGACCGCAACCACACCGTCTGGCGATCGACCGCAGGACCGATCCGCGGCCGCGCGCGGCGCCGAAGGCGACGCGCGAGCCGCGGGCTCGAGACGCGGTCAGGAGTTCTCGCGACGGAAGGTCGCGGTGCCCCACCAGCCGCCGAGGGCGGCCAGCGCGACCGACCAGACCAGGCCCCACAGCACCGCCGAGCTCGCGACGTCGCCGGCGAACCCGTCCCGGACGGCGTCGACGACGTACCGGAACGGCATCAGGTCGCTGGCCCGCTCCAGCCAGGCCGGGCCGAGGGTCATCGGCAGCAGGATGCCGCTGAGCAGGAGCACCGGCATCATCACGATGTTGATCACCGGCGCCATCACGTCCTCGCTCTTCGTGGTGAGCGCCAGCGCGTTGGAGGCGGCCGCGCAGGCGCCGCCGATCAGGAGGGTGATCAGGATGCCGAGCCCGATCCCGACGGCCGAGCCGCGCAACCCCATCGCCAGGCCGAGCCCGACCAGGATCAGCGCCTGCACGAGCAGCTGCAGCACGTCGCGCATCAGGCGCCCGACCAGCAGCGCGGACCGGTTGGCCGGGGTCACCCGCTCGGCCTCGATCACGCCCTCGCGCCACTCGCCGATCAGCGCGAAGCCCGCGAAGAACGCGCCGAACATGCCCAGCTGCACGAGCAGCCCGGGCACCAGGAACGTGTAGGCGTTGGCGGTCCCGGTGTCGAAGGAGCCCACCAGCGGCTTGAGCAGCGGACCGAACAGCAGCAGGTAGAGGACCGGCTGCATGATCCCGATCAGCACCCAGGCGGGGTTGCGCAGGTTCATCCGGATCTGGCGGCGGAAGACGATCGAGCTCTCGCGGAGGAACGTCACGCGAGCACCTCCTCGGGCTGGGTGGGGACGGCGCCGGGGTCGGTGGCGTCGGCGTCGCGCAGCGACCGGCCGGTGAGGGACAAGAACACGTCGTCGAGCGTGGGGCGGAGCACCTCGATGGAGTCCAGGGCCACCCCGGCGCCGTCGAGGTCACGCAGCAGCGCCGGTACGACGCGCCCGGCGCGCTGCACGCGGGCACGGACGTGGCGGTGGTCGGTCTCGACGCCGCCGGCGCCGTGGGCCAGCGCGCCCAGGCGGGCGGCGGCCACGGCGACCTGGCCGGGGTCGGCCACCTCGAGGTCGACGAGGTCGCCGGCGACCTGAGCCTTGAGGTTGTCGGCGGTGTCGGAGGCGACGATCCGGCCTTGGTCGATGATCACGATCCGGTCGGCGAGCGCGTCGGCCTCGTCGAGGTAGTGGGTGGTGAGGAAGACGGTGGCACCGAGCCGGGTGCGCAGCCCGCGGATGTGCTCCCACAGGTTCGCCCGAGCCTGCGGGTCGAGGCCGGTGGTCGGCTCGTCGAGGAACACCAGGCGGGGGTCGTGGATCAGGCCCATCGCCACGTCGAGGCGGCGCTTCTGCCCGCCGGACATGTTCTTCGGCATCCGCCTCCACAGCCCGTCCAGCTGGAGCCGGGCGAACAGCTCCTGCCCACGGCGTACGGCGTCGGCCCGCGACATCCCGTACAGCATCCCGTGGTCGACGACCTCGTCGCCGGCGAAGGCGCCGGAGAACGTCGAGCCCACCTGCGAGACGTAGCCGATGCTGCGCCGCACCTGAACCGACTCGGTGACCACGTCGTAGCCGGCCACCGTGGCGGATCCGGCCGTGGGCCTCAGCAGCGTGGTGAGCATCCGGAGCGTGGTGGTCTTGCCGGCGCCGTTCGGGCCGAGGAAGCCGACCACCTCGCCCTCGTGGACGTCGAGGTCCACGCCGTCGACGGCCCGGACCTCCTTGGCGGTCTTTCCCCGTCCGGTGTGGAACGTCTGCACGAGTCCTCGTGCCTGGATCATGGATTCCCCCTGTGGTCAAGTTTGAACACCAGTGTTCAACGTTGAACAGTCATCGGTCAAGTCCCGGCCGCGGGATGCAGACCGGTGCGGGCGTCGCGACTCATCGGCCCCGTTCACCGCCCCCGTTCACCGCCCCCGTTCACCGCCCAGGGTCAGCCCCAGGTCACGGCCGCGCGATCGCGCCAGCCGGCGTCCAGGCCGGGCCGCCGCGCCCGGTTCCACAGCGCCAGGTACAGCGAGGCCGCCGAGCCGTCGAGCCGCCAGTCCGCGTCGGCGAACACGGGACCGACCCGCCGCTCGGTGACGGCCGGCCCGGGGCCGAGGTGGACCAGCCAGCAGTCGGGGGCGTCGTCGGGCGCGACCACGAGGAGGGCCTCCTCCTCGCAGCGCAGCCGGGAGCGCGGCCGGGTCAGGAACCCGCCCAGCAGCTCGTCGATCCCGTCGACGGCCAGGTCCGGCTCGATCCAGGTCTCCTCCGCCGTCGGCCAGCGGCCGAGCGCCGCCGCGAGCGCGTCGACGGCGTGCACGGTGGTCTCGTGGCACTGCCGGCGCGCCCAGAACTCCCGCGGCGCGGGGGCGTCGTGGAGGAACACCAGCGCGCGCAGGTCCGCCGGCGCCCGGGTGAGCTCGTCGGCGAGCGCGACCGCTCCGTCGCGGAGCCACTCCAGCGGGTCCGGCTCGGCCCGGCCGACGGCCTCGAACGCGTCCGGGTCGATGTCGCGCTCGCCGCGCACCAGGGCCGCCGCCCAGCGGTGCACCATGCCCTGGTGGGCGACCAGGTCCCGGACGGTCCAGTCGGGGCAGGTCGGCACGGCGGCCGCGAGCCCGGCGCGGTCGGCGTACCGGACGAAGGCCACCATCGCGGAGCGGATCGCGTCGAGGTGACGCGCCATCGGCAGCTGGGTGGGCACGCCCCGAGCGTGACACCTGGCGCGCCGGTCGGCACCTCGTTTACGGGGGGTGGTAGGAGTGGGTGGTGACCGAACCCTCCGACGTACGCCTCGCGGTCCTGATCGACGCCGACAACGTCTCGGCCTCCCACGCCGCGGCGCTGCTCGCCGAGCTGGCGCGGTACGGCGTCCCCACCGTCAAGCGTGCCTACGGCGACTGGACGACCCAGCAGCTGACCGGCTGGAAGGGCGAGCTGGCGCGGCACGCCATCCGACCGATCCAGCAGTTCGCCAACACGATCGGCAAGAACTCCACGGACTCCGCGTTGATCATCGACGCGATGGACCTGCTCTACTCCGGCAATCTCGACGCGTTCGCGATCGTGTCGAGCGACAGCGACTTCACCCGGCTCGCGACCCGGGTGCGCGAATCCGGCAAGACCGTCTACGGCTTGGGGCGGCGGCGGACACCGGCCTCGCTCCAGGCGGCCTGCGACAAGTTCATCTTCCTCGAGGTGCTGCGCGACGAGGCCGACCAGGCGCAGGGGAAGGACGCCGGGGCCGACCGCCGAGCCGACCACGCGGCCGACCACGAGGACGATGCCGAGGCGGAGGCCGACTCGCTGCCGGACCTGCGCACGATCCTGGAGGCCGCGGTCCGCAGCACCGCACAGGACGACGGCTGGTCCGCGCTCGGGTCGGTCGGCAGCTACCTGGGCAAGACGCACGCCGCGTTCGACCCGCGCCACTACGGCTTCCCGCGGCTCAGCGCTCTCGCCGGCGCGCAGTCCTACCTGGATCTCGACCATCCCGACGGCGGCCAGCCGCGGGTCCGCCTGCGCTCGCAGCGACCGCCGCGCAAGCGGGCGGCCGCCAGCAAGGGCGCCCCGAAGCAGGCACCCGAGGAGGAGCCGGCCGAGAACGTGGCGAAGAAGACCGCGAAGAAGACCGCGCGGACGAGGAAGGGCGCGGCGGCGCCGGGCTCAGCGGCCGAGTAGCGAGCGGTACTTCTCCCGGTCGGTGGTCATCTGCCAGCCCGGGTCGCCGGCGGGCGGGGTCCAGCCCCAGTCGTCACCGATCTCGAAGGCGAGCGTGCCCGCGCGGATCTCCGCGATGGTCTCGCGCAGCCAGGCGAGCTCGGCGACCGCGAGGTCGAGCCAGAGCAGCATGCTCCGGGTCGCGTGCGGGGGTGCGACGCCCGGCTCGGTGGCCGCGAGCTCGGCCACCGTCCGCTCGAGCCCCACGCGCCGCCGGGTCAGGCTGCGCAGCACCCGGTCGCGGTCGAGGAGCGGCAGCATCGAGAACGCCACCGTGAACGCGCTGCGCTCGTAGGGGTTGACGGCCTCCAGCGCCTCCACCAGCAGCCGCTCCAGCTCGGTGCGACCGCTCTCGGTCAGCTCGTAGACCGCGACCTCGCGGCCGCCGTCGACCAGGTCGTGCCGGACCAGGTGGCCGAGCCCGGTCAGCGAGGTCAGGCCGTGATAGATCGAGCCCGGGTTGGTGTGCGCCCACCGGTCCACCTGCCAGGACAGCAGCTCGCGGCGGATCTGGTAGCCGTTGACCGGCTCGAAGAGCGCCACGGCACCCAGCAGCAGCATCCGGGTCTCGTGCGCCGACATACCCCGCAGTTTAGGGTTGGCGGATGGCCCAGACGGCACCGCAGTCCTTCGGCATCGACTTCGGGGGCACCGGCATCAAGGGCGCACCGGTCGACCTCGAGGCGGGCGACTTCGCCGCCGAGCGGGTCCGCATCCGGACCCCCGCCCCGTCCACGCCCGAGCGGGTGGCAGCGGTCTTCGTCGAGCTGCTGCACCAGTTCCCGGACTGCACCGGCGCCGTCGGCGTGACCGTCCCCGGGGTGGTCCGCCACGGCGTGGTCCGCTCGGCGGCCAACATCGACAAGGCCTGGATCGGGACCGACACCGACCGGCTCTTCACCCGCGCGACCGGGCGCGAGGTGCACGTGGTCAACGACGCGGACGGTGCCGGGCTGGCCGAGGTGAGGTACGGCGCGGCGAAGGGCCGCTCCGGACTGGTGATCGTGACCACGCTCGGCACCGGGATCGGCTCGGCGATGGTCTACGACGGCGTCCTGGTGCCGAACTCCGAGCTCGGCCACCTCGAGGTCGAGGGCCAGGATGCCGAGTCGCGGGCGGCCAACAGCGCCCGCGAGCGCGAGGAGCTGTCCTGGGCGGACTGGGCGGCCCGGCTGACGACGTACTACCGCACCCTGGAGCGGCTCTTCTCCCCCGAGCTGTTCGTGGTCGGCGGCGGGGTCAGCAAGTCCGCCGCGGAGTTCCTCCCGCTGGTCGACATCGACACCGAGATCATCCCCGCCGCGCTGCTCAACAAGGCCGGCGTGGTGGGTGCGGCGCTCTACGCCTCCGAGGGAGGCGGCTGAGCGGGCGCCGCCGGGCCGGCGACCCGCTCGAAGGCCTCCCGCACACCGCGCAGGTAGCGCTCGACGAGGGCGCGCTCAGCGTCGGTGAACGAGCGATCCCAGGTGTCCAGCGCCGTGAACATCGGCAGCAGGTGGGCGAGCACCTCCTCGCGCCCGGACGCGGTCACTCGCACGTCCGTGCGGCGGCGGTCCTCCGCGTGCGGGTGCCGCTCGACGTGCCCGCGCTCGGCGAGCCGGTCGACGACCCCGGTCGAGGCGGCGGTGCTGATGTCGAGGATCCGGGCCAGCTCGGCGGGGCCCAGCGCGGTGCGGACCAGGTGCTGGAGCGCGATCAGCTCGGAGTCGCTCAGCCCCGCGCGCCGGGCCACGACGTGGCGCACCCGGGCACCGGCCTCGATCGCCTCCCGCAGCGCCACCAGGCTGCCGGTCTGCCGCCAGGCGTCGGCGAACTCGCTCGCCGGTCCGGCCGGTCCGGGTCCCGCCATTTCTATTTCACCTACTTGATGTCTAATCTGATTAGCGATCATAGCCCGCTCGTTCGAACCGGAGGCCCGGATGACCTCGCTGATCATCGGTCGGCGCACCGCCTGGCTGCTCGCACTGGTGCCATTCTTGCTGGCCCTGGTGCTGATCGGTGCCGTCGGCGAGGGTGACCGCGAGTCGCGCAGCACCGATGCCCTGCCGGCCGGGCTGGACAGTACCGAGGGGACCGCGCTCCTCGACCGGCTCCCCGAGGACGCGTCGACGGCCGCGATCGTGCTGTTCACCGCCGACCGCGGGCGGCTCTCCCCCGACCAGCTGACCGCGCTCCGGGATGCGGGACCGGACCTGGCCGGCGGCGGCAGCCCGGTGGTGCCCGCCGAGGACGGCACCGCGGCCCTGCTGGCGGTGCCGATCCCGTCCGGGCCGGCCGGCGAGGTGGCCGACCGGGTGAGCGCGCTGCGCGCCGCCGCCGACGACGCCGCACCCGAGGGCGTGCAGGCGCAGGTGACCGGGTCGGCGGCCGTCCAGGCGGACCTCTCGGCCGTGTTCGACGGCGCCAACACCCGCCTTCTCGTCGTGACCGCGCTCGTCGTCGCCGTGCTGCTCGTCATCACCTACCGCAGCCCGGTGCTGTGGCTGGTCCCGCTGGCCGTGGTCGGCGTCGCGGACCGACTCGCGGGCGTCCTGGCGACCCGGCTGATGGCCGAGGTGGGCGTGGCCTGGGACGAGTCGACGGTCGGCATCCTCTCGGTGCTGGTCTTCGGCGCCGGCACCGACTACGCGCTGCTGCTGATCTCCCGCTACCGCGACGAGCTGCGCACCGAGCCGTCCCGGCACCGCGCGATGGCGCACGCGCTGCGGCGTACGGCGGAGGCGGTGCTGGCCAGCGCGACCACGGTGGTGCTCGGCCTGCTCACGCTGCTGCTCTCCCTGACGCCGACCACGCGCGGCCTCGGCCTCGCGTGCGCGGTCGGCGTCGTGGTCGCCGCGGCCTTCGCGCTGGTCGTGCTACCGGCGGTGCTGGTGCTGTTCGGGCGCTGGGTCTTCTGGCCCCGGGTCCCGCACGTCGGCGAGGCCGTGACCGTCGAGTCGGACACCGTGTGGCACCGGATCGGCGCGCGGGTCGCCCGGCGCCCGGCCGCGGTCGTCGGCGGGTCGGTCGTGCTGCTCGCGGTGATGGCCGTCGGTCTGCTGCGCGTCGACCTCGGCCTGGACCAGGCCGAGCAGTTCCTCGACGAGCCCGAGGCGATCAGCGCCGCCGCCCGGCTCGCCGACTCGTTCCCCGCCGGCACCGCCGACCCGACCCAGGTCGTCACCGAGGGATCCGGGGAAGCCGTGCTCGAGGCGGTGCGCTCGGTGGACGGCGTCAGCTCGGCGCGGGTCTCGGCCACCGGCGGCGGCGTGGTCGTGGTCGACGCGGTCCTGACCGGCCGCTCCGGGGAGAACGCACAGGTCGTGACAGCGCTGCGGGAGGCGGTCGCGCCGTACGACGCGCACGTGACCGGCGCCGAGGCGAAGGCCCTGGACGAGCGCGAGGGGTCCGACCGCGACCTGCGGCTGATCGTGCCGCTGATCCTGGCGCTGGTGCTCGGCGGCCTGGTGGCGCTGCTGCGCTCCGTCGTCGCGCCCGCGCTGCTCGTGGTGACCGTCGTGGCGACGTACGCGGCGGCGATGGGGGCGTCGTGGTGGCTGTTCACGGGGCTGCTCGGGTTCGGCGCCATGGACAGCGGCGTGCCGCTGTTCGCGTTCCTGTTCCTGGTCGCGCTCGGCGTGGACTACAACATCTTCCTCGTCACCCGGGCCCGGGAGGAGGCCGCCGGCCACGGGGCGCGCGCCGGCATGCTGCGGGCGCTGTCGGCGACCGGCGGAGTGATCACCAGCGCGGGCGTCCTGCTCGCGGCGGTGTTCGCGGTGCTGGGGGTGCTGCCGCTGGTGGTGCTCGCGCAGCTCGGCACGATCATCTGTCTGGGCGTGCTGCTCGACACCCTCCTGGTCCGCACGCTGCTGGTGCCGGCGCTCGCGCTGGTGCTCGGCGACCGGTTCTGGTGGCCGCGGCGGGTCGCCTGACCGGTCGGCCGCCGGGGTCGGCCGCCAGGGAGGTTCAGACGCCGCGGACCGCGGCGGCCACCTTGCGCTGGACGTCGGGGTGGAAGACGCTCGGGATGATGAACGCCGGGTTGAGCTCCTCGTCCTTGACGACGAGCGCGATCGCCTCGGCCGCACGCAGCAGCATGTCGATGGTGATCTCCCTGGCCCGGGCGTCGAGCAGCCCGCGGAACACCCCCGGGAAGGCGAGCACGTTGTTGATCTGGTTCGGGTAGTCGGACCGGCCGCTGGCCACGACCGCGGCGTACTTCTCCGCCTCCGCCGGGTCGACCTCGGGGTCGGGGTTGGCGAGCGCGAACACCACCGGGTCCGGGGCCATGTCCTTGATCCACTCCGCGTCGAGCAGGCCGGGGCCGCTGACCCCGATGAAGACATCGGCACCGTCGAGGCCCGCACGCAGGTCGCCGCGCACGAGGCGCGGGTTGGTGAACTCGGCGAGCTGGCGCTTGGCCGGCGGCAGGGTGTCGTCGTCGCGCGACAGGCACCCCTCGCGGTCCCACACCACGATGTCCGGCGCGCCCGCGGCGATCAGGAGGGTCACGATCGCGGTGCCCGCGGCGCCACCACCCGACACGACGATCCGCGCCGCCGCGAGGTCCTTCTTGACCACCCGCAGCGCGTTGGTCAGCGCGGCCAGCACCACGATCGCAGTCCCGTGCTGGTCGTCGTGGAAGACCGGGATGTCGAGGCTCGCGCGCAGCCGCCGCTCGATCTCGAAGCAGCGGGGCGCGGCGATGTCCTCCAGGTTGATGCCGCCGAAGCCGGGCGCGATCATCTCGACCGCGCGCACGATCTCGTCGGTGTCCTGGGAGGCCAGGCAGATCGGCCAGGCGTCGATGTCCGCGAACCGCTTGAACAGCGCGGCCTTGCCCTCCATCACCGGGAGGGCGGCGCCCGGGCCGATGTTCCCGAGGCCGAGCACGGCGGACCCGTCGGTGACGACCGCGACGGAGTTGCCCTTGACGGTCAGCCGGGACACGTCGCCCGGGTTCTCCGCCAGCGCCATGCTGACCCGTCCGACACCGGGCGTGTACGCCATCGAGAGGTCGTCGCGGTTGCGCAGCGGCACCTTCGAGGCGACCTCGATCTTGCCGCCGATGTGCAGCAGGAAGGTCCGATCGCTGACCCGGTGCACCGCCACGCCCTCGACCGACTCGGCGGCCGCCTCGAGCTGCTCGGCGTGCTCGGCGTCGCTGGCCGAGCAGGTCACGTCCACGACCAGCCGGACGTGGCTGGAGTCCGCGACGTCGATCGCGGTGACGATGCCGCCGGCAGCCGAGATCGCGGTGGCGACTGCGCCGATCACCCCGTGGTCGGGCGCCGTGTGCAGGCGCATGGTGATCGAGTACGACGAGGCGGTGGCGGCCATGCCCCGCACCCTTCTCCAGTCGCGGGGTTACCGGCAAGTCGGGCGCACCCGGGTGCAGCCGCGGCCATCAGGGGTCCGCCTCGGGGTCCGGCGGCTCGGGCCGGGGCCGAGCCGTGGTTTCCCCGGGTACCCGGGGAAACCTGCACTGTTCGGCCGAAACTTCGGCCCAGAAGTGCAGGCATTGCCCGACAAGTCCGCAGACGTACGCCGCGGCCTGGCCGGCTCAGGCCACCTGCCGGGCGTCCAGGTGGGCGAGCAGGTTCCGCGAGAACCGGTCGCCCATCTGGTCGATGACGCGGGTCATCGCGGCCCGCACCGCGGGCCCGGAGACCCGAGGCAGCGGCAGGTCCAGGGTGATCTCGAGTGCGGTCCCGAGGCGGGTGCCCGCCGGGTGCTCGGTCAGGGAGTACCACCCCTCGACCGACGAGCGCTCGGTCCTGCCGGGCGGCGGGTCGTGGCGGAACTCGATCCGCTCCGGCTCGTCGTACGTCATCCGCTCGGTGAAGGCCGGCGCGACTCCGACGGCGAGCACCTTCAGGCCGCTCAGCTCCCAGCACCAGTGCGGGCCGTCCTCACGGATGGACCGGACGAACGGCGTCAGCTCGGCGACCAGTCCGGGATCGGTGAGGGCCGACCAGATCCGGTCGCGTGGCGCGTCCACGACCGCCTCGGCACGGGTGTCGGCGGAGAACGAGGTCATGGGTGCCCACTACCCCGAATCGCAGCCTCCGATGTGCTCGCGGACGCCAGCCGGGGTGCGATGTCGGCCAGGCCACACGCCCCCGACGTTTCGGCAGCGGCCCGGCGGGAAACGAGACCTGCAGACCCGACCCCCGGAGGACCCATGACGATCACCGCGCTGCTGATGGCAGGCCTGCTGGCCTTCGTCCTGTTGGTGCCCACCTTGATGGTCGCGGTCCTCGTGTCCGGCATCGCCCGCCGCCCGCAGCTCGCGGAGGCCGACCCGGCCGCCGAGCCGGCGGTCGTCCCGGCTCCGCTGGCCGTCGCCCTGCCGGCCGTCGAGCGCCCGGCCATCGAGCGCCCGGCCGTCACGCGGCCGGCAATCGAGCTCCGGGCCTCCTGAGCGCGGCTCGTCAGCCGATCATCCGGGCCCGCACCTGGGCGGCCTGCTGGTGGCCGACCGGGTTCTGGTGCCCGTCGAGCAGCACCTCGATGGTCCGATTGCCGAGATCGAGCACGACCCGGTCCGGCCCCACCTCGAGCACCTCGCCACGGACCAGGTAGTCCTCGGCGTGCAGCCGCTCCAGCAGGATCTCCGGCTTGCACCGCTCCACGTCGCCCAGCGCGACCGCGCGCAGGCTGCTGCGCAGCCGACCCCCGAAGCGCCACATCAGCAGCACGAGCAGGAGCAGCAGTACGTCGGCCACCGCCGTCACCACCAGCGGCACCCGGCTCTCGACGGCGCCGTCGACCCGGTAGGCGGACGGGTCGGCGTCGAGCACCCGGACCTCGAGCCGCCCGGTGGCGACGGCCTCGTCGTACGTCGGGTCGTCGACCTCGACCGACCAGGTGCGCTGGTCGGGGTCGACGTCGGCCGGGAACCGGAACGACAGCCAGTCGGAGTCCCCGTGCTCCACGACGGTCGCGCTGACGTCCTCACCCGACCGCTCGACCTTCGCGTCCGTCCAGGTGCTGTGCGCGAGGGGGAGGTTGATCACGACGGCCAGCAGCAGGAGCACGAACGCCGACCGACGCCGTCCGCTGCTCACCTCGGATCACCCATGCGGGCCAGTATGGCTGGCTCGGCCGTCGCCGGGGACCCTGCCCAGCGGGATGCTACGGGAGGTCCACCCGCAGGAACCCCGGCCGGTAGCGGGTCGGGTCCTCGACCACCTCGTCGACGTCGGTGCGGTTGCGGCTGAAGGACACGACGACGGTGCCGGGCTCGGGCAGCAGCCCGGGGTGGGCGAGCGGCAGGTACCGCAGCCGGCCCTGCGCTGCATCGGAGGGCAGCGCGGTGACGGCGCGCCCGCCGTCGAACGGTCCCCACGGGTCGGGCGCGGTCCACACCACGACGTCGGTGCCGAGGAACTCGTCGCGCTTGCTGAGCGCGTACCACTGCTCGCCGTCGCGGAACACGGAGAGCGTCTGCGAGGTCCCGCCCTCGGCCGGGATCAGCTCCGCGCTCCGCGCGGGGTCCGCGACCCAGTCCGTGCCCGACCAGTACTCCCACGCCGCCGGCCGCAGCACGTCGTCCGGGTGCACCCGGGCGACCCGCAGGGAGAAGCCGAAGACGTAGGGCCGGTCGGGGTTCGCGGTGCCGTAGAGGTAGAGCCAGTCGCCCTCGACCACCGCCGCCGCGCCCCACTCGGGGCGGGTGATGTCGGCGGCGTCGGGTCCGACGTCGCGTACGGCGACCAGCTGCGGGGTCTCGCCCCGCGGGACCACGAAGACCGCGACCGCGGGTCCGAGGTTCTCGAAGCCGAACGCGTCGCCGGTACCGGTGCTCCACACCCGCTGCGCGGTCACCACGACCAGGTCGTAGCCGGGGTGGGTGACGGTGACGACGGACATCGGCCAATACCCGACCCGGCCGGTGGACCGGGCGCTCGGCCGGTCCGGGATCAGCGCCCCGTGGTCCTCGGGCAGGACGGCCTGGATGCAGTCGCCGCCGATGACCAGCATCGAGTTGCGCACGAACCGCTGGCCGTCGAACGCCGGGCTGCGCAGCGTGTCACCGAAGACCATCAGCCGGCGACCGTCCTGCAGTTCGGTGTCGGCGCCGACGTCGCCACCCTGGAACTCCGGTCCGCCGCGGACCGTGCGCACCACCCGGTTGAGGTCGGCGACGCTGCGGACCGTGCCGGTCGAGACGCACTGGGTCTCGCTGGCCCGGCTGGCGACCGGCGCGGCGTCCGCGACGTCGTCGCGCGGGACGAACGACACCAGGACGAACGCCGCGGCCGCGGCGGGCAGCACCACCACCCCGACCCGCCAGCGCCAGCGCACCAGCCGCCCGTGCCGCACCACGGGCGTCAGCGGCGGGTGCCGCAGCAGTGGCGCGTCCAGGCCCGCGTCGGGCGCGGTCTGCTCCCGGACCCGTTCCCGGCGCGAGACCAGCAGCCCGAGCACGGCGGCCAGCAGCCACACGCCGAGCACCAGCAGCGGCAGCCGGATCCCGGTACCGCCGTACAGCGCGATCGCGGCGAGTGCCGCGTCGCTCGCACCCGGCGGCAGCCAGTCCGAGAGGGCCGGCCACGGTGCCGGGAGCAGGTGCGGGTCGGTGCCGAGCAGCTGCGGGGTGGCGACGACCAGGTAGAAGGCGCCGCTGAGGCCCAGGCCGCCGAAGCCGGCCACCCCCTCCAGTGCGAGTGTGACCGTCGCGGCCACCGCCGCGGTCAGGGCCAGGACGCCGGCGAGGCGCAGCTGGGCGCCGGTGTCCAGCGAGCCCACCCCGGGCATCAGCACGGCTGCGGCGTACCCGCTCACCAGCGAGATCGCCGCGACCGCCAGGACCCGCCGGGTGCCGAGCCGGAGCGTGCTCGCGGTCGGCCCGAAGCGCAGCGAGAGCGCCAACGCCACCAGGAAGCCCAAGGCGCCGAAGCCCACCGCCAGGCGGCGCACGACGTCGCCCTCGACCTCGGACATCGTGACCCGGCGGACCGAGAGCGTCCGCCCGTGCGAGCGCTCGATCGCCTCGGCCTGCTGCCGCACGGCGCGGGCCAGCCGCTCGTCGGTCGAGCCGTTGAGCACCAGCTGGTCCCGGGTCCCGGTGAGGTCGATCAGCGCCGCGCCGACGGTGACGCCGTGCCGCACGTCGTCGACCGCCCGCTCGCGATCGGCGCCCGCGGTGACGTCGAGCGGCCGGCCCTCGAGCGCGTTGACCTGCTCGGCCAGGCCCTGGGCGACGACGGCCGGTCCGACCACGGCGACCGGCGCCTGGTGCGGGCGCGGCTCGCGGACGTCGCGGACCAGCAGCGCGAGCCCGACCCCCTGGACGACCAGCACCGCCGCGCACACGATCGCGACCCGGCGCGGGAACAGCCGGTGAAGGGTCGGACGGTCCACGCCCCACAGTGTGGCGGCCCGAGCGCCGAGTAGGTTGGCGGCGTGCCCGTCGCCGCCCGACTCCACGCCGTCGGCGACCTGCGCGTCGAGCAGATCGCCCCGCTACCCCCGCCCACCGAGGGCTGGTCGACCGTCGAGGTCACCTCGGTCGGGCTGTGCGGGTCCGACCTGCACTGGTTCACCGACGGGGGCACCGGCGAGGTGACCCTGGACCGGCCGGTGGTCCCCGGACACGAGCTCGCCGGGTGCGCGTTGGACGGGCCGTACGCCGGGCGCCGAGTCGCCGTCGACCCCGCGATCCCGTGCGGGGTCTGCGAGCAGTGCCGCGCCGGGCACGGCAACCTGTGCCCCGACGTCCGCTTCGCCGGACACGCCGGCCTGGACGGCGGCCTCCAGGAGCGGCTGCTGTGGCCCGACCACCTGCTGGTCCCGCTCCCGGACGGCCTCAGCGACGACGCCGGCGCGCTGCTCGAGCCGCTCGGCGTCGCGATCCACGCGGTGGGCGTGGCGCACCTGCGTCCGGGCGACGACGTGCTGGTGGTGGGCGGCGGACCGATCGGGGTGCTCGCTGCCGCGGTGGCTCGCCGTACCGGCGCCGCGCGCGTGCTCGTGAGCGAGCCGCTGCCGCACCGGCGCGACACGGCACGACGCTTCGGCGCCGACGCGGCCTGGGCTCCGGAGGACACGCCGTCGGCGGTCCACGCTCTGACCGACGGGCGCGGGGTCGACGTGGTCATCGAGATGGCGGGGGCGGACGACGGCATCGGCACGGCCGTCTCGTGCGCGCGGCCGGGCGCGCGGATCGCGCTCGGTGGCATCCCGTCCGTGCCGCTCTCGTCGTTCCCCGCCGCCCCCGCCCGGCGCAAGGCCCTGACGTTCGCGATGGTGCGCCGGATGCACGGCACCTACCCCCGCGCGATCGAGCTGGCCACCGGCGGGATCGACCTCGACGCGCTGGTCAGCCACCGGTTCCCGCTCGCCGACGCGCCGCAGGCCTTCGCCCACGCCGTCGCCCGCACCGGCGACAAGACCGTCATCACCGTCTCCGGCTAGCAGCCCCCGGTGGTTGAGGTGCGCAGGCGCCCTGACGTCTGAGCCGCGCAACCACCCGAGCCCGGTCAGTCGGCGTCGAGCGCCTGCAGCTCCTCGTCGGTGAGGTCGAGCTCGGCCGCGGCGGCGGAGTCCTGGATCGACTGGGGCCGCTTGGCGCCGGGGATCGCGATCACGACCGGCGACTGCGCCAGCTCCCACGCCAGCGCGACCTGCTGGGCGCTCACGCCGCGCTCCTCGGCGACCCGCGCGAACGCCGGGTGCTTGACGGCCAGCTCCTTGGCGTCGCCGAGACCGCCGAGCGGACTCCACGGCAGGAACGCCAGGCCGAGCTCGGCGCACACGTCGATCTCCGGACGGCTGCTGCGGAAGGCCGGTGAGAACTGGTTCTGCACGCTCACCAGCGAGTCGCCCAGGGCGGCGTGCGCGGCCCGGATCTGCTCGGGGTTGGCGTTGGAGATGCCGAGCATCCGGACCTTCCCGGACGCGGCGATCTCCTTCATCGTGCCGACGACCTCCTCGTAGGGGACCTTGCTGCTGGGCCGGTGGTGCTGCCACAGCGCGATCTGCTCGACCCCGAGGCGGCGCAGGCTGTCGTCGACGGCCTGCTTGAGGTGGGCGTCGGTGCTGTCGGTGCCCCAGGCGCCGCCCTCGGTGCGCACGTGGCCGCCCTTGGTGGCCAGCAGCACCCGGTCCCGTACGCCGAGCTCGTCGAGCAGCGAGGCGATCAGCAGCTCGTTCTCGCCCTGGGCGTCGGCGCCCTTCTCCTCGCCGGGCCCGTAGGCGTCGGCCGTGTCGAACAGCGTCACCCCCGCGTCGAGCGCCGCCCGCACGGTGGCCAGCAGCTGCTCGCGGGGCTGGGTGCCGGTCTGGTCGAAGGTCATCAGGCCGAGCCCGATGGCGCCGACCTCGGTGCGGCCGACGGTGTCGTTGCCGATGCTGCGAATCCTCATGCCCCTGTCCTACCAGCAGGCCGGTCGGCACCTGCGATCGGCCACGAGGCGGGCCGCCGACTTCATCCACCCTTCACGATCGGGTCCCTACGTTGCCGGCCATGCACCCAGACAGCAGCACCGAGCTGGCGGTCGACGCGGTCGACGTCACCAAGAGATACGGGCCCCTGGTGGCCGTCGACAACCTGAACCTCCAGGTCGCGCCCGGCGAGGTCTACGGGATCCTGGGCCCGAACGGCGCCGGGAAGACCACCTTCCTGCGGATGCTGTTCGGCCTGATCCGGCCCGACTCGGGAACCGTCCGGGTCTTCGGCCGGGCCTGGGCCGACGCGGGCGTCCAGGTGCTCGACGGCGTGGCGGGGTTCATCGAGAGTCCGCGGTTCTACCCCTACCTCACCGGCCGGCAGAACCTCGAGGGCCTCGCGCTCCTCGACGGCACCGACCCGACCCGGAGCGGCAGCCGGATCGACGAGGTGCTGGACGTCGTCGACCTCGCCGGCCGGGAGAACGACAAGGTGGCCGGCTACTCCTACGGCATGCGGCAGCGCCTGGGCGTCGCGGCGAGCCTCCTGCGCGACCCCCGGCTGCTCGTCCTCGACGAGCCGGCCAACGGCCTCGATCCCGGTGGCATCCGCGACATGCGGGCCCTGGTGAAGCGGCTGACCGAGGGCGGCCTCACCGTCCTGCTCTCCTCGCACCACATGGACGAGGTCGAGGAGATCTGCGACAACGTCACGATCATGTCCCGCGGCCGGGTCGCCTTCCACGGCTCGATCGGCGACCTGCGGGCGATGGCTCCCGACCCGGGCCACCTGCTCAGCACGAGCGACGACGCCCGCGCCGTGGTCCTCGCCCGCGAGCTCCACCCGGCCGTCGCGGTCGAGCCGGACGGCGGCGGCGGCCTGGTCGCCAGTGGGGCCAGCCACCTGCTCTCGGCGTACGTCGCCGACCTTGTGCGCGCCGACATCGAGCTTCGTGCGTTCACCCCGACCCGGACCCCCCTGGAGGCGCTGTTCTTCATGCTCACCGACACCGAGGCCGAGCCGGACGAGCCGAGCGAGCCGGGCGAACGCTTCGCGCACCGGCAGCAGGCCGGGGCAGCCCGATGACCACGACCGTCGCGCAGCCGCGCACCCCGACCAGCGAGCAGGTGACCGACCCGGGCCGGCCCCGGTTCGGTGCCGCGCTCCGCTGGGAGACCCGCAAGCTCCGCGCCCAGCTGCGCGCCAGGGCCCTGGTGATCGGGGCGATCCTGGCCCCGATCGCCGTCGTGCTGGTCGTGCACAGCCAGCCCCGACCGCCCAAGGACACCCTGTTCGGCCGGTTCGCGACCGAGAACGGCTTCGCGATGGCGCTGCTCGTCCTCGGTGTCGCCTCCCAGTGGGTGCTGCCGCTGCTCACCGCGATCGTTGCCGGCGACATCTTCGCCAGCGAGGACCAGCACGGCACCTGGAAGACCGTGCTCACGCGATCGATCAGTCGCTCGAGGCTGTTCTGGGCGAAGGCCGTGGTGGCCGTCGTGTTCGCACTCCTCACGCTGGTGCTCCTGGCCGCGTCCACGATCGCCTTCTCCGTGCTGATCGTCGGCGCGCACCCCCTCACCGGGCTGTCCGGTCAGACCATCCCGGCCTCCTCGGCCGTCGCGCTCGTCTCGACCGCCTGGGCCTCGATGGCGCTGCCGATGGTGGGGTTCACCTGCCTGGCCCTGCTGTTCTCGGTGTGGTCGCGCAACGCGGCGGTCGGCATCGCCGCACCGGTCGTCCTGGGCCTGGTCATGCAGCTCGTGGGCGCTCTCGGCGGCATCGAGACGCTGCGCCCGTTCCTGCTGACCACCCCCTTCGAGGCCTGGCACGGCCTCCTGGCGGCACCCCGGTTCACCGGGCCGCTCCTCGAGTCCGTCGTGACGAGCGCGGGATGGAGCGTAGCCTGCTTGACCGCCGCCTTCCTGATCCTGCGCCGCCGCGACATCACCGGAGGTTGATCATCGTGCGTCGTTTCATCATCTCGGTCGCGGCCGCCATGCTGGTCGTCCTCGCGGTCGGCGGCGCGGTCGTCGCCGGCGACGGGGGCGGCAGCTCGGTGACCCGGGCCCGCCTCGAACGGTCGCTGCCGGTCGCGTTCGCCAACCTGTACGCCGACCAGGCGAAGCTCCTCGGCCACCACGGCGTGACCCCGGCGTCGCTGCACGCCGAGGCCATGTGCGACAAGGGCGGCGCGGTCGAGGACGACATCGGCCCGGGCAGCAACTGGAACTGCCTGGTCAGCTGGACCGACCCCGCCAACCCGATGCCTCCGGAGGGCTACGGCAAGTTCGAGCTCGACGTCCACAGCAACGGCTGCTACACGGCCGGCGGCTCGAGCAAGCTCGTCGGGTACCAGACGATCACCGACACCAAGGGAGACGTCGTCACCAACCCGGTCTCGGAGTTCGACGGCTGCTTCGACCCGAACGGCGACAACACGCCGACCGGCAACCTGTTCCCCTCCCTCACCTCGGTGACGACGACCGCGCTGCTGCCCGATGCCGACCACCGGATCTCGCTGCAGCTCAGCTGCGGCACCGGCGCCACCGGGTGCCAAGGCATGCTCTCGGCGGTGGCCGGGAGCACGAAGCTGGGCTCGGTCTCGTTCGACATCCCCGAGGAGCAGACCGCGAAGCTGCGGATCCCCACCCCGGTGCCGGCTGGCACCGACGCGGTCGACTTCACCCTCACCGTGACGAGGGGGACCGGGCCGAAGGGGCCGGTCTCGGAGACGTCGCTGGACATGCCGGCGGGCTGAGGGCGCACCGGGTCCTGGGAGGGGCGCGTCGGCGGGAGCTGACGCGCCCCGCTCCGCCGCCACCGGGCATGATCGGGGGCCCGCCGCGGGCTCGGGCGCCACCGGCCGGGCATGATCGTCTCGTGCAGTTCCTCGATCCCGACGCCGTCGTCCACGTCGGGCCTGCCGGGACCGAGGAGGCCATGGAGCTCGCGGTGGCCCCGGCGATGCTGCGCCGCGCCGCGGACGGGGAGCTGCCCGAGGCGATCCACGTCTACAGCCCGACCACCCCGGCCGTGGTCTTCGGTCGGCGCGACACCCGCCTACCCGGCTTCCGCACGGCAGTCGCAGCCGCCCGGACGGCGGGCTTCGACGTCGCCGTACGCGCCTCCGGAGGGCGGGCCGTCGCCTACACCCAGAACACGCTCGTCATCGACCACGTCCGCCACGACCCGGACTCCGTGGGCCGGTTGCAGGAGCGCTTCCTGACCTACGGTCAGGCGCTGGCGGATGCGTTCGCCGCGCTCGGCATCGACGCACGCATGGGTGAGGTCCCGGGCGAGTACTGCCCGGGCGCCCACAGCGTCAACGCCCGCGGTGTGGTCAAGCTGGTCGGCACCGCGCAGCGCATCGTCAAGAACGCCTGGCTCTTCTCCTCCGTGGTCGTCGTCGACGACCGGCTGATGCTGCAGGACGTGCTCGGCAGGGTCTACGCCGCAATGGACCTCCCCTTCGACGCCGCCTCGGTCGGCGCAGTGCGCGAGGAGAACCCCCAGCTCACCAGGGCCGAGGTGCGCAGTGCCGTTGCCGGGGTCTGGGGGCTCGACGAGATCGCGCCCACTCCGGTCGCCGGCGAGACGCTGGATCTGGCACACCGGCTGGTCGCCGACCACCGCGTCGACTGAGGACGGCCCAGCGGCGGCCCGGGGCCACCCCTCAGGCCCGGTGACCGGAGCCCGGCCCGTCCGCTCGAGGCTCGGCCGTCCGCGCCTTCGCAACTCGGTACCCCAGGGACTGTGGACGACTCGCGACCGCCGCTGACGGCGAGAGGTCGCAGTCCACGAATGGACTCCGGAATGGATCAGGCCCCGGATCCGAGGACCCGGGGCCTGTCACGCGTGCGCGAGGGGGGAGTTGAACCGGAGGAACACCACGCATTGTCACCAGGAACCACAGTCCAGAGTGTGAATCGGGCGCCCCGTTGCCTCCGCTTATCTCCCGTTTCCTCGGGTCTGTGCACCCCAGGGGTGCACCAGCCAGTATTCAGTTGACCCAGCTCGCGAGCCGGGGCTGCCACCCTAGTCAAGGCAACCGCGAGCGAGAGCATCCGGCATGACCTCGGCACCGACCGACGCCCCGCCGTCGCCCGGCCACGATCGGGTCGCTGACACGCTCGCGTGCAGCACGCATCGAGCACCGACCAGTTGCCGGAACACGCTCTCGACGCGCTTACCGGCGCCCCGTCACTTCGTCCGAAGTGACTCAGGAGCCTGAGATGACTCGGCCTGAAGCTCGGGTCAGTCGTATGCGAGCGAGTCGACTACTCGTACTGCACTGCTGCGCCGATGGCGATGAACGTGTCGGCGTCGGCGATGCCCCATGCGGTCAGCGCTGTCCGTGTGTCCTGGCCGGGCGCGGCGGGAGGGGTGGTCAGAGTCGGCCGCGTTCGGGAGAAGCGGGGCGCGGGTGCGGGTTGGAGCAGGTCGTCCTTGGTTACGAGAATGCCGCGCGCCGTGATGTGCGGGTGCTCGGCGGCCTCGCTGACCGGGATGATGCCGGCCACGCAAGCATCGGTGCCCTCGAACACGTCGACCCACTCGGCCTGGGTGCGCTGGGCGAAGGTGGCGACGAAGAGCGCGCGCATTTCTTCCCAGCACTCCATCTCGAACTGGGACGGGCAGCGGTCCTCGACGCCGAGCAGCGAAACGAGCCGGGCGAAGAACTGCGGCTCCAGCGAGCCGACCGACATGTGGCGCCCGTCGGAGGTCTCGTAGACGTCGTAGAACGGCGCGCCGCCGTCGAGCAGGTTGACCGCTCGGTCCTCCTTGAACTGCCCGCCTGCGAGGAACGCCGCGGTCATCGCGTTGAGGCTGGACGTTCCGTCAACGATCGCGGCGTCGACGGTCTGCCCCTGGCCGCTGACCTTCATCTCCAGCAGTGCGGCGAGGATGCCGATGACGAGGTACGTCGACCCGCCGCCGAAGTCGCCGACCAGGTTGCTCGGGAAGTGCGGCTTGTCCCTGTCTTGACCCAGACCGAAGAGCGTGCCAGCAATCGCGATGTAGTTTATGTCGTGGCCCGCCGCCTGCGCCAGCGGACCGTCCTGGCCCCACCCGGTCATCCGGCCGTAGACCAGCCGCTCATTGACCGCCGCACAGTCCTCCGGCCCAGGCCGAGCCGTTCCATCACGCCGGGGCGCATGCCCTCGACCAGGACGTCGGCGCGCTTGACAAGCTCGAGCACGGTCTGCACGGCTTCAGGGCGCTTGAGATCGAGCGCCACGCTCGGCCGCCCACGGTTCAGCAGCATGGCAGGGCCCGTACCAAGCTGCTGTCCGCCTGGCCGCCCACCCGGATCACGTCGGCCCGCAGGTCGGCCAGCAGCATGCACGCGTGCGGTCCCGGCCCGATTCCGGCGATCTCCACAACCTTCACCCCACGCAGGGGGCCGCTTCCCTGTCCGAGTTTCATACCCCGGTCAACTCCTCATGAAGGTTGGCTGGAGGCGGTTCGTGCTCGTCGAGCGAGCCGCGCTTCCTCGCCCTGCACCACCTCGCGGATGACGCGCGCCTCTGCAGCGCCAACGGCCACGCGATCAACGTCCCAGTTGGCGCGCAGTAGCCTGCGTGTTCGGCCCAGCGCTTTCGCGGGTCCTGCAGCGATTACTCCGGCCAGCTTGCGCGACCGCACCATCACGTCATCAGCGATCTCCGTGACCAAGCCTGATGCCAGCGCCTCCTCAGCAGACAGTGCGCGGCCACCGAGGGCGAACGAGAGCGCCCGCTGTTGGCCCATTGCGCGCGGCAGTAGCCAGGACACGCCGCAGTCGGGTGTAGGCCCGATGTTGGGTACGCGAACGAGAACTTCGTGCCGGGCTCGGCAACGATCAGGTCGCAACTGAGCATGATCGCGAGACCCGCAACGGCCACCGCGCCGTGGACGCCGGCGACCACTGGCTTGGGGAGACCGGCCAACGCTCGGATTCCGGCGTTTGCCTCGGTCGCGAGCAAGTGGATGTACGCAGCGGGATCTGGTGCCGCGTCGAAGTAGCGGACGTCACCTCCCGCACAGAACCGCTCGCCCGCACCGGTGACGAGGACCACGCGGGCGCCCTCGTCGGCGGCTACCCGCCCCGCGGAGGCGCGCAGCGCCTGAGCCAGCTCGCGATCGAGGGCATTCGCCACGTCCGGACGGTTGAGGTCGATGTGCGCGACGCCGTCGGCGACGGCATAGTTCACCAACTGCGTCATGCCAGACCGTCTGAAGACCCGGCGAGCACTCGACCGCCACCCATGTCCATGGTGTGGAAGCCCGCCTCGAGGCGTCGTTCGGCCTCACGTTCGTCACGGTGCCGCGTCGACGAGTTTGCTGTAGGGGAATGCGAACACGCAACGCCACATCACCGTGCGCAACTCAGGCACTCGAGGATTGTCACGTTCGCCATGCCGCCGCCCTCGCACATCGTCTGCAGCAACTCCGTTGCACGGGGAGAGCAGGCTCTCGCGGTCTCGTGCGGATCTCCAGGACCAAAGTCGCCGAGTGTCTGTGCCGCGATCACCTCAGTGAGCAGCCGCTGGGAGCGGTCACGCAGTTCCACGTGCTTGGGTCGCGCGTGTCGTTCAAGGAGTCGATCTCCCGAGCCAGTTGAGCGAACCTCTGCATGTGCGTCAGGTGCATGAACATGCATCGGATCAGTGCCGCGAAGCGGGTGCGGGGTTCGGTCCGGCTGCTGCCAGTGCTGCCTCGGAGCGGCGGGTGAGCTCGTGGTTCGAGAGTGTGAACAGCTCGGTGAGGATTCCCCGCTTGTTCGCGAAGTTGTAGGAGAGGCCAGGCACGGTCATGCCGGCCTCGGCGGCGATAGCGCGGACGCTGATTCCGTGATAACCGAGACGCACGAAGAGGTCCAGCGCAACACTCAGGGGGGCCGCCTCATATCGTAAGCTCAGCACCCGTTCGTGGATGTCGGGTGAAGTCTGGCGGGGACAGTGGTGAGGCGAAGGAACGGTCGGCCGAGCTCGCTCTCTTAGCGCCGGGACCGGCCATCCAAACAGTGCGAGCACTGCCGGGAGATAGCGTTGCTGCGAGACGTAAGCGACAGGTCTCCCGTGCGTGATCAATCGTGAGACGAGTAGACGACGACCATGCAACGTCAAACGAGGGGGTAGCGCAGCCTCCGCCCAGCGGCGGACTTCTACAGCTTCACTGAACCGGAAGGTTTCGAAGGCCCGAGGTCGGCGGTGGAACTCCGTCGCGGACACTGGTCCCGCTTCAAGGATCGATCCTGTAACCGTCGCTGACGTCGTTGGTCATCGCGGCAAGAAGATGTTCGACTGCAGGACCGATCTCGGAGGCTTCCCAGCGAGCGCCCACATCGGTTTCAGGACCGGCCTGCCAGCCGATCGCCAGGCTGATCTTCCCGCCAACGATGTTGAACACGCGCCCAGTCACTGCGCCGGACTCCGAGCTGGCAAGCCAGGCGATGAGCGGCGCTACGTTGTCCGGGTTGTACACATCGAACTCGCCCTCCGCGGGCGAGAGGTCGATGCCGAGATCGTCGGTCATCCGGGTGCGAGCGATGGGTGCGATGGCGTTGACGGTGACGCCGTACCGCTGGAGCTCCATCGCGGAGATGACCGTGAACGCGGCGATCCCGGCCTTCGCCGCCCCATAGTTCGCCTGGCCGACGTTCCCGTACAAGCCAGAAGGGGACGAGGTGTTGATGATCCGCGCATCGGTCGGCTCGCCCGCCTTGGCTTGAGCCCGCCAATGGACCGCCGCGGCTTGAGAGACGGCGAAGGTGGACCGCAGGTGTCCACGAATCACCGCATCCCAGTCCTCCAGCAGGAGGTTGACCATCATGCGGTCCCTCAACACGCCAGCATTGTTCACGACGACGTCGAGACGTCCGAAGGTGTCGACCGCCGCGTCGATGATCGACCGGGCGCCCTCACCGTCGGCTGCATCCGCGACGACGGAGACGGCCTGGCCGCCGGCGGCGCGAATCTCCTCGACGACGGCCTCGGCCACGGCAGGATCCGGCGCCCCAGTGCCGTCCCGAGCGAAACCGAGGTCGTTGACCACCACGCGAGCACCCTGCCTGGCGAGCTCCAGCGCGTGGCCGCACCCGATGCCCCGACCAGCCCCGGTGACCACCGCCACCCGGCCTGCCAGCATCACTCCGCACCTTCTCCGACCGGACGAGTGAGCACCATGGAGGCATCCTGGCCGCCGAAGCCGAAGGAGTTCACCTGGAGAGTGCCGATCTCCACGTCCGCGGCAGCACCCGTGACGATCGGGAAGCGGGCAGCCGGGTCGACGCTCTTGCAACCGACCGTAGGCATGAATTTGCCCACCTCGGCCGATTCCAGAGCGGCGATGAGGGCCATGACACCGGCGGCGCCGGCCGTGTGCCCGATATGGCCCTTGATGGACGTGACCAGCGGTGGTGCTGATCCATCGGATGCGAAGACGTCGTTGATCGCGGAGATCTCGGCGCTGTCGCCTGCTTGAGTGCCCGTAGCGTGCGCGACGAGCGCATCCACTGAGCTCGCGCCCTCCGGGAGGTCTGCCTCTTCGATGGCACGCCGCATGGCAAGGGCCTCCCACTTGCCGGTGGGCTCCGGTGAGGAGGGGTGGTAGCTGTCGGCAAGTGAGGCATAGCCACGAACGCTGGCCCGGGGGGTCATACCACGCGAACGCGCACTCTTCCGGCTCTCGAGCACGACCACCCCGGCACCCTCTCCCTCGAGCAGTCCCACCCGGTCGACATCGAAGGGCCGACTGACCTGCTCAGGAATCGCGGTCGCAGAGGCCATCCCGTACGCCACCTGACTGTGGTAGAGGATGGGCAGCAGGCCCGTGTCGGCCCCTCCGGCGATCGCCACGTCCGCCATCCCGGACTCGATCATGCGCGCAGCGATCCCGATCGCGTCCAGCGACGAGGCGCATGCGGTGCACACGCTCAGCAGCGGGCCGTGGAGCTGCCAACGCATGGCGACCTGCCCGGCCGCCATGTTCGCCCAAGCCTGGATGTGAACCTTCCTAGGCACCGCCGACGGCCCCTCCTGCTCGAACTTGGCCTGGGCGCCCGTCAGTGTCTTGACTCCCGCCATGCTCGTTCCCATGACCACCGCCGTGCGCATCGGGTCGGGTTCCTCGATGCCGGCATCTGCCACCGCCTGGACGGCAGCGGCGATCAGGAACTGGGAGTAGAGGTCGGTTCCGTCCTCGACGTGGGGCTCCATCCAGTCACCCGCGTTGAAACCGTGGACTCGCGAGATCCACGCGGTGGGCGACTCTGGGTCAGCCCATGGCGCGGGATCGATGGCGAGCTTGCCGACCAGCATGTTGTCTCGGTATTCGCCCCGTTCCAGGCCCAGCGAGGAGACAATTCCTGTCCCCGAGATAACAACGTCCTTCATCGTGCCTCCTGATTTGCGGTGTGCATTCTCGCTGGGTTCATCAACATCTGCAGCCCGGCGATCAACCGCGTTCTCGTCTCGTGCGCATCGATAACGTCGTCAATGATTCCGTGGGCTGCAGCGAGGCATGGCCGGGTGACCTCGTGGCGGTAGCGTTCGGTCATCTCGGCACGCAGCTTCTCGGGATTCTCCGAGTCACGGAGCTGGCGCCGGTTCAGCAGGCCAACCGCAGCCGAGGGACCCATGACGGCGACCTCGGCTCCCCGCCAGGCCCACGTCAGGTCCGCACCGAGCGAGCGGGAGCCCAGCGCGATGTACGAGCCGCCGTAGGCCTTGCGCACGATGGTGGTCAGCTTCGGGACGTCGGCCCTGACATAGGCAGCGAGAACCTGCGCTCCAGCGGTGATTACGCCACGGCGTTCCTCGGTCGATCCAGGCATGAATCCCGGCACATCGACGAACGTCACGATGGGCAGTCCGAATCGGCCGCAGAAATTGACGAAGCGTGCCACCTTCTGCGACGAATCGAAGTCCAGGATCCCGCCCTTGTAGCGCGGCTGCGACGCCACGACTCCCACGGGCACTCCGTCAAGACGGCCGAACCCGCACAACGCGCTCCGTCCGTAGCGGGACATCAGGGGCTGCCACGAATCTGCATCCAGAATGCCCAGCAGGACGTCATTCATGTCGAAGGCGAGACCCGGCGCGGCGGGCACGACGCCCGGCAGGAGCGCCTCCGCATCAAGGGGCGGGTCGAGCGACGGGGCTCGCGGCAGCTCGCCTGCGCACGTGCTGGGCCAGTACCCCAGAAGCCTTCGCACCAGAGCGAAGGCCTCGCCCTCGTCGCCGACATCGAAATGGGCCACCCCGCTTTCGCGGGTGTGGAGGAGGGCGCCGCCGATCTCCTCCGAGGTGACGGTCTCGCCGGTGGCCGCCTTGACGATGTCCGGACCGGTCAAAAACATCTGACCTCGGCCGCGGAGCATGATCGTCCAGTCGGTGAGCGCGGGTGAGTAAGCCGCTGCGCCGGCGCACGGCCCCAAGATCACCGAGATCTGCGGCACTCGGTCCTGCGCGAGCACGTTGCGCGCGAAGATCTCACCGCATCCATGCAGGGCCTCGATGCCCTCCTGGATCCTGGCACCGCCCGAGTCGTTCAGGTAGACGATGGGATAGCCGGTGGAGATCGCCATCTCCTGCGCGCGAGCGATCTTCGAGGCGAACGTGGCGCCGATCGACCCGCCGAGATGCGCGAAGTCATGACTGATGATCATCGCCCGGCGACCCTGGATCATGCCGACCCCGACCACGACCCCATCGCCGTCGGCGCGACTCGCGCCGGGCGCGTAGTTGGGGCGCCTGCGGAGGGGGAACAACTCGTGAAACGCGCCAGGGTCACTCAGTTGCTCGGCTCTGCTCAGGGCCAGGCTTGTCTCTTCGGAAGCCAAGACAGCGACAGGTGAACCGCTCATGTGGGGAGCCTAACGTACGTTCGTACGGACGTCAAGTATGTCGGCCCCCACACTGGAACCCGTCTGGGGGACCCGTCCGAAGTCGAACGCTTCGGCCGCGGCTCTGCTCAGCGTGGCGCGGTCGGTCTTGCCAGTGGGGCTGACCGGTAGGGCGTCCCACAGGATCAACCCGCGCGGCTGCGCGTAGCGAGGGGCACGCGCACAGAAGAAGTCCCGGACCTCCTTGGGGTCCAGAACTGCGCCTGCCGCGGGCACGACGTGGGCGACCGGCACCTCGTTCTTCAAGGCGTGCGGACAGGACGTGACGACGACGTCGCGGATCTGGGGGTGCTGGAGCAGGACGGCCTCCACCTCCGCCGGGAAGGCGTGCTCACCGGCGACGTTCATGCGCTCGTCCGCGCGGCCGCAGTAGTACAAATAGCCATCTGAGTCCCTGCGCAACATGTCTCCGGTTCGCAGCCATCCGTCACGGAACCGCTCGGATGTCTCGGCTGGAAGGCCGTGGTAGCCCGCGGCAACACCTGGGTTGCGCGTCCACAGCTCGCCCGGAGTGTCAACGTCCACTTCCTGTCCGCTGGAGTCCAGGAGCTTGACCTCGACCTCCGGCATCGGCAGTCCGACACTGCCCATGCGGCGCGCGCCGAAACGCGGCAGGAAGCTGATCGAGGGTCCACCCTCGGTCAACCCGTAGCCCTCGACGAGGGTGACTCCCGGAAATGCGGCGTCCAGGTCCGCCAACAAGCCCTTCGTCATGGGAGCCGACCCACAGATCAGAAACCTCATCGACCTCGTGCCGCTCGGTTTCAGCCCGGGCTGGTCGACGAGCATGCGGTACATGGTCGGCACGCCAGTCATGAACGTGCAGCCCCACTTCTCGATCGCTCGAACCACGTCGGTGGGGTCGAACCTCGGGAGGACGACGGCGGATCCACCGGCCAACAGCGACGGGAAGATGCCGAGCGACAGGGCATTGGCGTGGAACAGGGGATTGGCACAGAGGGCGCGGTCATCCGGGCGAAGCATCATGACGCGCCGCATGAGGTCGGTGTTCCACAGCCAGTTCCGGTGCCGGATCATCACGCCCTTGGGGCGACCGGTCGATCCAGACGTGTAGGGGAGCATACAGAGGTCGTCGCCCGTGACGGAGACCTGGGGGCGGGCCGAGGAGGACGCTGCCATCCACGCGTTCAGGTCCTCACCCTCGTCCTCAGCACCGATGGCGAACACGCTCTCGCAGGCCAGACGTGGACGCAGCTCGGCCACCTTCGCGGCAAAGGAAGGGCCGGCCAGCAAGACCTTCGAACCTGAGTCGCTGACCATGTCAACGATCCGCTCGTCCGACTGCTTGTTGTTCGCGGGCACCGCGACGGCGCCGATGCGCATGACTCCCAGGATTGCTTCGACGAAGCGCACATCGTTGTCGTAGAGAAGAAAGACAGCATCACCTTTCCTCACACCGCGATCCAGGAGGCCGTTGGCGATCTGGTTCGACCGCTCGTCGAGCGCGCCGTAGCTCAGCTCGAGGTCCTCCTGGATCAGGGCCACGCGGTCCGGGAACAGGCGCATCCCGAAGTCAGTGGCATAGCCGGTGTTCTCGGTGAACGTGATCATCAACGCCCCGAGGGATCGTACGGAAGCACCTTCAGCAGGTGGTGCCCCACCATCACGACCGTGCCCTCTTGGTTCGCCAGCTCCAGCGCCATGTACGCCCTCGACTTGGGAACATCCAGGCGATCCAGCGTGTAGGACACTCGGATGGTGTCACCGATGAAGACGGGCGCGATGAACCGGAGGCGGTCGTATCCCAGCGAAACGGCATGCATCCGGTACTTGGCGCTGAAGACCGCTCCGGCACCAGACGTCAGACCGACCATGAGCGCCGCTTGTGCCAGCCGGTGCCCGTAGTGGGTCGCCTGCATGTACCGCTCATTGATGTGGTTGGCGGAGAAGTCACCAGTGATCCCCGAGAAAAGATAGACGTCACTCTCACCTATGGTCTTTTCCGTGACCACGCTCATGCCGATCTCCAGATCTTCGATCAAGATACCGGGGTGCTCGGTGTATTCACTGTCCACGACTGCTCCTCAAGCATTGTTGGCTCACGATCATCTCCCACGAAAGACTGGGTTTCGCCTGTCATGGAATGCAGCGATACCCTCGATGGCATCCTCGCTGTCGTTGGTCAGATTCACGGCCATCTGGGCGTCGCGGAGGGAGGAGGCAAAATCTCCGGTCAATCCACGCCTCATGAGATCCTTGGTGACCCGAACCGCTAGCGGCGCACGCTCGGCCAGGCTGTGAGCCAAGGCGAGAGACCGGGTCTGGAGGTTCTCGTCGGACGTCACCTCACCGACCAGACCGAGGGCATGGGCAGTGCGAGCGTCATAGATCTCGCCCAGGAGAGACATGCGCATGGCGGCCTCGAGACCCATAGCGCGAGGAAAGAGCCAGGCACCGCCCTCATCGGGCAGAAGGCCGGCGGTGCCGCTGGGATCTCCCAGCCGGGCGCTCTCCCCCGCGATGCGGAAGTCGCAAGCCAGACACAGAGCCAGTCCCCCTGCAACGGCGGGCCCGTTGATGGCGGCGATGACCGGCTTGTCACATGCCCAGAGGGCTTGCATGGCTGCATGCATCCCCTCGCGCATCACGACTGCGTGCCGCAGCTGTCGGTCGCGTCCCTTCTGGACATCCTCGGTGTCGGTCAGGTCGCCGCCGGCGCAGAACGCCCGGCCGGCACCCGTGACGATCAGGACCCGGAGGGCGTCCTCACGAAGGAAACGCTCCAGCGCAACGACGATCTCGTCGCACATCTGGGTCGTGTAGGCATTCAGGCGCTCGGGTCGATTCAAGGTCAGCCGGGCGATGCTTTGCCCATGGAGGTCGAAGCCGATCGTTGCGAACTCGCTCAAGGCACCCCTTAGGATAGGATCGCTACCAGTGGACGACCGAGGTGCAATGCACGGAGCCTGCTCTCGGTGACTTCTTGCTCCAGGACATCTGCGTCACTTGCCGACGAATATCGGCCGACGCTTGGCGACGAAGGCGAGGGCCGCTTCAGCTGCGTCCTGAGACTGGGCGGTGGCGATGTGTCTCTCACCCTCGAGGACCAATGCCTCTTCGAGGGGCACCGAGAGCGCCTCGTTGAGGCTGGTCTTAATCGATGCGAGCGCCAAGGGCGGGCCCTGAGCGATCTGCTCGGCGATCTCGGTCACTCGCTCGGACAATTCTGACTCGGCGATCACCTCGGAAACCAGACCCATCTCCAGGGCGCGCCGTGCGTCGATCTTCTGGTTGAGGAAGAAGAGGCTGCGAGCATGGGCCCCTCCGATGATCCTGGGCAACGACCAGGTGCCGCCGAAGTCTCCGGCCATTGCGGCGGACGCGAACGCGGTCCTGAACACGGCCCGCTCACTCGCCACTCGCACGTCGGCTGCGCAGGCAAGGGACAGGCCGGCGCCAGCGCATGCGCCGTTGACCGCCGCGATGGTGACCTTGGGCATCCGATGAAGCAGTTCGGTGCTGCGTGTGTGATGTCGAAGCTTGGCAACCAAGGTGTCCTTCTCGGCCGCACCGAGGTCCGACCCGGACAGGTCATGCATGTCCCCGCCGGCACAGAACGCCCGCCCCGCGCCGGTGAGGACGACGACCCGGACCGCGTCGTCGTTTGCCGCCGCGTCCAGGCGCTCGACCAGCGAGTCGAGCAGCTCGTCGACCATCGCGTTGAAGCGCTCGGGCCGATTGAGCGTGACGGTGGCGACGCCATCGACAACCTGGTAGAGGACCGCGGTACTCATACTTCCTCCAATGCAGCCAGCGCGGCTTCCGCGCGGAGCGTCGACTGTGCTCCGAGCACGTCGAGCGAATAGGGCGAGCCGCCCATGCGGTTGTCGCGGAATCGCGCGTAGACGCCCTCAGCGATGCAACCCAGGCGCCAGTGCGCGAAGGCGATGTACCAGTAGACCTGGTGCAGGTCCAGACCGGACTCGTCGCCGTAGCGAGCAATGACCTCGTCCGCGTTGGGGAAGCCCTCGACGGACGTGGCGGGAGGGGCTCCCGCTCCGATGTCGTCCCAGTACGCGATCATCGTCGCGAAGTCAGCGAGCGGGTCTCCCAGCGTGGAGAGCTCCCAGTCGAGCACAGCCTTGACGTCGTGGCGCGCGTCCAGCATGACGTTGTCCAGCCGGAAGTCGCCGTGGATGACGGCCGTTCGCTGCTGATCGGGGACCGTGGCGGCGAGCCGGGACTGCAGCTCGTCGAAGACCGGAATCGATCGGCCTCCCACCGCCTGCCACTGGAGGGGCCAACGCCTGAGTTGGCGCCGGACATACCCCTCCGGCCGTCCAAAATCACCCAGACCGACAGACTCCGGCTCGACACGGTGTAGACGCGCCAGGGTGTCCACCAACCCGAGCCCGATCTCCTGACGGGTCTCAGGTGACAGCACCAGCGCATCCTGCGGAGTGCGGATGACGACCCCGTCGACACGCTCCATCACGTAGAAGGGCACATCGAGCACGTCCAGCGCCAGCCCGACCATCCTCGGGACCGGGATGATGGCCTGCACCGAGCGCTGGACCCGGAACTCGCGCGCCATGTCATGTGCTGTCTCGGCGGCCTGTCCCAGCGGTGGGCGCCTCAGCACCCAGCTCGTCCCATGCGCGTCTCGCACAAGAAATGTCAGGTTCGAATGTCCGCCCAGGATGGGTCGAATCGTGAGCGGCAAGCGCGCGCTCGGGCACTCCCGCGCCCACCAGCCCTCGATGCTGGCCTGATCGATCGCCTCGGCCTGCATCACGTAGCCGTCGGAGTGATGACTGCGCCGCCGTCCACCACGATGGTCTGGCCGGTCATCCACGACGACTCGTCACTGGCCAGGAAGAGCGCCGCCGAGGCAATATCGTCGGGCTCACCGATGCGGCGCAGGGGGAGGACCTTCGCGAACGCCTCACCCCGGGTCTCCCAGATCGTCCGGGCGAAATCGGTCTTCACAAGTCCCGGTGCGATGGCGTTGACCCGCACGTGCGGACCCAGCTCGAAGGCCAGCTGCCGCGTGAGGTGGATGAGCGCAGCCTTGGTCCCGTTGTAGAAGCCGATACCTGGATCGATCCGGAGACCACCGTTGGAGGAGATGTTCACGATCGAACCTGGCCGGTCCCTCCCCAAGCCCGCCTCCAGCGCTGCCCCGGCCCACAGCACTGGCCCCAGCTGATTGACCTGGAACGTCTTCTCGGCGCGGCTGGGGTCGATTCCCGCCAGCGGCCCGATGTAGGGATTGGCGGCGGCATTGTTCACAAGGACGTCGGGAGGTCCGAAGAGCTGGACGGTCCGTTCCATCAGGAGGCGCGCTTGCTCGCCATCTCCAGCATGGGCTTGGAACGACGCGACCCCACCGGCGAGGTCGGCGCTGCGAATTTCGTCCGCCACCAGGTCCACTGCTTCTTGCTTTCGTGAGCTGAGCACCACGTTTGCGCCCGCGCGCGCAAACCTGATGGCGATCGCACGTCCGATCCCTCGCGACGCACCGTTCACGATGGCCGTCCTGCCCGTGAGGTCCATCATGAAGCTTCTTCCCGCGAGGCCGACCTCTGCAGCTCATGACGCGCCAGGGTGCGGCGATGCACCTCGTCCGGTCCGTCCGCGATGCGCAAACCGCGCAGAATCGCATACGAGTACGCGAGGACGGTGTCACCGGTCACCCCGGCCGCACCATGTGCCTGGATCGCCCGGTCGACCACTCTCGCTGCCATCGCGGGTGCGACCACCTTGATGGCTGAGATCTCCGTGTGCGCACCCTTCGCGCCGACGCGGTCCATCAGCCATGCTGCCTTGAGCGTGAGCAGCCGAGCTTGTTCGATCTCGATACGGGAGTCGGCGATCCACTGCTGCACGACCCCGAGGTCTGCGAGGGGCGCGCCGAAGGCCACACGGTTGCGGACGCGGCTGCACATGAGCTCCAGGGCGCGTTCAGCGATGCCGATGGCGCGCATGCAGTGGTGGATGCGACCCGGCCCCAGACGCGCCTGCGCGATCGCGAACCCCTCGCCCGCGCCCACGAGGATGTTCTTGGCCGGGATCCGCACCTCCGAGAAGCTGATCTCCATGTGACCCGGCTGATCGTGATAGCCGAAGATCGACAGAGAACGTTCGAGTTTCACTCCGGGCGTGTTCCGGGGCACGAGCACCATGGATTGCTGGCGGTGCCGCGAAGCAAGGGGATCCGACTTTCCCATCACGATGAGCAGTTCGCAGCGTTCGTCACCAGCGCCGCCGGTGAACCATTTGCGTCCGTTGATGACGTACTCGTCGCCGACACGCTCAATCCGGGTTTGGACGTTCTGCGCGTCACTCGACGCGACTGCCGGCTCGGTCATGCAGAAGCCGGAGCGGATTTCGCCGGCCAGCAGCGGACGTAACCATTGCTTCTGTTGCTCGGGAGTGCCGAACATGGCAAGAATTTCCATGTTCCCGGTATCGGGGGCGGAACAGTTGAATGGCTCCGATCCGATCCAGGACCGACCCATGAGCTCGGCCAGCGGGGCGTAGTCCAAGTTGGAGAAGCCAGTGGTCCACTCAGTCTCGTGAGGCAGGAACAGGTTCCATAGCCCGCGCTTGCGTGCTTCGGCCTTGAGTGTCTCCATGACGGGCGGGTAGAAGTGTGGATCTCCCGCAGCCTGGATCTGTTCGTGATAGGTAGCCTCGGCCGGCAGGATGAGGTCCTCCAGGAATGCCCGCACACGCCGCTGGTAGTCCAGCGACCGTTCGCTGTACTCGAAGTCCACGTGGGTTCGTCCTCTCGCGACGCCGTCTAACGTACGTTCGTCAGTGACGAACATGTTAGTCTCGTCCCTCAGAACAAGTCAAGGAGCACAACTATGGAGGCCACGCCTTCCCAGCGCGACATCGTTCGACCGCCGGCCCCAGGAAGCGGGGAACGGATCGTCGAGACGGCGCTCGACCAGTTCGCCGTCCACGGTTACGCCGCGACGTCGATGCGTGACCTGGCCGACGCGGTGGGGATGCGGGCCGCAAGCCTCTACAACCACTTCTCCTCGAAGGAGATGCTCCTGTGGCACATCTGCCAGTGGACCATTGATTCTCTGTCCGAGATTCAGCAGGACACGCTGGGCCAAGAAGGTTCGCCCTCGGAGAGGTTGAGTGCTTTCACGCGTTCCTTCGCGCAGTTTCATGCAACGCATAGCCGCGAGGCCCTCACGGTCGAACATAACTGGCGCACGCTGGAAGGCGCCCACCTCGACACCTTGAGGGCTTATCGTCGAAAGTTCTACCGGGCTCTGGTGGACATCATCGAAGAAGGTCGGGCTGCTGGAGAGTTCGGAGTGCGAGACTCTGAGCTGACCGCCTTGAACATTCTCGACCTCGTGATCGGGATAGCGAACTGGTACCGCTCAGCCAACATCGAGCCCGAAGCCTTGGGCGAGCACTATGCACGTTTGGCCCTGCTCCTGGTCGAGCAGCGTCCGCAGTAGCAAGGCCGGCGATCGGAGGAGAGTGTCCCCGCCACGCGCAGGTCGCTTTCATACCTGCGTCGGGCGGGGACACTCCTTCGCGACTGGGCGTGGCCCGCTGCGCGGGGAGTGCCAGAAGGCCACGGGTCCTCTGGATCAGTCCACGCTGTCCAACGGCACGTACTTGCCATCCCGGACCGTAACCCAGAAGAAGGAGTCGGCCTTGAAGCCGTTGTGGTTGTCGGGGGTGTACACCATCGGCTTCGCCCCGTAGCCGTTCTTCAGGGTGAGGTCGTCCATCGCATCCCGCAGCTCCGCTCCCGTGTCAGCGCCCGTCTGCAACCCCTCCACGATCGACTGCATCCCGTCCGCGCCCAGGAGCTCGGCGAAGCTGGTGACGCCACCGTGGTCCTCCATCAGGTCGTGCAGGCGAGTCAGTTCAGTCGAGTCATTGGGATTCAGCATGGCGGGAGCCACGAAGAGCTCGGCCCCGTCCTCGGCACCCTCGATGGTCGTGGGCTGGACAGCGCCCTCCACTCCATACACATCGCCCTCGAACCCGCGCTGGGCGGCCGTCCGCAGCACCGCGCTGACCAGCGGGGGAGGCGACGAGATCGCCCAGATGGCGTCCGCACCGCTGTTGATCAGCTTGGACACCTGGGCCGTCACGTCGGACGCGTCAGGCGCAGCCGATACGACCTCGGTGACGTTCACCCCACCTTCCGCAGCCAAGTCCTCCATCTGCGCCGTCCCAGAGACGCCGTAGGCGTCGTCCTGGTAGAAGATTCCGAGGTTCTTCACTCCCCGCTCCTGGATCTTCTTGAAAATCGCCGGAGCGTCCTCGCAGCCACATGGCGCCGACCGGAAGACCCAGTCCGTGTACTCCTCATCCGCCTCGGTCACCTCCGTCGTCGCCACCGGGGCCACGACGGGAACCTCTGCGCGCATCGCCGCGTTTACGAAGCTCAAGACCTCGGATCCCGTGGCGGACCCGAAGATCGCGATGACGCCGTCGTCCTTGATGAGCTTGTTCGCGAGGCGAACCGCCTGGGTCGGGTCGGACTTCGTGTCCTCCACGATCACCTCGATCTGGCGACCGTTCACCCCGCCAGCCTCGTTCACCGCCTCTGCCACGGCCTCGGCGGCAGCAGCCTCGCGGCTGCCGAACGCGGCAGCGGGACCGGTGATGGCCTGGAGGATACCGATCTTGATGGGATCGTCCGAGTCACTTCCGTCGCCTGACGATCCGCAAGCGGCGAGGCTCAGCATTGATGCCACCGTGAGGGCGGACAAAGTGCGTTTCAACATTGCGCTCCTAGAGGTTGGTCTTGTGCTGTTTGCCTTATCCGAGAAACTGTTGTGCCAAGTGGCCGCGGTCGAGTTTTTCCATGACGTTTCGTCCGACGACGCGACCGTCGCTCAGAACTGCAAATGAATCAGCGACCCGGTCCACCATGTCGACGTTCTGCTCCGCGATGAGAACCGCCAGGTTCTCGTCGCGCAACGACATAAGCGCCTCACTGAGTGTCTTGATCACCGACGGCGCAAGCCCTTGGGACGGTTCATCCAGCAGCAGGACCTTGGGACGGGCGACCAGTGCCTTGGTCAAGGCCACCATCTGCTGCTCTCCCCCGCTCAGCAGACCGACTTTGGTGCCACCTCGCTCAGCCAGAGCGGGAAACCGCCTGACGAGTTCGGGCATGGGATCCCGGACCCCGCCGAGCGATGCCCCCAACCGTAGATTTTCACGCACCGTGAGCTCGGGGAAGAGAGCACGATCATCCGACACCGTGACCAAGCCGGCCCTGGCACGCTGGTGCACACTTCGTCCGGAGAGCTGCCGGTCGCCCAGCAATATGCTCCCCTGTGAGGGGAGCAGACCCGACAGAGCGCGCATGAAGGTGCTCTTGCCAGCGCCGTTGGAGCCAAGCAGGGCCACGATCGAACCCGCCGGGATCTCCAGGTCGATGCCCTGACAGATCTTGAGAGCGCCATATCCAGCGGTGAGATTCCTGATCGACAACCCGACCGCCGCGTCACTGCTCGAAGAATTCTTCATGGCGTCCCCTGCCCGAGGTATACACGAACGATTTCAGGATGCTCTCGGATATGCTCGGGCGTCCCCTGCGCGACGACCTTGCCGCTCGCGAGCACCGTGACCTCGTCACACAAGGACAGGACGAATCCGAAGTTGTGCTCCACGAGCACGATGCCGATGCCTCTGTCAGCGACCTGGCGCAGGACCTTCGACAAGATCTGTCGGTCGAGGCTGTCCATGCCGGCCGCAGGCTCGTCGAGCAACAAGTACTTGGCGTCGCCGGCCAAGGTGCGTGCGACCTCCAGGAGCCGCCGGTGAGGGGCGGGGAGCTCACCGACAAGCGCGTCAGGATTTCCGAGGTCGAAGGTATCGACGAGCGCAAGGGCTCGAGCCTTGAATTGCTTCTCCTCAGCACGCACGCCGGGGCTGGAGAGGAAGGCGCCGAGCATGCACTGCCTGGTCGAGACCGTGAAGCCCGTCATGATCGCATCACACACCGTCGAGTTCGGATCGGCACGAGCGGTCTGGAAGGTTCGGCCGATGCCGACCCGCGCACGGCGCTCGGTGGGCCAGCGCGTGATGTCCTTCCCGTCCAGCTCCACGGTGCCGGCGTCAGGTGAGACCACTCCGGTCAGGCAGTTGAAGAGCGTGCTCTTCCCGGCACCGTTGGGTCCGACCATTCCGACGATCGAACCTGGCCCGACCTCGACGTCGACCACGTCCAGGGCTTTGACACCCCCGAAGGCCACCGCGATTCCACGAGCGCTAAGCATGAGCTCTCTCTCTCTTGGCCGGGGCCGGGTCGCGAGGAGCAGCCGACCCGCTCCCGGGTGGACGACGCCGCACCCTTCTCACGATGCCGCCCAAGGAGGCGAGACCATCGGGCAGCAGCAGCAGGACCGCCACGAGCATGGCGCCGAACACGACGCCCTGGGCGACACCTCCAGGCAGGAGGTCCCCAGCCAGGATGTAGACCGTGGATCCGATGAGAGGACCGATGCTCGACCGGCGACCGCCGATCACCACCATGAACAGGACGGCGAACGACTGGGTGAAGCTGAGCGAGTCGGGTGACAGGAACCCGACATACAAGGAGAAGTACCATCCGGCGAGTCCGGCGACTCCGGCTGCGACACCGAAGACCAAGGCTCGTTCACGGGCAACGTCCGCGCCCACCGATCGCGCAAGAATGGGATCGATGCGGATGGCGTTCAGGGCACGGCCGCGTGCCGAGCGCACGTAGTTCTCGAAGGCCCAGATCGCCGCTGCCACGAGGACTGCGATACCGAGGAACCCACCCAGCTGCTCGTCACCGAAGGGGAGTGCCGGCATACCGTAGAGCCCGACGTGGCCACCAGTGCGGTCGCCACCGAGCGCGACGAGACCGTACCATAGCTGGGCGAGGGCGATCGTCGTCAACGCCAGGGACAGTTCCGGCAGCCGCAGGATGGGCCGCGAGATCAGATAGGCGATGACGCCAGGGACGAGGATCGAAGGCGCGAGCGCCTCCCAGGCGGACCATCCGTGCGACACCGTCAAGATCGACGTGGCATACCCACCAAGCGCTGCAAACGATGCCTGGCACAGCGAGATGATTCCCCCGTGTCCGTACATCAGAGCGAGCGGGATACCCATCAACCCGAAGACCAGGATGCTGACCCCGACGTCGTAGATCGACTCTCGACCCTGGGCGACGCTGATCACTATGCCGATCACGACGGCGTACGCCAGGAGGTTCCGGTGCCGGCCGAGCACGGTGAAGGTCCTCATGCCCGCACCGCGTGAACAGAGATGGTGTGCGAACGGCCCGAAGCCAGCACGAGCAGAATGAGGGCCGGGGGTAGCAGCTGTGACCAGCCGCTCGGCAAGTACGCGACACCCATCTGCTCGAAGATCCCCAGCAGGATCCCCCCCAAGAAGACGGTGGCGGGTCCGCGGAGGCCGAGGAGGATCACGGCAGTCACTGCGTACACCGAGAACTGCAGACCCCGAGAATATGAGACGCCGGTGGTCATGGCGGCCAGGATCCCCACGATCCCCGCCATCCCGGAACCGACCAGGAACGCCATGAACTGCATCCGCCGGACCGCGATTCCGACCAAGGCCGCCGATGCGGCAGAGGCCGCGGCGGCCCTCATCCGGAGCCCCGAGGCGCTGCCGTTCAGGACGATGAACAAGATGAGCAGGAAGGCCGAGGCGAGCAGGAGATTGAACATGCCTTGCGTGGAGAGCCGAAACCCCAGCAGGTGGACCGACCCGGACAGTCCGGACAGGTAGAGGTTGTCGGTGCCCACCAGGGCCTGGACGGCTGAAGCCGTGATGAGGAGTAGGCCGAAGGTTGCTAGGACGATGCGCATCATGTCCTTCATGTCCCACAGCCAGTGGAAGGCCAGGAAGAGCAGGCCCGTCACTGCGCCCATCCCCAGGGCTGCCATCACGCCGAGCAACCAGCCCGTCACGCCGCCCACAGACGCTGAGACGACCCCCGCGACGATCACGTAACCACCGATGTTGATGTCCACCACGTCGGTGGTGGACCAGATCAGGAACATGGGCAGTGCCAGCAGGGCGTAGAGCGCACCGAAGAAGGCACCATTGGCCAGATACTCCATGAAAGCCGCCATGATGCTCCTTCTAACGTACGTTCGTGAGCGGAAGGTTGCTTGACGCTAGTGTGACTGGCCCCACACGTCAAGGGTCGGCATGAGATCGGTCCTCCGGCGTCGGTTCGCGCCGATTCCTCGACGCGCTGTCTCGCTCGAGGGTGCCAGCGGCTCGTCCTCAGTCCACCAGCAGCGTGACGACTTCGGCCACGCACACGGGCTTGTCTCCCTCTTCACGTTCCATAGTCACCCTGATGACCGCGTGGGCACCGCTGGGCTTCCTGGTCAGCGAGAGGAGTTCGGCTCCAGCCCGGATCCTCGAGTCGACCGCGACGGGTGACGGGAACCGCACCGTGTTGGCACCGTAGTTGACTCCGAGCTTCAGCCCGTCGACGTGGTAAATCTGATTCAGCAGTCTCGGCACCAGTGACAGTGTCAGGTAACCGTGCGCGATCGTCGTCCCGAACGGACCGGATGCCGATCGATCCGTGTCGACATGGATCCACTGGTGATCACCAGTGGCGTCCGCGAACAGGTTGACCTGTTCCTGTGTGATCAGCTGCCAGTCGCTGACACCCAGGTGAGTGCCGACTGCACTCTCGAGTTCGTCAAGCCCAGTGAAGGTCTTCACACCTTCTCCTTCCATTGTCCGATCCACCGGGTCACGCGTTGGCCACCTTGCGGATGGCCTCGGCGATCCGCTCCCGGTCGGGAAGCCACGCCTGCTCGAGATTCGGTGCATACGGCGCGGGCGTGAACGCGCTCCCCACTCGAACCATGGGCGCGTCGAGGCTCCAGAATCCCTCGTCCGCCATGCGCGCGACGATCTCCGCTCCGATCCCGAAGTCACGAACCGCTTCGTGGACGACCACCAGACGGTTGGTCTTGACCAGCGAGGCGTGGATCGTGTCCCAGTCGAGGGGTGCGATCGTCCGGAGATCGATGAGCTCCACATCGATGCCCTCCTCGACCAGCTCGTCGACCACCGTTGCGCACGTGTTGAACATGCGTGAGTACGACACCACCGTCACGCCAGAGCCCTCGCGGGCGATGCGCGCCCGCCCGATGGGTATGCACGTGTCGCGCGGTGGCTTCGGGCCCTTCCGTCCGTATTCCATCCTGTTCTCGATGAAGACCACGGGGTTGGGGTCTTGGATCGCCGAGCGCAGGAGGCCATACGCGTCCCAGGGATTCGAGGGCATGACCACGGTGATTCCGGGAATGTGTGCCAAGAGCGCCTCGAGACTCTGGGAGTGCTGACTGCCCGAAGAACGGCCGGCGCCGAACTGGGTCCTTATCGTCAGGTTCATCTGCGCCTTGCCGCCGGTCATGAACGACAGCTTCGCCGCCTGGTTGACCACTTGGTCGAAGCAGACCGTGATGAAGTCCATGTACATGACTTCCAGCACCGGCTTCATCCCGGCCATCGCCGCCCCGACCCCGAGGCCCAGCATGGCGTTCTCCGATATCGGGGTGTCGAGCACTCGCGCTGGCCAGCGCTCATGGAGACCGCGGGTGATGCCGAAGACATTCCCCCCCGCCGCGATGTCGATACCGGCCATGAAGACTTCTGGATCGTCCTCCATCTCGGCCTCCAGTGCGAGACGGACCGCGTCCATCATGCGGAAGTCCTCGCTGCCCACTCGGTCCTGGGGTTCGGGGTGGGATGCATGCGCTCGAACAACGTGCTCGTGCAGACTCGACCCAGCGGGAGCTGGTGCTCTCCGTGCGTGCTCAATGGCTGCCGTGACCTCCCGCTCCTGCTCGGCGGCGATCGCGTCCAGCTCCTCAGCGGAGCAGCCGGCCTCCCTGAGGGTCCTGCGCGCCCTTTCGAGGGGATCTCGCTCCCGCCATTCGGCTCCCTCTTCCTTCGACCGGTAGCGCTCCGGGTCCCCTTCGTAATGCCCGTGCCACCGGTAGGTCTCGGCCTCGACCAAGACCGGTCCGGCGCCCCCGCGAACCATGTCGACGATGCCTCGCATCCCGTCATGGACGGCAGTCACATCGTTACCGTCCAGGGAGAAGAACGGGATGCCGTACGCGCCCGCTCGTGCCGAAAGACCGACCGGGTGCTGGTCTGCGGCAGCCGAGAACTCCGCGTAGTGGTTGTTCTCGCAGTAGAAGATGACGGGCAGCTTCCACAGTGCCGCGATGTTTACCGCCTCGTGGAAGCTCCCCTGAGCGACGGCGCCGTCACCGAAGAAGACCAGGGTAATGTTGTCCTCCCCTCTCAGCCGCGCCGCCACCGCAGGTCCGTTCGCGATGGCGATGCCAGCCCCCACGATCCCGTTCGCTCCGTAGATCCCGAGTGTCGGATCGGCGATGTGCATCGACCCGCCCCGCCCCGCACACGCTCCCTCGTCGCGGGCCATCAGCTCGAGGAACATGGACTCGACGGAGAGGCCCTTGGCAATGCAGTGACCGTGACCGCGATGATTGGAGACGATCCCGTCGGTCGGGCGAAGGGCCGTACATGCCCCGACTGCGGAGGCTTCCTGGCCGATCGAGAGGTGGACGAACCCCGGGATCTCGCCCGCCTTGTAGAGACGCGCACAATTCTCCTCGAAGATGCGGATCTGGCACATCAGCCGGAACTGCTCCAGCAACTGGTCCTTAATTTTGGCCCACCTCCAGGCGCTGTACGGCTGATTCACTCCAGCCCCGGGAATGCTTGGAACGTCCTGCGCCACGACCGCGTCCGTGGACCTGGGCACTAGCTGATCGACGGCGCCAGCCGCTGCTGTCAATGCATCTCTTGACCGCCGGTGACATTGATCGCCTCCCCCGTGACATATGACGCCGCATCGGATGCGAGGAAACCGACCACGTCTGCGATCTCATCGGGATGGGCGAACCGGCCGAGAGGGATCTGCCTTCGCAAACGACGCTTGTACTGTTCTTCGTCGAGCCCGGTGGCCCGGGTGTAGGAGTCCAGGACACCGCCCTTCACGGACAGGAGGTCCGTGTCCACCACACCAGGACAGACTGCATTCACGGTGATGCCCTCGGGACCGAGTTCGTGGGCCAATGATTGCGTGAAGCCCAGAGCGGCGAACTTCGCTGCGGAATAGGCGGCGAGCATCGGCATTCCGGACTTTGCGGACTGCGAGGCGATGGTGATGATCCGGCCGCCCTCCCCCTGGGAGATCATGCGGCGGGCTGCCGCCCGCGAGCACAGGAACACCCCTGTCGCCATGACGTCCAGGTTCAGGCGCCAGTCCTCCTCGCGGAGCTCGGTCACCGGCCCGACACCCACGGTCAGCCCGGCGTTGTTGACCAGCACGTCGACGCGACCGTACCGAGCGACCGTGCCGTCGAGGAGGTCGTCGACCTGTTCTGCGTCCCGGACGTCACAGGGGAGGGCATTGACTTCGCCCACATTCGACAGCTCGTCACAGGCCGTCTCCAGGTCGGTCGAGGGCGCCACCTCGTAGTCCGGATGGCTGTCCAGTGCTGCGCCGAGATCTGATAGGACGACCGTCAGGCCGTCGAGGAGCAGGCGCCGGGCGACAGCCTGACCGATCGACCCTTTTCGCCCGGCCCCGGTGACGATCGCGACCCTCTCAGGCTTACTCATCCTCGTACCTCTCGACAAGCAGCGGCGTCACTCGGACAAGCACCTTGATGTCGTCACCAGGGTCGTCGGCGAGCCGGGCGAAGTGCTCGACCGTCTCCTTCAGGTCGATGATCGTGGTGATCAGACGTCCAGCCCGAACTGTCCCGTTGGCGATCATCGTGGCGACCCTCGCTGGCTCGTCGCGATACGCGAGCGCGGCGATGATGGACCGCTCTGTGAGGACCAGCCGCCCAGCGTCGATCGAAGCCGGGCCATGGGGAAGTCCGACCAGCACGACCACCCCTCCCCTGCGCAACAGCTCCGGCGCTGATCCCAGCACGGCGGGGCTTCCCGTGCAGTCCACCACGATGTCTGCGCCTCCCCCTGTGAGGCGTCGGACGGCCCGCTGGGTCGAGCGGGGACCCTCGTCGGGTTGCAGCGTGTCGAACCCCATCGACGACGCGTGCGAGCGCCGCCCCGCGTGAGGCTCGAGCACTGTCACCTGGAGGGCGCCGGCTCGGGCGATCTCCGCGCAGGCAGCCCCGATGGGGCCGAAGCCCAGGATGACCACCTGGTCACCAGGACGGGCATTGCCCCGCTCCAGCGCGTGCAGCGCGACAGCCAACGGCTCGATGAGAGCGCCCTCCTCGTAGGAGACGGCGTCAGGCAGTGGCACGGCGCAATAGGATGGAAAACGGACGTGGGAGGCGAGGGCGCCGTCGGAGATGAGCCCGATCGCGCCGCCCGAGGAGCAGCGGTTGTAGTCACCCGAGAGGCAGTCCCGACATCGGCCACACCTCCAGCTGGCATTCGCTGCGACACGATCCCCCACGGCGAGCTCGGTGACCCCCGCCCCCACTGCCGACACCCGCCCGGAGAATTCGTGACCGAGCACGATCGGCGGAGCCCCCTGCCGGCTCAGTGGATGGTCGCTGGACCGAATCATCACCGGACCGTCGCGGAACTCGCCGACGTCGCTGCCGCAGATCCCGCAGAACGCCACCTCGACCTCGATCATGCCTGGTCCGAGCTCCCGGTCGACAGGGAGGTCCTCAAGCCTCACGTCGCGGCGACCGTGCCAACGTAGAGCCAACATGGGTCGATGGTACCATGCTAACGAACGTCAGTAAGTCCGATCAGCCGATCCGAACGACTGTCCGTCCGACGTGCGAGGAGCCAAGCAGGGCCGTCAACGCCTCGGGAATCCGCTCGAGGTCGATCTCGTTGACGATGCTCTCGAGGCCGGAGGGTGCTAGGTCCTCGGCCAGTCGTTGCCAGACGGCGGCGCGTCGCGCGAGCGGAGTGTCGACAGAGTTGACGCCCAGGACGGAGACCGCTCGGATGATGAAGGGCAGCACGGTGGCCTTGACCCCGAAGCCGCCCGCCATGCCGCAGACAGCCACTCCGCCGCCGTACCTGACTGCAGGGAGGAGCGAGGCGAGGAGCTCGCCCCCGACCGTGTCGATCACACCGCTCCAGCGCTCACGCACCAGTGGACGACCCCGTGGGTCGAGGTCAGAGGGAGACACCACCTCCGACGCACCAAGGGCGCGCAACATCGGCTCCTGTTCGGGCTTCCGCGAACACGCCACGATTTCCTCGTACCCCAGTGTCTTGAGGATCGCCATGGCCACCGCCCCTACTCCTCCACTGGCTCCCGTCACCAGGACGGGGCCGGCCGAGAGGTGCATCCCGTGCTGCATCAGCTGCAGGATCGCGTCGGCTGCAGTCCAGCCTGCGGTGCCCAGGGCCATGGCGTCGCGCGCAGACATGCCTGCCGGCAGGGGGAGCGCCCAGCTCGAGGGGACCCGCGCATACTCGGCGTGACCTCCGTGTTGCTTCGTGCCGAGCCCGTACCCATGCACGATGACGCTGTCGCCTGCTGCGAACCGGCCGGAGCCCTCGACAACCTCACCCGCGAGATCGATGCCGGTGACGAGGCACGGGATCTCAGCCACCTGGCCGTCCGCGGTGGCTGCCAGAGCGTCCTTGTAGTTCACGCTCGACCAGGTCACTCGGATCAGCAGGTCCTCGTCGGGAAGGTCGGACGCTTGCAGCGTCCGGATCTCGAGGTTGTCGGCTCCATCCCTCGGCTCGGATACCAGAGCGCGGAACTCCACGGTGAACTCCTTCTCTTGACGATGCGTACGGACGCTCGTTAGTTTAACAGTGCCTGAGCCGAGTCGGAAGCGTGGTTGGACGGTCGTCGAGCACCTCAACGATGAGCCGTCCGGAGCGATGACACACGGCGGTACTCATGAAGGAGGCCTAGCCGGATGCCCACCATTGCGGCGCACGTAACGGGAGTCGTCACGAAGATCGAGGTCGGCCGAGGAAGTCACGTCACCGAAGGAGACACGGTCGCCGTGCTCGAGTCCATGAAGATGGAGATGTTTGTCGAGGCAGAATGCGCCGGCACCGTGACTGAGGTGCTGTGCGAGGTCGGTCAGTCCGTGAAAGAGGGCGAGCTGCTCGTGGAGTTGGCCTGAGGTCCTCGGATCGGCACGAGACCAGCGGCAGGCAGCGGCATGCAGCGACTGGCACGCACCTCACCAGCATGACGTCGAGCTGACTGCCACCCCGTACCAGGAGGCAACGTGAGCTCACATCCGGGTGCGGGCACCGATGTCCCTCAGGACATCGATATCCACACGACTGCTGGCAAGCTGCTGGACCTGGATCGACGGCTCGACGAGGCGGTACACGCGGGCTCGGCGAAGGCGGTCGAGAAGCAGCACGCCAAGGGCCGCAAGACCG
>NZ_JASEEQ010000020.1 GCF_030019515.1 Nocardioides sp. | reverse complement strand
GAGGTTCTCGTTCGTTCAACCAGGCTCGCCGCTACCAACGTCCTGGCCGGGTACACCTAGGGCTCGATCGGGCCGACCTCCCAGCCGGGAGGGGAGATCGGGTGCAGCATCGCGTCGGTGCCGCCGTCCACGAACAGCACCGCGCCGACGATGTTCGCGGCCTCCTCGGAGAGCAGGAAGCAGATCGCCGCGGCGACCTCCTCCGGCCGGCCGGTCCGGCCGATCGCGGTCGGGTAGGCGTCGATCGCCGGGCCGAGCAGGGGGTCGGAGCGCATCTGGTCGACCATCGGGGTCTCGGTCGCGCCGGGGGCCACGGAGTTGAGGCGGATCCCCGCGCCGGCCCACTCCGGCTTGACGCCCTCGCGGCGGGCCCACCAGGCCAGCGCCGCCTTGGTGGACGGGTAGACCAGCACCGAGTCGACCCGGCCGGCCTCCTCGCGGGCCGTCGCCTCGTCGTCGCGCAGGCAGGCCTGGGCGACCGGCGCGTTCCAGCCCGGCATGCCGGTGATCGAGTTGGAGGCGAGCAGCACGACGCCCGCGCCGCCGTCCTCGGCGCCGGCGGTGAGCTCGGCGTGCAGCCCGGTCACGAGAGCGACCGCGCCGAAGAAGTTCACCGACACCACGAGCTGCGAGTCCACCCCGGTGCGCCCGGCGATGCCGGCCGCCGGCACCAGCCCGTGCACCCGGTCGGTCAGCGCTCGCACCCCGGCCACCGCCTCGGCCCGCCCGGCCGCGGTCGACAGGTCGGCGGTCACGTCCACGCCGTCCGCAGCGACCCGGTCCACGCCGATCACCCGGTGCCCCCGCCCACGCAGCATCCCGGCCGTGGCCGCTCCGATCCCCGATGCGGCCCCGCTCACGACGTACGTCCTCACCCGCCGGACTGTAACGCGTTCTACCGCCGGGCGTGACCGCTGGCGCGGGCGGCTCAGGCGTAGCGGCGGGCCCGGTCGGCGGGGGTGCCGGGGCCGGCGTCGAGCAGCGCGGCCAGCTCGTGCTCCAGGACGGCGCCGACCCGGCGGCAGAACGCCTCGGGCTCGTCGGCGGCGTCGGGGAGCTCGGCGACGATCCGGTCGACGATGCCGAGCCGGAGCAGGTCGAGGGCGCGGACCTGCTGGCTGCGCGCCATCTCCGGGGCGTGGTCGAGGTCGCGGTACACGATCGCGCTCGCGCCCTCCGGCGGCAGCGGCGAGAGCCAGGCGTGCTGGGCGGCGATCACCCGGTCGGCCGGCAGGAACGCCAGCGCGCCGCCGCCGTTGCCCTCGCCGAGCATCAGGCACAGGGTCGGTGCGGTGACAGCGATCAGCTCGTTGAGGCAGCGCGCGATCTCGCCGGCCATGCCGCCGTTCTCGGCCTCCGGCGAGAGCGCCGCACCCTGGGTGTCGATGACGGTGAGCAGCGGCAGGCCGAGGTCGGAGGCGAGCCGCATCCCGCGCTGCGCCTCCCGGAGCGCCTCGGGGCCCATCGGGTGCTCGGCGGTCTGGCCGCGCCGGTCCTGCCCGAGGAACACGCACGGCGCCTGCCCGAACCGCGCCAGCGCCAGCAGCAGCCCGGGGTCCTGCTCGCCCTGGCCGGTGCCGTTGAGCGGGATCACGTCGCTGGCGGCGTACTTGAGCAGCCGGCGCACGCCTGGCCGGTCCGGGCGTCGCGAGCGGGTGACCGCGTCCCACGTCTCGACCTCGGGCAGCGGCGTGAGCGGGACCGGCGCCGGCACCGGCCGGATGCCGTGCCGGGGCGCCAGCAGGATCTCCAGCGCCCGGTCGAGGATCCCGGCGATCTCCTCGGGAGGTAGGACGGCGTCGATGATGCCGTGGGCGTAGAGGTTCTCCGAGGTCTGGATGCCGTCCGGGAACGGCCTGCCGTAGAGCGCCTCGTAGACCCGCGGCCCGAGGAACCCGACGAGGGCGCCGGGCTCGGCGACCGTCACGTGCCCCAGCGAGCCCCAGGAGGCCATCACGCCGCCGGTCGTGGGGTGGCGCAGGTAGACGAGGTAGGGCAGGCCCGCGGCCTTGTGCGCCGCGACCGCCTCGGTGATCCGCACCATCTGCACGAACGCGGGCGTGCCCTCCTGCATCCGGGTGCCGCCGCTGACCGGGCCGGCGAGCAGCGGCAGCCCCTCGCGGGTCGCGCGCTCGATCGAGCCCACCAGCCGGTCGGCCGCGGCGCGCCCGATCGAGCCCGCCAGGAACGCGAACTCGCCCATCAGCACCGCCACCCGGCGGCCCCGCATCCGGCCCTCGCCGGTCAGCACCGACTCGTCGGCGCCGCTCCTCTCGAACGCCGCGGCCAGGTCGGCGGCGTACTCCTCGGACACGCCGGTGCGGTCCGGCGGGGCGTCCCAGGAGACCCACGACCCCTCGTCGAGGACCAGGTCGATCAGCTCGGCGGCCGAGAGGCGAGCGGGGCGCGGCGCGGTCGTCATCCTCCGAGGCTAGTGCGCCGCCGTCCGCCCGCGGACGTCATCTGTTGCCGTCCCTGGGGCGCCGGATTGGCAGGACCTGCGCCTCCCGGATCACCCGCGCGCGTGCCAGGCCGCGAGCAGGGCGGCCTCGCGGTCGCGGCTCAGGCCGGTGCGGGTCGCGTCCGGCGTCGCCCGCAGCCAGGCGAGCGTGTCCCGGGCGGTCTCCTCGAGCGGGCGCAGCGCCAGCCCGGCGGCGTACGACGGGGTCGGGTCGTGGGCGCACATCCCGTCGTACTCGGGCCGGGGCAGCCACAGCGGCAGCGAGTCCGGTCCCGCCCACGGCTGCACGCCCTGCTCGGTGAGGAACTCCTGCGGCACCCAGGTCGGTCGCACGTCCGCCCCGCAGCCCGCGGCCACGTGCGCGAGCACCTCGGACAGCGCCAGCACCTCGCCGACCCCGTCGAAGTCGCTGGTGGTCCGGGCCTGCGCAGCGGCGACGAGCCACGCCGCCAGGTCGCGCACGTCGATCACCTGGGTCCGGTCCTCGGGCCGCCCGGGCGCGAGCACCTCCTCGCCGGGGCCGGCGTCGCCCAGCCGCGCCGGCCAGTAGGTGAACCGCCCGGTCGGATCGCCCGGCCCGACGATCAGGCCCGGCCGCACGACCGTCCACGAGGCGGCGCCCGCCCGCACCGCCTCCTCGCACCCGACCTTCATCGGCCCGTAGGCCTCCGGGTCCGCGCCCAGGTCGACGTCCTCGTGCAGCGGCTCGCGCAGCGGCAGCGTGCCGGGCCGCCCGCCCGGCGTCGACTCGTCGGCGTACACGCTCACCGTGGACACGAACACGTGGTGGGCCTCCGGCCAGGCCGCCACGGCCGCCCGGACCCAGGACGGGCGGCGCGCCACGTCCACCACCACGTCGTACGGCGTCCCCGCCAGCCCGGCCGGCACCGGGTCCGCGCGGTCCCACACGGCCGGCGCCGCGCCGTCGGGCACCCGCCCCGACGTGCCCCGGTTGGCGCACGTCACGTCGTGGCCGCGCGCGACCGCCTCGGCGGCGACCGCCCGGGAGAGGAACACCGACCCACCCAGCACCAGGAGCTTCACGCACGCCACCGTCGCGGCTCCCGGCGCCGCGGGCAAGGGCTTCTGCTGAGGGCAGACGTCAGCCGCGGTCCGGGGTGGTCTCGCCGAGCAGCCAGGAGTCGAAGAACCCGGACAGGTCCTCGCCGGACCGCTCCGACCACCACGAGGTGATGTCGTCGTAGTCGGCGTTGCCGTCGGCGTGCACGCCCGGCCAGTCGCGCACCAGCGCCCAGAACTCGTCGTCGCCGAGCCGCTGGCGCAGCTCGTCCCACATCAGCGCCGGGCCGTAGTAGACGTTCGAGGACCCGAAGAACGCGGGGTCGTAGTCGGCGGGCGGGCCGGCCTTGGCGCGCTCGTCGTCCTCGAAGGTGGCCCAGTAGTCCATCACGTCGGTGATCGCCACGCCCTGGTCCTCGGCCATCCACACGCCCTGGAGGTAGGTGGCCATGCCCTCGTTCATCCACATGTCGCGCCAGTCGACCGGGGTGACCAGGTCGCCGTACCACTGGTGGGCGATCTCGTGCACCAGCACCTCCGGCGAGGTGGCGTAGCGGGTGTCGCCGAGGGTGATCATGGTCTGGGTCTCCATGCCGCTCTGCGAGTCGACGACCAGGATCCCGAGGGTGTCGAACGGGTAGGGCCCGAGCCGGTCCTCGAGCCAGGCCAGCGCCTCCGGGGCGCGCCGGACCCGCTTCAGCAGGTCGGGCCGGCCGGCCGGCGTCCAGTAGCTGATCGAGACGCCGGTCGACGACTCGTCGGTCACGGTCGTGAAGTCGCCGAACGCGACCGTGACGAGGTACGACGACGCCGGCGCGTCCAGCCGCCACCGGGTCACCGTGTAGGTCACCGGGCCGCCGCGCACCTGCTCGCGGTCGAGCAGCTCGCCGTTGGCGACGCCGACGAACGGAGCCGGGACCCGCAGCGTGAAGTCGTAGAGTGCCTTGTCGGAGGGCTGGTCGTTGACGGCGTACCACGAGTAGGCGCCGTACGGCTCCTGCATCGTCCAGGCACCGCCGTCGTCGGTGACCGTCCAGCCGGTCTCGCTGAAGTCCTTGCGCTGCACCGGCGCCGGCACCGGCCCCGGCTCGCCGGAGTAGCGGATCACCAGCGTGTGCCGGCTGTCCCGGGTGACCGCCGCGTCGACGACCAGGTCCTTGCCGCGGTGCCGGTACGGCGCGTCCGCGCCGTCGAGCGTGAGCCGGGTGACCTCGAGCGGCCGGGCGAGGTCGAGCTGGAGGTGGTCGGCGTCCGTGGTCGCCCGCAGCTCGACGGTCTCCACCCCGTCCAGGGTGCGGCTGCCCGGGTCCCACGCCAGCCGCAGGTCGTAGTGCAGCGCATCGACCCCGGGGTCCCCGACGTCGGGGTAGACCCGGTCCTCGACCGGGGTGCTGAAGCCCTGCGCCGGGTCTCCGGCTGTCGTCGACGGCGACGGCGAGGCCTGCGCCGAGGGCGGCGACGGCTGGTCGTCCTCCGACGTGCAGCCGGCCACCAGCGCCGCGGCCAGCAGCCCCGACGCGAGGACGGCGACCGCCCTCCGCGTTCGCTGCTCCGCAGCGGTCCTCACTCACTGCCCCGCAGCAGCGGGCGCGCCAGCCGGCGGCCGTGGTGGATCTGGGCCTTGACGGTGCCCAGCGGGGCGCCGACCTGCTGGGCGATCTCCTCGTAGGACAGGCCGTAGACGTCGCGCAGCAGCAGCGGCTCGACGAACTGCGGATGGTCCTTCTCGAGGGTCTCCATCGCCTCGAGCAGGTCCAGGCGGGTGCCGGCGATGACGCTGGTGGTGCGCGGGTCCGGACGCTCCAGCGGGCCGTGGTCGAGCGGGTCGGCGGCAGTGGCCTGGTTCTTCAGGCGGCGGTACGTCGAGCGCGCGGAGTTGACCGCGACCACGTGCATCCAGGTGGTGAACCGGCCGCGCCCGCCCCACGTGCCGATCTTGCCGGCGATGTTGATCAGCGCCTCCTGGCAGGCGTCCTCGGCATCGGGCAGGTGCGGGAGCACCCCCCGGCACACGTTGAGCGCGCGCGGCCGGACCGCGGCCAGCAGCGTCTCGAGCGCGTCCCGCTCGCCCGCCTGGGCGCGCCGGGCGAGCTCGTCGATCTCGTCCGGCGTCAGTGCCTCGGTCGTCACGCAGATCACCCTTCCCCGTCGCCTGCACGATAGTCAGGGGACGGGGAAGGGTGGCGAATGATTACTTGACCTCGCTGCGCAGGACCGCCCAGAGGCCGATCGTGAGCGGCACGACCAGCCACAGTCCGCCGGAGACGGCCAGGTTGGCCCACTGCTCACCGGTGAAGCCGCCCTCGAAGAGGAAGCTCTGGGTGTAGTTGAAGTCGACCCACGGCCTCAGGTCGCCCCACCAGGACTGGCTGGCGGCGAGCACCTCCGAGAGTGAGGGCAGCACCAGGGAGTACACGAAGTACGCCACGATCGCGCCCGCCGAGTTGCGGATCAGCACGCCGAGCATGAAGCCCATCAGCAGGCCGAGGACGTTCGCGCCGACGATGTAAAGGAAGTCGTCCAGGCCCATGTCCCAGACCACGTCGGTGCCGGCGATCGTCGTACCGACCAGGTTGCCGACCGCGCCGATCGCGAATGCCAGGACCATCGAGGCGACCGCGATGCCCACCGCGACCACGGCCTTCGCGGTGACCACGCGGCCGCGGTGCGGGACCAGCGTGAAGCTGGTCAACCCGCTGCGCTGGCTCCACTCCGAGGTGACCGAGAGGATTGCGATCATCGGCAGGATCACCGCCATCGGGAAGCCGACCGCCGCCCCGAAGCTCGCATAGGTGAGCTCGTCGTCCGGCGCCCAGAGGATCACCGCGGCGGTGGCGATCACCGCGGTGATGGCGATGCTCGCCAGCAGCCAGAACCCGGACCGGGTGTCGAAGGACTTGCGGGCCTCGACCGCGACGATCCGCGACATCGGGATCGGGGCCGGAGCCGCGCGCTCGACGCGCACCGGTGCCTGCTCGCGCTCGTGCTCGTGCTCGTGCTCGAGGGTCAGGGTGGTCATGCTGCTGCTCCTTCGCTGGTCGCGTCGCGCTGGGTGTCGCGCTGGGTGTCAGAGGTGAGCTCGAGGAACATCTCCTCGAGCCCGGCGCCGTCGGCGGCGCGCAGCTCGGTGAGGGCGACGCCCGCCGCGAGCGCGATCCGGCCGACCAGGTCGGGGTCCGCCTCGACGCGCAGGGCGTCGGCGGCGTGGCCGAACTCGACGTCCGCGTCCATGAGCGCTCGGGCGAGGGTCGAGACGTCGGGGGTGCGCACCAGGGTGCCCGCGGCCGCGAGGAGCTCGGCCTTGGTGCCCTGCGCGACGATCCGGCCCTGGCCGATGACGACCAGGTCGTCGGCGATCACCTCGATCTCGTGCAGCAGGTGCGAGGAGAGCAGCACGGTGCCACCCTGGTCGGCGTAGCCGCGCAGCAGGTCGCGCATCCACCGGATGCCGGCCGGGTCGAGCCCGTTGGCCGGCTCGTCGAGGATCAGCACCTCGGGGTCGCCGAGCAGGGCCGTGGCGATGCCGAGCCGCTGGCGCATGCCGAGGGAGTAGTTGCGCACCCGGCGGCCGGCCTCCTCCGGGGTCAGGCTGACCAGGTCGAGCAGCTCGTCGACCCGGCGGGCCGGCAGGCCCATGGTGCGCTGGGCGATGGTGAGGATCTCGCGGCCGGTGCGGCCCGCGTGCTGCGCGGAGGCGTCGAGGAGGACGCCGACCTCGAGACCGGGGTTCGGCAGCTCGGCGAACCGGCGGCCGTCGATGTGCGCGGTGCCGGAGGTGGCGGGGGTCAGCCCGACCATGATCCGCATCGTGGTGGACTTGCCGGCGCCGTTCGGGCCCAGGAAGCCGGTGACCCGTCCGGCGCGGGCGGTGAAGGTGACGCCGTCCACGGCGGTGAAGCCGCCGTACGTCTTGGTCAGGGACTCGACTGTGATCATGTGTCCAGCCTGGGGCCCGGCCGGCCGCCGCCACATCGGGGAAGCGGCACCCCGCGCCCCTGAGCCGACCCCGAACAACCTCAGGGTCCGACCCCGGCCCTGACATGATGCGGGGATGCCCATGCCCTCCCGTCTCGGCCGGTACGCCGTGCGCCGGCGGATCGGGTCGGGCGGCTTCGCGACCGTCTGGCTGGCCTACGACGAGCAGCTGGACTCCCCGGTCGCGGTCAAGGTGCTCGCGGACAACTGGACCGAGGACCAGGCCGTCCGGCAGCGCTTCCTCGAGGAGGGGCGGTTCCTGCGCAAGGTGGAGTCGCCGTACGTCGTCAGCGTCTACGACGCCGGCGAGCTCGAGGACGGGCGCCCCTACCTGGTGATGTCGTACGCCGACCAGGGCACCCTGGCCGACCGGCTCGAGGTGCTCGCCCTGACGTCGGGGCAGGCGCTGGAGGTGGTGCGCCAGGTCGGGGCCGGGCTCCAGGCGCTGCACGTGCGCGGCGTGCTGCACCGCGACGTGAAGCCGGCGAACGTGCTGTTCCGGACCGTCGAGGAGGGCGGCCGCACCGAGGTCCGCGCGATGGTCGCCGACCTCGGGCTCGGCAAGGCGCTGGACATGTCCTCGCGGCTGACGATGATCGCCGGGACCCCGTCCTTCGTGGCGCCCGAGCAGGCGCAGGGGGAGCCCCTGGACCCGCGCGCCGACCAGTACTCCCTGGCCGCGCTGACCTACCTGATGCTCTGCGGCCGGGCGCCGTACTCCCACGCGTCGCTGGCCGCCGCCGCGGCGCCCGGGGCGCCGCCGGCCCTGTCGACGCCCGACCGGGACTTCCCGCCCGAGGTCGATGCGGTCGTGCGCCGCGGGCTCGCCCCCGACCGCGAGGACCGCTGGCCGGACGTGGCGGCGTACGTCGAGGCGCTCGCGGCGGCGCTCGGACCCGACGCGGACGCCGGCCCGAGCGGGCCGTGGCTGCCGCTGGACCCGGAGCTCACCCAGCCCGGCGCCCGGCCCAGTCCGCTGCCGCCGTCGCGGCCGCTGGCCGAGCCGGTGCCACCACGGCGGACCCGTCGCCGGGTCCTCGGTGCCGTGGCCGGGCTGCTGGCGCTCGCGGTCGGGCTGGGGATCGGGTACGCGGTCGAGCAGCGCCGCGACGCCGAGATCTCGATCACCGACGACACCGGCACGCTCTCCGTGACCGTGCCCAGCGACTGGGACCGGGCCCGCTCCCCGCGGATGTGGCAGGCGCCCGACGGCGGCGGGGAGTTCCCGGCGCTGTCGGTCGGCACCACCGCGGACTGGACCGATGTCGCGACCACCGCCCAGGGGGTCTTCCTCGGCATCCTCCCCGGCGACGAGCTGCCCGAGCAGGTGCCGCAGCACCCCGAGTGCGACGGCGCCGACGAGCCGGTCGACGACACCATCGACGACAACGCCACCCGCACCGTCGTCTACACCCGCTGCCCCGGCGGCGTCACCGTCGAGCGGATCGTCCAGCTCGCCTCGAACCGGCTGCTGTGGGTCCAGGTGCGCAGCGCCGACCGGGCCACCGCCACCGCCGTCCTCGACGACGTCGAGGCCCACGGGTACTGAGCGGACCGGGCGGCCGACGGGTCGGTTTCCCCGGCCGGCCGGGGAAACCGGCACTTGTCGGGGGAAGTTTCGGCCATCAAGTGGCAGCTTCCCCGGCTAGCCGGGGAAACCGTCCGGGCGGGCAGCGGCCTACAGGAACGGGCGTAGCGCGTCGAGACCCTGGGTGGGGACGGTGACCTTGATGCCCTGGCCGATCGCCCGCAGCCGCCAGCCCTCGCCGGAGCGGTAGAGCTTCGCGAGCGCCACGCCGGTCTCGGGTACGCCGGCGGTGAGGGTGAGCCGGGCCAGCTCGGTGTCATCCGGGTCATCGGGGTCGCCGGCGAGCAGGCGGCAGTAGGCGTTGTTGACCCACTCCAGGGTGTGGCCCTGGTAGCTGCTGACCAGGAACACGACCGCGTCGACCTTGGAGTAGACCTTCGCGAGGTCGACGGCGATCGTCTCGTCGTCGCCCGCGCCGCTGCCGGTCTTGTTGTCCCCGAGGTGCACGACCGAGCCGTCGCGCGTGCTGAGGTTGTTGTAGAAGGCCAGGTCGAAGAGCTGGCCCTCGGCGAACTGGATGGCGGAGGCGTCGAGGTCGATGTCCGGGGCGCCGGTGCCGATGAACCCGGCGGTGCGCTCCTTGTCCCAGCCCACGCCCATCCGCAGCTCGGTCAGCGGCGTGCCGTCCGCGGTGGCCAGGTCGAGCTCGTCGCCCGGGTGGAGTTCGATCACGGCTCCGAACCTACTCGCCGGGCCTGGCGGGCAGCAGGCTCAGCATCGATGCTCAGGGGAGCTTGCGCACGCTCGCGGCGACGTGGGCCTCGAGCGCCTCGAGGCCGGGCAGGTCGACGCCGCGGCCGGCGACGCTCATCTCGAAGCTCGCGGCCGTCTGGCCGGGGGCCGCGAACCACCAGAACAGGTTGTGCCGCTGGTGGTCCAGGCCGTCGCGGTAGGTGAAGTACAGCTGGTCCTCGTCCTGGTCGACGACCTCGACGTCGCCGTAGATCGACTCGACCGCCGCGAGCTTCTGCTCGACCATCTGCTGCGGCGTGAGCCGCTGGGTGACGATCTTGACCCGCAGGCTGTACCCGCCGATCGGCGGCTCGTCCGCCGGGCGCCAGCGGTACTCGTCGGGCTGGTCCGTCGTGGTGCGCACCCAGCCGCGGGGAGCGTCGTACGCCCACTGGAAGAACGGCGGGTCCCCGATCCGGTGGGTCTGGTAGCGCTGGTCGGTGGCCAGCGCCGGGTAGTCGACGTCCGGCGCGAACGTCGGGGGCGGGTCGACCGGGATCGACGGCGACTGCGCCGGCACCGGCTCCGGGAGGGCGATCACGGCCGGCTCGTGGCGGTCCAGCGACGCCAGGGCGTACCCCCCGGCAGCGCCCACCAGGACGAGGGCGAGCGTGAGCCCGATCCACCGCACCCTCATGGCGCACGAGCGTAGTCGTCCCTCGGCGCTGTGACAGATCTGTGCGACAGTGGCCGCGACCTGTCACAGCCATCCAGGAGCGCCGCATGACCGAGACGACCACTCACCCGTCCGCTGCGTCCCTCCTCGACCGCCACCGGGCCCGGCTCGACGCCGCGGTCGCCGCCTGCGCCAGCCGGGAGTACTACTCGGCGTTCGACGAGTCCCCGTCGCCGCGCGTGTACGGCGAGACCGCGGCCGCCGAGGGCAAGGCGGCGTTCGAGGCCCGGCTCGGCACGGCGTTCCCGCTCGAGACCCCGGGTGCCGCGGGCACCGTGGCGACCGAGCGGTCGCCGTACGGCTTCGACCTCGGCGTCTCCTACCCGCGCGCCGTCGACGTCGACGCGCTGATGGCGGCGGCGCGTGCCGGCATAAGGCCGTGGCGGGACGCGGGCCCGGACGGACGGACGGGGGTGTGCCTGGAGATCCTCGACCGGCTGCACGCGCGCATCTTCGAGCTGGCCGGGGCGGTGCAGCACACGAGCGGCCAGGCGTTCGTGATGGCGTTCCAGGCCGGGGGCGCGCACGCGCTCGACCGCGCCCTGGAGGCGCTCGCCTACGCATGGACCGAGATGACGCGCACCCCCGCGACCGCGATCTGGGAGAAGCCCGGTCGCGGCGGGCCGCTGCGGATGGAGAAGACGTTCACGGTGGTGCCGCGCGGCGTGGCGCTGGTGATCGGCTGCAACACCTTCCCCACCTGGAACTCCTGGCCGGGGTTGTTCGCGTCGCTGGTCACCGGCAACCCCGTCGTGGTCAAGCCGCACCCGGCGGCGGTGCTGCCCCTCGCGATCACCGTCCAGGTGTGCCGCGAGGTGCTGGCCGACGCGGGCTTCGACCCGGACCTGGTGACGCTCGCGGCCGAGGAGCCCGACGACCACCTGGCCGCGGCGCTCGCGGTCCGGCCCGAGGTGCGCCTGGTCGACTTCACCGGCGGCAACGCGTTCGGCGACTGGCTCGAGGCCAACGCCCGCCAGGCCGTGGTCTTCACCGAGAAGGCCGGCGTGAACACGGTCGTGGTCGACTCGACCTCCGACTTCGCGGCGATGTGCCAGAACCTCGCGTTCTCCTTCGCGCTGTACTCCGGCCAGATGTGCACCGCGCCGCAGAACGTGTACGTGCCCGCCGCCGGGGTCGCGACCGAGGACGGGGTGCGCTCGCCCGCCGAGGTGGGCGCCGGGATCGGCGCCGCCCTCGACCGGCTGCTCGGGGACGACGCGCGCGCGGTGGAGCTGCTCGGCGGCATCGTCAACGAGCCGGTCGTGCGCCGGCTGGAGGCGGCCGGGCGGCGCGGTGCGGTGCTCGTCGCCAGCCGCACGGTCCGCCACCCTACGTACGACGACGCGACGGTCCGCACGCCCACGATCGTCGGGCTCACCGCGGCCGACGCCGACGTCTACGAGTCCGAGTGCTTCGGCCCGGTCGCCTACCTCATCGAGACCGCCGGCACCGACGAGTCGGTCGCGCTGTTCCGTGACACCGTGCAGCGCCACGGCGCCATGACCGCGGCGGTCTACTCGACGTCCCCCGAGGTCGTCGACCAGGTCCGCGAGGCCGCGCTCGACGCCGGGGTGGCGCTCTCGGAGAACCTCCTGGGCGGGGTCTTCGTCAACCAGTCCGCGGCGTTCTCCGACTTCCACGGCACCGGCGCGAACCCGGCCGCGAATGCGGCGTACACCGACGGCGCCTACGTCGCCTCCCGGTTCCGCGTCGTCCAGTCCCGCCGGCACATCTGATCCGATGAGGAAGGAAGTCTCGCCGGGTCTGTCGAACTCGTAGCCCCCCGTTCGTGGAGAGGGTGACCCCCGACCCACCGAGGAGACCGAGATGACCGACCCGAGGAGCCGCTGGCTCGCGCTGTACGTGCTCTGCCTGGGCGACCTGATGATCGTCCTGGACTCCAGCATCGTGAACGTCGCGCTGCCGTCCATCCAGTCCGACCTGGCGTTCACCCAGTCGGCCCTGGCGTGGGTGGTCAACGCCTACCTGCTCACGTTCGGCGGCTTCCTGCTGCTCTCCGGTCGCCTGGGCGACCTGCTGGGCAACCGGCGGGTCTTCCTCGGCGGCGTGGTGTCCTTCACCGTGGCGTCGGTCGCCTGCGGGCTCGCGCCGTCGGCCGGGCTGCTGGTCGCGGGCCGGGCCGTGCAGGGCCTCGGCGGCGCCGCGGTCTCGGCGGTCGCGCTCTCGCTGATCATGGGATTGTTCTCCGACCCGGCGGAGCGGGCCCGGGCGATGGGGTTCTTCGGGTTCGTGATGTCCGGCGGCGGCGCCGTCGGCGTGCTGCTCGGCGGCGTCCTGACCGGATTGTTCTCGTGGCACTGGATCTTCCTGGTGAACGTGCCGATCGGCATCGGGGTCTGGCTCGCCGCCCGCCGGGTGCTGCCCGCCGACGAGACCGTGCCGGGTGCCGGCCGCCTCGACGTACCCGGCGCGGTGCTGGTGACCGCGGCGCTGATGCTGAGCGTGTACGGCATCGTCGGCGGCAATGAGGCGGGCTGGACCTCCGGGCGGACGCTCGGCCTGCTCGGCACCGGCGCGGTGCTGCTCGCCGCGTTGGTGCTCCGCGAGTCGCGGGCCGCCAGCCCGCTGGTCCCGCTGCGCCTGTTCGCGCTGCGCAACGTCACCGTGTCCCAGGTGGTCGGGATGCTGTGGGCGGCCGCGATGTTCGCGTGGTTCTTCCTCGCCGCGCTCTACCTCCAGCAGGTGCTCGGGTACGACGCCCTCGAGGTCGGCCTGGCGTTCGTCCCGACCAGCGTGGTGATGGCGTTCTGCTCGCTGCGGGTCTCGGACCGGCTGGTGCTGCGCTTCGGCATCCGGCGGCCGCTGATGGCCGGGCTCGCGCTGGCGGCCGCCAGCCTGGCACTGTTCAGCCGGGCCCCGGTGGACGGCAGCTTCGGGACCGACGTACTCCCCTCGATGCTGCTGCTCGGCGCCGGTGCCGGCATCGCGTTCAACCCGGTGCTGCTCGCGGCGATGGGCGACGTGGAGCCGCACGAGTCCGGCCTGGCCTCCGGCGTCGTGAACACCTCGTTCATGATGGGCGGGGCGCTCGGGCTGGCGGTCCTGGTCAGCCTCTCCACCTGGCGCACCGAGGCGCTGGCCGCCGGCGGCGCGGCCCACCTCGAGGCGCTCAACGGCGGCTTCCGGCTCGCCTTCGCCGCCGGCGCGCTGGCCGCCCTCGCCGCCGCCCTGGTCGGTGGCCTGCTCCTGCGCCCCAAGCCGCTGGGCGCCACCCTCGACGCGGACCTGGATGCGGACCTGGATGCGGACCTGGAAGCGGACCTCGGCGCGAACCTGGAGATCGCCTGACCGGCTCGCCGAGTCGGCGCATTGTGCTCGCCCAGGAGGCCCGAGTCGGCGCATTGTGCTCGCCCAGGAGGGTCGAGTCGGCGCATTGTGCCCGCCCAGGAGGGTCGAGTCGGCGCATTGTGCTCGCCCTGTCCACACCCGGCTGTGGAGAAAGCGGGCAAGATGCGCCGACTCGGCGTTGCCGGGCGGGCACAATGCGCCGACTCGGCGTTGTCGGGCGGGCAAGACGCGCCGAGTCGGCGTTGCCGGGTGGGCACCCATGCGCCGCGTCGGTGATGGCCTAGCGTTCCGGGGGTGAGGAGCATCCTGATCCGCAACGCCCGGCTGGTCCCGATCGGGGACGGGGACCGGGTGCCCGACGCACCGGTGGACGTGGCCGTCGAGGGCGGTGTCGTCACGGGGGTCGGGCCGGGGACGGATCGGCCCGCAGGCGCCGAGGTCGTCGACGCGGCCGGACGGTGGCTGATGCCCGGGCTGTGGGACCAGCACGTGCACCTGGCCCAGTGGACGCTCGCCTCGCAGCGCCTCGACCTCGGTGGCGCGCGCTCGCCCGAGGACGCGACCCGGGCGGTCGCCGAGTGGATCGCGACGTACCCCGGCCTGCCGGTCATCGGCTGGGGCCACCGCTCGGCGGGGTGGGACCGCGAGGTCACGGTGTCCGAGCTGGACGCGGTCTCCGGCGAGACCCCGGTGGTGCTGATCAGCGGCGACGCCCACCACGCCTGGCTCAACACCACCGCCCTGATGCACCTCGCGATGCCGGTGCGGGACTCCGTGGTCCGCGAGACCGAGTGGTTCGCGGCCTACCCGCGGCTGGCGACGCTGGTCGGCAACGACGGCACCTCCCCGGAGGCCTACCGGCGCACGCTCGACGCCGCGGCGGCCCAGGGCGTGGTCGGCATGGGCGACTTCGAGTTCGGCGGGGGCCGCGAGGAGTGGGCCGAGCGGTGGGCGCACGGGTGCGACCGGCTGCGGATCCGGTGGGCGACGTATGCCGACACCCTCGACGACGTGATCGCCGCCGGGCTGCGCACCGGCGACCCGCTGCCCGGCTGCGACGACCGCGCCACGATGGGGCCGCTGAAGATCATCAGCGACGGGTCGCTGAACACGCGGACCGCCTGGTGCTGCGAGCCGTACGGCGACGCGCACCGGCTGGAGTACCCCGCCGGCCAGCCCAACCTGGACGGCACCGAGCTGCGCGGCCTGCTCGCCCGCGCGCACGCCGGCGGCCTCGAGGTCGCCACCCACGCGATCGGCGACGCGGCCGTGGCGGAGGCGCTGGCGGCGTACGACGAGACCGGCGCCCGCGGCTCCGTCGAGCACGTCCAGATGGCGCGCCGCGAGGACCTGCGCACGCTGGCGCGGCTCGGCCTGCGGGCCAGCGTGCAGCCGGCGCACCTGCTCGACGACCGCGACCTCACCGAGCGGATCTGGGGCGAGCGCGCCGAGCGCTGCTTCGCGTTCCGGTGGATGGTGGAGGACGGCGTGCGGATCGCGCTCGGCTCCGACGCGCCGGTCTCGCCGCTGGACCCCTGGCTGGCGATGGCCGCGGCGGTGCACCGCAGCGCCGACGACCGCGACCCGTGGCACGGCGAGCAGGCGCTGACCGTGCGGGAGGCGCTGGCGGCCTCGGTCGACGAACAGCCGACCGTGGGCGTGGGCTCGCGTGGGGACCTGGTGCTGCTCGACCGCGACCCGCTCCTGCGCGACCTCGACGCCGGGGACACCGACGTGCTCGGGGCGGCGCTGCGGTCGATGGGCTCCGCGCTCACGGTCGTCGCCGGGGTGCCGGTGCACCGGTCAGCGGAGCTGGGCTAGCACCTGCTCGGCGGCCGCACGCTGCCCGGCGGCCAGCGGGTGGTAGGCGAGCGCGGTCTCGGCCGAGGTGACCCGGCCGTTGACCCACGGGTCGTCGGCGCAGATGTCGTGACCCGCGCTCGGCCCCCACAGGTCGACGTACTCGACGCTCGTCTCGTCCGCGGCGCGGCGTACGGCGTCGTTGAGGTGCGCGGTCACCGACCGGGCGAACGCGTAGTCCCCGTCGGCGAGCGGCAGCAGGTCGCAGCTGCCTGACCCGGGCACCACCTGCGGGTAGCCGACCAGGAGGATGCGCGCGTGCGGCGACCGGCCGCGGACCGTCTCGACGACGCCGGCCAGGTTGTCGCGGATGTGCTCGAAGGTCCGGGTGAGCGACGACTCGTCGACCGCGGCCCGGCACGGTGCCCCGGTCGGGTCGGAGGACGCCAGCTGGACGCACCGCCCGAGGACGCCGCCGAAGAGGTGGTCGTCGTTGCCGCCCAGGCCGATCGTCACCAGGTCGGTGCCGGGCCGCAGCGCGGCGAGCTGCGGCGGGACCCGGCTGCCGTGCTGCCCAGCCTGGGGACTCGTCACGTTCGCGGTGCGCGCGCCGCTGCAGCTGACGTCGGTGAGCTCGGTGCCGGGCAGCGCCCGGGCGACCAGGGCCGGGTAGTTCACCCCCGAGCGCAGGCAGATCGAGCTGCCGTCGGTGGGCGGCACGAGCGGCGCCGCGGTGTAGGAGTCGCCGAGCGCGACGTACTGGTCGTACTGCGTCGGCGCCGCCGTCGGCGAGCCGGTCGACCGCGCCGGCGCCGCGACCGGCTCGTCCGAGCCCGTGCAGCCGGACAGGCCCAGGGCGAGGGCCAGCGCGGGGGCGAGCGCGGGGGCGAGCGCGGAGACGATCGGGCGGAGCATGGAGAGACGGTACGTCGATCGGGTACTGCGCAAACATGACGTCCCCCACCATCCCCTCGGAGTCCACCGGCGGCGAGTCTCTGCTGACGGTGCTCGTGGCTCTCGTCGCGAACGGCCTGCTCGCGGCCGCGAAGTCGGCCGCGGCCGTGGCGACCGGCTCGGCGTCGATGGTCGCCGAGGCGGCGCACTCGTGGGCCGACACCGGCAACGAGGTGTTCCTGCTGGTCGCCGAGCGCACCGGGCGGCGACCGCGGGACGAGGAGCACCCGCGCGGCTACGGGCGCTCGACCTACATCTGGTCGCTCTTCGCTGCCTTCGGCCTGTTCTCGGCCGGCGCCGTCGTCTCGCTCTGGCACGGCGTCACCGAGCTCACCGGCGAGGAGGCGGCGCCGAGCTACACGGTGAACTACATCGTGCTCGGGGTCGCCTTCGTGCTGGAAGGGGTCTCGTTCGCGCAGGCGACCCGGCAGGTGCACGGGGCGGCACGCCACTTCGGACTGCATCCGCTGCGCTTCGTCTCGCGCACGTCCAACCCGACCCTGCGGGCAGTGTTCCTGGAGGACGCCGCCGCGCTGCTCGGGATCCTGCTCGCCGGCGCGGGCATCGCCCTGCACCAGCTGACCGGCGAGGCGGTCTTCGACGCGCTCGGCTCGATCGCGGTCGGCGTGCTGTTGGCCTTCGTCGCGGTGTTCCTGATGCACCGGAACATGGAGTACCTGCTGGGGGAGGGGCTCACCCCCGAGCTGCGCTCGGGGGTGATCGCGCAGCTGCTCGAGCACCCGCAGATCGAGCGGCTCACCTACCTGCACGTGGAGTACGTCGGCCCGCAGCGGCTGTTCGTGGTCGCCGCCGTGGACCTGACCGGCGACGACCGGGAGGGCGACCTCGCCGTACGCCTGCGCACGGTCGAGGCCGAGATCGAGCGCAACCCGCTGATCGAGGACGCGATCCTCACCCTCGCCCCGCCCGACGAGCCGGCACTCACCCCGTGAGCCGGCGCTCGCCTCGCCGCGGGCCAGGACGGCGGCCGACCCGGCGGTCCGTGGCGGGTCCGGTTTCCCGCAGGGCGCGAGCGCCGAAACCCGCGGCCATTTCGCCGGAAGCCCTTGACAGGAATATGTAAGTGCGCTGAACTAACAAATATGACGACGACGTCCCCGGTCGGCCGACCGCTCCGGCCCCGCGGCAAGCTCCTGCAGGAGGACGCGCGGCGCCACCACCGCTCGCTGCTGCTCCAGCAGCTGTTCCGGGAGGGGCCGGCCAGCCGCGCGGACCTGGCGCGGACCACCCGCCTGACCCGGGTCACGGTCTCCGACCTGGTCGGCGAGCTGGTGGGCGAGGGCCTGGTCGAGGAGCTCGGCGCCCCGGCCGAGGCGCGCGTCGGCAAGCCGCCGACCCTGGTCGGGCTGGCGCCGGACGCCACCCACATCATCGGGCTGGACCTCTCGGCCGACGACCGGATGACCGGCGCCGTGGTCAACCTCCTCGGGCAGGTCCGGGCCCGCCACGAGATCGAGATCGGCGACGCGCGGGGCGAGGCCGCCGTCCGGCTCGTGCACCGGCTGGCCGCCGAGCTGATCGCGATGACCGACCGGCCGGTGCTCGGCGTCGGCGTCGGCAGCCCGGGCGTGGTCGACGCCGCCGGCACCGTGATCGACGCCCCCAACTTCGCCTGGACCGACACCCCGCTGTCCACCAGCCTGGCGACCGCACTCGGCGTGCCGGTCTTCGTCGCGAACGACGCCAACACCGCGGTGCTCGGCGAGCACACCTTCGGCCAGACCGGCGACGGCGGCCTGATGGTGCTCCGGGTCGGCATCGGCGTCGGCGCCGGCCTGGTGCTCGGAGGCTCGCTCCTGCACGGCCACCTCGGCGCCGCCGGCGAGATCGGCCATGTCACCGTCGACCCCGATGGGGACGTGTGCGCCTGCGGGCGGCGCGGCTGCCTGGAGACGATCCTGGCAGCGCCCCGGCTGCGTCGCCGGCTCGCCGAGCCGGGCACCGACCGGGCCGCCGTGCTCACCGAGGTCGGCGAGCTGCTCGGCGTCACCCTCGCCCCGGTGGTCGGCACCCTGAACATCCACGAGCTGGTGCTGAGCGGCCCGACCGAGCTGCTCGACGGGCCGTTGCGCGAGGCGGCCGACCGGGTCGTGCGCGAGCGGACCATGCCGGTCAGCTCCGCGGCCCTGACGGTCCGCACCTCCACCCTCGGCGCGGACGTGGTGCTGATCGGCGCCGCGGTCCTCGTCCTCGCGGGACAGCTGGGCGTGTCGTGAGCACGTCCCCGATCTCGTACGGCGGGCCAACGGGGCCCGTCGCCACCCAGGACCCGGCTCTGCGCCGCACCTGGGCCAGTCACCACAACGGGTAATCGCAAGAGAGGAACGCTGCGGTGCGCATCAAGAAGACACTGGCCGGCGCAGCCCTGGCCACCTTGGCCCTGACCGCGCTGAGCGCGTGCGGGAGCGACAGCGACAGCGGAGACACGAAGAGCGAGGGCGGCCCCGCGACCGCCGACATCCGGGTCTGGCTCAACGGCGCGGACACCCCGCAGGAGGCCCGGGACTGGCTGAAGACGACCTTCGAGGACCAGAACCCCGGCTCCACGCTCACCATCGAGGAGCAGCAGTGGGACGGCCTGGTGGAGAAGCTGACCACCGCGCTGTCCAGCGAGTCCGAGACCCCGGACGTCGTGGAGATCGGCAACACCCAGGCCCCGACGTTCACGTCCGCCGGCGCCTTCAGCGACCTGAGCGGCCAGCTGGCCGACCTCGGCGGCGACGACCTGCTCCAGGGCTTCGTGGACGGCGCGACCGTCGACGGCACGGCCTACGCGGTGCCCTACTACGCCGGGTCGAAGTACGTCTTCTACCGCACCGACCTGATGGACCAGGCCGGCCTGTCGGTGCCCACCACGATGTCCGAGTTCGTCGACACCGCGGTCGCGCTCAAGCAGGCCAACCCCGAGCCGGCGAACTTCTCCGGCTTCTGGCTCCCGGGCCAGGACTGGCGTAACGGCGTCGCGTTCGTGTGGGACGCCGGCGGCGACCTGGCGACCGACGACGGCGGCGAGTGGACCGGCGCGCTGGAGTCCCCGGAGTCGATCGCCGGCCTCGAGACCGCGCAGAGGCTCTTCACCGAGGCGTCGGGTGCGCCCAAGGACGGCAACGAGGCCGACCCGCAGACGCCGTTCTGCGCCGGCGAGGTCGGCATGATGTCGGCGCCGGGCTGGGTCATGGGCCTGCTCAACGACCCGAAGACCGGCTGCCCGGACCTGGCCGAGAAGATCGGCGTCTTCGCGCTGCCCGGCACCGACGGCCAGCCCGCACCGGTGCTGCTCGGCGGCTCGGACATCGCGATCTCCGCGAAGTCCCCGAACCAGGACCTCGCCCAGAAGGCGATCGCCCTGATGCTCAGCGACGACTACCAGACGATCCTGGCGCAGAACGGCCTGACGCCCGCCAAGAACTCGCTGACCTCGCTGCTCGGTGACGACGCGTTCGCCCAGGCCACCATCGCGGCCGCCTCGAACGCCAAGCTGACCCCGGCCGCTCCCGGCTGGGCGACCGTCGAGGGCTCGCGCGTCCTGGAGGACCTGTTCAGCGCGATCGCCCAGGGCGGCGACGTCGCCGAGCTCGCCGCCAAGGCCGACGAGCAGATGAACCCGCAGCTCAACGGCTGAGCCACGCCCGCACGTCACACACCCGGCCGGGGCGGCGCACTGCGTCGCCGCCCCGGCCGTGGCCTGCCCGCGGCCATCATGGTCCCGACCACTGCGACCACTGCGACCACCGAGGGAAGGAGGACCCGATGAGCACGACGATCGGCCCGCCGCGCCCGCGACGTACCCCGTTGCCCTATGGCCTGCTGGTCCCCGCGCTCGCCGCGCTGCTCGTCGCCCTGGGCTACCCACTGGCCCGCGAGGTGGTGCTGGCCTTCCAGGACTTCGGCCTGGCCCAGCAGTTCGGCAACCCGCCGGAGTGGGTCGGCCTGGCCAACTTCCGCGAGCTGCTCCGCGACCCCTACCTGTGGACCGTCGCCCTGCGCTCGCTGGTGTTCTGCCTCGTCAACGCAGTGGTGACCCTGGCGATCGGCGTCGGCCTGGCGCTGCTCATGCAGCACATGGCCAAGCCGGTGCGGATCCTGCTGCAGAGCGGGATGCTGCTCGCCTGGGCGATGCCGGTGGTCGCGACCCTGACCGTGTGGCAGTGGCTCTTCGACACCCAGTACGGCGTGATCAACTGGCTGCTCACCGAGGCCGGCATCGACTACGCCGGGCACTCGTGGCTGCTCGACCCGCTGTCCTTCTTCTTCGTCGCCACCGTGATCGTCGTGTGGATGAGCGTGCCGTTCGTCGCGTTCACCGTGTACGCCGCGCTCACCCAGGTCTCCGAGGACCTCCTCGAGGCCGCCGAGATCGACGGCGCCGGGTCCGCGCAGCGGCTGCGCGCGGTGGTCCTGCCGAGCATCCGCCCGGTGCTGCTCGTCGTCGGCCTGCTCCAGGTGATCTGGGACCTGCGGGTGTTCACCCAGATCTTCGTGCTCCAGCAGGCCGGCGGCACCACCCGCGACACGAACCTGCTCGGCACCTACATCTACCGGCTCGGCATCGGCGGCGGCGACTTCGGCATGGCCAGCGCGGTCGCGATCTTCATGCTCGTGCTGACCGTGCTGCTGACCGCGCCGTACATCTGGGCGATGCTGCGCCAGGAAGGGGAGGACTGATGCCCCGGCCCGCCCGCCGCCCGGTGCGGCTGCTCGCCAACGTGGTCGGCGTGGTCGCCTTCCTGATGTGCGTCTTCCCGGTCTACTGGATGGTCAACAGCTCGCTGCTGCCGCGCAACAAGATCCGCAACCCCGACCCGACCTGGGTCCCGTTCGGGGGCACGCTGGACAACTACCGCACGGTCTTCGACGGCAGCCAGTTCCTCGACGCGCTGAGGATGAGCCTGATGGTCACCCTGCTGACGATCGGCGTCGCGCTGACGTTCGCGTTCCTGGCGGCGGTCGCGGTCGCGCGGTTCAAGTTCCGCGGCCGCAGGTCGTTCATCGTGGCGCTGCTGGTGATCCAGATGATCCCGGTCGAGGGCCTGTTCATCTCCCAGTACAAGATGCTCGAGGGCATGAACCTGCTCAACTCCGTGGTCGGCCTCAGCCTGGTCTACGTCGCCTCGGTGCTGCCCTTCACCATCTGGACGCTGCGCGGCTTCGTCGCCGGCGTGCCCTTCGAGCTCGAGGAGGCCGCGATGATCGACGGCTGCTCACGGGTGCAGGCGTTCTTCCGGGTCACCTTCCCGCTGCTCGCGCCCGGCCTGGTCGCCACCGGCGTCTTCGGGTTCATCCAGGCCTGGAACGAGTTCACCCTCGCGGTGGTCGTGATGTCGCAGGGGGACAAGAAGACACTGCCGCTGTGGCTGAGCATCTTCACCGACGTCAACCGCGGCACCGACTGGGGCGGCATCATGGCCGGCTCCACGCTGATCGCGATCCCGGTCGTGATCTTCTTCCTGCTCGTCCAGGGCCGGATGGTCGCCGGCATCACCTCCGGGGCGGTGAAGGGATGAGCGACCTCACCGGCAACCAGCAGAGCCTCGATCGGCTCGCCCTGCGCGTGCTGCTGCCGGCCTTCCCCGGCACCACGCTGGCCCGCGAGGTCGCCGACCTGCTCGTAGAGGGCCTGGGCGGGGTCTGCCTGTTCGGCAGCAACACCGCCGACGGGCCGGACGCGGTCGCCGGGCTCACCGCCGCGATCCACGCGGCCGCGCCGTACGCCGTCGTCGCCGTCGACGAGGAGGGCGGGGACGTCACCCGGCTGCACGCGCTCCAGGGCAGCCCGGTGCTCGGGCCCGCCGCCCTCGGCGCCGCCGGCGACCTCGAGCTGACCCGCGAGACCGGCGCGGCGATCGGTACCGAGCTGGCCGCGGCCGGCATCGACCTCGACCTCGGCCCGGTGGCCGACGTGAACTCCGACCCGGACAACCCGGTGATCGGCACCCGCAGCTTCGGCACCGACGCCGCGGCGGCCGCCGCGCACACCGCGGCCTGGGTCGCGGGGCTCCAGGGGGCCGGCGTCGCCGCCTGTGCCAAGCACTTCCCGGGCCACGGCGACACCGCCCAGGACAGCCACCTCGCGCTGCCCACGGTCGACGTCGACCTGCCGACGCTGCTGGCCCGCGAGCTGGCGCCGTTCGCTGCCGCCGTCGAGGCCCGCGTCGCGTCGGTGATGACCTCCCACATCCTGGTGCCGGCGGTCGACCCGACGCTGCCCGCGACCCTGAGCCGACCGGTGCTGGGGCTGCTGCGCGACCACCTGGGGTACGACGGCGTCCTGGTCACCGACGCCCTGGACATGGCCGGCGCCTCGGCCGGCCGGGGGATCCCCGAGGCCGCGGTGCTGTCCCTGGCCGCCGGCGCCGACCTGCTGTGCATCGGCGCCGACAAGGACGTCGCCCTGGTCCGCGAGATCCAGGCGGCGATCGTGGCCGCCGTCCGCGCCGGCCGCCTCTCCGAGGGGCGACTGGTCGAGGCGGTGGACCGGATCGCCCGGATGCCGCGCGGCACCGGCCGCGCCACCGCCGTGGACGACGCCCGCCAGCTCGCCGGCGCCCGGCGCGCCGTGATGGTCGACGGCGCGCTGCCCGACCTGCGCGGTGCCGAGGTCGTCAGCGTCGCGACGGCCGCGAACATCGCGATCGGGGAGGTCCCGTGGGGCCTGCGACCGGACCGGACCGTACGGCCGGGCCAGCCGCCGGGCGGCGACCGGCCGGTCGTGCTGCAGGTGCGCGACGCGCACCGGCGACCCGAGGTGCTGGTCGAGGGGGCCGCGGTCGTGGTCGAGTGGGGCTGGCCGGGTCCGTACGCCGGGGGGCCGCCCCGGATCTGCACGCGTGGCTACTCCCGCCCGGGAGCGGCCGCGGTGACCGAGCTGTTGAGGAAGGCGGGGTGGGACCGGTGAGCAACGAGCCCAGCAGGGGTTCGAGCAACGGGCTGAGCGTGGGGCTCGACATCGGCGCGACCAAGACCCTCGGTCTGGTCGTCGACGCGGACGGCGGGATCCGGGCGACGGTGCGGGAGGCTACCGAGCCGGGCGCCGAGGGCGTGGTGCGGACGGCCGCGCGCGTCGTCGAGGCGCTCCGCGCGGCCACCGGTGATCGGCTCGCAGGCACCGTCGGCGTCGGGATGCCCGGGCTGGTCGACGTCGAGCGCGGCGCGGTCAAGCACGCGGTCAACCTCGGGGTCAACGGCGACTGGCTGCCCCTCGGGGACCTGCTCGGCGAACGGCTCGGCACGCGCGTGGTGGTCGAGAACGACGTCAACGTCGCCAGCCTCGGCGCGGTCGCGATGAGCGGTGAGGACGACCTGGTGTACCTGAGCATCGGCACCGGCCTGGCGGCCGGCCTGGTGCTGGGGGGCCGGCTGCGCCGCGGCGACCACGGCGCGGCCGGCGAGATCGGCCACGTGCCGGTCGACCCGGGCGGCGCGCTGTGCCAGTGCGGCCAGCGCGGCTGCCTGGAGACGATCGCGTCCGGGTCGGCGCTGGCCGCCGCCTGGCCGTCGGCCGACGTCCCGCCGGCGCAGGCGCTGTTCGCCGCGGCGCTGGCCGGAGACCCCGCCGCCGTCGCGGCGCGGGACCGGTTCGCCGCGGGCGTCGCCAGCGCCGTCCGCGTGCTCAGCCTGGCCGTCGACCCGCGCACCTTCGTGCTCGGCGGCGGCGTCGCCCAGCTCGGCGAGCCGTTGCGCGCCGCCGTGGCCGACGCCCTGCGCGAGCAGGCCCGGACCTCGCCGTTCCTCACCTCCCTGGACCTGGCCGGCCGGCTCCGCGTGGTGCCCACGCACTACCCGGTGGCCGCCGTCGGGGCCGCCCTGCTCGGGCGGTCGTGATGAGCACCGTCGTCTCCGGCCTCGTCGACGCCCAGGTCAACGGCGCCGCCGGCATCGACCTGACCGCCGAGCCGCACCGGCTGTGGGAGGTGGCGGCCGCGCTGCCGGCGTACGGCGTCGTCGCGTTCGTCCCGACCGTGATCAGCTCCGACCCCGCCGCGCGCGACCAGGCGCTCGTCACCCTCGCCGCCGGGCCGCCCGCCGGGTGGTCGGGGGCCGAGCCGCTCGGGCTGCACTTCGAGGGCCCGATGATCGCGCCGACCCGCCGGGGCGCGCACCCCGAGCGCTGGCTGCGGGCGCCCGCGCTGGACCTGGTCGACGGCTGGTCGCGGGAGGCCGGCGTCGCGATCGCGACGATCGCCCCCGAGCTCCCCGGAGCGCTCGAGGTGATCGAGCGGCTCACGGACCGTGGCGTCGTGGTGTCGGTCGGCCACACGGCTGCATCCGGCGCCGAGGTCGCCGCCGCCCTCGAGGCCGGCGCCCGCTGCCTGACCCACATCGGCAACGCGATGCCGCCGCTCCGGGCCCGCGAGCCGGGGCCGGTCGGCGCGGCGTTCGGCGGCGACCCCGTGACCGGCCCGGTCGCCGGCCTGATCGTGGACGGCCACCATCTCGACCCGCTGTTCGTGCGCACCGCCTGGCGGGCCCTGGGGCCGGACCGGTTCCTGTCGGTGTCCGACACCACTGCCGGCCTCGGGCTGCCCGACGGCCCGGCGCGCCTCGGCGACCAGGACGTCGTGGTCGCCGACGGCACCGTGCGCCTGGCCGACGGCACCCTGGCCGGCTCGGCCGCCTCGCTGCTGGACTGCCTGCGGATCCTGGTCGCGCAGACCGGCTGTACCCTCGGGGAGGCGGTGGCCACCGCCACCACCACCCCGCTGGGCCTGCTCGGCCGGCCGCCTCGCGAGGAGCGGATCCGGCTCTCCGAGGACCTGCGACTGGAGGTGGACTGATGGAGGTCGTCCCGCTCGCCACCGTGGCCGAGGTCGGAGCGCTCGCCGCCGACACGATCGAGGCGCTGGTCCGCTCCCACCCCGAGGCCGTGCTCGGCCTGGCCACCGGGTCGAGCCCACTGCCGGCGTACCAGGAGCTGGTCCGCCGGCACCGCGCCGGCACCGGCCCGTCGTACGCCGGCGTGCGCGCCTTCCTGCTCGACGAGTACGTCGGTCTCCCGGCCGGCCACCCGCAGACCTACCGGGAGACGATCTTCCGCGAGCTCACCGACGCCCTCGGCGTCGACCGCGACCGGGTCGCGAGCCCGGACCCGTCGCCGGACCTGCTGCCCGGGGCGGGGGAGCGCTACGAGGAGGCGATCCGCGCCGCCGGCGGGGTCGACCTGCAGGTGCTCGGCATCGGCGGCGACGGCCACCTCGCGTTCAACGAGCCGGGGTCCTCGCTCGGGTCCGTCACCCGGCTCAAGACGCTCACCGCCCAGACCCGCGCCGACAACGCCCGGTTCTTCGACTCCGTCGACGAGGTGCCGCGGCACGTGCTCACCCAGGGCCTCGGCACCATCCTGCGGGCCCGGCACCTGCTGGTGGTGGCCTCGGGAGCCGGCAAGGCCGACGCGGTCGCGGCCGCGGTCGAGGGTCCGCTCTCGGCGTCCTGCCCGGGCTCGGTGCTCCAGCTGCACCCGCACGCCACCGTGCTGCTCGACGAGGCCGCCGCGGCCGGGCTCGCCCGCCGCGACTACTACCGCGAGGTGTTCGACCACAAGCCCGACTGGCAGCGGCCCTGACCCTGCGGAGTTCGATCAGCGTCCAGGCGCGTGGTGCCGGAGATCAAAACCATGGTCTATAGTCTTTACTTTACGTCCGAGCGCGGTGGGTTGACCACACGCCCCAGCCGTGCGCCTGGGCAAGAGCTAGACAGCCCTGTCGGGCTGAACCGGATGTTGATGAATCCCGCGGTGATACCGACATGCATCGGTCGCACGATGTCTCGATATGGCCGCCCCCTCGAATTGGTGGTGTCTCGATGAACAACCTCATAGGCAGAGCCCTGGCCGTGCTCGTCGGTTCTCTGGTGTTGGCCCTCGCGCTCGCCCCCGCGCACGCGGCAACGCTGGAGGGCAGCCCGGGCACGGACCGCATCATCGGCACGAGGAACGACGACAGCATCCGTAGCCTCGCTGGCGCCGATGTCGTCAAGGGCCGCGGCGGTGCCGACGCCGTCCTCTCCGGCCCCGGAAAGGACCAGGTGTGGGGAGGGGTCGGCCCGGACAGGGTCAGCAGCTCCCGGGGCAACGACGAGGTCCACGGCGGCGGTGGCAACGACCTGCTCAAGGCCTCGCGTGGCAATGACCTCCTGTACGGCGAGCTCGGGGACGACGGTCTCTTCGGCGGGCCTGGCCTCGATGAGCTCTATGGCGGCCCGGGCCTCGACTTCCTTCGCGGAGAGGGCGACGCCGACCGCCTCTGGGGTGGACCGGACGACGATCAGCTCGAGGGGTCGGCCGGCGACGACCACCTCTACGGCGAGGACGGTCGGGACACGGTTCGCGGAGACGGCGGGAGCGACCTGATCTACGGTGGCGCGGGCGACGACGACGTGCGCACCCAGTCCGGAGTCGGAGGACTCCTCGGCGCCGCGGGCGACGACTTCGTCTACGGTGAGGAAGGCGGCGACCACGTCTCCGGCGGCATGGGCAACGACTACGTGGACGGTGGGTCCGGCGACGACGAGCTGGACGGCGGCTCCGGCGACGACCTGCTCGTCGACGGTGAGGGCGACGACCAGCTCACTGCCGACGAGGACAATGACGTGATCTATCTCGGCCCCGGCCGAGATGAGTCCTACTCCGAGGAGGGCGACGATGTGTATTACGTCCTCGACGACGGGGTACGAGACGACATCTACTGCCAGGGCGGGTACGACCGCGTCTACTTCGTGGGAAGTCGAGACCGGCTGGACGTCATTCACGACCTGCCCCAGGGCGCGGGGCCGTGTGAAGTGGTGGAGGTTGTCGCCAGCGCACCCGCCGATTGGCCCTACTGACAGCCGTCTGGTGACCTCGACCAGCCGTCAGCCCAGCGCGACCACGAGCGCGAGCACGGTCTCGGGGTCGTCGAGCCGCTCGCCGTACAGCTCGCGCAGCTGGCCCATCCGGTAGCGCACCGTCTGCGGGTGCACGAACAGCTCGGCGGCGACGGCCTCGCGCCGTCCCTGGTGCAGCAGCCACGAGCGCAGGGTGTCGGTGAGCTTCTCGGCGGTGCCCGGGCGCAGCGCCGCGAGCGGGGCGAGCACCTGCGCGCGCAGGTCCGCGCGGGCCGCCGCGTCGGCCTCGAGCACCAGCCCGACCAGGTGCGCCTCGGTGTCGAGCTCGACGCCGGCCGCGCGGGCGCGCAGCGCGCGGTCGTACGACGCGCGCACCTCCAGCCAGGGCCGCGCCGGCCCCGCGAGCGCGCCCCGGCCGCCGAGCGTCCGCAGCAGCGCCTTGCGGCGGTGGTCGTGCGCGTCGGGGACCAGCAGCAGCGCGCCGTCGTCGAGCCCCGGCGGATCGGTGACCTGCAGGGTCGCGGGGGAGAGCGCCGCCAGCACCGGCCGCACCTGGGCCTCCGGCACGAGCACCGCGGTCAGCGTCTGCGGCGGCTCCCACCCGGCGCGTTCGGCGGCGGCGACCACCTGGTCGACCGGCGCCCCGGTCAGCAGGTGGTGCGAGACCCGCTCGAGCAGCCGCTGCCGCACCCGCCCGCTCGTGGCCAGCTCGTCGGTGTGCCCCGCGACGCTGGCCGCGGACAGCTCGTCGATGTAGGCGAACACCAGCTCCGCGAACGCCACCAGCGTCTCGCCGGCGACGCCGTTGCGCACCGCCACCGTGGACATCTCGCGCCAGGAGACCCGGGCGCCGATCCGGTACGCCGCCAGCAGCGCGTCGGTCGTCCGGCCGCTGCGCGCCTCGCCGCGACCGAGCTGGTAGGCGCCCTCGACCGCGGGCGCGGCCGGGGTGGACCGGTCCGCCCCGCGGCTGCCGCTGGCCAGCGAGAGGAAGCCGCCGAGCGCGAGCTGCACGGCGTTGCGGATCGTCTCGCCCATCGGCCCGCTGAACGCGTCGGTGTAGCTGGGCACCTCGTCGATGATCGCCGCCACCACGTGCTCGGCGACCCGGGGCAGCTCGGCGCGCATCTCGCCGACGGCCTCGGCGCTCAGGCGCAGCCCATGGTCGGCGGTGCGTCGGACCGTTCGTCGGACCATGGCGTCTCCTGGCTCGCGTTGAATTGTGCGGAGATGACAATTGAGACGTGGATCTTCACGTCCAGCGGTCATGATCTTACGCTCGGATGCCAGCACACTCGAAGCATGAGCATCGCTGTCCCCTCCGGTGCGGCCCGGTCCGGGTCGGGATGGTCCCTGCGCACCACGCTGCGCCAGGTCGCCGAGGCCGCGGTCACCCCGCGCGACCTCGGGGACGTGCTCGACCACTTCCACCCGCTGCGGCGCGGCACCGACCTGCGTGGCCGGGTCGTCGAGGTCCGGCCCGAGACCGCGGCCTCCGCCACGCTGGTGATCAAGCCGGGCCGGGACTGGGCCGGGCACGTGCCCGGCCAGTACGTCCGCGTCGGCGTCGACGTCGACGGCGTGCGCCTGTGGCGCACCTACTCGCTGACGCACGGCCCGCGCGCCGACCGGTGCATCAGCATCACCGTCAAGGCGATCCCCGACGGCGTCGTCTCCAACCACCTGGTCGGCCGGGTCCGGCCCGGCCAGATGATCCAGCTCGGCCAGGCCGCGGGCGAGTTCGTGCTGCCCCAGCCGATCCCCGCGAAGCTGCTGCTGGTGACCGCCGGCTCCGGCATCACGCCGGTGATCGGGATGCTGCGCAACCTGTTCTCCCGCGCCGAGCGGCCCGCCACCGACATCGTGCTGCTGCACTCCGCGCTGTCGCGCTCGGAGGTGATCTTCGGCGAGGAGCTGCGCAGGTACGGCGCGGCCGGCTGGCTGCGCCTGGTCGAGCTGCACACCGACACGCACGGCCTGCTGCAGGTCGCCGACCCTGAGTCTGGCTTGGACCGGATCGTCCCCGACCTGGCCGAGCGCACGGCGTACGCCTGCGGGCCGGCGGGGCTGCTCGACGCGCTGCAGGGGTACTACGACGAGCGCGGCCTCACGCTCAACGTCGAGCGGTTCCGCGCGCCGATGGCCGCCACGGGCGAGGGTGGCACCCTCACCTTCACCTCCGGCGTCACCGTCGAGGCCGACGGCGCGACGCCGATCCTGGATGCCGCGGAGTCCGCGGGCGTCCTGATGCCGAGCGGCTGTCGGATGGGCGTGTGCTTCGGCTGCGTCCTGCCGCTGCGCGAGGGCTCGGTCCGCGACCTGCGCAACGGCCAGCTCACCACCGCCGCCCCCGGGGACGGCGTCAGCATCCAGACCTGCATCAACGCCGTCGCCGGCGAGTGCCACCTCGACCACGCCTGACCGAGATCCGAGGAGACCCATGTGACCGCGATCCAGAAGAAGCCCGTCAACCCCACCGCCCACCTGACCCCCGAGGACGTCGAGCAGATCGGCATCGAGCTCGACGCCATCCGCCAGGACGTCCTCGACAGCCGGGGCGAGGGCGACGCGAGGTACATCCGGCGGGTCATCGACGTCCAGCGCCGCCTCGAGCTGGGCAGCCGCGCCGTGCTCCTGTTCTCCGCCTTCCCGCCGGCCTGGCTGGTCGGGACGGCGGGCCTCAGCGTCGCCAAGATCCTCGACAACATGGAGATCGGCCACAACATCCTGCACGGCCAGTGGGACTGGATGCGGGACCCGAAGATCCACTCCACGACCTGGGAGTGGGACATGGCCACCCCGGCCAAGCAGTGGCAGCACTCGCACAACGAGCTGCACCACACCTACACGAACGTGGTCGGCAAGGACAACGACCTCGGCTTCGGCATCATGCGCGTCGACGAGGACCAGCCCTGGCACCCGTTCTTCCTCGTGCAGCCGCTGTGGAACTTCATCAACGCCTGCTTCTTCGAGTACGGCATCGCGGCGTACGACCTCGAGCTCGGCGCCACCGTGAAGCGGAAGCAGACCAAGGACCCGGACTTCCAGCGCCGCCTGAAGGGCGTGCTCACCAAGATCCGCCGCCAGGCCACCAAGGACTACCTGGTGCACCCCGCGCTCTCGATCCCGACCGGCTCGTTCCTGGCGACCCTGGCCGCGAACTTCACCGCCAACGTGGTGCGCAACCTGTGGAGCCACTCGGTGATCATGTGCGGCCACTTCCCCGAGGGCGTCGAGACCTTCGAGAAGCGCTCGATCGACGGCGAGACCCGCGGCGAGTGGTACCTGCGCCAGATGCTCGGCTCGGCCAACATCTCCGGGTCGAAGGCGATGCACGTGATGACCGGCAACCTCTCCCACCAGATCGAGCACCACCTGTTCCCGGACCTGCCCTCGAACCGGTACGCCGAGATCGCGCCGCAGGTGCAGGCCCTGTTCGAGAAGTACGACCTGAACTACCACGCCGCGCCGCTGCCGAAGCAGGTCTACTCCGCCTGGCACAAGGTGGTCCGGCTCTCGCTTCCGAACGGCTGGCTGGCCACCACCAACGCCAGGAACGCGCCCCGGCAGCTGGCGCTGCTCTACAAGATGGCCACCGGCGGCCCGAAGGTCCGCCGCGCCGCCCAGGCCCGGCTGACCCAGCAGGCCCGGAAGGCCGCCGCCTGATCCGTCGAGTGACGTGGGGTGGCTCCCACGGGGCCCGGATCACAGCCAGTTCGCGTCACTCGACGGCTGATGCGCCCGGCGGAGCAGTCGACCCGCGCACCACGAGCGAGAGCGGCAGCAGCACCGACCGCGCCGGGCGCGAGGGGTCCCGGATCGCGTCCAGCAGCATCCGCGCCGCCTCGGCGCCGATCTGCTGGTGTGGGACGGCGAGGGTCGTCAGGGGCGGGCGCAGCTTGTCGAGGAACGGCATGTCGTTGAAGCCCACCACGCTGACGTCGCGCGGGCACTCGATCGAGCGCTCGGCGAACACGTCGTAGCAGCCCAGTGCGATCAGGTCGTTGCCGGCGACGACGGCGGTGAACTCCGCGCCCGAGTCGAGCAGCGAGCGCAGCGCCGCGGCGCCGGCCGCCTCGCTCCAGTACGAGCAGGTCGCGGTCAGCGCCGGGTCCTCGTCGAGCCCGAGGTCGCGCACCGTGTTGCGGAACGACCGGGCCCGGATCACGCCGGTGGAGGTGTTCGCCGGGCCGGCCAGGTGCGCGATGCGGCGGTGCCCGAGCTCGGCGAGGTGGCGTACGGCGAGCTCCACGCCGGCAGCGTCGTCGGGGGTGATCGAGGGGACGTCGAGGCCGTCGGGCCGGCGGTTGACCATCACCATCGGCACGCCCTCGCGGCGCAGCTGGTCGAGCAGCGGGTGGTCCAGCAGCGCGGTGGCGACGATGAAGCCCTCGACCTGCCGCGAGCGCAGCGTCTCGATCTGGGCCCGCTCGCGGCTGGGGTCGTTGTCGGTGTTGACGATCAGGCCGCTGTAGCCGGCCGGCTCGAGCACGTCCTCGATGCCGCGCACGATCGGCGGGAACAGCGGGTTGGTGAGGTCGGGGATCACCAGCCCGACCGTCCCGGACTTGGCGGTCTTCAGGCCGCGCGCGATCGGGTTCGGCCGGTACCCCAGCGACTCGGCGACCTTGATCACCCGGCGCGCGGTGTCGGCGTTGACCAGGCCGCGGGTGGCGGGGTTCAGCGCGCGCGAGGCGGTCGCGGGATGGACGCCCGCGGCGTCGGCGACGTCGCGGAGCGTCGGAGTCTGCACACCCGGCATCCTAGGTTCCCGTCTCCGGCGCCGGACGCACCCAGCGCCGCCGCGCCAGACCGGCCGCGATGCCGAGCGGGACCGCGAGCGCGCCGTACACCGCGTAGATCAGCGCGTAGCGGCCGGCGTCCGCGAGGCCGGCGACCAGCACCGCCGCCAGCGCGCTGCCCACGAACAGCGACCCGGCGAAGAACGAGACCACGGTCGCCCGGGCCCCCGGCAGCACCTCGGTCGCCCAGGTCTGCAGCGAGGAGTGCATCGAGGTCCACGCCAGGCCGAGCAGCAGCGCCACGACCACGGCGGACGCCGGCTCCTGCGAGACCGCGAGCAGGCCGCACCCCGCGACCGCGGCGGTCGCGCCCATCGCGATCAGCCGCCACGGGTGCCAGGTCGCGGCGAGCCGCCCGACCAGCTGCGAGCTGGCGAACACCGAGACCCCGTAGACCGCGGTCACCCCGCCGGCGAGCGCGGCGGTGGCGCCCGCGTTCTCGACGGCGGGCGGCAGCAGGGTCAGGGCGCCGAGCAGCACCGCGCCCTCGGTGAACGCGAACAGCAGCATCAGCAGCGCGATCCGCGAGCCGCCGATCGTGCGCAGCCCGTCCATGGCCGACGCCGGCCGGCCGTGCGCCTCGGGCTCCGGCAGGCCGCGCAGCGCCCAAGTCATCAGCAGGGAGGCCACGCCGGTCACGACGAACGCCACCCGCCAGCTCACGGCGTCGGCGAGCACGCCCGCGCCGACCGACGCGAGCGCCGTGCCCATCGCCACCCCGACCATCAGCCGGGCGATGTCGCGCTGGCGGGAGGCGGCCGGCACGGTGTCGCCGAGGTAGATCAGGCTCGAGGGGTACGCCGCACCGAAGAACCCGCCCGCGAGGCCGCGGGTCACCCCGAGCGACAGCGGCGACCAGCTCAGCGCGGAGACGAGCGTGAAGACCCCCGCCAGCAGCAGGGTCACCCGCATCGTCCGGACCCGGCCGAGCCGGTCGCTCACCGTGCCCCAGACCGGCTGGCTCAGGCCGTAGACCAGGAAGTAGGCGCCCGCGGCGGTGACGATCTCGCTCAGCGGGGCGCCCAGGTCGTGCGCGATCGCGACCAGCATCGGCGGCAGCGCGAACCGGTCGAGGGTGCTGACGAGGGCACCGAGCTGGAGCAGCCGGATCGGCGCGACCGGTGGCCGCTCCACGCCCGGGGCCCGGCGCGGCCTCACGCGCCGTGGACCAGGCCGGAGCCCGGCGCGAGCGCGGCGTCGAGGACCTCCACGCCGTCGACGATCGTGGGGAGGTACGTCGTGCGCAGCCGCACCAGGGTCGCGAGCGCGCCCGGGTCCACCTCGCCGCCGGGGACCAGCCCGTCGACGGGGTCGCGCAGCCGCTCGACGTACCGGCGCGCGAGCTCGTCGTCGAGACCGAGCCGGCGGGCCGCGGCCTCGGCCGCCTCCTCGCTCAGCCCGCCGCCGGCGATCCCGGCCGTCGTGTCGAGCAGCGCGTCCGCGAGCCGGCTCGCGACGTCGAGGTGGCGCTCCCCGGCGACGGCCACGACCGTGCCGAGGTACGGCGCCAGCGACTCGGCCACGCCGGCCAGGCGGACGCAGCCGCGGGCCTCCGCGACCAGCTCGTTGCCGGCGTTGAGCATGGTGGCGGCGCACTCGCCGGCGAGCAGGGCCTCGAGGCGACGCGGGGTCGAGCCGAGCGTGACCAGCTCGTACTCGTCGCGCCCGACGCCCAGCGAGTCGGCCAGCGCGTAGAGCGCGAGCGCGAACCCCGACGTCGCCACGTCGACGCCGACCCGGGCCCCACGCAGGTCCGCGGCCACCATGCCCGCGGCGCCGTAGAGGCCCAGGCCCAGGCCGCGGTCGATCGCGGCCACGATCCGGACGTCGGCCAGCCCGCCGAGCGGATTGCCCGGGTTGAACCGGTAGGCGAGCACGTTGTCGGGGCTGGTCAGCGCGACCGCGAGCTCGTCGTCGAGCAGCGAGCGGAACTGGGCCGGGGACGAGGTCACCGGGACCTCGGTCACCGCGAGGCCGCGGTCGGCCAGCCGCCCGGTCGAGCCGGCCAGGTCGAGGAGCACCGAGGGGGTGAACGAGCCGACCGCGATCTGCTGCACGTCGCGCACTCTAGCGGTTTGTGCAGTCGATTGCAGCAATGTCCAACGCAGGCCAGCGCTACTTGACATCGTACGGCGCAGCGGAGAGGCTGCACTCGATTGCAGTCGCATCGGCAACGGTCCCGCGCGGAGGGGGTACAGGTGGACGATCTCGTCGACTCCGCGGTGTCCCACTGGGGCCCGCGGTTCACGGTCAACGGCGTGACGGTCGCCGACTTCGACCGGGTGACCGCCGGGATCCGGCGCTGGGAGGACTGGTGCGCCGCCTGGGTGGCCGCCGGTGCCGAGCACGAGGTCCTCGGGCGCGACGCGCTCGCGGAGGGCCGGACCCGCTCCGCCGGCGAGCACCTGGCCCAGGCGGCCGTCTACCACCACTTCGCGAAGTTCGTCTTCGTCCGCGACCTCGACCAGATGCGCGCCGCCCACGCCCGCGCGGTCGCCTGCCTCACCGACGCCCTGCCCCACCTCGACCCGCCGGGCCGCCGCCTCGAGATCCCGTTCGAGCACAGCCGGCTGGTCGGCGTGCTCCGGGTGCCAGCCCAGACAGCAGCACTCCGCCCCGGCCCGCACCCGGTCGTCGTGCTGCTCTCCGGGCTGGACTCGGCCAAGGAGGAGCTGCGCTCGACCGAGCAGACGTTCCTGGACCGCGGGCTGGCGACGCTGAGCCTGGACGGCCCCGGCCAGGGCGAGGCGGAGTACGACCTGCCGATCCGCGGCGACTGGGCGCCGGTCGCCGAGGCCCTCTGGGAGGCCCTCGGCGAGGTGCCCGACCTGGACCGCAACCGGCTCGGCGTCTGGGGCGTCAGCCTCGGCGGCTACTACGCGCCGCGGGTCGCGGCCGCCCTCGGCGAGCGGGCCCGGGCGTGCGTGGCGCTGGCCGGGCCGTTCAACTTCGGCGAGTGCTGGGAGGGGCTGCCGCGGCTGACCCGCGACACGTTCCGGGTCCGCTCCGGCGCCGCCGGCGACGAGGAGGCCCGGCGGGTCGCGCTGACCCTCGGCCTCGAGGAGACCGCGCGCGACGTGGTCGCCCCGTTGCTGATCGTCTTCGGTCGCCAGGACCGGCTGATCCCCTGGGAGCACGCCGAACGCCTGCGCGACGCCGTCTCGGGACCGGTCGAGCTGCTGATGCTCGAGGACGGCAACCACGGCTGCGCGAACGTCGCGCCGTGGCACCGGCCCCGCACCGCCGACTGGCTGGCCACCCGGCTCGCCGTACCCGCACTACTGACGAAGGCAGGATCATGATGGACACCACCGCTCCCCGGCCCGGCTCGTTGAAGGTCGGCTGGATCGGCGCCGGCAGGATGGGTGCCGCGATGGCGAGCCGTCTGGCGCGGGCCGGCGAGGACGTCACCGTCTGGAACCGAACCCGGGCCAAGGCCGAGGCGCTCACCGAGGTCGGCTGCGCGGTCGCGGACACGATCGCCGACCTGCGCGGCCACGACGTGGTCTTCACGATGGTCTCGACCCCCGCCGACCTCGAGCAGGTGCTCGTCGGCGAGGGCGGCCTGCTCGCGGACCCGGCCCGGGTCCCGGCCGTCGTCGTGGACTGCTCCACGGTCTCCACGGAGTCCTCGGCCGCGATGCGGGCCGCCTGCAGCGAGCGCGGGGTGGCGTTCCTCGCCGCGCCGGTCAGCGGCAACGGCAAGGTGGTCCGGGCCGGCGGGCTCAGCCTCGTGGTCTCCGGGCCCGAGGAGACCTACGAGCGGGTCGCCCACCTGCTCGACCACCTCGGCAAGGGCGCGACGTACGTCGGGGAGGGCGAGCTCGCCCGGCTCGCGAAGATCTGCCACAACGTGATGCTGGGCGTGGTCACCCAGTGCCTGGCCGAGATCACCGTGCTCGCCGAGAAGGGCGGGATGTCGCGCGCCGCGTTCCTGGAGTTCCTCAACAAGTCGGTGATGGGCTCGGTGTTCACCACCTACAAGACCCCGGCGTTCGTGAACCTCGACTACACCCCGACGTTCACGCCGATCCTGCTGCGCAAGGACTTCGACCTCGGCCTCGCGGCCGCCCGCCAGCTCGACGTGCCGATGCCGGTCGCCGCGGCCACCAACGCCGCCGTCCAGGCCAGCGTGAGCAGCGGCCGGGTCGAGGAGGACTTCGCGATCCTGCTCGACCTCCAGGCGCACAACTCCGGCATCACGCTCAAGCCCGAGAACGTCCAGGTCGACGACGGGCTCGGCGGAGGGCCGGACCAGTGAGCACGCCGCCGCGGCCGCTGCCGGCACCGGGGCACATGGCGGTCGACTACGAGGAGCGGGTCGACTTCGACCGGCTGCGCCACTACCGGCTCGGCCGGGCCCAGGCCGCGCTGGAGGGCAGCGAGTGCGGTGCCTTCCTGCTCTTCGACTTCTACAACATCCGCTACACCACGCACACCTGGATCGGCGGGGCGCTCGGCGACAAGATGATCCGCTACGCGCTGGTCGCGCGCGGCAAGGAGCCGGTGCTCTGGGACTTCGGGTCGGCGGTCAAGCACCACAAGATCTACTCGAAGTGGGTTCCGGAGGAGAACTACCGGGCCGGGTTCCTGGGCTTCCGCGGCGCGGTCGCCCCGAGCGTCGGGCTGATGGAGACCGCGGTCGCGGAGATCAAGTCGCTGCTGGTCGAGGCCGGCGTCGCGGACCTCCCGGTCGGCGTGGACATCGTGGAGCCGCCGTTCCTCTTCGAGATGCAGCGCCAGGGCCTGACCGTGGTCGACGCCCAGCAGCTGATGCTCGACGCCCGCTGCATCAAGTCCCACGACGAGATCGTGCTGCTCAACCAGGCCGCCGCGATGGTCGACGGCGTCTACCAGGACATCGTCGAGGCGCTCAAGCCGGGCGTGCGCGAGAACGAGATCGTCGCGCTCGCCAACAAGCGGCTCTACGAGATGGGCTCGGACCAGGTCGAGGCCGTCAACGCGATCTCCGGCGAGCGCTGCAACCCGCACCCGCACAACTTCACCGACCGGCTGATCCGCCCGGGCGACCAGGCGTTCTTCGACATCATCCACTCCTTCAACGGCTACCGGACCTGCTACTACCGCACGTTCTCGGTCGGCAGCGCGACCCCGGCCCAGCGCGACGCCTACACCCAGGCGCGGGAGTGGATGGACCGCGGCATTGACGGCATCCGCGCCGGCGTCGGCACCGACGAGGTCGCGGCGCTGCTGCCGAAGGCCGAGGAGTTCGGCTTCGGCTCGGAGATGGAGGCGTTCGGCCTCCAGTTCGCCCACGGGCTCGGCCTCGGCCTGCACGAGCGGCCGATCATCTCCCGGCTGAACTCGATGAAGGAGCCGGTCGAGCTCCAGGTCGGCATGGTCTTCGCGCTGGAGACTTACTGCCCGGCCTCCGACGGCGTCTCCGCGGCCCGGATCGAGGAGGAGATCGTGATCACCGAGGACGGCCCCCGGGTGCTCACCCTGTTCCCCGCGCAGGACCTGGTCGTCGCCAACCCCTACTGACCCGCAGCACCCGAAAGGCAACCCCATGGCTGACTTCTCCCTCGAGCAGATCCCCGACCTGCCGCTCGACCTGTGCGTCGGCGGCAAGGTCGTGCCCGCGTCCGACGGGGGCCGCTTCGACGTGCTCGACCCGGCCACCGGCGCCGTCCTCACCTCGGTGGCCGACGGCACCGTCGAGGACGGCCTCGCCTGTGTCGACGCGGCCGACGCGGCCGCGGCCGCCTGGGCGGCGACCGCGCCGCGGGAGCGCTCGGAGATCCTGCGCAGGGCGTTCGAGCTGATGCGAGAGCGCGCCGACGAGCTGGCGCACCTGATCTCGCTGGAGAACGGCAAGGCCCTGGCCGACGCCCGCGGCGAGGTCGCGTACGCCGCCGAGTTCTTCCGCTGGTACGCCGAGGAGGCGGTCCGCGCGGCCGGCTCGGTGATGACCGCGCCGTCGGGGGCGAACCGGATCGTCGTGCTCCAGCAGCCGGTCGGCATCTGCGTGCTGGTCACGCCGTGGAACTTCCCGGCCGCGATGGCGACCCGCAAGATCGGTCCGGCGCTCGCCGCCGGCTGCACCGTCGTACTGAAGCCCGCCAGTGACACCCCGCTCACCGCCCTGCTGATGGCCAAGATCCTCGCCGACGCAGGCGTGCCCGCGGGCGTCGTCAACGTGCTGCCGGCCCGCCGCTCCGGGGCGGTCGTGTCGGCGATGCTGCACGACCCGCGGGTCCGCAAGCTCTCGTTCACCGGCTCGACCGAGGTCGGCCGGGTGCTGCTGCGCGAGGCCGCGGACCAGGTCGTCAACTGCTCGATGGAGCTCGGTGGCAACGCCCCGTTCATCGTCCTCGACGACGCCGACCTGGACGCCGCGGTCGACGGCGCGATGATCGCGAAGATGCGCAACGCCGGCGAGGCCTGCACCGCCGCGAACCGGTTCTACGTCCACGCCGACGTGGCCGACGAGTTCAGCCGCCGGCTCGCGGAGCGGATGGCCGCGCTGCGGGTCGGCCCCGGCACGGCCGACGACACCGAGGTCGGCCCGCTCGTCAACGACGAGTCGGCCGCCAAGGTCGACGAGCTGGTCCGGGGTGCGGTCACCGCCGGCGCGCGGGTCGTGACCGGCGGCCGCCGCCCGGAGCGGGAGGGCTTCTACTACGAGCCGACCGTGCTGCTCGACGTACCGGTCGACGCGGACATCCTGGGCGAGGAGATCTTCGGCCCGGTCGCCCCGGTCGTGACGTTCACCGACGAGGACGACGCGGTCCGGATGGCCAACGACACCGAGTACGGCCTGGTCTCCTACGTCTACACCCGCGACCTGGCCCGGGGGATGCGGGTCAGCGAGCGGCTCGACGCCGGCATGGTCGGCCTCAACCGCGGCCTGGTCTCCGACCCCGCCGCGCCGTTCGGCGGCACCAAGCAGTCCGGCGTCGGCCGCGAGGGTGGCCATGAGGGGATGCTCGACTACCTGGAGTCGAAGTACGTCGCCGTCACCTGGTAGTCACGAGAGCCGGGTGACCGGCTCGTCGGTGTCGATGAGCGAGGGCGGCGCCGTGGCGATCGCGTCCTCGGCCTCGGGGGTGGAGGCCCGGGCGTCGGCCAGCACGTCCGCCGGGACGTGCTGCTCCAGGAAGCGCCGGGCCAGCCGGGTCGACGGGTGGATGGCGAGCGTGGCCACCACGATGATGGCGGCGATGACCAGCCAGCCGGCGGCGCCCCAGCTCATCGCGAGGAACGTGTAGACGGCCGGCGCCCACACCCGGCCCAGCGTGCCACTGAGCTCCGCGGCGCCGTTGTACGCGCCGCGCTGGCGCGGGTCCATCAGCTCGGCCTCGAACGCCCAGCTGGCCGCCGACAGGTAGAGCTCGGCCCCGGTGACCGTCACGTGCCCCAGCCAGACCAGCGCGATCGTGGTCCAGCCGATGGTGTCGTGGGTCGCCAGCGTGATCAGGCAGGAGACCACGAAGAACGTGGACGAGATCCGGACCGCTCGCAGTGCGGTCGGGACGTCCTTGACCCCCCGGGCCGCGGCCATCGGCAGGAAGATGCACATCACCGTGTTGGTGCCGAACAGGAAGGCCAGCAGCACCCGCGGGGCGTCGGTCTCCTCGACCAGCCACAGCGGGATCACGATGTTGAGCAGCACCTGGTTGGTCCAGAACACGCCGGTGAAGAACATCGTCAGGAGCCAGCCCGGGTTGCGCAGCGGCCCGGGCCCGGGGACCTTCGTCCGGCGGTCCTCAGGCGTGCGCTCGTCGTGCGGTGCCCGCGGCAGCCGGCTGATCGCGGTGGCGTTGACGAGGAAGACGGCCGCGGTGAACCACGGCAGCGCGTGCAGGACCTGGTTGGAGTGGAACGCCAGCGCGATGCCGCCGAGCAGCGAGCCGAGGGTGAACCCGACGTTGAGCGCGGAGTACATGTACGCCCGCGAGCGGACCCGCTCGTCGGCCGCGAGCACGTCGATCGTGTACGCCCCGTGCGCGGCGCCGCCGAGCGAGCCGATCACCTCCATCCCGACCGCCATCAGGACGTAGCCCCGGAAGTCGGTGATGAACGGCCAGAGGGAGAACATCGCCGCCTGCCCGGTGGCGCTGACCGCCCACATCCGCTTCGGGCCGAACCGGTCGACCAGCTTGCCCATCGGCAGTGCGGCCAGGAACGCGGCCGCACCCGCGAGGGTCAGGCCGAGCCCGACCTGGGCCGCGGACAGCCCGACGATCTGGGTGAAGAACACCGCGGACCCGGTCATGAAGGTGCCCTCGCCGAGGGCGAACAGCAGGGACTGGACGGCGAGCCGGCCGGCCAGCGGCGTGGGCGGCTCGGCGTGGCGCTTCAGGGCGGTGAACATCACCGGAGATCCTCCCCCGCCGAACCGACACCTGTCGTCCGAGTTTCCGGCTCCGATGAGTCCGCGACCGGCGTCGGGTCCACCTGACATGGGCAAGGTCATCGCAGCGATCACCACCTCGGTGGACGGCTACCTCGTCGGGCCGGACGATCGGCCGGGGCAGGGCCTCGGGGTCGGGGGAGAGCGGCTGCACTACTGGGTGATGGGCGGGCCCTGGACGTACGCCGACGACGGCCGCGACACCGACGGGATGCAGGGCGCCGACCGGGCGTTCTTCGAGGCGCTCACCGCGGACTTGGGCTGCGGCATCGTCGGCCGGAACATGTACGAGGCCGCCGGCGCCTGGGGCGGCACGAACCCCGTTCCCCGGCCCGCTGATCGTGCTCACCCACCGCACCGGGGACCAGCCCGACCCGAGCGCCGGCTTCGTGTTTGTCGACGGCTTCGACGCCGCCCTGACCACGGCGCGCGAGCTCGCCGGCGACGGCGCCGTCTCGCTCGGCGGTGGGGGAGACCTGATCCGCCAGGGCCTCGCCGCCGGCGTGGTCGACGAGCTCGCGATCTCCACGGCGCCGGTCGTGCTCGGGGGCGGCAAGCGCCTGTTCGACGGCTTCGCGCACGACCTCGACCTCGAGGTGCTCGGGACGTGGAGCTCGCCGTACGCGACCCACGTGCGGTACGCCGTCAAGCGGGGCTGACGCTCAGGCGCGCAGGACCTTCTCCATCGGCCGGCCCTTGGCGAGCTCCGCCCGGGTGCGCACCTTCCTCTCCACCTTGGCCACGTAGTGGGCGGGCGCGGTGGCGATCCAGTGCAGGTCCATGCCGCCGAGGCTATGCGCCACCTGATCGCGGGACGTCATACGGACGGTGCAGGCGGACACACTGTCCGTATGACGTCCCCGCCGACCCGAGCCGGGCGCTACTTCGCCGTGGCCCAGTAGTCCTCGCGCGACTTCGACTCGGCGAGCGCCTCGGCGTTCTCGAAGCCGGGGGCCATCGAGCCGTCGGTGCCGGCCATGTACTGGTGGTGGTCGATGTCCAGCAGCCGGATCCAGCTCTGCTGGCCGAAGGTCAGCGCGATGCAGCAGCCGAGCTCGACCAGCTCGGGCTCGCTGAAGTGCGCGTGCAGCCGTGCCCAGAGCCCGTCGCGGTCCTGCTCGTTCCAGGCGATCGCCTGGGCGTAGGCGAGCGCGGCCTTCTGCCGCTCGTCGAACTTGTCGGAGGTCTCGAAGTTCAGCAGGTCGTCGTACTGCCCCTCGACGAGGCCCTCCTGGCCGCCCTTGATCGAGCGCTGGTTGCCGCAGAACTCGCAGGTCACCGTGCGCGAGATGTAGACCCGGCACAGCTCCTTGATCGCGTGGTCGCACACGCCGTTGCGGAACATCTCCTCCCACGGCTTGGCGAACGCCCAGAACGCCGCGGGCACGTGCGCGCGCACCGCGTTGCTCTCCGGGCGCGGAGTGCCCTCGCGGGCGGATCGGTGCATCTCGGCCTGCATCTGCTCGTCCATGTCCTCGAACGGGACGTAGGAGATCCGGGGCTTCTTTGTCATGGTCGTTCCCTCTCTTGGTTCACTGCGGGCTTGGTCATGCGGGCTTGGTCATGCGGAGTTGGTCATGCGGACTGGTCGATGGCTCGGACGACGGCGTCGGCGTCCAGCGGCAGGTCGCGCACGCGTACGCCGAGCGCGCGCTGGACCGCGTTCGCGATCGCGGCCGCGGTCGGGCCCTGTGCGGCCTCGCCCGAGCCCAGCGACGGTGCGGTGCTCTCGACGAGGTGCACGTCGACGGCGGGCGCCTGTGCGAAGCGGAGGATCGGGTAGCTCTCCCAGTCGTCGCTGGTGATCCGGCGCCGGTCGAAGCGGACCCGCTCGGTGGTGGTCCAGCTGGTCGCCTGGGTGGCACCGCCCTCGAGCTGGTTGCGGGCGCCGTCGGGGTTCACCACCAGGCCGAGGTCGGCGACGACGGTGAGCCGGCGTACCGCCACGGTCGAGGCGGCCGCGACCTCGGCGACCACCGCGCAGTAGGCGCCCCGGTCCTTGTAGCGGGCGAAGCCCAGGCCGCGGCCGACGTCCTCGGGCAGCGGGTCGGACCAGCCGGCCAGCTCGGCCGCGGTCGCGACCACGTGCGCGGCGCGCGGGTCGGAGAGGTGCGCGAGCCGGAACTCGACGGGGTCGGCGCCGGCGGCGTCCGCCAGCTCGTCGACGAAGCTCTCGATCGCGAACACGTTGAGGTAGGAGCCCAGCGCGCGCATCGCCGAGGTGCGCAGCGGCGTCTCGGCCTTGCGGTGGCCGACGATCCGGCGCGGGCCGACGTCGTAGATCGGGACGGCGTTGCGGGTGGTGCCGCCCCCGGTCGCGAGCGGCGGGTCGCTCGGCGGCGGCAGCGGGACCGGGGTCGCGAGCGAGGCGCCGGCGAGCAGCCCCGGCGTGCCGCGGAACCCGGGCCGGGAGGTGTGCCCCTGGCTCCACACGTCGTAGCACCAGCCGGTGATCCGGCCGTCGACCAGACCCGCCGACACGGTGACGGTCATCGCCGAGGACAGCGGCGCCCAGGCCAGCTCGTCGGGGCGGGTCCAGCGGGCGAGCACCGGCCGGCCGGGCACCGCCCGCGCGAGCAGCACGGCGTCGAACGCGGCGTCGTCCGCGGCGTTGTGCCCGTAGCAGCCGGCGTTCTCGACGTGCTCCACCTCGACCGCCGCTGGGTCGAGCGCGAGCGCCTGCGCGATCGCCGCGCGCAGCGGGTGGATGCCCTGGCTGTGGCTCCACGCGCGCAGCGTCCCGTCGCCCCACCGGGCGAGGCCGACGCTGGGCGCGATCGAGGCGTGCACCAGGAACGGCTTGGAGTACGACGCGGTCAGGGCGACCGTCTCCGGGCCGCCCTCGTCGAGTACGGCGATCTCCTCGTGCGGGCCGGTCCGCAGCCACGCGGGCAGGTCGTCCTCGTCGGGGAGCAGGTCCTGCTCGTCCCACCGGCAGTCCCGGCGCAGCTGCTCCAGGGCCCGGTCGACGTCGACCTCGCGCTCGCCGACCACGCCGACGAACGAGCCGTCGCGCACCAGCTCGACGCCCGGCGCCTTCCAGTCCGGGTCGAGCTCGGCGAGCGTCGCGCCCACCGACGGCGGGCGGAGCACCCGTCCGTGCAGCAGCCCCTCGGGGCGCAGGTCGGCGAGGTAGCGCGGCCGGCCGAGCACCTTGTCGGGAAGGTCCAGCCGGGGTGTGCTGCACCCGACCGCCGCGGACGTGACGGAGCCTGCGGTCGGGGCGACGCGCAAGTCCGTGTCGGGGTCGAGCGCCGCGATGCGCTCGACGTACCCCTCCGCGGACGGGTCGGCCAGCGCGCGCACGACGGCGCCGACGTGGCGCAGCGCGGGGCCGGTCTGGGTCACCGACAGGCTGCCGGCGGTCAGGCCCTGGTCCGGGCCGTGGGTCGTGTGGGCAGGCACCATCCGGATCCGGCTCAACGGAAGGCCGAGCGCGTCCGCGGCGATCTGCGCGAGGGCGGTGACGATGCCCTGGCCGAGCTCGACCTTGCCGACGTGGACCTCCACGTGGAGCCGGTCGGGAGCCGCGGTGACCCAGGTGCCGAGCCGCGGGTTCGCGACGACGTGGGCGGGCAGGTCACTCATGCCGCCGTCCTCATGCTCGCCCTCATGTCGGCCTCCTCGCCGCGAGCACGGCCCCGACGATCCGGCGCTGCGCGCCGCAGCGGCACAGGTTGCGGTCCAGCGCCTCGGCGACCCGGTCGGCGTCGGCGTCCGGCTCCTGCTCGAGCAGCGCGGCGGCGGTGACGACGATCCCGGAGATGCAGAACCCGCACTGCGCGGCCTGGTGGTCGACGATCGCCTGCTGCACCGGGTGCGGCGCGCCGTCGCGGCCGAGGCCCTCGACGGTGGTCACCGACCGGCCCTCGACCTGCCACAGCGGCGTCTGGCAGGACGGCAGCACGGCGCCGTCGACGTTGACGTGGCAGGCGCCGCACAGTCCCTGGCCGCACCCGAACCGGGTGCCGACCAGTCCGAGCTCGTCGCGCAGCGCGGTGAGCAGCGGGGTCTCGCCGTCGCTGGTGAGCGAGACGGGCGAGCCGTTGACCGTGAGGTTCACTCGAACACCTCGGGGTGGTGCGCCAGCTCGTTGCGGGTGCGCCGGATGTGGCCCTCGAGGAAGCGCTCGGCGTCGGTCGCGTCGCGGCGCACGACGGCGTCGAGGATCAGCCGGTGCTCGGCGTTGACCACCCACATTCGGTTCTGCCCGCCCAGCGCCACGTAGGCCCGGCGGTAGTGCTGGGTGGAGTTCCAGAGCCGTACGACGTTCTGGTTGAGCGGCTCGATCGCGCAGCCGCTGTAGGTGAGCATGTGGAACTCGCGGTCCAGGTCGAGGAACTTCTCCAGGTCGTCGTTGGCCTCGATCTGGCGCTGTACCTCCTCCAGCCGCTCGTGGTCGGTCGCGCCGAGGAGGGGCAGGCTCTCGAGCAGGGCCAACGGCTCGAGCCGCTCGCGCATCCGGTAGATCACCTCGACCTCGTGCTGGCTCAGCCGCGGCACCCGGGCCCCCTTGTGCGGCTCGCTCTCGGTGAGCCCCTCCGCCTCGAGGGTCCGCAGCGCCTCGCGCACGGGGAGCCGGCTGGCGCCGAGCTTCGCAGCGATCTCCTCCTGGCGGATCCGCATCCCCGGCTTCAGGTCGCCGCCGAGGATGGCCTCGCGCAGGTACGCCGCCACCCGGGCGCTGCTCACGTCAGCCATCGGCCTGCTCCCGCTCGTAGGCCTTGCCGTCGGGGTAGGAGACCAGCTCGAACTGCATCCCCCACGGGCTGAGGAAGTAGATCCACCGGTTGCCCTCGGCCGGCCCCCGGCTCGCGGTCGGCCCGGCCAGCAGGCGTACGCCGTGGCCGCGCAGGTGCTCGACCGCAGCGTCCAGGTCGTCGACGTACAGCGCGACGTGGTGCCCGCCGATGTCGCTGTTGCGCGGGATCGCCGGCCGCTGGTCGGGCGCGGTGTAGTGGAAGACCTCGAAGACGGCCTGCTCGCCGCAGCGGAACCACCGGTTCTCGACCATCACGGTGCGCGGGTGCACGTTGAGGTGCTCGCTCATCCACTCGCCGTCGTCGTGCCGGAACGGGCCGAGGGAGTAGAGGTACTCGCAGCCGAGCACGTCGACCAGGAAGCGGTGCGCCTCCTCCAGGTCCGGCACCGTGAAGCCGACGTGGTCCAGGCGGCGCAGGCCGGGCATCGCCATGAGCACCCCTTTCGGATCCGATCCACCTTCTGATGTCAGCAAAGCACGACCACCGACGTGGCGTCCATCACTTCATTGGGTAGATTTTGGATCCAATCCTGTGCCATCGTGGTCCGGAGCAAACCGCCGGTCAAGGAGCGTCCGATGCCCGAGCACTACACCCTCGCCCCCGCGTCGCCCTGGGTCGAGCTCGTCGCGACCGAGGCGGACTGGGACGCCGCCGACCCGCAGCTGCTGCGGACCATCTACGCCCAGCTGGTCTGGATCCGGACCTTCGAGCAGTACGTCCTCGACCTGGCGGCGACCGGGCTGATCCACGGCCCCGCCCACTCCAGCATCGGCCAGGAGGGTGGCGCCGTCGGGTCGGTGCTCGCGCTCACCAGCGCGGACTCGGTCAACGGGTCGCACCGCGGCCACCACCAGTTCCTCGCCAAGGCGCTCCACCACGTCGAGCCCAAGGGCATGGACCCGCTCGAGGCGCCCTCGGACCAGGTCCGCGACGTGCTCGTGCGCACCCTCGCCGAGATCTGCGGCCTCGACCGCGGTTGGAGCCACGGGCGCGGCGGCTCGATGCACCTGCAGTGGAAGGAGGCCGGCGCGATGGGCACCAACGCCATCGTCGGCGGCGGCGTCCCGCAGGCGGCCGGCTTCGCGTGGTCGCACCGCCAGGCCGGCACCGACGCGGTGTCGGTGACCTACTTCGGTGACGGCGCGGTCAACATCGGGTCCACGCTCGAGACCATGAACCTGGCCGGCGCCTGGTCGCTCCCGGTCTGCTTCTTCATCGAGAACAACCGGTACGCCGTGTCCACGTCGGTCGAGGAGGCCACCGCCGAGCCACGGCTCTCCGCGCGCGGCCTCGGCTTCAACCTCGCCAGCTGGAAGGTCGACGGGATGGACCCGCTGGCCGTCCACCTCGCGATGTCCGAGGCCGTCGAGCACATGCGCCGCGGCCGTGGCGCGACCGTGGTCGAGGTCGACACCTACCGCTTCTTCCACCAGAACGGCGGCTTCGCCGGCAGCGCGTTCGGCTACCGCGACAAGGAGGAGGAGCGGGCCTGGCGCGAGCGCGACCCGCTCACCCGGACCGCCGCCCACCTCGTGCGGCGCGGCATCATGACCGCGGACGAGACGGCCGAGGCGGTCGCCCGGGCCAAGGCCGTGCTGGACGAGATCGGCGACGAGCTCGTCGAGCCGCTGCCCGACGGCAAGCCCGGGCAGCGACGGATCCGGCCCGCGGAGTGGCCCGACCCGGACTGGGTCGACGTCGGCGTCCGCGGCGACCTCGGCGAGCTCGCCGGCGCCCCGGTGGTCGCGCCCGACGGCTTCGCCGTACCCGTGCAGGAGACGAAGTTCATCGACGCCGTCGCCGCCGTGATGGGTCGCCGGATGGAGACCGACCCCGCCATCGTCGTGATGGGCGAGGACGTGCACCGGCTCAACGGCGGGACCAACGGCGCCACCCGTGGCCTGACCGAGCGGTTCCCCGGGCGGATCCTCGGCACCCCGATCAGCGAGAACGCGTTCACCGGCCTGGCCGGCGGCATCGCCCTGGACGGCCGGTACACGCCGGTCGTGGAGTTCATGTACGCCGACTTCATGTGGGTCGCGGCCGACCAGCTGTTCAACCAGATCGGCAAGGCCCGGCACATGTACGGCGGGGAGTCCGGCGTGCCGCTGGTGCTGCGCAGCAAGGTGGCGATGGGCACCGGCTACGGGTCGCAGCACTCGATGGACCCGGCCGGCATCTTCGCCACGAACCCGGGCTGGCGGATCGTGGCGCCGTCCACGCCGTACGACTACGTGGGCCTGATGAACACCGCCCTGCGCTGCGAGGACCCGGTGGTCGTGCTCGAGCACGTGGATCTCTACGGCTCGACCGGCCCGGGGCCGGTCGACGACTACGACTACTGCCTGCCGGTCGGCAAGGCCGCGATCCGGCGGGAGGGCTCGGACGTCACGGTGCTCACCTACCTCGGGATGGTGTCGTTCGTGCTGGGCGCGGTCGAGGAGTTCGGGCAGGTCGACGCCGAGGTGATCGACCTGCGCTGGCTGGACCGCGCGAGCATCGACTGGGACACGATCGAGGCGAGCATCACCAAGACCAACCAGGTGCTGATCGCCGAGCAGGGCGCGGTCGGGACGTCGTACGGCGGCTGGCTCGCCGACGAGATCCACCGCCGGTTCTTCGACCTGCTCGACGCGCCGGTGCGGCGGGTCACCGGCGCCGAGGCGTCGCCGAGCATCAGCAAGGTGCTCGAGCGGGCCGCGATCGCCCAGCAGGACGAGGTCATCGCCGAGCTCGCCGAGATCGCGAGGTACTGACGTGGCCCGGGTGCTGCGCATGCCCGAGGTCGCCGCGAACGCGACCGAGGCCGTCCTGGCCGAGTGGCTGGTCGGCGAGAACGCCGAGTTCGCGGCCCTCGACACCATCGCCACCGTCGAGACCGAGAAGGCGCTGGTCGACGTCGAGGCCGAGGACGCGGGCGTCGTGCTGAAGACGCTGGTGCCACCCGGCGCGCTGGTGGAGGTCGGTGCGCCGATCGCCGTCCTGGGCGTGCCCGGCGAGGCGGCCGGCGACCTGGACGCCGTCCTCGCCGAGCTGGGGGTCGCCGAACCGGTCGAGCACGTCGTGCCCGAGCGGCGGTCGGTGCCGGACCCGGTGGTTGAGGTGCGAGGCGCGCCAGCGCCGAGCCTCGAAACCACGCCGCAGAACGGCCGCATCTTCGCCAGCCCGCTGGCCCGCAAGCTCGCGCGCCTCGCGGAGATCCCGGTCGAGCAGATCGCCGGCACCGGCCCGCGCGGCCGGATCCTGCGCCGCGACGTCGAGGCCGCGGTGGCGGCCCGCCCGGTGGTCGAGCCTGTCGAGACCCCCGCACCGACGCAGGGCGGCCGCCCGGTGGTCGAGCCGGTCGAGACCCCACACTCCCGCCTCCGGCGCGCGATCGCGAGCCGGCTGGTGGAGAGCAAGCAGACCGCGCCGCACTTCTACCTGCGCGCAACGGTGCGCGCCGACCGCCTGGTGGCGCTGCGCGCCGAGCTGAACGAGGGCGCCGAGACCCGGGTCTCGCTCAACGACCTGGTGGTCAAGGCGGTCGCCGCCGCGCACGCTCGCGTGCCGGAGATGAACGTCGTCTGGACCCCCGACGCGGTCCGGTCGTTCTCCTCGGTCGACGTCGCGGTGGCGGTCGCGACCGACCGCGGCCTGGTCACCCCGGTGCTGCGCGACGTGACGTCGCTGACCGTCAGCGCCGTGGCGGCGAAGGTCCAGGACCTGGCCACCCGCGCTCGCGAGGGCCGGCTCAAGCAGGACGAGCTGGAGGGCGGCACGATCAGCGTCACGAACCTGGGGATGTACGGCGTGGAGGAGTTCGCCGCGATCATCAACCCGCCGCACGCCGCGATCCTCGCGGTCGGCGCAGTGCGCGACGAGCCCGTGGTCGAGGACGGCGCCGTCGTCCCCGGCCAGGTGATGACCGTGACCCTCTCCGTCGACCACCGCCCCGTCGACGGCGTCGTCGCGGCCCGCTGGCTCGCCGCTCTCGTCGACCTGCTCGAGCACCCCACCCGCATCCTCGCCTGAGCAGGCTGATCGCCCCGGGCGACACCGCCTGCGTCCTGCGGGTCGGCGGCGGGTTGCGGTGGCGGGAACGAGATGACGTGGTCACCGTCGGCGGTGGTAACAGGGGACAGTGGCCTACGGTCGGCGCCCGGCTCGCGGTCGGCGGTGGTCGACCTTCAGTGGTCACCGCCGAAAGACCGAGTACGACGAT
>NZ_JASEEQ010000001.1 GCF_030019515.1 Nocardioides sp. | reverse complement strand
CCCCTGGGCCACCGGCGGCACCACCACCGTCAACGACGGCCGACTCCTCTGCCCCTGCCACCACGCCCGAGCCCACGACCCCCACTACAAGATGACCCAACTCCCCGGCGGGAAGGTCGCCTTCGCCCGGAGGACATAGGAGGACATAGGCCGAACGCTGCAGCACCGGGCGAGTGACCGCGGACGCGGCGGGGTACCCGTCGGTCATGGTCCGCAAGCTCGGCATCGAGGAGGAGCTGCTGCTCTTCGATCCCGAGAGCGGCGAGGTGGTTCCCGCCGCGCCGTCGGTGCTCAAGCAGTTCCGTGAGCACGGTCCGGGCCGGCGTCGGGCCCGGGTCGCCACCGACGAGCTCGACCACGAGCTGTTCCGCCACCAGCTCGAGACCCGTACCGATCCGGTCGTCCGGGTCACCGACGCGCTCGACCAGCTGATCGCGGCCCGCCGGACGGCGGGTGAGGCGGCGCGGGCTGCCGGCCTTGCGGCCGGCGCGTGCGGGATCGTCCCGCTCGGTGGGGACCGCTCGGTGGTCACCCCCAACGACCGCTACCGCGACATGGTCGACACCTACGGCGAGATCGCGCGCACGGGCGGCACCTGCGGGATGCACGTGCACGTCGACATCGGCTCCGACGAGGAGGGGGTCGCGGTGATCGACCGGATCGCCCCGTGGCTGCCGGTACTGGTGGCGCTCGCCGCCAACTCGCCGTACGTCGACGGCCGGGACTCGGGCTACGCGTCGTGGCGCGCTCAGGTGTGGGGGCGCTGGCCCAGCGCCGGGCCCACCGAGCAGTTCGAGACGGTGGCGGGCTACCGCGAGGTGTGCCGGATGCTCCTCGACGTCGGCGCCGCCCGCGACCCCGGGATGCTCTACTTCGACGCCCGGCTCTCGACGGGCCAGCCCACGGTCGAGGTGCGGGTCTGTGACGTGTGCACCGACCCGCTCGATGCCGTCACCATCGGGGCGCTGGTCCGGGGACTGGTCGAGACGGCCGCCGCGGAGTGGGCCGACGGGCGCCCGGCCGCACCCTGGCGGGCGGAGGCGCTGCGCGCGGCGCACTGGCGCTCGTCCCGCTTCGGGATGGCCGACTCCCTGGTGCATCCGCTCGTGCGCGAGCTGCGGCCCGCCCAGGAGGTCGTGGCCGCGCTGGTCGAGGCCGTCGAGCCGGCCCTGGCCGGGGCGGGGGACCTGGACCTGGTCCGCGGCCGGCTCGAGCGGGCGGTCAACGACAACGGCGCCACCCGGCAGCGTGCCGCGTTCGAGCGCGCCGGCGCGGTGCGCGGCGTCGTCGACGACCTGATCGCCCGCACGGAGGCGTCCTGGCAGGACCACGACAGTCGCCCCGAGAGCCTCTAGGGTCGGGCCATGGGCGAAGAGGTCGAGGCTCAGGAGTTCTCCCGGGCCGATCGCACGCGGCACCGCGAGAAGGTGCGGCGCAACCTCGACGTGTTCGCACGGATGCTCCACGAGGCGCGGTTCGACACCGACGACCCGATGACCGGGCTCGAGGTCGAGCTGAACCTCGTCGACGAGGAGGGTGACCCGGCGCTGAGGAACGCCGAGGTGCTGGCGGCCATCGCCGACCCCGACTTCCAGACCGAGCTCGGCCAGTTCAACATCGAGATCAACGTGCCGCCGGCGCGGCTGCGCGAGGGCGGCCTGACGACCTTCGAGGAGAGCCTGCGCCGCAGCCTCAACGACGCCGAGGGCAAGTCCGCGGCCGGCGGCACCCACATCGTGATGATCGGGATCCTGCCGACTCTCGGCGAGGGTCACATGAGCGTGTCCAGCCTGAGCGCCAACCCGCGCTACAAGCTGCTCAGCGAGCAGATCCTGCACGCGCGCGGCGAGGACATCACGATCGCGATCGACGGCCCCGAGCGGCTGCGCACGACCGCCGACTCGATCCTGCCCGAGGCGGCCTGCACCAGCACTCAGTTCCACGTGCAGACCTCGCCCGACCAGTTCGCGGCGTACTGGAACGCCTCCCAGGCGATCGCGGCGGTGCAGGTGGCGGTCGCCGCCAACTCGCCGTACCTCCTCGGCAAGGAGCTCTGGCGCGAGACCCGGATCCCGCTGTTCGAGCAGGCCACGGACACCCGCAGCGAGGAGCTGAAGGCGCAGGGCGTGCGGCCGCGGGTCTGGTTCGGCGAGCGTTGGATCACCTCGGTCTTCGACCTGTTCGAGGAGAACGCACGGTACTTCCCGGCGTTGCTGCCGATCACCGACGACGAGGACCCGCTGGCGGTGCTCGAGGACGGCGGCACGCCCACGCTGCCGGAGCTGCGGCTGCACAACGGGACGATCTACCGCTGGAACCGGCCGGTGTACGACGTCGCCGACGGCGTTCCCCACCTGCGGGTGGAGAACCGGCTGCTCGCCGCCGGCCCGACGGTGGCCGACACGATCGCGAACGCCGCGTTCTACTTCGGCCTGGTCCGTGCTCTCGCCGAGAGCGAGCGGCCGCTGTGGTCGCAGATGTCGTTCAGCGCGGCCGAGGAGAACTTCCACGTCGCGGCCCGGCAGGGGATCGAGGCGCAGGTCTACTGGCCCGGGGTCGGCCAGGTGCGGGCCACCGAGCTGGTGCTGCGCCGGCTGCTGCCGCTGGCACAGCAGGGCCTGGAGAGCTGGGGCGCGTCCGCGGAGGAGATCGACCGCCTGCTCGGGATCATCGAGCAGCGGTGCCTGATCGGGACCAACGGGGCGGAGTGGTTCGCACAGCGGATGCACGCAGCCGGCGAGACCGCCGACCGCTACGACGCGCTGCGCAGCACCCTGCTCGAGTACACCCGGGGCATGCACAGCAACGACCCGGTGCACACCTGGGTGTAGTCACCGCTGGCGCAGCCTCTTCCACTCCCGGCGCACCCCACTGCGCGGGTCGACCCAGCCGTGGCGGGTGACCACGACCAGGGTCAGGTCGACGCCGGCCTCTGCACCCGCCGTGCGGGCGCCCGAGACCCAGGCGGCGTCGACGTCCTCGAGCCCGAGCGCGCCCGGCCGGGTCAGCCACAGCAGGGGGACCGCACCGCTGCTGCGTCCCCGGTGGAGCAGCGCCGCGACGACGTCCGCGCGCAGCGCCTGGTCCAGGGTCGCGTCCGGGACGACGGCGACGACCTCCTCGGTGCCCCCGGGCCGGCCGGCGTGCAGCAGCGCCGGGAAGGACCGCCGCTGCTCGGAGCGGACGTGGTCTAGCACGGCCCGGCGCAGCAGCAGCGCGGTCGCCCGGTCCACCGGCTCGCGGATCCCCTCCACGCGGCACCACCTCCGGCGGCCAGCCTTCCCCGGGAGGATCGATGCCGTGTCGTTCCTCCACAGGCTGCGGCCGGTGCCGCCGATCGGTTACGGTGCGGGCAGTGGGCAACCGCTCACCTCAGCACCTGGGACAGGGAGTGTCGATGGGGACCGTCGTCGTGGGGTACGTGCCCAAGCCGGAGGGAGAGGCCGCGCTGCACAAGGCGGTCGCCGAGGCGAAGCTGCGAGACGCCCAGCTCGTGGTCGTCAACTCCCACCGCGGTGGCCAGGAGTTCGACGGCGACGCCGCGCTCCAGGCCGAGCGTGACCTCGAGGCGGTCCGCAAGGTCCTCGACGAGTCCGGCGTCCCCTACGAGGTCCGCCAGCTGGTCCGCGGCTTCGAGCCCGCCGAGGACCTGATCAGCATCGCCGAGGCCAGCGACGCCGAGCTGATCGTCATCGGCCTGCGCCGCCGCTCGCCGGTCGGCAAGCTGATCCTGGGCAGCAACGCCCAGCGGGTGCTGCTGGACGCGCACTGCCCGGTGCTGGCCGTCAAGGCCGACTGAGCGACTCCAACCGGTCCACGGCGAGCGGGGCGCCGCCGTCCTGCGCCATCGCCGCCGCCAGGGCCTGCGCGGCGGGCCGCAGTCCGCGCGCCCGTCGTACGGCGTCGCGCAGGCTGGTCGGCGACAGCCGGCGGCGGGGGAGGAGCACGCCGGCGCCGGCGGCCTCGGCCCGGCGGGCGACCTCGGCCTGGTCGCGGCCCCACGGGACGACCACGACCGGCACGCCGGCGGCCAGCGCCTTCTGGGTGGCGCCCATGCCGCCGTGCGTGACGGCGACCTCCGCGCGAGCCAACACGGGCGAGTGCGGCACGAACCGCTCGACGCGGGCGTTGGCGGGCACCTCGTCGTCGACGAACGATCCGCCCGGCACGGTCGCCACGACGTCGAGGTCCTCCTGCGCGAGACCGGCGAGGGCCGCGTCGACGAGCGCTCCGTCGTCCTGGAACTCCGAGGACGTCGTGACCAGCGCGATCGGCCGCCGCAGCTCCGCGAGCCACTCGGGCGGGCTGACGGGCGGCTCCCAGACGAGCGGCCCGAGGAAGCAGAACGACTCGGGCCAGTCGGTGCGCGGGTGCTCGAACGCCCGAGACGTGGGGTAGAGGGTCAGCGGCGCTCGTGTGTAGAGGTCGTGCGCGTCGCGGATCGGGGTCGCGCCGGCGAGCGGCCGGACGACGTCGTTGAGGGGCGGCAGGAAGGCCCGCTCGACCACGCCGAGCACCAGCGGGCGCAGCGCCCGGTTGCGCAACCGGCCGAGCGGGCCGCCGAGGGGCCGCAGGCCGGGACCGAACGGCGGCACGTCCCTCGACGGCAGCGGGGTCGGGAAGTGCTGGAGCAGCGCCCACGGCAGCCCCGAGGCCTCCGCGACCGCGGCGGCACCCCAGGTGTTGCCGTCGACCAGCAGCAGGTCCGGGTGCTCCTCGGCGACCAGCCGCTGGACCTCCGGGACCTCGACCCGGGCCCGGTCGGCGAACGTGCGCACCGTGCGCCGCAGGCCCGCCTGGGCGCCGCGAGCCCGGTAGTCGTCCAGCTCGATCGCCTCGATCTCCGGGCTGACCGCCTCCGCCTTCAGGCCGAGATCACGCAGTCGCGCCACCTCCGCCCCCAGGGTCCGCACGACGACGTTGTGGCCCCGGCTGCGCAGCTCGAGCAGGATCGGCACGGTGGGGAACAGGTGCCCGCGCGCGGGCGAGGTGTAGCACAGGACCTTCATGTCAGGACTCCTGTCAGGAGCTCGCCGATCGCCAGCTCGGTCTGGCGCCGGGACAGCCCCTCCTGCCGGCGCAGGAGGGACCAGGTGTGGACGTCGCAGATCGCGACGACCTGGGCGGTCCGGCGCCGACGGTCCGCACCGCCGAGGCCGTCGAGCCAGGGCGCGAACACCTGGGCGCACCAGTCCGCGTGGAGTCGCCGGCCACCCGCGGTGACCTCGGCGTACGCCGGCACCCGCAGCTCCTGCCGGAGCAGGTGCAGCACCAGGCCCCCCTCGAGCTCGTAGTGCTCGACGAGGTTGGCCACCGCCCCGGCCAGGTCGCCGACCGGCGCCTCCCCGCGCTGGGCGAGCACCTGGGCACGGATCCGGTCCGAGAGCGCACCGACGACGCCCTCCTTGGACGCGAACCGGCGTAGCACCGTCTGCACGGTGACGCCGGCGTCCGCGGCGACCTGGTCCAGGGTCACATCGTCGTAGTCGGCGACGGCGAACCGGGCGTGGGCGGCGTCCAGGATCCGCTCCCCGGTCAGCTCGGCGGACCGGGCGCGGGTCGTCTGCACGTACGACCGTTTCATGTGAGTGAGACTAATCTGAAAATGATCCCGGGTCCAGGGGTGGATACTGCGGGCCATGGCTTTCCACATCACGGGCGAGCCGGCCAGTGACGCCGTGCTGGACCAGCACCCGTTCGCGATCCTGGCCGGGATGATGCTCGACCAGCAGTACCCGATGGAGCACGCGTTCCGTGGCCCGGCCAAGGTGCTGGACCGGTTCGGCAGCCTGGACCCCTCGCGGATCGCGGGCGCGGACCCCGAGGAGTTCGCCGCGCTGTGCGCGACTCCGCCGGCGATCCACCGCTTCCCGGGCTCGATGGCGGCCCGGCTCCAGGCCCTGGCCGCGATCGTCGAGGAGCGGTACGACGGGCACGCGGAGCGACTGTGGGAGGAGGCGGCCACCGGCAAGGAGCTGCTCGCCCGGGTCATGGAGCTGCCCGGCTTCGGTAAGCAGAAGGCGCAGATCTTCGTCGCGCTGCTGGCCAAGCAGCTCGGCGTCCGTCCGGACGGCTGGGAGGCGGCGGTCGGCGCGTACGCGGAGCCGGGCTACCGCTCGGTCGCCGACGTCGTCGACGGCGACTCGCTGCAGAAGGTCCGCGATCACAAGAAGCAGGCGAAGGCGGCGGCGCGGCTCGCGGGGGAGGCTGCTGGCTAGACCACCCGCTGGCTACTCGCGAGTCACCGGGATCTGGACCTACCGTCACGAACGGCGAGCCAGAGATCGACTGAGTTCCCCTCCCATCGGATCCGTCCCTCGGGCCCCGCCGAGCCCCGCCGCCCCCTGGTCGGCGGGGCTCTCGGCGTTCGGGTCGCCGGGCGGCACCGGGCTGGGCGTCGACCCGCGGCCGCGTGCTCGGAAGCAGGGGGATTGCCGGGATCTCACGGGGCCCGTGGCAGAATGTGGTCCGCGGCTCTTGACGTTACCGGGCCTCGCCGCGCCCGGATCCGGTTCTCACAGTCGTTGACGAGAGGTGTTCGTGTCCTCGAACGCGCGCAAGATGCTCCCCGCCGAGGTGCTCACGCACCCTGCCGTCGTGGCCCTCATCGATCGAGGTACGCCGACCGGCAGCATCACTCCGGAGGAGGTGCGCCAGGCCAGTGAGGACGCGGCCGTCGAGCCTCGTCACCTCAAGGCGCTGCTCGCGCACCTGAGCTCGCTGGGCATCGCGGTCGAGATCCCCGTGACCAGCCGCGCGGTCGCGGCCACCGCGGCCCGCAAGACCGCGACCACCAAGGCGACCACCAAGGCGACCGCCAAGAAGGCGCCGGCGAAGAAGGCCGCCGCCCCCGCGAAGAAGGCGGCGCCGGCGAAGGCGTCGCCGCGCAAGGCCGCCGCGAGCCGCGCCGCCGGCGAGACCTCCGCGCCGGCCGAGCAGGCCGCGGTGATCGGCCCGGACGGCAAGAAGGTGCTGCCCGACGTGCCGGACGAGCAGTTCGAGAAGGACGTCGCGGCCGACCCGACCATCGTCGAGGACGAGAAGCAGGCGTCGTTCGTCGTCTCCGCCGCCGACGACACCGACGAGCCCGAGCAGCAGGTCATGGTGGCCGGCGCGACCGCCGACCCGGTGAAGGACTACCTCAAGCAGATCGGCAAGGTCCCGCTGCTCAACGCCGAGATGGAGGTCGAGCTCGCCAAGCGGATCGAGGCCGGCCTGTTCTCCGAGGAGAAGCTCGGCAAGGGCGGCAAGCTCTCGACGAAGATGGCCGAGGAGCTCGACTGGATCGCCGAGGACGGCCGCCGCGCGAAGAACCACCTGCTCGAGGCGAACCTGCGCCTGGTCGTCTCGCTCGCCAAGCGCTACACCGGACGCGGGATGCTGTTCCTGGACCTGATCCAGGAGGGCAACCTCGGCCTGATCCGTGCGGTCGAGAAGTTCGACTACACCAAGGGCTACAAGTTCTCCACCTACGCCACCTGGTGGATCCGCCAGGCGATCACCCGCGCGATGGCCGACCAGGCCCGCACCATCCGGATCCCGGTGCACATGGTCGAGGTCATCAACAAGCTGGCCCGCGTCCAGCGGCAGATGCTCCAGGACCTGGGCCGCGAGCCCACCCCGGAGGAGCTGGCCAAGGAGCTCGACATGACCCCCGAGAAGGTCATCGAGGTCCAGAAGTACGGCCGGGAGCCGATCTCGCTGCACACTCCGCTCGGCGAGGACGGCGACTCCGAGTTCGGCGACCTGATCGAGGACTCCGAGGCGATCGTCCCGGCCGACGCCGTGTCGTTCACGCTCCTCCAGGAGCAGCTGCACGCGGTCCTCGACACGCTCTCCGAGCGCGAGGCGGGCGTGGTCAGCATGCGCTTCGGCCTGACCGACGGGCAGCCCAAGACGCTCGACGAGATCGGCAAGGTGTACGGCGTGACCCGGGAGCGGATCCGCCAGATCGAGTCGAAGACGATGTCCAAGCTGCGGCACCCGTCGCGCTCCCAGGTCCTGCGCGACTACCTCGACTGACGGTAGCGGGCGCCTGGGACTGTTTTCGCAGGTCAAAGGCGGTTTCGGGCCTTCGGTCGAGCGACACGCTACGCGCTATAGCGCACGTAGTCCAGATATTCGGCTAGCCTGCGTGTCGTGGACACGACCGAGGCCGAGCTGCTCGCGCAGTCCTGGCAACTCGCGTTGCGGGCCGAGCGCAAGAGCCCGGAGACTCTCAAGGCGTACGGCGCCGGCGTGCGCGCCTACCTCGGCTGGTGCACGACCAGGCCGGCCGACCCGATGACCCGCGCGGCGCTCAACCTGTGGGTGGCCGAGATGCTCGAGAAGGGCGCCGCGGCCTCGACGGCGCGTTCCCGCCAGCTCGCCGTGCGGCGCTTCGCCGCGTGGCTGGCGGCCGAGGGCGAGCTGCCCGCCGACCCGTTCCTCGGGGTCAAGGCGCCCAAGCTCGACGAGCGGGTCGTCGAGCCGCTCACCGACGACGAGATCCGCGCGCTGCTCAAGGCCTGCGTCCCGCCGAGGGGCGCCACGCCGGCCGAGTCGATGCGGCACCGTCGCGACGAGGCCCTGATCCGGTTCATGTTCGAGACCGGCACCCGGGCCGGGGAGGCCGTCGCGCTGCAGCTGGCCGACGTCGACCTGGTCAACGGCGTGGCGATCGTGCGCAAAGGCAAGGGCGGGCGCGGTCGCACCGTGCCGTTCGGCCCGCAGACCTCGCTGGCGATCGACCGCTACGTCCGGCTGCGCCGAGGGCACCGGCTCGCCGAGTCGTCGCCGGATCTGTGGCTCGGCGACCGCGGCAAGCGGTTCAGCTATGACGCCCTCCACAAGACCCTCGGCGAGCGCGCCGCCGCGGCCGGCGTCGTCGGGTTCCATCCGCACAAGCTGCGCCACACCGCCGCCCACCGCTGGCTGGCCGCCGGCGGCTCCGAGAGCGGCCTCATGGCCGTCGCCGGCTGGACCCGCCCCGACATGCTGATGCGCTACACCAAGGCCCAGGCCTCGGCCCGCGCGGCCGAGGAGGCCCGCACGCTGAACCTCGGCGACGTGTGAACTTGAACTATTTGTAGAACTTTCTGCGTGTCGCGCGCGGCCCCCGGTCGCCGGGCGCTGTAGCGTCTGCACCAGAGATCTAGGCTCCGTAGGGTTTGACCCGGACCCGACCCGGAGGGAAGCACACAGGCGTCAGGAGGGCTGAACCGCTCAACCCGAGCGGTTCAGGTGCATCGCGTGACTGGCCGGCCGGGTTGGCCAACGTTCACGGAGCCGCGCCACAGAGATCGTTTCTGTGGAGGCTCCAAATGCCTGATCCGACCCGCGCCGCTCTCGGCGCCATCGGCGCCCACATCAGCTGGGCCAACACCGCCGACCGCGCCGCCCGGACTGCCCCGGCGCGTGCGGCCCTCGAGCAGAAGTTCCTCGACGAGGCCGACGGCGACCCGGTCCGCGCCGCGCACCTGCGCAAGGCGCACTTCAAGCGGCTCGCTCTGAAGTCGGCCCAAGCCCGGCGCGCCAAGACCGCGAAGGCGGTCGCGTCGTGACGACGCCGGAGGCCGAGCGCGCCCGGCGCCAGGCGCACATCGACGGCACCTGCCGGCTGCACGGACAGACGTGCACCTACTGCGAGCTCGTCGAGACGGAGCGCGTCGCTTGGGCGCTGTACATCCTGCGGGGCGGTCAACTCGAGGGCCCAGACCGGCCCGACGCCGACCGGCCCGACGCCGACCGGCCCGACGCCGAGGTCATCCCGCTGCGACCCTGGGGCCGGCGATGAACTACGCCGAGATGTTCGTCGGCTCCTGGCTGGCCACCTACATGCCGGTCGGCGTGCTCGAGGTTGTGCCCGAGACCGAGGGCACGGCGAGCACCGTGCTCTACGACCACTTCGCGGCGTACGTCGAGGCCATCAAGACCGGAGGCCTGGCCAAGGCACAAACGCCGTCAATCACGGCCTGGGGGCGCCGGATGACCGAATTGGGCTACCCGCCGCGGTCAACGGCGACACACAAGACCCGCCCGCTGCGGCTGATCGCGGCTCGCGGTGTCGGGTTGGGGGCCTAAAGTGGACAGTTCAGAGACCTACCCGACAGCGGAATATCCGCAGGTCAACCCCAGTGAATCCGTCGAGAGTGTCGGGTTGCCGGGTTCAAAAGTAGTGAGGCCGCATAACAACGCCTCTCAAAGTTCCACAATAAATCTCACTCCTAATGTTGTAGGGAGTCCGGACGAAACCGTTCGACCCGACACTGAGACGGATTCACCGGGGTTGACCAGCGGAAACGCCCTCTCGGCAACCCGTCACAACCTGGCATGGCCGACCGCACCCGCCTGGGCGGCGCGGTGGCAAGCGAAGATCGACGCCGCCCGGCTCCCGGTCCAGCGCGCCGATGCCGCCTGGCGAGCACTGCGCGCTGCCGCGAACAAGGCGCGACTCGAGCACGACGCCCAGGACGCCCTCTTCACCCAGGTCGCCGACTGGCTGATCGAGCGCGCCAACGCCCTCGCGCCCAAGCCGCCGGCCAAACCTGCGCCACGGCACACAGTCGACCGGGGATCGGGCGAGATCACGCCGGTGCGCGGATGTCCCTGCAAGCACTGCACCTGGGTCTTCTTGGTGCTCGAATGAGCACGCTCGCACCTGTGGTCCGGCACTTGGAGCAGCAGGTGGCCAACAACCAGCTCGCTGCGTGGGTCCGGATCTGGGTTTGGTGTCAGGCCAACGCCGACGATCACGGGCACGCCCGCGCCTACACGGGCGAGCTGCGTCGGCTCCTCGACACCAACGCCCGCGAGGTCAGCCGCGCCATCCGCCTAGCCCGCGAGCGCGGCGTGATCGACCCGTGCTCGACCGCCGCCTGCCTGGTCCTGCCCGGCCACGCCATCGCGCCGTGCGACGCCCACCACCGCGGGGCGGCATGATGCGGAAGCGCGCCTATGACGGGGTGCAGCTGCCGCCCACAGAGCCGCCGGCACCTGTCCCCACGACGCCAGGGCCACCAATGAACGGCGATCCTGCACCCACTGCTACCCCTGACGTTTCCGCAGGTCAGGCCCAGTCGGTCCGTTCCCAGGGTGCAGAGGGTGCAGATACCTCTCAACCCCCCTATGTGCGTGACGCACACAGGGGGGGTTGGGACTACCCGCACCCTCTGCACCCCGGCGCACCCGGGGCCCGCCTGGCCCAGCTCGAGGCGGAGCTCGGGGCGGCACTGGCGCCACCTGCCGACGGATCCCGGGTCGACCTCAAGCGAGTGCGCCGGGCCGCGAACACGGTGTACGACGAGCACCGGCGCCTGGAGTACGGCGGCAGCTCGTGACCGCGCTGGCCCCCTGGTCGGGGCGCAGGGTCCAGCAGGCCCGGGCGCTGGTCGCGGCCTGGCTGCCGATGACCTGCGGCCGGTGCCCCCGCATCGTCGACGGCACCGAGCCGTGGGTGGTGGGCCACAAGATCAGCCGGGCACTCCGCCCGGACCTGATGTGGGACCCCCGCAACTGGCAACCCGAGCACCGCGCGTGCTCGGACGGGACCGGTCAGGCGGCTGTGATCGAGAAGGCGCGCGCCGAGGGCGCTCGGGCCGCGCTGACCGGCGATTTTTCCCGCGCCGAGGCCGGCGGGCAGCCCCCGACCCTTCCCGTCTCTCCCTCCGGACGCCCATCGGGGCCCATCGAAGCCAGGTCGGGCCTCGCGTGGTCGCCGGACGCCCTGCGGCGCCACCCGTGGCTCACCGAATTCGCCGAGGTCCCTGAGGACGCGTCGCCGCCGCTGTGGATGAGCCCGCCGCCGGCCGACGCGGTCGGGTCCTACGGCGCCGAGGCCATCGAGTGGATCGAGTGGATCGAGAACAAGACGCTGCGCTGGTGGCAGCGGCTCGCGGTCACGCGCCAGCTCGAGCACCGCGCCGACGGCTCGCTGTGTCACCGCCAGGTGGTCGAGTCTGCGCCGCGGCGCGCCGGCAAGTCGCTGCGGATCCGCGGCATGGCGCTGTGGCGGCTCGCGATCGGCCCGGACCTGTTCGGCGAGCGACAGCTGGTGATGCACACCGGATCCGACCTCGCGATCTGCCGGGAGATCCAGATGCACGCCTGGCGCTGGGCCGAGAACGAGGCCGACTGGAGCGTCACCCGAGCCAACGGCAAGGAGGCCATCGAGACCCCCGACGCCGACCGGTGGCTGGTGCGCTCGCAGAACGCGGTCTACGGCTACGACGTCACCCTCGGCGTGGTCGACGAGGGCTGGGACGTGAAGCCGGGCACGGTCTCGGACGGGCTGGAGCCCGCGACGCTGGAACGGTCCAGCCCTCAGCTGCACCTGACGTCCACCGCGCACCGGCGCGCGACCTCCCTCATGCGCAGCGAGCTGCTCGCCGCGCTGACAGTCGAGGATCCGACCGTGCTGCTCATGGTCTGGGCGGCGCCGTACGGCTCGGATCCTTCCGACCCGGCCGTGTGGCGCGCCGCCTCCCCGCACTGGACCGAGGACCGGCGCCGCATGATCGCCTCGAAGTACGCCAAGGCCGCAGCCGGCGAGGACGACCCCGAGCTCGACGACCCGGACCCGATGGCCGGCTTCACCAGCCAGTACCTCAACGTGTGGCAGCTGCGGAAGGCGCTGGTCGCCGGCCGCGGCGACACGGTGGTCGACGAGGTGGCCTGGGGCGAGCTGAGGGCCGAGGTCAACGCCGGCCCGCCCGCTGCTGCCGCGATCGAGTCCTGGTACGAGGCGGGCCTCAGCGTCGCGCTCGCCTGGCGTCTCGGAGAGGGCCGCGTCGTGCTGTCCGTGTCCGCGCACGAGGACCTGGCCGGCGCGGTCGCCGCGGTGAAGGCGTCCGGCTACCGCGGCCGGGTCACGGTCGGCACATCCCTGCGTGAGGACCCGTCCGTGCGCGGCAAGCTGCAGACGCACTCAGGGGAGGGTCCGGTCATCGCTGCCGTGCGCGAGCTTCAGCGGCTTCTGGCCGAGGACGCCGTACGCCACGACGGCGGCGAGCACCTGACCCGCCAGGTGCTGGAGCTCCGCACGGTCGACGGCGCCGACGGTCCGCGCATGTCCTCGAGCGCCCGCGCCGACGCGGTGAAGGCCGCGGTGTGGGCGCTGCGGGACGCTCGACAGCCCGGCGGACGGATTCTGGGCATCGTGTTACCCAGTTCTGCGACCAAGGGTTAGCCAGAAACGGAGACCGGCCCCCGCCGCGCGCACGAACGCCCCAGTCTCGGTTCTCGTGGGAGTTCTTCGGTCGCTGCTGACGGGCCGGCCGGACCCGGTCCTGAGCGCAGCGCTCGAGGCGGAACCGGCCGGCACCTTCGCGGTCGACGCCGCCTCGTTCCCGTCCTCGGTCGTCGGGCTCGAGTCGTACGCCACGGCGACTGCGCCGGTTCCGCGTGTCTCGCGCCGTGAGGCGGTCCAGGTGCCGGCGGTGAAGCGGTCCCGCGACTTGGTGGCTGGCTCGCTCGGCACACTGCCGCTCGAGGTCGTGAAGCCCGACCTCACGATCGAGGCGACGTCCTGGCTGCAGCAGCCGGAAGCCAACGTCCCGCGCTCGGTCACGATGACCCGCCTGGTCGAGGACATGCTCTTCGAGGGCGTCGCCTGGTGGCGCGTCATTGCGTTCGACTGGCGAGGGTTCCCGGCCCGAGTCAAGCGCCTCAAGCCGCTGCAGGTCAGCGTCGACGAGGAGCGCAGCAAGGTATACGTCGACGGCAAGCAAGTGCCTGACGCCGAGCTGATCCGCTTCGACTCCCCGAACGATGCCCTCCTGGTGGCCGGGGCACGCGCGATCCGCCAGTGCCTGATCCTCGACAAGGCCGCGCAACGCTACGCCGAGGGCGCCCCGCCAGGTGACTACTTCACGCCGGCCGAGGGCGTCGACCCGTTCGCCGACAGCACCGAGCTGCAGGCCCAACTGCTCGACCCGTGGGCCCAGGCCCGTCAGGCCCGTTCGACGGCCTACATCCCCGCGTCGGTGAACTACCACGCCGCAGCCTTCAACCCCGAGCAGCTCGAGCTCGCCGACCAGCGCCAGCACGCGGTCCTGGAGATCGCCCGGATCGCAGGCATCGACCCCGAGGAGCTCGGCGTCTCGACCACCTCGCGGACCTACGCGAACCAGTACGACCGCCGCAAGGCGTTCATCGACTTCACCCTCGGCGGCTACCGCGCCGCGATCGAGGACCGCCTGTCCATGGGCGACGTCACCACGCGCGGCTCCGTCGTGCGGTTCGACCTCGACGCCTTCCTGCGCACCGACGCGCTCTCGCGCTACCAGGCCTACAAGGCCGGGCTCGAGGTCGGCGCGATCGAGGACCAGGCCGAGGTCCGTCGTCTCGAGGGCAAGCCGGCCTTCAGCACTCCCGCCACCAGCAGCGCCAGCACGACGACCCCAGAGGAGAACCTCGTGACCCCGACCCTCGCGGCGCAGGAGCCGCTCGCCATCACCTTCGACGCCGGTCCGGCCGTCGTGCTCGACGCACCGCCGGCCGCCGACGCCTTCTCGGTCGACACCGAGAAGCGCACCATCCGCGGCCTGGCCGTGCCCTACGGCAAGGTGGGCGTGTCCAACGGCCAGAAGTTCACCTTCACCAAGGGGTCGCTCAAGTTCGCCGACCCCAAGCGTGTGAAGCTGTGGGTACAGCACGACAAGAACCAGGCGATCGGGTTCGCCACCGCGCTCGACGACCGCGACGACGGGCTCTACGCCGAGTTCCAGGTCGCCCGCGGCGCCGAGGGCGACCGCATCCTCTCCCTCGCAGAGGACGGCGTCCTCGACGGCCTGTCCATCGGCCTGGGCCGCGGCGGCCGGTTCCAGGCACGCGACGGCGTCCAGTTCGCCATCGACGTGCCGCTGATGGAGATCAGCCTCACCCCGGCCCCGTCGTTCGACGACGCCCGCACCGGCGTGTTCTCCGAAGGGCGCGAGGGCCTCAAGTTCGACGCCGGCCAGCTCGCCACCGAGATCCGCAAGGCCATGTTCCAGGGCTTCTCCGACCTCGGCCGGCCCGAGGGTCGTGAGACCGTGTCGGCCACCGGTGGCCGGCAGTTCGAGGTCACCGAGCCGTCCCCGTACCGCTTCGACGGCACCAAGGCCGAGCACTCGTTCGTCGCCGACATGCGCAACGCCCAGCAGGGCGACGGGGAGGCCCGCCAGCGGCTCGAGGAGTTCGGCGAGGAGTTCGCGAAGTTCGCCGTCACCACGACGAACACCGCCTCGCTCAACCCGACCCAGAACCGGCCCGACCTGTACGTGCCGAACCTGCAGTACTCGCGGCCGCTGTGGGAGTCCGTGTCCACCGGCACGATCGACGACCAGACGCCGTTCACGGTGCCGAAGTTCTCCAGCGCCTCCGGCCTCGTCGGCGACCACACCCAGGGTACCGAGCCCACGCCCGGGGCGTTCGCGGCCACCGTGCAGACGATCACCCCCGGCGCCACGTCGGGGAAGATCGAGATCAACCGTGAGGTGCTCGACCAGGGCGGGTCGCCGCAGGCCGACCAGATCATCTGGAACGAGATGCTCAACGCCTGGTACGAGGCGATCGAGGCCAAGATCGCCGCGGCGCTCGCGGCCGTCGGCACGGCCGAGCTCAACATGGCTTCGGCGGTCGACGCCGCCCTGGTCGACTCGCTGACGGCGTACTTCGCCGGCCTGCAGTTCGTCCGCGGCGGCAACCGCTTCACCGCCTTCGTCTCCGACGGCAACCTGTTCCCGGCGCTCGTCGACGCCGCCGACTCCACCGGCCGCAAGCTGCTCCCGGTGCTCGGCCCGCAGAACGCCCAGGGCTCGGTCTCCGGCGGGTTCGACCGCGTGCAGCTGGGCAACCAGAGCATCCGGGCCGCGTGGGCGCTCGGCACCGGCAACGACAAGAAGTCCTACAGCTTCGTGCCCTCCTCGGTGTGGGCGTGGGCCTCGGCGCCGAAGAAGTTCGTGTTCGAGTACCAAGTCAAGTCGGTCGACATGGCCGTTTGGGGATATTCCGCGACCGCGGTCCTCCGCGACAGCGACGTCAAGCCGATCGACTACACCACGGCCGACGTCTGATGAGCCGCGAGCGGACTCCCCGGACGGAGCGGGTGACCCCTGCTCCGTCCGAGCCCGCCGAGCCCGAGGCCGCCGAGCGGAAGGGCATGCGTGGCCACGACGACCAGGGCAACGTCCGCCCGGCCGACGGCCGCTACGGCCTGCACCGGACCGAGGACGAGTCGGCGCATGTCCGCTCCACTGGCGAGCAGAAGGCCTGAGCGCAGCCCATGATCACGCTGACCGACGTCAAGGCCTACCTGGGCACCGGCACCACCGCGAGCGACGCGCAGATCCAGCGCGCGCTCGTGGTGGAGCAGGCGGCCCAGAAGGCCTCCTGTCGGCCGGCCGGAGTCGACACCGACGCCACAGCCGTCCTGGACGAGGCGCTGCTTCGCCGGATCGCGGTGAACCTCGCCCGCCGCGGTCTGCCGCTCGGGATGCAGATGAGCGACGTCGGTGCGGCGCGGATCTCGACCAGCGACCCCGAGGTGCGCCGGCTTGAGGCGCCCTACCGGAAGGTGACGGTCGGATGAGCATGGTCGTGCGTCAAGAGCTGGCGGCCGCGGCGACGAGCGTCGAGGGCGTCGTGTGCACGCCGACCTACACCCAGCTCAGCGCGCCGGGTCAGGCCTGTGTCCGGCTCGACCGGCACGAGTACCCGAACCCGTTCGGCGCGGTCGTGCACTGGAACGTCGTGATCTGCCTGGGTCAGGACATGGCCGCTGCCGAGACGTTCTTCGAGGCCAAGGTGCCGCTCGTCGTCGAGGCCCTGGCCCCAGTGCTCGTGGTGACCAGCGCGACCCCTCAGCAGCTCAACCTAGCCGACGGCACGAGCGTGCTCGCTGCCTTCGTCAACGGACACCGGGAGGCGTGATGGACGAGACGTACGACTTCCTCGCGAACGTGGAGGCCGCCGACCTCGCTGCCACCACCCCGACCGAGGTCACGGCCAAGCCTGGTGACGTCGTCGAGCTCGGTGTAGCGACCACGGCCCGGAGCCCGGTCGTCATGCACATCGAGGGCGTCAGCGCGCCGCTGCAGCTCACCCCGAGCGAGGACGGCGGCCTGCGCACGCTCATCGCCGTCGGGCCCGGGACCACCCGGGTCACCGCCCATGCCGGCGCCGCGAGTCCCGTCGAGTTCACCATTACCGCCGACCCGGCCGCGACCGACCCCGCCGCCGACACTGAGAAGGAGTAAGACCCCATGGCCGCACTCGGCACACGCTCACTGACCCTGACCGTCGGTGGACAGGACGTCACCGTTCAGGTCTCCAACTGCCGGATCGCATCCGCACCAGCGGACTCCGACTTCACCAGCTTCGCCGACGCCGCCGCCGGCGGCTCGCGGGCCTACCACCTGACGGGCACCGCGTCGCAGAACATGGAGACCGGCTCCCTGTGGGACCAGATCTGGAACCATGCCGGCGAGACCGTGGCCGTCGTCGTGAAGCCCAACGGAGGGGCGGCGGCCTCGGCCACCACCCCGACCTTCAGCGGCAACGTGGTGATCACGGAGCCGGACGGCGATCTGCTCGGCGGCGAGGCAAACTCCTCAGCTACCGCGAAGTTCACGATCGACTTCGACTGGGAGTTCACCGCCAAGCCCACCATGGCCATCGTCTGATCCGGCGGGTTCAGACATGGCTCGCGCAGGCTTGTACGTCACGGGACTCGCCCAGGTCACCCGTGCGCTGCGCGAGGTGGGCGTCGAGGTCGACGACCTGAAGAACGCCTTCGCCGCCATCGCCGCCGAGGGCGCGCGGCTCGCGGCGGGGTTCGCCCCGATGCGGTCTGGCCGCCTGGCGCGCGACATCCGGGGCAACCGGGCCAAGTCGAAGGCGGTTGTCACCGCAGGGCGGGCCTCGGTGCCCTATGCCGGGCCCATCAACTACGGCTGGCCGGCCCGCAACATCGCGGCCTCCGGCTACATGCAGAAGGCCTCCACCGCAATGGAGCCGGTCGCGCTCCGCCGCCTGGCCGACGAGATCGACAACCAGATCAAGAGACGAGGACTCTAGATGAGCACTACCGACATGACCGCCGAGGAGATGTTCGAGGACCTCACCGGCCTCGAAGAGACCCTGATCGCCGCACACTTCGGCGACGAGCCGGTCCAGCTGGCGCAGACGCGCCCGACCGCCTTCGTGCGGTCGCTGGTATTCGCCCACCTGCGACGCGCCCAGCTGCCGAACGCCAAGAACAAGCTGGTCTTCGACGAGGTCCAGAACATGCGGCTCGGCGACGTGAACACCTACTTCGCCGAGTCCGCCGAGGAGATCGACCTCGAGAACCCGGTGACTGCCGAGGGGGAAGGCGTCGCGCTCGAGCACTGAGGGCCGAGGCGCGGGCCGTGTGGTGCGTCCTGACCCACCAGTCGCCCGAGACCTACGACCGCCTCAGCCGCCTTGAGCGCGAGCTGTTCATGGAAGCCGCCGCGAGGATAGCCAAGAGAGGACTGTGACGTGCCGGGTCCGATCAAGATCGCCGTCCTCGCGAACGGACGCCAGGCGAAGGCCGAGCTCAGCGGCGTCGCGGCCACCGCTGAGCGAGTGTCCGGGCGCATGGCGAAGCTGCGCCTCCCGGCCGCGCTCGCGCTCGGCGGCATCGCGCTTGGTGCGCGGAAGGCCGTCAGCGCCGCCTCCGACCTCAACGAGACCATCTCGAAGACCGACCAGATCTTCGGCCGGCAGTCCGCCGGGATCCAGAAGTTCGCCGACGGGGCGGCCACCGCGCTCGGGCAGTCGAAGGTCCAGGCGCTCGACGCCGCGGCGACCTTCGGCCTGATCGGGCAGAAGGCCGGCCTGACCAGCGGCAAGACTGCCGACTTCGCCCGCCAGTTCACCACCCTCGCCTCGGATCTGGCGTCGTTCAACAACACCACGCCTGAAGAGGCCATCACGGCCATCGGTGCGGCGATGCGCGGTGAGTCGGAGCCGATCCGCAGGTACGGCGTGCTGCTCGACGACGCCACGCTCCGCGCCCGGGCCCTGAAGATGGGCCTGATCAAGACCACGAAGGACGCGCTCACCCCGCAGCAGAAGGCGCTCGCGGCGTCCCACGAGATCCTCGCCCAGACCAGCAAGGCTCAAGGCGACTTCGCCCGCACCAGCGACGGCGCGGCGAACAAGGCCCGGATCGTCGCCGCTCAGACCGAGAACCTCTCCGCAGCGCTCGGCCAGGCGCTGCTGCCGGCGTGGCAGCGCGTCCTCCAGGTGGCCTCCAGCGTGGTCGGCGTCATGTCCCGGCACCAGACCACCGCCAAGGCCCTGGTCGTCGTCGTGGCGGCGCTCGCCGCCGGCGTGCTCGTGGTGTCCGCCGCCACCTCGGTCGTCTCGGCGGCCACCGCCGCATGGACTGCGGTGGCGGTCGTCGCCAGCGCCGCCCAGAAGGCCGCGACCGCCGCGGCGCTGGGCACCCGGATCGGACTGGCCGCGCTCGCCGTGCAGACCGCGATCACCTCAGCCGCCAGCAAGGCCGCCGCGGCCGCTCAATGGCTGCTGAACGCCGCGCTCAGCGCCAACCCGATCGGCCTGGTCGTGATCGCGATCGCGGCCCTCGTGGCGGGCATCGTCATCGCCTACCGGAAGTCCGAGACCTTCCGCGCCATCGTCGACAAGGCGTTCGCCGGCATCAAGACCGCGATCACGGTCGCGGTCGACTTCGTGGTGAAGTTCGTGAAGAAACACTGGCCCAAGCTGCTCGTCATCCTGACCGGCCCGATCGGTCTCGCGGTCGTTCTGATCATCAAGCACTGGTCGAAGATCAAGGCCGCCACACGCGCCGCGTGGTCTGTGATCAGGGCCGTCGTCGGCAAGGCCGTGGCCGTGGTCAAGGCCATCGTCACGACCGAGATCCGCGTGGTCCGCACCATCATCACCGGTGCCTGGAACGTCGTGAAGACCGCCACCAAGGCGGCATGGACCGCCTTCAAGAACATCATCACAACGCAGGTCCGGCTCGCGGTCGCCGTCGTACGCGGGATCAAGGACAAGGTGAGCGCCGTCTTCTCCGGCGCGCTCGACTGGCTGGTCGACGCGGGCAAGAACATCATCCGGGGCCTGATCAGCGGCATCGACTCGATGATCGGCGCCGTCAAGGACAAGCTCGGCAAGCTCACCGACCTCATCCCCGACATCAAGGGCCCACCGGCCAAGGACCGCCGGCTGTTGCGCCCCGCCGGCCAGATGATCATCGAAGGCCTGATCGACGGCATCGACGACGCGATCCCCGACGTGAAGCGCAAGCTCGGCGGCGTCACGGACCTCCTGCAGCACGCCCTGGACGGCCGCTACAGCCCCACGCTCTCGGTCGACCTGGCCACCAGTGCGTACGGCGGCTCCTCGGGATCGCTCCTGCTCGATCGAGGCATGGCGCTGCTGGAGAGTGACAGCGGGCCCGCCCAACCGGCGCGCGTCACCATGCGGTTCACCGCCCAGCAGGTCTCCCAGCTTCAGCGTGGCCGCGAGATCCAGGCCGATCTCGACGTCTACCGCGCCGCCGGCGGCCGGACGAAGGTGAGGCAGCGATGAGCATCGCGCAGACCGCGACACTCGCCCACGGCTACACCATGGACGACCTCAACCGGGCGACCGGCACAGCGGTCCGGCAATCCCGAGGAGGCCGCGCCCTCGACTACGTCACGCCGAACCACCGGTGGGACTGTGCGTGGTTCGGGGTCGTCGAGCACCTGTACGCGAGCGAGGGCCCACCCGAGTTCTTCGATCTGGTAGACGCCGGCCGGCGCGCTATCCGCGCCGCGGCAGAGGACGACGCCCGCGAGCGCGGGGTCCTCAAGAGCAACCGGCCCAACCCTGGTCGGCGGTACTCCTTGCGCTCCGGGCACATGAAGTACTGGATCAACGACAACCGCACCAAGAGCGCCGACTTCACCGAGCGCACCGTCGAGCGGCTTGCCCTGCCCCAGGTGCTCGCGCTGCTCTCCGAAATCGAGTACGAGGCCATCGCAGCGATGGCCGTACACGGCACCCAGAGCGCGGCCGCCGCCGCGCTGGGCCTCGGGCACAGCGCCTTCGAGACCCGGCTCTACCGAGCCCGTGAGCGGATCCTGCGGGCCTGGCTCGAAGGTGAGACCCCCTGGTCGCTACGCAACGTCGACCTCAACTACGAGTGCCGCGCCGGTCACCTCCGCACTGAGCACGGCTTCCGCCTGAACGGTGACGGCCCGTGGCGGTGTCGGGCGTGCATACGCAACGCCGGACGGCGGCGCAAAGCCCGCGGCGACAAGATCACGAAGAGGAGCGAGGCGTGACGCTCAGCCTGATCGGACAGACGGCAACGCTGGTGCACGGCTACACGATGGCCGACGTCGACACCATGACGCGCTTTGCGGTCGCTCGCGCTCGCAGATCGGCGTATCTGCTCGACTCGAGCGACAGCTGGGACTGCGCCTGGCACGCCATCGTCGAGCAGCTCTACGCCAGCGCTGAGGACCCGGGCAGAGCGGTGCTGGTGGCCGAGGCGGCCCGAGCGATCAACCGGGCAATCAGTGACCAGCTGCACCATCGCGGCATCGCCAAGAACACCGGGGGCCTGATGCCCAACGCGGTGAAGTACTGGCTTCCGCCGGTAGTCGGTGCGGATGACGGCTTCGTGGAGAAGCTGATCGAGCGCGCCGCACTGCCCCAGATCCTCGGCCAGCTGTCGGCCGAGCAGTACGAGGTGGTCGCCACGGTGGCCGTCACCGGCACCCACCAGGGCGCGGCTGACGTGCTCGGTCTCACCGTGAAGCAGCTCAGGCGACGGCTCAAGGCCGCCCGAGAGCAGTTCGTCGAGCTGTGGTTCGAGCACGAGACCCCGCCGAACCGGAGGCCGACAGCCGGCCGGTGCGCAGCGGGTCACTCGACGACCGAGCACGGCTACCAGACCGCCAGCGGCCGGACGCGTTGCCGGCTCTGCATGCGCAACTACTCCAGGGCGAGCAGGGCCCGCGAGGGCCGCGCGCAGCTGACGGGCGTCGCCTGAGCCAGGCGCTGCCCTTCCTCGTGGGGCGGCGGGACCGTCGTCACGAGCCTTCGAGTGCCGCGAGCCGCTGTGCGACCTCGTGCATCGTCTCGGCCAGGCGGGTGAGCACCTCACCCTGCTTGGTCAGCAACTCGGTGTGCTTGGTGAGTAGTTCGGTCTGGAGCCGGATCAGCTCGAGCTGCTCAGCGCGCTGAGCCTCCGCCTCGCGCTCGCGCTCTTGCTGCATCTGGAAGGCCTCTAGGGCTGTCGGCTTGGACATGGTGCTCACGCTGCCACAGCGGCAAGCTTGCGCGTCAGCGCTTTGGCCTCTCGGTCGGGAGCGAGGCGACGTACTCCGCGAGGTCGGTGGCGAGCACGACGCGCTTGCTGGCCTTCACCCCCACGTAGTGGGCGACCAGCTCGCCATCCGCGATCGCCTTGGTCAGCGTGGCCTTGCTGATGCCGGAGGCCTCGACCGCGCCGTCCATCGAGTAGGAGACGGCCGCGAGCGCGAGGTGGGTAGTCATGGGCCCCAGCACAGCAGAAGGCCCCAGGCCGAAGCCAGGGGCCTTCTGCTGTTCAGGGCTCTGGGTGACGCCTCACACCTCGCGGTGTGCCTCGAGCCAGGTCGCGGCCTCCTCGGCCGCCGCCGCGAGCTCGCGCAGCGCCGCCGGCGTCGAGTAGTCGATACTGCCGTCGCTGTCGACCGAGTAGATCATGGGCCGGCCGTCGGCGGAGGTGGTCGCCCAGGCCTCGAGCGGCCCGAACCGGGGCCCGCGGTGCAGGCGGTCGCCGCTGCCGTCGTCGTACTCGTCGTCGATGCCGTGACCCGGCTTGTCAAGGCACCAGATGGGGCATGTGCTCGGCGTGGTCGTCGGAGATGATTCGGTCATGATGCTGCCTCCTAGATAGGCGGTGTCTAGGCCCTGGACGGTGTTCGTGCACCGGCCGGGGCCGCTTCTTCTACAGCGTGCCGGCGGGCGCCGACAGCCGGGCCTTGGTGATGATGGACGCGAGCTGGTCGACCTGGTCGGAGTCGAGCAGCCACCGCACGGTGCGCCACTCGGCCGGTGTGAGGTCCAGACCGTCGACCGCCGTAGCGAGCGCCTCGCGCTCTTCGACGAACGGGCGGTAGAGCGGCTGACCGGTGCGCTCGCGCAGGTCGGTCTCGTAGTCTTCGATCGCGCGGCGGAAACCCGCGCTGTCGGTGATCGCTTCCATGGGCATCTGGTGGGCCCTCTCATTCCAGGATATTGCGGCCCACACCACTTCTGACCTGCGCGGATAGAACGCTCACACCAACAGCGTTCAAGCGTCCGTAATGCGCGACTACCTGGACTGATCGGACCGGCCTCGGGCCGCGGGCTCGGTCCCGCGGCTCAGGGCGCCGCGTCGTACCCGAAGACCTGGTAGTCCTTCCGGTAGATCCCGGCCACCAGGTCCTGGAGCTCGGTCGAGGCCAGCAGCTCGGGGGTCCGCGAGGTCGCCGTGCGGTTGCGCGTCCGGGCCGGGACGACGGGGAGGGCCAGGCGCTCGCAGACGGTCGCGAAGTCCGCGTCGAAGGTCTCCAGCCGGCCGAGGAAGTCGATCTGGGTGAGGTCGACGAGGCGGGACTGGAACGCGAGGTGCTGGTTGGCGTCGTCGAGGTCCAGGCCGGCGACCCAGCCGGCGAACTCCTCGGGCCGCGAGCGCATCCGGGCGTGCGTGGGCTCGTCGAACTCGAAGTAGTTGGCGTTGACGACCTTGTCCTGCCAGGTCGAGACGAAGCGCTGCAGCGGGTGCCGGACGAACCCGAACCGGAAGTAGTCGGTGAACAGCGCGGTGGGGTAGCGCATCCACAGGGCGTGGCTGACCTCGCGGGCGACGTCGTTCTCGTCGAAGTACCCGACCAGCGTGCGGGTGGCGACCTTGGCGACCCGGAACCAGACGAAGCGGTGGGTGTGGCTGATCGTCAGGTTGTACGTCAGCGGCGACAGCCTGCCGGAGCGCTCGCTCGACTGCGCCGCCTGGCGCAGCGCCCGCTTCGCCTCGGTGGTGAGCCGGGCCCGCTGGTCCGGCTCGGTGCGCAGCACGTCCACGGAGATCTGGGGGGAGATCTGGGGGGAGATCTGGGGGGAGATCCGGGGGTCGGCCACGGCGGGAGCCTACCGGCGGGGTGGCCCGGGAGCGGGCCGCGGGATCAGCCGGCGGCGACCAGGGCGACCGCGCAGGCGCACAGTGCCAGGCCGACCGCCTGGGGTCGGTGCACGTGCTCGCGGAGCACGGTCGCCGCCAGCAGCACCGTGAACGCGGGGTACAGCGAGGTGATCACCGCGGTCACGGTCAGGTCGCCGCTCTGGGTGGCGACCAGGAACGCCCCGGTGGCCAGCGCGCCGAGGGCGCCGCTGGCCAGGCCGCCGAGCGCGTAGCGGTTGCGTGGCACCCAGTCCCGGCGCAGCGCGACGGCGACGGCGACGATCGCGACGCCGGCGACGACCTGGTTGAGGGCAAGCGGCAGGAAGCCGGCCTCCTCGGGGATCTGGGCGAGCGCGGCGAACAGCAGCCCGAAGCCGAGGCCGGCGAGGATCCCGTCGGTGAGCCCGGAGCCGGTCGCGGGGGTCGCGGTGGACTCGCGGGACACCAGCCACACGGCCGGCAGGGCGATCAGGATCCCGAGCCAGACCAGCTGCCCGGGCCGCTCGCCGGTGGCGACCCCGACGACGATCGGGACCAGGACCGACCCGATCGCCGAGACCGGCGCGACCACCCCCATCCGGCCGCCGGCCAGGCCGCGGTAGAGGAACGCCGTACCGAAGCCGTTGCCGAGGCCGGCGACGACGCCCCAGGCGAAGTCGGTGCCGGTGGGGGAGCCGCCGGTGAGCAGGCTGAGCAGCAGGACCAGCGCCCCGCCGCCGGCCTGGGCGGTCAACGACACCGCCCACGCACCGCCGCGCCGGGAGAAGATGCCCCCGTTGAAGTCGCTGAGGCCGTACGCCACCGCGGCGAGCAGCGAGAGCAGGATCGGCATCAGGTGGCTACGACCCCGGCGACCCACACCAGCGTGGCCGCCAGCGCCGCACCCAGCTCGATCACGATGCTCAGCCCCACGGCCTTGAGCGACTGCACCGTGGACGGCCAGGCCCGGGCCGAGCCCACCCGGCGCAGCTCGGCGAGGTAGACGCCGAGCACGAAGCCGAGGACCAGGCCGACGACCGGTACGACGAAGAAGCCGACCACGCCCAGAGCGACGCCGATCCACTGGGTCGACGCCGGGATCCCGGCGTCCTGGAGGCGCCGCCCCGGGACGAGGTACTTGACCACGGTGCCGGCGGCGATGAGCGTGGTCGCGACGGCGAAGACCACCCAGGCGGTCGGTCCGCCCGTGATCCCGGCCCACACCAGGACGGCGCCGACCACGAGGATCGAGCCGGGCAGCACGGGGACCAGGATCCCGACCAGCCCGACAGCGATCGCCAGGGCGACGAGGACCTCGGTCGGGCTCATGGGCGAGATCCTGGCACAGACGCACCGCGGCCCCGGACTCTCGTCCGGGGCCGCGGTGGATGACGGGGTGAGCGGGTCGTGCCGGCCCCTCCTCAGCGCTCGCCGTCTGTGGCGATGGTGGAGGTGCCGGAGAGCTTGTGGGTCTCGTCGACGACGTTGGCGGCGATCTCCCTGAGCTTGTCACCGTGCTCGCGGGCGTGGTGGGCGCAGAACAGCAGCTCACCACCGGACTGGAGCTCTACGCGAAGGTAGGCCTGGGCTCCGCAACGGTCGCAACGGTCCGCAGCGCTCAGCGCGGCGGTGCTGGGGGCAACTGCAGTGGTCACATCGGCCTCATTTCTCTTCTGCCTCGGTGTCAGCCACAACGTAGCGGCGGGCCCCAAGATTCCCGGCTCTTCGTGGTGTCGGACACCTCATCCAATCACGTTCTCACTTCCCTCTTCGGCCGATTTCCATGCCTTGGGAGACATCGGCGGCCGTCAAGGAGAAAAACGACGATCCGTGCTGAGTTCTCTGCTGAGTGTGACGTGACGGCGACCCGCGACGTTGCGGAAGGGATCGCCCGAGAGCCGATCGTGTCCACATCGTGACGTGCGTCGCAGTCCTGGTCGTGCTGGTCGGGCCTGCTGCTCGATGCTGCTGGCTGGTCCCGACCGGCTGCCGGGATCGGTGCTGACTGGTCGTGCGCTGCGCTGGTGGTGCCGGGGAAGTGTGCTGTCCACGGTAGCCAAGGCGCCCGCAGGCGAGCCTTCACCGGCCACCGGCGTGTCGCAGGTAGATTCGAGGCTGACACCCGCACGGATGGCCGGCGCGATCGGCATCGCTCGGCACGACCAGGAGCCCCACGATCGACAACACGTACAACGCAGCCCACCTCCTCGTGCTCGAGGGCCTGGAGGCGGTCCGCAAGCGTCCCGGGATGTACATCGGCTCGACGGACACCCGCGGTCTCATGCATTGCCTGTGGGAGGTCATCGACAACGGGGTCGACGAGGCGCTCGGCGGGCACGCCGGCCACGTCGAGGTCACCTTGCACCCCGACGGCTCGGCCGAGGTGTACGACGACGGGCGCGGCATCCCCACCGACAAGGAGCCCAAGACCGGGCTGCCGGGCGTCGAGGTCGTGGCCACCAAGCTGCACGCGGGCGGCAAGTTCGGCGGCGGCTCGTACGTCGCGACCGGTGGTCTGCACGGTGTCGGCCTCTCGGTCGTCAACGCCCTGGCCACCCGGATGGACATCGACGTGGACCGCTCGCCGGCTCGCCAGGGCATCTCGTTCCGCCGCGGCGTGCCGGGCGTGTTCTCCGGCGACGGCCCGCAGGCGGACTTCGAGGCACGCTCGGGGCTGACCCGCAAGGGTGCCCGGGTCGCGAAGGGCAGGTCCGGCACCCGCGTGGTGTTCTGGCCGGACCGCCAGATCTTCACCAAGGACGCCCAGTTCGTCTACGAGGACCTGATCGGGCGAGCCCGGCAGACCTCGTTCATCGTCCCGGGCCTCGAGCTCGTCATCCGCGACCTGCGCGGCCCGGACCCGGTCGAGGAGAAGTTCCGCCACGACGGCGGCATCGCCGAGTTCGCCGACTTCCTGGCGCCCGACGAGCCGGTCAGCGACATCCTGCGCCTCCAGGGCACCGACTCGTTCACCGAGACGGTCCCGCTGCTCGACGAGTCGGGGCAGATGACCCCGCAGGAGGTGGAGCGCGAGCTGCAGGTCGACGTCGCGCTGCGCTGGGGCACCGGCTACGACACCGTGCTGCGCTCCTTCGTCAACGTGATCGCCACCCCCAAGGGCGGCACCCATGTCAGCGGCTTCGAGCAGGCCGTGACCCGCACGTTCAACGACGTGATGAAGTCCGCGAAGGTGCTCAAGGTCAACGACGACGACGTGATCAAGGACGACGTCCTCGAGGGCATGACGGCCGTGGTGACGGTCCGGCTCGCCGAGCCGCAGTTCGAGGGCCAGACCAAGGAGATCCTCGGCACGCCCGCGGCCCGCACCGTCGTGCGCCGCGTCGTCTCCGCGGAGCTGAAGAAGTTCCTCACCTCGACCAAGCGCGCCGAGAAGGCGCAGGCCAAGCAGGTGATGGAGAAGGTCGCCGGCGCCGCCAAGACCCGGATCACGGCCCGCCAGCACAAGGAGACCCAGCGCCGCAAGAACGCCCTGGAGTCCTCGGCGCTGCCCTCCAAGCTCGCCGACTGCCGCGCCGCCGACAACGAGCGCACCGAGCTGTTCATCGTCGAGGGTGACTCGGCGCTCGGCACGGCCAAGCTGGCCCGCAAGTCCGAGTTCCAGGCGCTGCTGCCGATCCGCGGCAAGATCCTCAACGTCCAGAAGGCCTCGGTCGGCGACATGCTCAAGAACGCCGAGTGCGCCTCGATCATCCAGGTGGTCGGTGCCGGGTCGGGCCGCACCTTCGACCTCGACGCACGCCGCTACGGGCGGATCATCTTCATGGCCGACGCCGACTCCGACGGCGCCCACATCCGCTGCCTGCTGGCGACGCTGTTCTACAAGTACATGCCCGAGCTGATCCGGGAGGGCCGCGTCTACACAGCCGTGCCGCCGCTGCACCGGGTCGAGATCTCCAACCCGAAGAAGGGGATGGAGAGGTACGTCTACACGTACTCCGACGACGAGCTGCAGCGCAAGCTCGCCGAGCTGAAGAAGAAGGGCGTGCGCTGGAAGGACCCGGTGCAGCGCTACAAGGGCCTCGGCGAGATGGATGCCGACCAGCTCGCGGAGACCACGATGGACCCGCGGCACCGCACGCTGCGCCGGATCACCATCGACAACGCCGAGGAGGCCGCCCAGGTCTTCGAGCTGCTGATGGGCTCCGACGTCGCACCCCGCAAGGAGTTCATCGTGCAGGGCGCCTACGAGGTCGACGTCGAGGCGATCGACGCCTGACCACGCAGGACCAGCACCCGCACCAGCGCAGCGTAGGAGGCCCGATGCCCGTGCCGTGGGTCGACCCGGACGTCGACCTGCACCTGCCCGGGGAGCGCCTGGAGTGGGGCCGGCACCGGTTCGTGCTCCCGGCGATCGCGCTGGGCGGGATGGTGGGCGCGTCGGCGCGGTACGCCGCGGCCCGGGCCTGGCCCACCCCCGATGCGGGCGTGCCCTGGACGACGCTCGGCGTCAACGCCGCGGGCTGCCTGCTGATCGGCGTCCTCATGGTGTTCGTCGTCGATGTCGGCGGCGCGCACCCGCTGCTGCGTCCGTTCGCGGGGGTGGGGGTGCTGGGCGGGTTCACCACGTTCTCGACGTACTCCGTCGACACCGTCACGCTGCTCGACGCCGGCCGTCCGGCGGTCGCGCTCGGCTACTGGGCCGGCACCCTGCTGGTGGCGCTGGCCGCCGTGGCGGCCGGCGTGGTGGTGGCGCGCGCGGGCGTGCTGGCGGCGACCCGGCTCCGGCGGCGCCGAAGAGGACATCGCACCAGGAGAGGGGAGAGGCCATGACCACCGACCCGACGTCGGAGACGAGGCGACCTGCGGGCGGGCTCGGCGGGGCCGCGACCCGGCTGACCGTCTACGTCGGCGAGTCCGACACCTGGCACCACAAGCCGCTGTACACCGAGCTGGTGCACCGGGCGCACGCCGCCGGCCTGGCCGGCGCGAGCGTCTTCCGCGGCATCGAGGGCTTCGGCTCCTCCAGCACCGTGGTGCACACCAGCCGGCTGCTCTCGCTCTCCGAGGACCTCCCGGTGGCGGTCGTGGTCGTCGACACCGCCGACCGGATCGAGGCGTTCCTGCCCCAGGTCGACGAGGTGGTCGGCGAGGGCCTGGTCACCCTCGACGAGGTCACCGTCGTCGTGCACCGCTATCGGGACGACTCGGAGTGACGGGGTTCGTGTGGGTGTGCCTCGGCGCCGCGGTCGGGGCCCCGAGCCGCTACCTGGTCGACCGGGCGGTCCAGGCGCGCCACGACAGCCTGATGCCGTGGGGGACGATGCTGGTCAACGTCGTCGGCTCGCTGGTCCTCGGGGTGCTCGTCGGGCTCTCCACCGGACGCGACGTCCCCGACGCGGTGACCCTGACGCTCGGCACCGGCCTGTGCGGGGCGCTGACCACGTACAGCACCTTCGGCTACGAGACCTTCCGCCTGGTCGAGGACGGGGCCCGGCTGTACGCCGCGCTCAACGTCGGCCTGAGCCTGGTGGTGGGGCTCGCGGCGGCGGCGGCCGGGTACGCCGTCGGCGTCGCAGCGTGACGCCCACGAAGTCGTTGAAGAACGGACCTTGGTCCCGGGATCTGGCCCGGGCGACCCCCGCGGGCGTTCCTCGCCCGGCATAGGGTCGACTGCGTGTGCACGAGCGTCTACGTCGCGTCCGTCGAGGGCTACACCGGCAAGTCAGCGGTCGCGTTGGGGGTGCTGGACGTCCTCTCCCGCAGGGTCGAGCGGGTCGGCGTGTTCCGGCCGATCGTCCGCAACGACCAGGCCACCGCTCGAGGTGAGCGGGACTACGTCCTGGACCTGCTGACCGCCCACGAGGCGGTCACCCTCGACTACGACGAGTGCACCGGGGTCACGTACGACGACGTCCACGCCGACCCGGTCGCCGCGCTGGACACGATCGTCGAGCGCTACCACCGCGTCGCGGAGCAGTGCGACGCGGTCGTGGTGATCGGGTCGGACTACACCGACGTCGCCACGCCGACCGAGCTGTCCTACAACGCCCGGATCGCGGCGAACCTGAGCTCGCCCATCCTCCTGGTCCTCAACGGCGCGGACCGGACCCCCGCTGACCTGGTGACCCTGGCGGACATCGCCGGCACCGCGATCTCGGCCAACCACGCTGCGCTGTTCGCGGTGGTCGCCAACCGGGTCACCCACCCCGAGCCGGCGGAGGTGGTCGCCGCTCTCGGCCGGGACGGCGTGCCGGCGTACGCGATCCCCTACGATCCCCTGCTCTCGGCACCCTCGGTCGGCGACCTGATGCCCGCGTGCGACGGGACGTTCGTCTCCGGCGACCCCGCCCTGCTCGATCGAGAGGTGCTCGGCCTCCTCGTGGCGGGCATGACCATGCCGAACGTGCTGGACCGGCTCTTCGACGGCGCCGTCGTGGTGACCGCGGGCGACCGCCCCGAGGTGGTGCTCGGCGTCCTGATGGCGCACGTGTCCGCGAACTTCCCCCAGGTCGCGGGGATCGTCCTGAACGGCGGGATCGAGCTGCCCGTCCAGGTCTCCCGGCTCCTGGAGGGCATCGGCGCCACGCTGCCGATCATCGCGACCGACCTCGCCACCCAGGAGACCTCGGCGGCACTCACCGGCGTCCGCGGCCGCCTGACGGTGAGCTCGCCCCGCAAGATCGCCGCGGCGCTGGCCCTGTTCGCCCAGCACGTCGACGGCGCCGCGCTCCTCGACCGGCTCGACGTGTCGCGGACGACCGCCGTGACGCCGCTGATGTTCGAGCACCAGCTCCTGGACTCCGCCACCGGCCGGCGGATGCGCATCGTGCTCCCGGAGGGCGAGGAGGAGCGGATCCTGCGCGCCGCCGACCTGCTGCTGCGCCGGGGCGTGGCCGACCTGACCCTGCTCGGCGACCCGATCCGGATCAGCGCGCACGCCGCCCGGGTCGGCGCGGACGTCTCGGCCGCGACCCTGCTCGACCCGCGGTCCTCCGAGCTCGCCGAGCGGTTCGCCGAGGAGTACTTCGACCGCCGCAAGCACCGCGGGGTCGACCGCGCCGAGGCACTCCTGCGGGTCCGCGACGAGTCCTACTTCGGCACGCTGATGGTCGAGCTCGGGCTCGCCGACGGGATGGTCTCCGGTGCCGTCCACACCACGGCCCACACGATCCGGCCCGCGCTCGAGGTGGTGCGCACGGTGCCCGGGGTCTCGGTCGTGTCGTCGGTGTTCTTCATGTGCCTGGAGAACGAGGTGCTCGTGTACGGCGACTGCGCGGTCAACCCGGACCCCACGGCGGAGCAGCTCGCCGACATCGCGATCTCCTCGGCCGAGACCGCGGCGGCGTTCGGCGTCGCGCCCCGGGTCGCGATGCTGTCCTACTCGACCGGGTCGTCGGGGGCCGGCAGCGACGTGGAGAAGGTGTCGGCGGCGACGGCGCTGGTCCGCGACCGGGCACCGGAGCTGCTCGTGGAGGGCCCGATCCAGTACGACGCCGCCATCGACCCGGCGGTCGCCCGGACCAAGCTCCCGGACTCCCGGGTCGCCGGCCGGGCGACGGTGTTCATCTTCCCGGACCTCAACACCGGCAACAACACCTACAAGGCCGTGCAGCGCTCCGCGGGCGCGGTCGCGATCGGCCCGGTGCTGCAGGGGCTGCGCAAGCCGGTCAACGACCTGTCCCGGGGCGCCACGGTCCGCGACATCGTCAACACGGTCGCCATCACCGCCGTCCAGGCCCAGCAGCTCGCGGAGGTCGCCCGATGAGCGCGCTCGTCCTGGTGATCAACGCCGGCTCGTCCTCGCTGAAGTACAGCCTGATCGACGCGGAGAGCGGCCAGAGCCACGCGGTCGGGCTGGCCGAGCGGATCGCGGACGCCTCGGGCGCCACCGGCATCCTCAGCCACACCGGACCCGACGGGGTCGTGCACCGAAGCGAGCTGCCGCTGCCCTCCCACGAGGCCGCGCTGCAGGCGGCGCTGGACGCGTTCGCCGCCCACGGCCCGTTGCTGGAGGCGGCCACGATCACCGCGGTGGGTCACCGGATGGTGCACGGCGGCGAGCGCTTCTCCCAGCCCGCGCTGGTCGACGACGCGCTGGTCGACGCCGTGCGCGAGCTGGTCCCGCTGGCGCCCCTGCACAACCCGGCCAACCTCGAGGCGCTCGCGGTCGCGCGCCGGCTGTTCGACACGCTCCCGCACGTCGCCGTGTTCGACACCGCGTTCCACCAGACGCTGCCCGAGCAGGCCTACACCTACGCGGTGCCGCACGAGTGGCGCGAGGAGCACGGCATCCGGCGCTACGGGTTCCACGGGACCTCGCACCGCTTCGTCTCCGGCGAGACCGCGCGGCTGCTCGGCCGGCCGCTGGAGTCGGTGAACACGATCGTCCTGCACCTGGGCAACGGCGCCTCGGCGGCGGCGGTCGCCGGGGGCCGGTCCGTGGACACCTCGATGGGGCTCACCCCGCTGGAGGGCCTGGTGATGGGCACCCGCTCGGGCGACCTCGACCCGGCGCTGCACGCCCACCTGCACCGGCAGCTCGGCTGGTCGCTGGACGAGATCGACGAGCGGCTCAACCGCGACTCCGGCATCAAGGGCCTGGTCGGGTTCAGCGACTTCCGCGAGCTCGAGCGACTGCTCGAGGAGGGTGAGCCGCGGGCCCGGCTCGCCATGGACGTCTACTGCTACCGGCTGCGCAAGTACGTCGGCGCGTACTACGCGGTGCTCGGCCGGGTGGACGCGATCGCGTTCACCGGCGGGGTGGGGGAGCACGCGCCGGAGGTGCGCGCCCAGGCGCTCGCCGGCCTGGAGCGGCTCGGCATCCGGATCGACCCCGAGGCCAACCGGGCCCAGCGGTCGGGCGCGTTCACCGTGTCCGCCGAGGACAGCGAGGTCGCCGTCCTGGTGGTGCCGACCAACGAGGAGTGGCAGATCGCCCGGGAGTCGCTCGACGTCGTCCGCGACGTCTGACCCGCGGCTGCCTCTCAGACCAGCCGGTCCAGCAGGCCGGTGTCGACGTCGTAGAGGAACCCGCCGACCTTGACGGTGTCGGGGACGAGCGGGTGCGAGACGACCTTGTGCACGTCGTCGGCCAGCGCGGCGCGCTGGTCGGACACCATGCTGAAGGTCTGCCAGGAGACGTCCTGGCCGGCGGAGGCGCCGACCTTCTCGCGGACCTGGTCGAGCGTGGAGGAGGCCATCGCGCAGCGCGTGTGCGGGATCACCAGGATCCGGTCGACGTTGAGCAGGTGGACGCCCAGCACCAGCGCCTCCAGGGCCTGGTCGGTCACCCGGCCACCGGGGTTGCGGAAGATCTTGGCGTCGCCGGGCTCGAGGCCGACCATGCCGAGCGGGTCGATCCGTGAGTCCATGCAGGTCACGATCGCCACGCCGGCCCGGGCGACGCCATCGAAGCCGGCGAGCCCGAAGTGCGCCGCGAAGTCGCGGTTGGCAGCGAGCAGGTCGTCGAAGTCCGAGTTAGCCATGTCTCGGAGGTTAACAAGCGTTCACCCGGCGGCGCGGAGCAGGTCGCCGGTCGAGACGGCCCGGGTCGCGGCACCGCGGAACAGGACCAGGGCGAGGACCGCGGCGACGACGGCGCAGACCGCGGCGCCGGTGAACACGGTGTGCTCCTGGGCGATGCCGGCGACCTTGAGCAGGTCGGTGAACTCCGAGCAGCGGGTCCGGCCGTCGCACACCTCCCGCGCCGGGGGCAGGTCGGCCTGCTCGGCGTAGTAGCGGCGCAGGCCGATCGTGGTCAGGGCGGAGATCCCGACGAGCATCCCGACCATCCGGGCGACCACCACGAACGCGCTGGCCAGGCCGTGCACGTCGTCCTCGGTGCTCGCGAGCACCGCGGCGTTCACGGGTGCGAGGGCGAGCCCGAACCCGAGGCCGCCGAGCAGCAGCGGGATCGTGGCGCTCGCCCGGTCGAGGCTCTCCAGGTCCCAGGTCGCCATCCACAGGAAGCCGCCCGCCGCGCACGCCATCCCGGCCGCGGTCACCAGCCCGGCGCTGACCGTGCGGGTGAGGTAGCCACCGAGCACGGCCCCGACCGGGAGCGCGACCAGGAACCGGACCAGGACCAGGGCCGCCATCAGCTGGGAGTCGGGGTAGACGGTGGTGCGCGCGAACAGCGGGATGTCGATCAGCGCAGCGATCAGGGCGGCGCCGATGAAGAAGCTGACCAGCATCGCGCCCCACGCGGGGGCACGCCGCAGCGCACCCGCCGGGACCAGCGGGTCGGCGGTGCGCCGCAGGTGGACGACGAACGCGGCGGTGGCGAGCGCGGAGCCGAGGAGGTACCACAGGCCCTGGTCGGAGAAGACCTGCACCTTCGGGTCGGCGGTGGCGAACGCGAGGATCACGCCGGCGAGCGCGAGCGCGAGGAACAGGGCGCCGAGCAGGTCGGCCTCGCGCAGGGTGCGCAGCCAGGCGCGCACGTCGAGCAGCGGCCGGCGCGCGGTCGAGCAGCGTACGACGAGCAGCACCGCGGCGGTCAGGGCGACCAGGCCGAGCGGCGTGAGCCACCGCCCGTCGCCGGCGACCGGGATGAACAGCTGCCCCCAGGTCAGGTCGCGCATCAGCTCGCTGGGTCGCAGACACACCAGCGCGCCGGCCACGAGGGTGACCAGCACCAGGACCAGGCCGATCCAGTCGAAGGCACGGGGTCTCGAGGCTCGCTGCGCTCGCACCTCGACCACCGTGAGACGCCGGATGGCACCGGCGAGGACCAGGCCGACCGCGACGTTGATCAGGAAGATCGCGCGCCAGTCGGCGACGGCGAGCACGAGCGCGCCGAACAGCGGCCCGAGCACGCTGCCGAGCTCCTGGACGGCCGAGACGACGCCGAGCGGCACGCCGCGGCGCTCGGCGGGATAGAGGTCGGCGACCAGCGCGAGGGTCGCCGGCACCAGACCGCCGCCGCCCACACCCTGCAGGAAGCGGCCCGAGACCATCGACGGCAGGTCGTAGGCGAGCGTGGTGACCAGGGAGCCGAGCGCGAAGACCAGGAGCGCGGCGACGAGCACCGGGACCCGTCCACGCAGGTCCGCGAGCCGGCCGATCAGCGGCAGCATCGCGACGTACCCGAGCAGGAAGCCGGAGATGATCGGCGCCGCGCGCTGCAGCTGGTCCACCGGGATCCCCGTGGACGCCATCATGTCCGGCAGCGCTAGGACCACCACGTAGGTGTCGGCCGCCGCGAACGCGACGGCCACCGCGGCCAGCGAGAGCAGGACGCGCGAGGAGCCCATCAGGGGACCGTCACGGTGCGGTGATGTCCTGTTCCGTGCCGTAGTCCTCGAACGTCACGGTGTAGGTCATCGAGTCGGTGCCCTCGTAGAAGACCCCGGTCAGCCTCGCGCTGCGCAGCTCCCCGTCGTCGGCGATCGTGTACGTCGCGTCGAAGTCGCCCGAGGCGGTCGGGATCACGTTCTTGACGACGTCGTCACCGACGGAGCCGGTGTACTCGGTCAGCACCTCGCTGTTGTCCTTGCCGCCCCGGACGGAGTCGCCCTCCTCGAGGTCGGTCGTCGCCGGGAGCAGCGAGGAGAAGCCGCGGTCGGCGCTCATCAGCATCGCGGGGTCCGGGGCGCCGTAGTCGGCCGGGTCGATGTCCTGCCAGCCGGTGGTCAGCGGGAGCTGCACGTAGACCGAGCCGCCGACGGCGACCACCGGGACCTCGAAGGCCTGTCCGGAGAGCACGACCGTGATGCTGCCGTCGAACGCCGGTGCATGGGTGCCGACGCCTTCGGCCGCCTCGACCCCGGTCACGCCGTCGGGGAGGTCGTCCGTGGCCAGGGTGAGGTGGACGCCGCTGGTGTCGTCGAGGTGCTGCTTCGCCGTGGCGAGCGCCTCCTCGGGACTGGCGTCGGAGCCGCCCGTCGAGTCGTCGCTGCAGGCGGTCGCGGTGACCGACAGCGCCGTGAGGACGAGGGTCAGCAGCGCGGCCGGCGCGCGGTTGCGGAGGAGCACGGGCTCAGCCTTCCACACCTGCGATGGCGCCGATGCGGTCCGCGACCGGCCCCGCGCACGCGGCCAGCGGCTGGCTGCCGGGCACGCCGGAGCCGTCCCGGCGACCGGTCGCGGGCGGCAGGTCGACCGGGGCTCCGCTGGCGGCGGCCGCCCGGGCGGGGGCGGTCCCGGCCCAGGCGAACACCAGGGCGTCCTCGCCCCTCAGGAAGCGGTGGCAGCGCACGCCACCGGTGGCCCGGCCCTTGGCGGGGTACTCGCTGAACGGCGTCACCTTGACCGCGCCCGGCTCGGTGCCGGGCAGCGCCGTGGCCGACCCGGACGCGGTGACCACGACCGAGCCCTCGGGCGCGTCGGGGTCGATCGCCCCGAACCAGGCCACCCGCTCGCCTGCGGCGACCCGGACGCCGGCGATGCCACCGCCGGAACGGCCCTGGGGCCGCACCGACTCGGCGCCGAAGTGGAGCAGCTGGGCGTCGGTGGTGATGAAGCACAGGATCTCGTGGCCGGTGCTCAGCTCGACGGCGCCGACGACCTCGTCGCCGTCGGCCAGCCGGATCACCTCCCACTCGTCCCGGCCGAGCACCTCGGGGTTGACCCGCTTCACGGTGCCCTGGCGGGTGCCGAGCGCGAGCCCGGGCCCGTCGGTCCCGAGCGTGCAGAGCGCGAGCAGCCGCTCGCCCTGCTCGAGGGGCAGGATCTCGCTGACCGGCAGCCCGCCCGCGAGGTGCGGGTCGTTGGCGGTGCCCGGGAGCTGCGGCAGCTCGAGCACGCCGATCTTGACCAGCCGGCCGGCGCTCGTCAGGCCGCCGACCTCGCCGCGCGCGGTGGTCGCCACCGCCGAGACCACCACGTCGTGGCTGGCCCGGCCGCCGCCGCGGCCGGGCCGGTCGGCGTCGGCGGTGCGGGCCAGCAGCCCGGTGGAGGAGAGGTAGGCGAAACACGGGTCGTCGGCGACCTCGAGCTGCACGGCAGCAGCGGTCACGGTGGTACCGGCCGACTCGAGCAGCACCGTGCGGCGCGGGGTGCCGTACGTCTTGGCCACCTCGGCCAGCTCGTCGGAGACGACCTTCCAGCGCAGCTTGTCGTCGTTGATGATCGCGTCGAGCTCCTCGATGGTGTGGCGCAGCTCGTCCTGCTCCTTCTCCAGCTCGATCCTGGAGAACTTCGTGAGCCGGCGCAGCGGCATGTCGAGGATGTAGTCGGCCTGGACCTCACTGAGGTCGAAGACCGAGATCAGCCGCTCCTTGGCGGCCGCCGCGTTGTCGGAGGAGCGGATCAGCTGGATGACCTCGTCGATGTCGAGGATCGCGATCAGCAGGCCCTCGACCAGGTGCAGCCGGTCGGCGGCCTTGCCGCGGCGGAAGACCGAGCGGCGGCGTACGACGTCGAAGCGGTGGTCGAGGAAGACCTGCAGCATCTCCTTGAGGGACAGCGTGCGCGGCTGGCCGTCGACGAGCGCGACCGCGTTGATGCCGAAGGAGTCCTCCATCGGGGTGTGCTTGTAGAGCTGCTCGAGCAGCGCCTCGGGGACGAAGCCGTTCTTGACCTCGATCACCAGCCGCAGGCCGTGCTCGCGATCGGTGAGGTCCTTGATGTCGGAGATGCCCTGCAGCTTCTTGCTCTGGACCAGGGTCTTGATCCGCTCGATGACCTTCTCGGTGCCGACGCCGTAGGGCAGCTCGGTGACGACGATGCCCTTGCGGCGGTTGGTGACGTTCTCGACCCGAGCGGTCGCGCGCATCCGGAACGTGCCGCGGCCGGTCTCGTAGGCGTCCCGGACCCCCTCGAGCCCGACGATCTTGCCGCCGGTCGGCAGATCGGGGCCGGGGACGAAGCGCATCAGGTCGTCCACCGACGCCGCCGGGTGGGTGATCAGGTGGCGCAGCGCCTGCACGACCTCCACGAGGTTGTGGGGTGCGCAGTTGGTGGCCATACCGACCGCGATGCCGGTGGCGCCGTTGACGACGAGGCTGGGGATCGACGCCGGCAGCACGCCGGGCTCGGTCTCCTGCCCGTCGTAGTTCGCGCGGAAGTCGACGGTGTCCTCGTCGATCGAGGCGGTCATCGCGACCGCGGGCGGCGCCATCCGGCACTCGGTGTACCGCATCGCCGCCGGGGAGTCGTCGGGGGAGCCGAAGTTCCCGTGGCCGTCGATCATCGGCAGCCGCATCGACCACGGCTGCGCCAGGCGCACCAGCGCGTCGTAGATCGCGCTGTCGCCGTGGGGGTGCAGCTTGCCCATCACCTCGCCGACGACGCGCGCGCTCTTGACGTGGCCGCGGTCGGGGCGCAGGCCCATGTCGCTCATCGTGTAGAGGATCCGGCGCTGCACCGGCTTGAGCCCGTCGCGGGCGTCGGGGAGGGCGCGGGAGTAGATGACGGAGTAGGCGTACTCGAGGAAGGACGACTCCATCTCCTGCTTGATGTCGGTGTCGAGGATGTGCTCCTCGAAGTCGTCGGGGCTCTCCCCGTTCCTGGGGCCATGCTTGGGGGTACGCCGTGCCATGCGGGCCATTCTCCCTGCCGGCGCCGACGGATCCGGCGGGGGCACGCCGAGCGGGTGCGGCCGGGCGGGTGAGCGGGGCGGGTGAGCGGGGCGGGTGACGTCGGGCCGGGGGCCGGTAGATTCCTCGTGTGACCCAGCAGCACGCCCCGACGACCGCCCCAGCCCACTGGGAGGCCGACGTCCTGCTGCGGGACGGGCGGACGGCGCACATCCGGCCGATCCGGCCCGACGACCGCGAGGTGTTCGTCGAGTTCTACGCCCGGGTCTCCGACGAGTCGAAGTACTACCGGTTCTTCTCGCCGATGCCGCGGCTCTCCGAGCGCGACCTCGACCGGTTCACGAACGTCGACCACGTCGGCCGCGTCGCGTTCGTGCTGACCCTGCAGGGGCTGATCATCGCGGTCGGGCGCTACGACCTGGTCAAGCCGGGGGAGGCGGAGGTCGCGTTCCTCGTCGAGGACCAGCACCAGGGCCGCGGGATCGCCCAGCTGCTGCTCGAGCACCTCGCCCAGGCCGGTCGCGAGCGTGGCATCGAGCGCTTCGTCGCCGAGGTGCTGCCCGACAACACCCGGATGATCCAGACCTTCCGCGACGCCGGCTACCGGGTCGTCAGCGAGTACGAGGAGGGCGTGCTCCAGCTGGAGTTCTCCATCGATCCCACCGACACCGCCATCGGCGTGATGGTCAGCCGCGAGCACCGGGCCGAGGCCGCGTCGATCGAGAAGTTCTTCAAGCCACGCTCGATCGCGGTGATCGGCGCCAGCCGCCGCCAGGAGACCATCGGCCAGGCGCTGGTGCGCAACCTGGTGATGGGCGACTTCGCCGGCCGGGTCTATGCGGTCAACCCGACCGCCAGCGCCGTGTCCGGGCTGCCGACGTACAAGACGGTCGGCGACATCCCCGACGACGTCGACGTGGCGATCGTCGCGGTGCCCGCCGAGGCCGTCCAGGACGTCGTGCTCGACTGCGCCGCCAAGGGCGTGCACGGCCTGGTGGTGATCTCCTCGGGCTTCGCCGAGACCGGCGAGGAGGGCCGGGTGCGGCAGCGCCGGCTGGTCGGGCTCTCGCGCTCCTACGGCCTGCGGCTGATCGGACCCAACGCGCTGGGGATCATCAACACCGCCGCCGAGGTCTCGCTCAACGCCTCGCTGTCCCCGCTGATGCCGCCGCGCGGCCGAGCCGGGTTCTTCTGCCAGTCCGGCGCCCTCGGTACGGCGATCCTGGAGAAGGTCTACAACCGGGGCCTCGGCCTCTCGACGTTCGTCAGCGCGGGCAACCGCGCCGACGTCTCGGGCAACGACCTGCTGCAGTACTGGGAGGAGGACGACTCGACCGAGGTCGTCCTGCTCTACCTCGAGTCGATCGGGAACCCGCGCAAGTTCTCCCGGATCGCCCGGCGGGTCTCGCTGCGCAAGCCGATCATCGCGGTCCGGTCCGGCCGGACCACCCAGGGCGTCCCGATGGGGCACGCGGTCCGCAAGATCGTCGCGCCACCCGCCGCGGTGGACGCGATGTTCCGGCAGGCCGGGGTGATCCAGGTCGACACGCTCGAGGAGATGTTCGACGTCGCCCAGCTGCTCGCGCACCAGCCGCTGCCGCAGGGCCGCCGGGTCGCGATCATCGGCAACTCCGACGCGCTCGGGCTGCTGGCCGCCGACGCGGCGGCGGCGGTCGGCCTGGTCGTCAACAAGTCCACGGCGCTGGGCGCCGAGGCGAGCGCGGAGGACTTCGAGGACGCGCTCGACGCGGCCATCGACGACCCCGAGGTCGACTCGGTCGTCGCGGTCTACGTCCCACCGATCAACGTCTCCGGCGAGGACGTCGCCAACGTGCTCGCCGCGGTGGGCGAGCAGTCCGACAAGCCCCTGGTGTCCTCGTTCCTCGGCGCCGAGGGCGTGCCGGAGCTGCTCCGGGTCCCCGACGTCGCCGGCTCGACAGCCGGCCGAGGCTCGGTCCCGTCGTACCCGGGCGTGGAGGCGGCGGTCCGGGCGCTCGCCCGGGTCGTCGAGTACGCCGTCTGGCTGCGCACCCCCGACGGCGCGCTGCTCGACCCGGCCGAGGTCGACCTCGCGACCGCGAAGCGGCTGGTCAACCGGCTGCTGGCGCAGCACCCCGAGGGCACCGACCTGGACCTGGAGACGGTCACCGCGCTGCTCGCGGCGTACGGCATCGAGCTGTGGCAGGCCCGCGCGGTCGCGACCCGGGACGAGGCGGTCGCCGCCGGCGCGGCCCTGGACTGGGACGTGGTGCTGAAGGCGACCGCCGAGCACCTGCGCGAGCGGCCCGACCTGGCGCACGTGTGGCGCAACATCGACACGGCCGCGGAGATGACCGACGCCTGGGAGTCGCTCAGCCACGTGATCACCGACCCCAAGCGGGCCGGGTTCGTGGTGCAGAAGAACGCCCGCCCCGGCGTGCCGGTCGCGATCCGCAGCATCGAGGACCCGCTGTTCGGGCCGGTCGTCTCGTTCGGGATCGCGGGGCCGCTGACCGAGCTGCTCGCCGACAAGGCGTTCCGGATCCCGCCGCTGGGGGAGCGCGACGCCGCGGCGATGGTCCGCGAGATCAAGTCCTCGCCGATGCTCTTCGGCTACCGCGGCAGCGAGGTCGTCGACGTCGCCGAGATCGAGCGGCTGATCCAGCGGGTGGCGCAGCTGCAGAACGACCTGCCGCAGGTCAGCTCGCTCGAGCTCTCGCTGGTGCTCGCCGGCGCGGACGGGGCGACGGTGCTGACCGCCGCCGCCCGGGTCGACCCGGTCGCCGATCCGCGCTCGGACTGGTTCGTGCGGCGGATGCCGACGCAGGCGGGGGACACGCTGCCCTCGTAGGCGCGCTGCGGCGGCATCGTAGGATCCGGTGCCGATGGGGCCCGTCCGGGCCCCGTGACAGACTGCAGGCATGCGGAGCAGCAGGATCGACGAGGACCACGACCGGGCTCTCGAGCTCAGGGACGCGATCGACCGCACCGGCTACTACCCCGACGTGGTGGCCGACGGTGTCGCCGGTGCCGTCGCGGGCGAGCAGGTCGTGTCGTACTTCGTCCACCACGAGCCGACCTTCGAGCGCGACGAGGTGCGCCGGCACCTCTCCGTCGTGGTGCTGACACCGAGCCGGCTGATCCTCGCCCACACCGACGAGCACGAGGGTGACGACCTGCTCCCGGAGCCCTACACGTCGACCTCGACCGAGGCGATCCGCCTGTCCGCGGTGAAGTCCGTCGTGGTCACCCGGATGATCGCCAACCCGGCCGCCGGCCCGAGCCGGCCGGCCGAGGCCGTGATGACCATCGGCTGGGGCGGCGTCAGCCGGGTCGACCTCGAGCCGGCCGGGTGCAGCGACCCCGAGTGCGACGCCGACCACGGCTACACCGGGGTGCTCGCCTCCGACGACTTCTCGCTGCGGGTCTCGGCCGCCGCCGACGGGGGCGACGCGGTCGCCGGACTGCTGGCCTTCGCCGAGCAGCTCTCGGCCCGCACGCACGCCGACGAGAGGTGAGCGACTTCCTCGAGCCGGCCTACGGCGAGCGGTCGCTCGGTGACGTCGTCCCCGCCGTCGCGGCAGCGCTCGGACTCCGGGTCGGGGAGCCGCCGACCGGGCTGGTGCTTCCCGAGGCCTCGGCGTACGTCGTGTTCCTCGTCGACGGGCTCGGTGCCCGGCTGCTCGAGCGCTACGCCCATGCGGCGCCGTTCCTCTCCGGGCTGCTCCCCGGCCAGCCGCCCGGCACCAGTGGGGTGCCGTCGACCACGGCGACCAGCCTGACCTCGCTCGGGACCGCGCTGACCCCTGGTGCCCACGGCCTGGTCGGCTTCACCTCGCGGGTGCCCGGGACCGACCGGCTCCTCAACGCGCTGCTCTGGGACAAGGACGTCGACCCCCTGGAGTGGCAGCCGCACCCCACTGCGTTCGCCCGGCTGCACGAGGCCGGCGGGACGGTCACGGTCGTCAACAAGCGGGAGTTCGCGCGCAGCGGGCTCACCGTCGCCGCCCACCGGGGCGCGGAGTACGTCGGCGCCGACAAGGTCGGCGAGCGGATCGCGGCCGCAGTCGCGGCGTCCGCGGAGCCCGGGTCGCTGACCTACCTCTACGACGGGGACCTCGACTGGACCGGGCACCGGTACGGCGTCGCGTCCAGCCAATGGCTCCAGCAGCTCGCGATGATCGACGCGGAGGCCGAGCAGCTGCGCGAGGCGCTGCCCGGCCCGGTCCGGCTCCTCGTGGTCGCCGACCACGGGATGATCGACTCGCCGCCCGCCAGCCGCCTCGACGTCGACGAGCACGCCGAGCTGCGCGACGGCGTGGCGCTGCTCGGTGGCGAGGCACGGTTCCGCCACCTCTACTGCCACGGCGGGGCCGTCGCGGACGTCGCCGCCACCTGGACCGAGGTGCTGGGCGACCGCGCCGAGGTGCTGACCCGGTCCGCCGCGATCGGCCGTGGCTGGTTCGGTGCGGTCTCGCCCGCGGTGCTGCCCCGGCTCGGCGACGTGATCGTCGCGTGCCGCGGCGACCTCGCCGTCCTCTCGACGACCACGTTCCCCTACGAGGCCAAGCTGGTCGGCCTGCACGGCTCGCTCACGGCCGAGGAGATGCTGATCCCGATCCTGCTGAGCTGACGGGTCGCCGCCCGGGGCCCCGGGTCAGCCCAGGGTCATCCGCGGCTCGCCGTTGAGCAGGCCGGTGCCGGCGATCGAGCACTTCCCGCCCCGTGGGGCTCCGCCGTTCCAGGCCTGCCGCACGCAGGAGCGGGTCGCGAGCTGCGCCCAGTAGTTCGGGTGCAGCGACTCCTGGATGTAGTACGGGCTGCTCGAGCAGCAGGTGCTCACCGTGCGGATCTGGTTGATCCACTCGGTGTTGTCGACCGCGCCGGTCGCCAGCCAGTTGGCGATGCCCGTCTCCTCGTAGAGGCCGACCGTGGTCTCGCACAGCCGACGACCGTTGAACGCGGTGGAGAGGTCGAGGGTGCGGGTGTTCGTGAGCCCGGAGTCGGCGACCGCCCCGAAGACGGCGCCGTTGATCGTCGGCAGCGCCGAGTCGTTGGCCCAGTCGGCGTCCCTGTTCCAGAATCCGCAGCCGCCGGTGCTCTGCCGCGTGTAGCCGCTCTCGGAGTACCGGAAGCCGGCGCCCCGCGGGATCGGGCTCGGGTAGTTCTGCACGAGCAGGGTCCACTGGGAGTCGGCGTACCCGGCGTTGCGCATCGCCGTCGCCACGTTGCGCAGGGCCGCGGCGATCCGGGCCCGGACGGTCGTGACGTTGCTGGCCGTGAAGTTCGCCTTCACGCTGCTGTCGTCGTAGCAGTAGTCCTTCCACCAGGTCGGGGAGGACAGGAAGTCGCTGACGCAGGAGGTCACGACGTCGGCGAAGTTGAAGTCGTTGCCGCCGATGGACACCACGACCATGCCGACCCGGTGGGAGACGGCGAACTGCTGGAGCATCTTGGCCTGGCCGAGCCTGCCGGCGCCGTCGTCGAAGAAGTCCAGGCCGGGCTTGAAGTCGTCGCCGTTGGACGTGGCGGTCCTGGCGCCGGAGCAGGCCAGGTTGAGGCCGTTCACGCCGCCCCCGATGTAGGCCTCGGCCGCCTTGCTGCGGTGGCAGCGGGGGATGGTCTCGCCGGTCCCCGAGGCGTTGTCGAAGTACGCCGTCGACCCCAACGCGTCGGCCCGGCTCGAGGAGGTGTTGCTGCTGCCGGCCCAGCGTCCGGCCTCGCCGCTGATGTAGGAGTCGCCGAGGGTGACCACCCACGGGGTGCCGACCCCCGGCCCGTCGGCGCGGGCCTCCGGTGGCGCCACCACGAACAGCCCGACGAGGGCGGTGGCGAGGACGGTCAGGACGCTGAGGGTGCGGGCCCGGGCCCGGGATGTGACCACGATCACGGAGACTAGGGCTACTCGCCGGTATCGCGGAAGGGGGAATCCCTCGGCCGGCCGAAACTGCTTCATCGAATCTTCACGAGCGCGGGCGCACGTCCCTCACATCCTGGCGGCACCGTGGGAGCTGACGCAGGCCGGTGAGCGGCCGAGCGACCGATGAGCGGAGCTGAGGAAGATGAGGATGGACCGCAGGGCGATGACAGTGGGGCTGGCGACCGTGGGGCTGCTCGCGGTCACGGGCGGAGGCGTCGCCTGGGCGGTGGCCGCTCCGGGAGCCCCAGGGGGATCGGGCCCCGCGGCCGGGCAGTGCGCTGGACCGTGGACGGGTGGGGGGCCGTTCGGCGAGGCCGCCGGCGAGAACTCGCCGATGACCGCGGCGGCGGACTACCTCGGCCTCACCTGGACCGAGCTGGTCGAGGAGCTGCGCTCCGGCAGCTCGCTCGCCGAGATCGCCCAGGACCGGGGCAAGAGCGTCGCGGGCCTCGAGGACGCCCTGTTGAGCGCCATGGAGCGCAACCTCGACGCCCACACGGACCTGACCGATGCGCAACGCGATGCGGCCCTCGCGGCGATGGCGAGCCGTGTGGATGCCATGATCGACGGCACCTACCCGTACGGCATGGGCCCCGGCCACATGGGCGGCGGGATGATGGGCGGCGGGATGATGGGCGGCGGCGCCCGCGGCTGGATGGGGGGCTTCGGGGCCTGACGCGCGGCTGATGCCGCGGGCACCCGGGAGGTGAGGGATGACGAGGATCCTCGTCGTGGACGACGAGCCGCCCATCCGGACGGTGCTGCGCGGCTACCTCGAGGCGGAGGGCTTCGTGGTGTCCGAGGCCGCGGACGGGTCGTCCGCGCTCGCCGAGCTGCGCGCCGGCGCGGCCGAGCCGATCGACCTCGTGCTGCTGGACGTGATGATGCCGGGCATGGACGGCCTGGAGGTACTCCGCCGGCTGCGGACCGTCGCCGACACCTACGTCATCCTGGTCACCGCACGTAGCGAGGAGGTCGACAAGCTGGTCGGGCTCGGCGTCGGCGCGGACGACTACGTCACCAAGCCGTTCAGCCCGCGGGAGGTCACCGCCCGGGTGAAGTCCGTGCTGCGTCGCCGACGTGAGGGACCGCCGCGCGACGACGCCCTCCTGCGGTTCGAGGGACTGACCGTCGACCCGATCGGCCGGGAGATCTCGGTGGACGGCGCGCCCGTGCGGCTGACGACCCTGGAGTTCGACCTCCTGCACGCGCTGGCCCTGGCCCCCGGCCGGGTGTTCTCCCGGGCGCAGCTGCTCGAGCAGGTGTGGGGCAACGACTTCTACGGGGACGAGCGGGTCGTCGACGTGCACATCCGCAATCTCCGGGCCGAGCTGGGCGACGACGCCACCGAGCCGCACCTCATCGCGACGGTCCGCGGCGTCGGCTACAAGTTCGTCGGACGGCTCCGGTGAACCTGCGCCTGCCCTGGCGGCTGTTCGCCTCCTACACGCTCGTCGCTGTCGTCGGCGCCGCCGTGTCCTACCTGACGGTCCGGCTGCTCGCCCCGCGCCTGTTCGATCGGCGGATGGGCATGCTGGGTGACGGTCCGCAGATGATGGGCCGCGGGCCGGAGGTGCACGCCGCGTTCGTCTCCGCGGTGGACACCGCGCTCGTGCTCGGCATGCTCTCCAGCGTCGTCGCCGCCGCGGTCCTCGCCGTACTGGCGACGCGGCGGCTGCTTCGTCCACTGGACGCGGTGCGCGCCGCGACCCGGCAGATCGCGGCCGGACGCTACGACGCGAAGGTCCCGGCGCCCTCCGAGCCGGAGCTCGCCGAGCTGGCCTCCGACGTCAATGCGCTGGCGGACGCCCTGGCGGCCACCGAGAGCCGGCGGACCAGGCTGCTGGGCGAGGTCGCGCACGAGATGCGCACGCCGCTCACGTCACTCGACGGCTACGTCGAAGGGATGATCGACGGCGTGTTCACCGCGGACGAGGCGACCCTCGCCTCGCTCAGCGCCGAGCTGAGGCGGCTGCACCGCCTCGCCGACGACCTGTCCGACCTGTCCCGCACGGAGGAGCGCCGCCTCGACCTCTCGCCCAGCGACGAGGACCTCGCCGAGATCGTCCGGAAGACAGCGGCGCGCCTCGCACCGCAGTTCCAGGACGCCCACGTCACGCTGGAGGTGGCCGCCGCGCCGGTCCTGCCCGTGCACGTCGATCCGGACCGGATCACCCAGGTGCTGACCAACCTGCTCGGCAACGCGTTGCTGGCCACTCCGACCGGCGGCACCGTCACCGTCCGCACCCGGCGCTCGGTCGGGGCCGAGGTCGACGTCACCGACAGCGGGGTCGGCCTGGCGGCGGACGACGTCGAGCGGGTCTTCGAGCGCTTCTACCGCGCGCCCGGGCAGCTGCGCCGGTCCGCCGGATCGGGCATCGGGCTCACCATCGCCCGAGGGATCGCGCGCGCCCACGGTGGCGACGTCATGGCGGCCTCGGCGGGACCCGGCACCGGAGCGACGTTCACCCTGTACCTTCCCCGCCGCGACTGACCCGCCGAGGCTGGGGCGGACCAACCGGTCGGTACCGGTCGGTTCAGGCCACGTCGTCACCGGCGATCCGGGCTTCCGGCCCCAGCAGCCGCACCAGCAGTCCCGTGGCGTGGGCGCCAGCACCGCGGATCTCGAAGGTGCGCCCGGCGGTCTCCGCATCGGCGAGGATGTCGCGCAGCATCAGCGCGCCGGTGAGGTCGAGCCGACCGATCCGGTCGAGGTGCAAGACCACCCGGTCGACGGAGGGGTGATCCGCGATCAGCCTCGAGATGCTCCTCTCCAGGGCCGGAGCCGAGCCGAAGTAGAGCACGCCGGTCGGCCGGAGGTGCAGCGTGCTGTCCTCCACGCAGGCCGGCAGGTGCACCCCCATCTCCCGCCACAGGTGCACGGCCAGCGCGGCGGCGACCCCGATCAGGACACCCCGCTCGACCCGGGGCGCCAGTGCCATCGTGGCGGCCGCGGTCAGCACCCCCACCGTGAACTGCGGCTTCGACCAGCGCCAGTACAGCCGGGGGGTGCGGAGATCGACCAGCGAGGCGACGGCCCCGATCACGAGACCGGCGAGGACGGCGAGCGGCAGCGCGGAGAGCACGGACACGAACGGGAGGATGACCAGCACGACCAGCCCGGTGATGCCACCGCTCCACCGGGTCCGCGCTCCACTGAGCCGGTTGAGGCTGGTGCGCGAGAACGAACCGCCGACCGGGAACCCGCCGGCCGCCCCCGAGGCGAGGTTGGCCAGTCCCTGGCCGACGAACTCGCGGTTCGGGTTCCACGGCACCCGGTCGGCGGCGGCGTAGCGGCGGGCGATGGAGGCGGGCTCGGCGAAGCCCACGATCGCGATGACGAGCGCCGGCACCAGGAGCGCTGCGAGGTCGGTGGCCGACACGCCCTGGGGCCCGTCATACGAGAGGTTCACGGCGCCGACCGTGCGCCCGTCGTAGCCGGTGGCCCGGCTCCAGACGATGGCGAGGACCACAGCGAGCAGGGCCCCGGGGAACAGCGACCACAGACGGCGGCTGGCCAGCATCAGCGCCATCGCGGCCAGCCCGAGGACCAGGTCGGTCCACGCCCAGGTCGTCGGGTCGGCCAGCGCCCGGGTCGCGCCCACGATCGGGTTCGCCGACTCGGTCGCCACCCCGAGGAGGGGCGGCACCTGGGTGCCGATGATCAGGAGCGCCGCCGCGGTGGTGAAGCTGACCACGACCGGTTGGGACATCAGGTATGCGATCGGCCCGCCGCCGAGGAGGCCGAGCAGGATGCGGACGAGGCCGACCAGGACCGCGAGCACGGCCGCCAGCGCGGCGAAGTGGAGCGACTCCGGTCGGGCGAGGGGCTCCAGCGCCCCGAACGTCAGCAGGCTCGTCACGGCGACCGGGCCGGTCTGGAGGTAGGGGGAGGAGCCCACGAAGGCGCCGGCGATCGGCGCGGCCGCGGCGGCGTACAGCCCGTACACGGGGTCCAGGCCGGCGATGGTCGCGTAGGCGAGCGCCTGGGGGACAAGCACCAGTGCGACCGTTACCCCGGCGACGACGTCGCCCCGCACGGGTCGGGCGATCCGAGTGCGCATCTGCTCAGACGACGCTGAGCGGCAGCGGACGTCCGACGAGGCTTCGCCGGACGACGGGCAGGCCGGCGGCCATCCGGCTCAGCTCCCGGGCCGCGGGCGAGCCGGGAGCCGCCAGGACGACCGGAGTCCCGGCGTCGCCACCCTCGCGGACGGCCACGTCGAGCGGCACCTGACCGAGGAGGGGCGCCCCGACCGTGTCCGCGAGCTGCTGGCCCCCGCCGGACCCGAACAGCGGCGTGCTCGCGTGGCACGAGCCGCACACGAGGGTGGACATGTTCTCGACGACGCCGGCGATGGGCATCCGCGCGTCGAGAGCCATCCGGCCGACGCGCTCCGCCACCGTCCGCGCGGCCGGCTGCGGGGTGGTGACGGCGACCAGCTGGGCGTCCGGGACCAGCTCGAGCAGGGAGATCGTGACGTCTCCGGTCCCGGGCGGCAGGTCGATGAGCAGGACGTCGGGCTCGCCCCAGTGCACGTCGCCGAGGAACTGCTCGATCGCCTTGTGCAGCATGGGCCCGCGCCACACGACCGGCTCCTCGTCGTCGACGAAGAAGCCGACCGACATCAGCGCGACGCCGTGCGCCTCGACCGGGAGCATCAGTCCCTTCAGGGCCACCGGCGCGCGCCGTACGCCGAACAGGTGCGGCATGGAGTAGCCCCACACGTCGGCGTCGAGAACACCGACCCGCTTTCCCGCTGCCGCGAGCGCCACCGCGAGGTTCGCGGTCACCGTGGACTTCCCGACCCCGCCCTTGCCGCTGGCCACGGCGTACACCTGGGTACTCGAACGGGGGCCGAAGGGGTGATCGGTCTCGCGCCCGCCGCGCAGGCGGGCCGCGAGCGCCATCCGGTCGCCCTCGCTCATGGCTGCGAACCTCACCTCCACCCGCCGGACCCCGGCGACGGCGCCGACCGCCGCGGTGACGTCGCGGACCAGGGTCTCCTTGAGCGGACAGGCCGGCGTCGTGAGCCGGACCGTGACCCGCACGGTGCCGTCCCGGGCCGCCTCGACCTCGCCGAGCATGCCGGCATCGGCGAGCGGCAGGTGCAGCTCGGGGTCCTCGACAGCCGCCAGAGCGACGCGCACCGCCGCCATGTCGACCGTCGAGCGGTCGCCGGACCGTAGCCTCACCGGCCGCCACTCCTTGCGGCCCGGCCCGTCGCCTGGCCCGTCGCAAGGTACGCGGACCTCTTCGGTGTGACGTGACGCATCAGGAACTCCGGGCGGCGCAGCCCACCCGGGCCCGGGCCCGGCCGCGCCATCGCCAGCCACCGTCGGTAGACCTCGCGCGACTTGTTGACGTCGACCTCGACGTCGCCGTACTGGTCGTCGGGGCGGGCCCTCTCGATGCGGACCTTCTGGTGCCAGCAATGCATGCCGGACACCGGGTCGGGCTGCACGGGGAACGCCAGGTTCTGGTGGACGCCCGGGTCGTCCCAGTAGATCCGCTCCGAGTCGGGGTCCTCGCTCGGGAACGGTTTGACGCCCTCGAGGTAGCGCAGTCGCCAGATGCCGCCCTCGTCACGGTCGAGGTTGACCTTCCCCATCACCCAACGGCTGCCGGGGTGCCCGTCCTGCTGCCAGCGGCCCATGTGGTGGGACAGTCCCACGACGCCGGGGCGGATCGCCTCGGTCGCCCAGATCCGGACCACGAAGTGGCCGATCTCGGTGGTCACCCGGACCAGGTCGCCGGTGTGCAGCCCCAAGCTCACTGCGTCCTGCCGGTTGAACCACAGGGGGTGGGTGTTGGCGATCTCGTTGAGGTACTTGGCGTTGCCCGACCGGGTGTGGACCAGGACGGGCAACCGGAAGTTGGGCATCAGCACGAACTCGGCGTCGGTCCGGTCGATCCTGCGGGCCGACACGTGCGACTCGATGTACCCCGGTGTCGCATGCTCCGGCCAGCCCCAGTCGGCGAGCGTGGTCGAGAAGAGCTCCAGCTTGCGCGACGGCGAGAGCCAACCTGCGGTCGTCGTGCCGTCGTCGTGCAGGACGCCCACCGCGCCGGCCTCGCCCACCAGAGGGGGTTGGGTCTCGAGGTCGACCGGCTTGCGCAGCACGCCGTTCCGGTCGGGTGTCGCCCCCGCCAGCTCCGCGTCGGTGAGGGGTCGCTCGTCGAGGCGGTAGATGTCCCGGGAGACCTCGAACACGCCGTACTTGCGCATGTACTGCAACGGAGTGAGGCCCTGGGCCTCCGCCGCTCGTGGCAGGCCGGGCACGCTGTGGGTGAACAGGGTCTCGTAGTACTCGTCCTGGGTCATTCGCTCGCCGGGGCGCTGCGCGGACTCGAAGTACCTGCGGATGCCCAGCGAGCCGTCGGGGTCGATCTGCCAGGACAGCTCGAACCAGAACTCGTTCTCCTCCCACACCTCACCGGGGTTCGTGTCCCGGGTGTCGCGGTAGGGGATGCCGCGCTGCTCCATGGCGACCCGGGTGACCGGCTGCCGGAACGCCAGCCATTTGGAGGTGTGGGTCTCGAAGGACATCGTGTCGTGGCGCTCGGAGGCATGTCCCATCGGCAGCACGTAGTCGGCGAACGCCGCGGACTCGCTCCAGGTCGGGGTGAGGGCGACGTGCAGGCCCATCTTCGACTCGTCCTTGAGCATGTCGAGCCAGGTGAACCCGTCAGGGTTGACCCAGATCGGGTTGTAGACCCGGCTGAAGTAGACCTCGAGGTGCCCGCGCCCGTCCTCGAGCAGGTGGGGGAGCAGGATCGACATCTCGTTGGTGGTGAGGGGGTACTCGCGTGGCCAGAGCAGCTCGCTCCAGGTGTCGTTGGCCTCGGGCATGTCGGGGAAGTGTGGGATGAACTTGTCCCAGCCGTTGGGGTGCGTGCCGCCCTCGGTGCCGACACTGCCGGTGAGCACGTTGAGGAAGAAGAGGCTGCGGGCGATCTGCCAGCCGCCGAGGTTGCCCGCGGCCGCGGAGCGCCAGGTGTGGGTCGCGAGCCGGGTGCCGGCGTCCGCCACCATCTCGGCCAGCCGCTCGACCTGCGCGATCGGGACGTGCGCCTCGGAGGCGGCGAACTCGAAGGTGTAGTGCGCGTAGTCCTCGGTGAGCCGATCGAGGAACACCTCGAACTCGCGGGGCGCATCGGGGTGCAGCCTCTCGAGGTAGACGTCCCAGTTGACCCATCGCCGCAGGAAGTCGCGGGCGACCCGGCCGGTGCGGAGGAGGTGTGCGGCGACGGCGAGGAAGATCGCCGCCTCGCTGCCCGGCCACGGCGCGATCCACAGGTCGGCGTGGGAGGCGGTGTTGGAGAGCCGCAGGTCGAGGACGGCGATCTTCGCGCCGTTCTGCTTGGCCTCCATGATCCGCTGGGCGTGCGGATTGAAGTAGTGCCCGGTCTCGAGGTGCGAGGAGAGCAGGAGGATCGTCTTCGCGTTGGCGTAGTCCGGCGACGGCCGGTCGTAACCCATCCAGTGGGTGTAGCCGGACCGTCCCCCCGAGGAACAGACGTTCGTGTGGCTGTTGTGGCCGTCGACGCCCCAGGCCTGGAGCACCCGCTCGACGAACCCGTCCTCACCCGGGCGGCCGACGTGGTACATCACCTCGTCCCTGCGGCCCTCGACGATCGCCGCGCGGATCCGGCCGGCGATGTCGGCGAGCGCCTCCTCCCACGACACGCGCTCGAACTCGCCCGAGCCGCGCGGCCCGACCCGCCGGAGAGGATGCAGGATCCGCTCCGGATCGTGGACCTGGTTGATCGTGGCCGGACCCTTGGCGCAGTTGCGGCCGCGCGATCCCGGGTGGGCCGGGTTGCCCTCGAACTTCTTGATCGAGAGGTCCTCGTGGTCGACGTAGGCCAGCAGCCCGCACGACGACTCGCAGTTGAAGCAGATCGTGGGGATCAGGGAGTAGGTGTGGGGCACCTTGCGCGGATGGGCCTTGGCGTCGTACTCGACGTGGTGGTCCCAGTCCTCGACCGGCGGGTAGTTGCGCAGCTGCTCGTGGCGGCGCGCGCCGGGCAGGTTCACTTCGGGGTTCACGGACGCTCCATTCGAAGGATCATGAGAGGGGCGGATCCTGGCCGGCGCGCACGAAGGCGCTCTCGTAGGCGATCAGCGCCGGCTGGACCAGCAGGCCCGCGATCGCGAGCGGCACCGTGCCCAGGCCGCCCGCCGCCAACGCGCCGAGGACGAGCGCCGCCCCGGTGGGCGCGACTGCGCCGAGCCAGAACAGGGATGCGTACCGGCCCCGGGCGACGATGTGGGCCGCGACGGCCGCCTGGCGGCTGGCATGCCTGCCGGCGTACTCGAGGGCGAGCATCAGCAGGTGCACGGTCGCCGAGAGCACGAAGGCCATGGCGAGGAGGTCCTCGGCGGCCTCGGAGACGTCGAGGACCAGCGCGGCGATGGCGAGGGCGCCGCTGCCGACCAGCACGGCCTGGACCACCAGGTGCCAGAACAGCAGGGGGGACTGCCACAGGTCGCGGCCCTCCGCCTGACCGAACAGGAACGCCGTGTAGCCCGCCATCAGGGCGCTCACGGGGATCCCCAGCCACGCGAGGACCGTCAGGGCCCACCCCACGTCGAGATGGGATGCCAGGGCCCAGAGGATCGCGCCGCCGGCGAACGCCGTCAGCACGTAGGCACCCAGCACCAGCCAGGACGTCCAGTTCGACTTGAGGAAGATGAAGAGGAAGCGTTCGGGACGCTTGAGGTCCCAGACCAGCAGGCCGCCGGTCGTGGCCGCGCCGAACAGGCCCAGAGCGGGGGCGACCGAGTCGCCGAGGGTACCGGTCTCGACGCCCAGCAGGTGAGCCAGCAGCACGAGCGCCAGCGCGCCCGCACCCACCCCCTTGGTCCACAGGTAGGTGACGACCTTCCACCCCCACGGTCGCGGATGCGCCGTGTTGAGCGTGGTGCGGGCGCCGGTCACGTGGTCGCGGGGCAGGTCGCCCTGGATCTCCAGGCGCTGCCGGTCGGGCTTGGCCCACAGGTAGGTGTCGTCCACCGGCGCCGCGAGCGGGTCCAGGACGGCTCGGTCGGCGCCGAGGTAGAAGACGTTGGGGCCGGTGTTCTGCTCCGGTGAGCGCACCGCCGTCTCCTGGGTGGCGACGAGCCTCGCGATGCCGCTCGATGGGTCGTCCAGGTCGCCGACCCAGATCGAGTGCGTCGGGCAGACGACGACGCAAGCGGGCTCGAGGCCCTCGTCGACGCGGTGCGCGCACATGTTGCACTTGGCGGCGGTATGCGTGTCGGCGTCGATGTAGATCGCGTCGTACGGGCAGGCCTGCATGCAGGACTTGCAGCCGATGCAGCGTTCGTTGTCGAAGTCGACGATGCCGTCCTCGCGCTTGAACAGGGCCCCGGTGGGGCAGATCTTCACGCACGGCGCGTCGGTGCAGTGGTTGCAGCGCATCACCCCGAACGAGCGGGTGGTGTCGGGGAACGTGCCGCTGTCGACGTACTTGACCCAGGTGCGGAACTGGCCGAGCGGAACCTCGTGCTCGGTCTTGCAGGCGACGGTGCAGGCGTGGCAGCCGATGCAGGTGCGCTGGTCGATCGCGAAGCCGTACTGCACCCCCGCCTCACGCCTTCTGGATGTAGTAGCGGTACACGCCGTCCTCGGCGTCGGTCTCGAGCAGCTCGTGGCCGGTGTCCCTGGCCCACGCGGGGATGTCGCTCCTTGAGCCGCCGTCGGTGGCCTCGACGAGCATGATCTCGCCGGAGGCGATCTGCTTGATCCCCTTCGACGTGAGGAGGACCGGCATCGGGCACTTCTTGCCCTTGGCGTCGATGGTGAGGGTGATCTGGTGCGGCATGGGGACGCTCCTTGTCAGATGAAGAGGTTGACCTGTGACTTGCTCATCTCCGACAGCGCCGTCGCTGCCCCCACCGGGGTGCCGACGCCCTCGACGAGCTGGTCCTGACGCAGCCCCAACATCTCCATGGTCATCTCGCACGGCCACAGGTTCACGTCGAGCTCACGGCACATGTCGAGGAGCTCCTGGGGGCTGGCGACCTTGTCGTCGCGGGCGAGCTTCTTCATCATCCAGGCGCCGGCGCCGGCCATCTGGAGCTTGGAGAGCCGCATGTGGCCGATCCCGGGCCGGTTCATCCCGGCCAGCGCCTTGGTCATCGCGTTCTTCCCGGTGATCCGGACGTCGTCGCGCACCAGGGGGAACAGGCCCCAGAACGTGAAGAAGATCGTCGTTCGCATGCCGTACGCCGCCCCGGTGGAAGCCAGGATGAGGGTCGGCCACATCCGGTCCAGGTCGCCGCTCCAGGCGACGATCGTCATGCTCTCGGGTGTTTCCTCGCTCATCGACGGCGTCCTTTCACCTGCGTGGGTTGGATCTCGGCCGGCCATTGCGCGGTGTGATGCAGGACACTACATTCATGATTGCGCATATAACAAGGCTGATTGAAACCAGTTTCGGAGGAGCGCCATGGCCGACACCATCACCCCGCTCGAGCTGTTCCACGCGATCAACGCGGGGCACGTGAGCGAGATCCTCGACGTACGGAACATCGACGAGTTCGAGGCCAGCAGGGTCGAGGCGCACCGACCGGTCACGACCCGGAACGTCCCCGTCTACCGGGTCTTCGAGGACCTGGGCACGGAGGCAGGTCGCACGTGCGACGACGCGGTCGTGATCTGCGGGCAGGGCAACGGCTCGCAGCTCGTGGCCGAGGAGTTCGAGGACCTCGGGCGACGTGCTCGGTCCCTCGAGGGCGGCACGGACGCGTGGAACCGGCTGCTGGTGCCGGTCGAGGTCACCGGTCTGCCCGGCCCGGTGCGGGTCTGGCAGTTCCTGCGACCGGCCAAGGCCTGCTTGTCCTACGTCGTCGGCGTGCCCGGCCAGCACTGCATCGTCGTGGACCCGACGCGTCAGCCGCAGCCGTACCTCGACCTCGCGGCCGAGCACGAGATGAGCGTGACGCACGTGGTCGACACCCACGTGCACGCCGATCACGTCAGCGGAGGCCCACAGCTGGCAGCCGATCTCGGGGTGGAGTACCACCTGCCGCCCGAGGACGCCGGCGGGCTGGTGCCGTTCCCCAACCGGCCGCTGAAGGACGGCGACGTCCTCGACCTCGGGGAGGCCCAGGTGCGAGTGCTGAGCATGCACCTGCCCGGGCACACCCCCGGGACGATCGCGCTGCTCGTCAGTGACAGCGTCCTGCTCGTCGGCGACACCGTCTTCGTCCGCGGGCTCGGCCGCCCCGACCTGACGGGCCAGGCCGACGAGCTCGCGCGGGACCTCTTCCGCAGCGTTCACGAGCGCCTGCGGCCGCTGCCGGCACAGACGCTGATCGCTCCGGCGCACTGGTCGACGGCGGAGGAGGTGAATGCCGACGGTCTGGTCGTGACGACGCTCGCGGATGTGTTCACCGCCACCCTGCTCAACGAGCGGGCCATGGAGCGGTTCGTCGAGGAGATCGTCACCTCGTTGCCAGCGGCGCCGGACTCCTACGACACCATCCGGCGGGTCAACTCGGGCCAGCTCACACCGCCCGAGGACGAGATCGAGATCCTCGACGTCGGCCGCAACCAGTGCGCGGCATCGACGTCTCTGGCCTGATGAGCTCCGGGACCGGGTCGTCCGGTCGGGCCGATCGCGGTCCGCCGAGCGAGGTCGCGGACGCTCCGGACGACCGGTTCACCCTGGCCGACGAACGCACCTTCCTGGCATGGTCCGGTGGACCGCGTTCGGCTCGGTGCTGCTGTCGTTGGTCGCTGCGGGCGTGGTGGTGGGCGCGGCCGCCTCGCGCGGCTGGGCGGCACTAGACTGACCCATCGACCAGCGCAGGAGCTGAGGCGGAGGGAGCACACGTGGACCGAGACGTCGCAGCCGAGCTGCACGAGTTGCACGCCCGCGTGTGCAAGGCGATAGCCGACCCGAAGCGGCTGCTGATCATCAACGAGCTGCGCGACCGGGAGCTGTCGGTCGGGGACCTGTCCGAGGCCCTCGGGATCAGCCAGTCGAACGCGAGCCAGCACCTGGCCGTCCTGCGCGACCGCGGCTTGGTGACGACCCGGCGCGACGGGACCACCGTCTACTACCGCCTGCGCAGCACCAAGATCGTGCAGGCGGTCGACCTGCTGCGCGAGTTCCTCGCCGACGACCTCGCGGAGCGTGGGCGGCTCGGCGACGTGATCGCCGGCTGACCCCCTCGCGGTCACCGCGAGCCGGAACGCCCGCCGCTACCCGAACGGCAGCGGCTCCGGGGCCAGGGAGACCGCCTTGGCGCGGGCCGCGGTGAGGCGGCGCCGGTGGTGCTGGCGGCAGAGCACTTCATAGGCGACATCGGCCGGCGGCTCGTCGATCGCGTCGACGTCGCCGACCACGATCACCTCGCCCTCGACGACCATCATGCCGTTCTCCGTGCGGGCATTGTGGGTGGCGCGCTTGCCGCACCAGCACAGCGCCTCGACCTGGAGCACGTTCATCCGGTCGGCCAGCTCGACCAGCCGGGCGCTGCCCTCGAACAGCTCGGTGCGGAAGTCGGTGAGGATGCCGAACGCGAACACGTCGATCTGCAGCTCGTCGACGACCTTCGCGAGCTGGTCGATCTGGTCGCGGGTGTAGAACTGGGCCTCGTCGCAGATCAGGTAGTCGATCCGGCCACCCTGGGTGAGCGAGCTGACGACGTAGCGCCAGAACTCGAAGTCCCGGTCGACCTCGATCGCGTCGTGGGTCAGGCCGAGCCGGCTGGACAGCGTCGCCTCGCCGGCGCGGTCGAGGGTGGTGAACAGCCGGCCCACCCGCCCGCGCGCGGCGTGGTTGTGGTTGGTCTGGAGCGCCAGCGTGCTCTTGCCGGAGTCCATGGTGCCGGTGAAGAAGTGCAGTTCAGCCACGGGCGAATCCTGTCACGTCACCCGGCTCCGTCAGGATGGGCTCATGTCCTCCCCGCTGATCTCCGCCGCCGAGCTCTCCGCCGTGCTCGACTCGGTCACCGTGCTGGACGTCCGCTACCGGATGGGCGGGCCCGGCGGGCCGGTCGAGTTCGGGGCGGGACACGTGCCCGGAGCGGCGTACGTCGACCTCGACGCCGACCTGGCCGCGCCGCCGGGCGCGGGCGGCCGGCACCCGCTGCCGCGCACGGAGGACTTCGAGGCGGCGATGCGCCGGGTGGGTGTCCACGACGCACGGCCCGTGGTCGTCTACGACGACTGGTCCGGGCTCGCGGCGGCGCGGGCCTGGTGGCTGCTGCGCTTCCACGGGCACCAGGACGTCCGGGTGCTCGACGGGGCCTGGCCGGCGTGGGTGGCGAGCGGGGGAGCGGTGCAGGCGGTCACGGTCGCGCCCGAGCCCGGCGACTTCACCGCCCGGCCCGGATCGATGCCGGTGGTCGAGGCCGACGGCGTGCTGGACGTGCCGGTGCTGGTCGACGCGCGGGCGCCCGAGCGCTACCGCGGCGAGACCGAGCCGGTCGACCCGGTCGCCGGGCACATTCCGGGCGCGGTCAACGTGCCGACGACGACCAACCTGCGCGCGGACGGCCGGTTCCGCCCGCCCGAGGAGCTCCGGGCGCTGTACGCCGCGGCGGGCGTCACGGGTGAGGAGGAGGTCGCGGCGTACTGCGGCTCCGGCGTCACCGCCGCCCACGACGTGCTCGCGCTCGAGGTCGCCGGCGTCCGGGCGGCGCTGTACCCGGGCAGCTGGTCGGGGTGGATCACCGATCCGGCCCGGCCGATCGCGTGACCCGCACGACCCCCACGGCACTCCCCGTGGGGGACTACCAGTGCACGCCCTTGAACACCTTCGCGAGCATGATCTGCTCCGACTCGCGGGTGCCGCCCTCGCCCGGTGCCCTGCCCTTTGCGGCGGCCGAGTCCGGGAACACCTGGTAGGCCAGGTTGAGCACCCGGAACGCGAGCTTCGGCGTGAGCGTGTGCGCCACGGCGCCCGCGTTGCCGAGCATCGTGTTGATCTCGTGGGGGCGCTCGACCATCGCCTCGATCACCAGGTCCGCGGCCTGTGCCGGTGAGATCGTGGGGAACTTGTCGTAGAGCTTGGTCGGGGCGATCATCGGCGTCCGTACCAGGGGCATGTGGATGCTGGTGAACGTGATGCCGTCGCCGACCAGCTCCGAGGAGACCACGTTGCTCCAGGAGTCGAGCGCGGCCTTGGAGGCGACGTACGCCGAGAACCGCGGCGGGTTGGTCTGCACCCCGATCGAGGAGATGTTCACGACGTGCCCGCCGTGGTTGGCGCGCATCGCGGGGATCAGCCCCATCACCAGGCGCACCGCCCCGAAGTAGTTGAGCTGCATGGTGCGCTCGAAGTCGTGGAAGCGGTCCTGCGAGAGCCGCAGCGAGCGCCGGATCGAGCGGCCCGCGTTGTTCACGACGAAGTCGATCGAGGGCAGCTCGGCCGTCAGCGTCTCGCAGAGCGCGTCGATGGCCTCGAGGTCGGAGAGGTCGCAGGGCTGCACGACGGCGGTGCCGCCGCGGGACTCGATCAGGTCGCGCAGCTCGTCCAGCTTCTCCTTGCCGCGGGCGACCAGGATCGGGGTGCCGCCGGCCTGGGCGACCTTGATCGCGGTCACCTTGCCGATCCCGGAGGAGGCGCCGGTCACCACGACGTACTTGCCCTGGAGCCGCTCGCGCACCCGCGGGTCGCGGCCCGTCGACTCGTCGAGGTGCTCCTCCCAGTAGGTCCACAGGGTGCGGGCGTAGGACTCCAGGTCGGGCACGCCGATGCCCGACCCGGCCAGCGCCTGCTCGGTGCGCCGCGAGTCGAAGGCCGCGGTGAACGAGGTGTGCGCGAGCACCTCGGCGGGCACGCCGACGCGGCTGGTCACCAGGTCGAGCGCCGCCAGCACCGCCCCGTTCCTGACCACGGCGTTGAGCAGGCCGGCGGGCGTCAGCGCCTGCGGCAGGCGACGGGTCAGCCCACGGTCCAGCGGCGTCGCGAACCGGGGCGCGCCGGCCGCCGCGCAGAACGCGTTGACCATGTCGACCACCGGCTGCGGCTCGGGGTTGACCAGGTGGAAGGCCTCGCCGTCCCGGTCGGGCACGTGGGCGAGGTGGTCCATCGCGGCCGCGACGTAGTCGACCGGCACCAGGTTGGTGTCGCCGAGGTCGATCCCGACCAGCGGCAGCCAGGACGGCAGCCGGTCGCGCATCGCCTTCATCGCGCCGAAGAAGTAGTAGGGGCCGTCGACCTTGTCCATCTCGCCGGTCTCGGAGGCGCCGACCACGATCGCGGGCCGGTAGACCCGCCAGGGGACCGTCGCCTCCTCGCGCACGATCCGCTCGGACTCGAACTTGGTGCGGTGGTACGGCGAGGGCAGGTGCTGCCCCTCGTCGAACATCGTCTCGTCGAAGCGGCCCCGGTACTCCCCGGCCGCGGCGACCGACGACACGTGGTGGAAGCAGCCGGCGTCCAGCGCCTCGGCGAGCGCCAGCGCGTTGCGGGTGCCGCCGACGTTCATCGTCTCGTTGGCCTCGTCGTCGGCGGTCATGTCGTAGATCGCGGCGAGGTGGAAGAAGTGGTCGATGCCCCGGCCACTGCCGGCGCGGTGCTGCTCGACCCAGTCCGGGTCGACGCCGAGCGCGTCCGCGGCCAGGTCGCCGACCACCGGGATCACCCGGTCGGTGTCCCAGCGGGCGATCAGCGCCTCCAGCCGTGGCAGCGAGCCGGCGCGGACCAGGACGTGGACCTCGCCCTCCCGGTGGTCCAGCAGCTCGCGGACCAGGTGCCGGCCGATGAACCCTGTGGCGCCCGTCACGAAGTACGACATGCGGGGAGGCTACCCGCGGGTCGCGGCCCTGGACAGGGGAGCGGCGGGGCGGTCCTGGGTGGGCCTACGCGCCGTCGCCCTCGCTCGGGCCGAACATGATCTCGTCCCAGCTCGGCACCGACGCGCGGCCCCGGGTCTTCTTCACCGGGCGGCGCACCGGCGGCTCGTGGTGGTGCTCCTCGCGCGGCCGGTCGTCCCGGTCGTCCTCGAGCTCACCGCGGTGCAGGTCGTCCTCCGCGGCCGCCTGGGCGGCCTCCTCGCGCAGCCCGGCCTGCTCGGCGGCGACCTCGGGGTCGGCCGGCGGCTCGTCGTCGAGGAACGCCTCGACCGGCTGCTCGGAGACCAGCCCGATCGCGTCCTCGCCGAGCGGCAGCTCCTGGTCGAGGTCGCCGACCGCGCTGAGCCGGCGCTGGCGGGCGTGCCGCAGGTCGTCCGGTGCGGGCGCCGCCGCGGCGACGGCCTCACCGACCAGCCACCGGGCGTCCTCGTTGTCGAGGGTGACGTAGTTGCCGGGGGCGTCGAAGGTCAGCTCCGCGGTGCCGCTGCGCTCGGGGGAGGAGTACGACGCGGTCAGCGACCAGCGCCCGTCCTCGCGCCGCCAGGCGTCCCACTCGACGGTCGCCGGGTCGACGTTCGCGGCCCGCAGGTGGCTGGCCGCGGCGTCACCGAGGGTGCGGGCACCGGCTGCGGCCTGGCCGCCGTCGGTGCGACGTACCGACGAGCGCTGGGCGCGCTCGGCGACGTGCTGCCGCTCCGCGAGCACGGGTGCGGCGAACGCCATGATCTTGTCGACCGACGTCTGTGCCGCCTGCGCCACCGCCTCGGGGGACTCCCCGGACCTGATCCGGGCCTGGATGTCGCGAGGGCGGAGGGCACTGTCCATCTTGGTCTCCCATCGGCGGGTCCGGTCCCCGCGCAGCGCGGCCCGGAGGCGGTCGTCGACGTCCACGGTGTGCTCGACGCCCTCGGCGTCCACCAGGCGCAGCTGCAACCCGTCGTCGCTCACTCCGGCGAGCGTGAGGTGCGCCATCGGTGGTCGAGCTCCTTGTCCCATCGCGTCGGGTGCGTCTTCGGTGCGCCGAGCCTACGCCAGCGGAGGTCCCGTCCGCGGGATCGTCGCCGCGCGCCCCGCGGGCCGGAGGAGTGGTCACGACTAGCCTCGGAGGGTGTCTTCGCCCGAGCCCTCCACCACCCTGATCGTGCTGGATCTGGTCGGCATCTTCGTGTTCGCGATCAGCGGGGCGCTGGTCGCGGTCCGCAAGGGCCTCGACGTCTTCGGCGTCCTGGTCCTGGCCGGCATGACCGGCCTCGGCGGCGGCTTCCTCCGCGACGTGCTCATCGACGCGACCCCGCCGGCCGCGCTCCAGGACTGGCGCTACCTGATGGTGCCGGTCGTGGCGGGGGCGCTGGCGTTCTTCTACCACCCCGTGCTGGGCCGCGTGGAGCGCGCCGTGAACGTCCTCGACGCGTTCGGCCTCGGGCTGTTCTGCGTCACCGGCGCGCTCAAGGCGCTCGACTACGGACTGGGCCCGGCGCCCGCCGCCCTGATGGGGCTGGTGACCGGCATCGGCGGCGGGGTGATCCGCGACCTGCTCGCCTCGCGCGTGCCCGCCGTGTTCCGCGGCGAGCTGTACGCCACCCCGGCCCTGGCGGGGGCGGTCGTGGTGGTCGCCGGCACCCACGCCGACCTGCCGCTCGGCGTCGTGGTCGCCACCGGCGCCGGCCTGTGCATCGGGTGGCGGCTGCTGGCGCTCTGGCGGCACTGGCAGGCGCCGGTCCCGATGGGCCCCGCCAGCGTGTAAGGGGTCGAGTCGGCGCGTCTTGCCCGGCAAAAGGGGTCGAGTCGGCGCATCTTGCCCGGCAAAAGGCGTCGAGTCGGCGCGTCTTGCCCGGCAAAGGGGGTCGAGTCGGCGCATCTTGCCCGGCAACCGGGCACCTGGCGCCGAGTCGGGCGGAGGCTCAGTCGCCCAACACCCGCCGCAGGTACGCGTTGGCGAAGACCCGGTCCGGGTCGAGGCGGTCGCGCAGGGCGAGGAAGTCGGCGAAGCCGGGGTACGCCGGGGCCAGGTCCGCGGCCGTCCGGGTGTGCACCTTGCCCCAGTGCGGCCGCCCGTCGTGGGCGCGCAGGATCGGCTCGAGCAGCGCGAAGTAGGCGTGGTGGTCGACGTCGCGGTGCGTGTGGAACGCCAGGTAGAGGGAGTCGCGCCCCGCGGAGGTCGACAGGGCGATGTCGTCGGCGGGGGCCACCCGGATCTCCACCGGGAACGTGATCCGCAGGCCCGAGGCGTCGATCGCCGCGCGGCACTCGCGCAGCGCGTCCAGCCCGGCCGCCCGCGGCACGGCGTACTCCATCTCGCGGAAGACCACGCCGCGCGGGGAGGTGAAGACTCGGTGCGCGACGTCGCTGTAGGTGCGGGCGGACAGCAGCCGGCTGGTGGCCTGGTTGAGGGACGGGATGAGCGCCGGGACCCGGTTGGTCAGCAGGTTCAGGGCGCCGAAGACCCGGTTGGAGAGGAACTCGTCGTCCCACCAGTAGCGCAGCCGCGAGAGCGGTGCGACCTCGTCGGGAGCGGCGTCGAGCCGGTCGTCGGTCTTGGTGAGCATCCGGTCGGTGTGCGGGAACCAGTACATGTCGACGTGGTGGTGGTCCGCGACCCGCTGGTCGAACCCGTCGAGCGCCTCGTCCCAGCGCATCGGGGTCTCGTGCGCCTCGAGCACGAACAGCGGCTCGACCCGGAACGTGAGCGTGGTCAGCACGCCGAGCGCGCCGAGCCCGACGCGGGCCAGCGAGAGGATCTCCGGGTTGACCGTCTCGGTGGCCTCGACGACCTCGCCGGTGCCGGTCACCAGGGTCAGCCCGCAGACCTGCGCGGAGAGCGACGCCGCGACGCCGCCGGTCCCGTGGGTGCCGGTCGAGACCGCCCCGGCGAGGGTCTGCTCGGCGATGTCGCCCATGTTGTGCAGGCTCAGCCCGAGCGCCTCGAGCTGGTGGTTGAGGTCCGCGAGCCGGGTGCCGGCCAGCGCCGTCACGGTCATCGCCTCGCGGTCGACCGCGAGGATCCCGCCCAGACGGGTGGGCCGCAGCATCGTGTGCTCGGGCGCCGAGATCGCGGTGAAGCTGTGCCCGGTGCCGACCATCTTGAGCGTGGTCCGCTCGGTCCGGGCCCGCTCGACGGCCGCGACGATCGCCGCAGTGTCAGCCGGGTCCTCGACCCGGGCCGGCTGCGCCGACTCGATGCCCGCCCAGTTCCTCCACCCCGTCACGACGTGATCGTAGTGCGCTGCCGGGGCAGCGCCTGGGCCGCCGCGGCGGCGATCAGGCCCGCGGCGACCGAGACGAGGTACGCCGCGGACGCGCCCTGGTGATCGACCACCAGGCCGCTCAGGGTGGCGCCGGGCGCGACGCCGGCGACCAGCCCGGTCTGCATGATCGCCATGCCCTCGGTGAGCCGCCCGGCCGGCACCGACGCCTCGGTGAGCGACATCGTCGCGATCATCGTCGGCGCGATCGCGAAGCCCGCGACGAACAGGGCCAACCCCATCAGCGGGATCGACCCTACGAACGTCAGCGGCACCATCGCGCAGGCCATCGCGAACGCGCCCCACCGCACCCGCACGGTCGGTCCGCGGCGCCAGTTGATCGCACCGGTCAGCACCCCGGAGGTGAGGCTGCCGAGTGCCCACAGGGCCAGCAGGGCGCCCGACCACGGCTTGTGGCCGAGCTCCTCGGCGAACGCCACGGTGGTCACCTCGGCGGCGCCGAACAGCACCCCGAGTGCCGCGCAGACGACGGCGAGCGCGACCACGGTGCGCCGCGGCAGCGCCGGCCGCGGGCCGGCGGTCTCGGACCGCGGGTGCGCCGGCGGCTCGGTCGCACGCTGAGCGGTGAACGCCAGCGTGCCCACGACGCAGGCGACCACGCCGACCGCGATGCCGGCCACCGGGTGCCAGGCGGTCGCCAGCACGGTGACCACGATCGGCCCGAGGATGAAGACCGCCTCGTCGAGCACGGCCTCGAGCGCGAACGCGGTCTGCACGTCGGCGGGCCGCTCGAGCACGTGGGACCACCGGGCACGCACGCACGAGCCGACCTGGGGCAGGCAGGCGCCGCCGATCGCCGCGAAGACGTACGACGTCGCGATCGGCCAGCCCGCCTGCACCGACCAGACCAGCAGCGAGATCGACACCCCGAAGCCGGCGGCGGCGATGCTGAGGACCCGGCCCTGCCCGAGCGCGTCGAGCAGCCGGCCCTGGAGGATCGCGAAGCTCGCGTTGGCCAGCATGTACGCGGCCGACACGGCCCCGGCGACGCCGTACGACCCGGTGACCGCCGAGACCAGCAGCACGATGCCCAGACCCACCATCGAGATCGGCAGCCGCGCGAACAGCCCGGCCATCGAGAAGCGGAGTGCGCCGGGCTCCGCGAGGATCCGACGGTAGGACGTGAGCATCGCCTGGAGCCTAGGGCTGGGGGACCGCCCCCCACGAATCGTTATCGGAGGCTCCCTACGATGATTCGCATGAGCCTCGACCCCAGCCCGTACGACGCCGTCCTGCTGGTGTCGTTCGGCGGACCCGAACGCCCCGAGGACGTGGTGCCGTTCCTCGAGAACGTCACCCGCGGCCGCGGCATCCCGCGCGAACGGCTCGAGGAGGTCGGGCAGCACTACTACGACTTCGGCGGGCGGTCCCCGATCAACGACCAGAACCGCGCCTTCCTGGCCGCGCTTCGGGACGACCTCGCCGGCGCGGGGCTGGACCTCCCGGTCTACTGGGGCAACCGCAACTGGGAGCCGTTCCTGGCCGACACGGTCCGCGAGATGGTGGCCGACGGGGTCACCCGCGCCGCCTGCTTCGTGACCAGCGCGTACGCGTCGTACTCGAGCTGTCGGCAGTACCGCGAGAACCTCTACGACGCCGTCGCCGCGCTCGGCGCCGACCTGGAGGACGCTCCGGTTCTCGACAAGCTGCGGCACCCCTTCAACCACCCGGGCTTCGTCGAACCGATGGTCGACGCCACCCTCGCCGCGCTCGCCGACCTCCCCGAGCAGGTCCGCGAGGACGCGCACCTCGCGTTCGTGACGCACTCGCTGCCGGAGGCGATGAACGCCGGCAGCGGGCCGGAGGGTGGGGCGTACGTCGACCAGCACCTCAGCGTCGCCGACGAGATCGTCGAGCGGGTCCGCCAGGAGACCGGTCACCGGCACCGCCACGCGCTGGTCTACTGCTCGCGCTCCGGCGCCCCGCACGTCCCGTGGCTCGAGCCGGACGTCAACGACCACCTCGAGCAACTGCACCAGGACGGCGCGCCGGCCGTGGTCCTGGTCCCCATCGGCTTCGTGTCCGACCACATGGAGGTCGTCTACGACCTCGACGTCGAGGCGATGGGCACCGCGGCGCGGCTCGGGCTGCCCGCGACCCGCGCGGCGACGGCGGGAATCGACCCACGCCTGGTCGCGACGGTGCGGGACCTGCTGCTCGAGCGGGCCGCGGTGGAGCGCGGAGAGGACGTGGTGCGCGCCGTCGTCGGCCGCTGGCCGGCGTGCTGGGACCAGTGCCCGTCCGGCTGCTGCCCCAACCCGCGCGCGGAGCGGCCGGCGCTCGCGGGCGCCGACTCGTGAGCCCGGACTCCTCCGACGTGGGGCCGGCCCACGCGGGGCCGTCCAACGCGGAGCTCGCCGACCTGGCGCTGGAGGTGGCGCGGGAGGCGGCCGAGCTGGTCCGCGGTCGCCGTGCGGCCGGCGTGACGGTCGCGGCCACGAAGTCCAGCGAGGTCGACCCCGTCACCGAGGCGGATCGGGCCAGCGAGGCGCTGATCCGAACGCTGGTCGCCGCCCGGCGCCCCGCCGACGCCTTCCTCGGCGAGGAGGGCGACGACGTCGCCGGCAGCAGCGGGATCCGCTGGATCGTCGACCCGATCGACGGCACCGTGAACTTCCTCTACGACCTGCCGGAGTACGCCGTGTCCATCGCCGCGGAGCGCGACGGCGAGGTCGTGGCCGGCGTGGTGCTGAACGTCGCGCGGCGCACCGAGTACGTCGGGCACCGCGCCGACCGGGCCGAGCACGGCGGTGCGCCGGCCCGGGCGACCCGCGACGGGGAGCCCCTCGCCGTACGCGGGCCGGCGCCGCTGCGCCTGCGGCTGGTCGGCACCGGCTTCAACTACGACTCCCGGATCCGGGGGCTGCAGGCCGCCGCGGTCGCCCGGCTGATCACCCGGATCCGCGACATCCGGCGGTGCGGGTCGTGCGCGCTGGACCTGTGCCACCTCGCCGAGGGCGCGCTGGACGGGTACGTCGAGGAGGGCGTCAACCTGTGGGACCACGCCGCCGGCGGCCTGATCGCCGAGCTCGCCGGGGCCCGCCTCGGACACCTGTCCGGCGTCGGTGGCAGCGACCTGGTCGTGTGTGCTCCGACACACGGGTTCGACGAGTTCGTCGCGGCCGTTCAGGAAGCGGGTTTCACGGCCGATTGAGCCGTGCGACGCGCGGAACGGGCAGGGGATCCGGGGGAATAGGCACCCGTCATCCGATGTTCCTGATCCGCGACGTGGGCGCGGTGTGCGAGATACGGGTCTGATGGTGCACAATCTGCCGCGCCACGGTGCCGCGAAGGCAGGACCGACGAGACGTGGGGCAGCAGGTTCCAGGGGAGTGAGTGAGTGACGGATGGCGACTGACTACGACGCACCGCGCAAGAACGAGGACGAGCAGTCCGAGGAGAGCATCGAAGAGCTCAAGGCGCGCCGTCACGACAAGAACTCCGGCAAGGTCGACGAGGACGAGGCGGAGGCCGCCGAGTCCTTCGAGCTGCCCGGGGCCGACCTCTCCCACGAGGAGCTCGCCGTCGAGGTCAAGCCCAAGCAGGACGACGAGTTCACCTGCATGAGCTGCTTCCTGGTTCACCACCGCAGCCAGCTCGCCGACGCCAAGAAGATGATCTGCCGCGACTGCGCCTGAGCGGGCAAGATGCGCCGACTCGGCGGTGCTGAGCGGGCATGATGCGCCGACTCGGCGGTGCTGGGCGGGCATGATGCGCCGACTCGGCGGTGCTGGGCGGGCATGATGCGCCGACTCGGCGGTGCTGAGCGGGCATGATGCGCCGACTCGGCGTCAGGCGGGTCAGGCGGGTCAGGCGTTCTGGTTGTCCTTGCGCAGGTCCGGGGGCAGGTGGCCGGTGGAGCGGGCGTAGTAGGACGCCGCCCGGCGCTGGGCGATCATCCGGGCCAGCCCGATCGCCGTACCGCTGGCGACCGCCCAGCCGACGGCCTCCCAGATGTCCACGTCGGGGTCGGCCGGGTTCTCCGGGGGCTTCTTGCCGGTCGCGATCGTCCACGACTTGTCGATCGCCTTCTTGGCGAGCGCGGCCGCGCCGAGCGCGGACACGAGCGAGAACACGGTCCAGACCTTGGATCCTCCAGATGCCATGGCCGAACAGTACCCAGGCCCCCAGGCGTCAACCGGCGTGTGTCAGCCGGCGCGCGTCAGCGCGGCGAGGGCGCGCGCCAGCTCCTCCGGGTGCCGGGTGCCGACCAGCCAGTACGGCGCGGGGTCGGCCGGGTCGGTGATCTCCACCCGCACCGCGCGCTTGAGGTAGGGGCGCAGCAGCAGGTAGGCGCGGGCGTCGGCCTCGACGCCGGCGGTGCGGTGGGTCTCCTCGGCGTCCAGCGCGGTCACCGCCCCGAGGAACCCAGCGGGGATGTGTGCGCGGCCGGCGCGGAACGTGCCGTCGGCGACCACGATCCGCGCCGACCCGTAGGACCAGAACAGGAAGGTCAGCACCCCGAGCGCGACCGCGGTCACCAGCCATGCGGCCAGTGCCGGCAGCGCGACCACCACGGCCAGCCAGAGGGTGGCGACCAGCATCGTGCCCTGCACCCACCAGCGCAGCGGCACGCCCAGGCGCTCGCTGTAGACAGGCGTGAGGGTCACGGGCGGAATCCTTCCATTCCTCGGGTCGCGACCGGCCGGTAGGGTCCCGCGACGTGACCAGCGACGCCGACCACACCCTCGAGATCGCGGTGCAGCGCCTCGACCCCGACCTCCCGCTGCCGTCGTACGCCCATCCCGGCGACGCGGGCGCCGACCTGCTGACCACGGTCGACGTGACCCTGGCGCCGGGGGAGCGGGCGATGGTGCCGACCGGCATCGCGCTCGCGCTGCCCGAGGGGTACGCCGCCTTCGTGCACCCGCGCTCGGGCCTCGCGGCGCGGCACGGGCTCTCGATCGTCAACACCCCGGGCACCATCGACGCCGGCTACCGCGGGGAGATCAAGGTGATGCTGGTCAACCACGATCCGCGCGAGCCGATCGAGCTGCGCCGCGGCGACCGGATCGCCCAGCTGGTCGTGCAACGCGTCGAGCGCGCCCGATTCACGGAGGTGGGGGAACTCCCCGGCTCGGTCCGTGGTGCCGGGGGTTACGGTTCTACCGGTGGTTTCTGATCTCGTCCGAGGAGTGCTCGTGAAGTTCCGTCGCAAGTCCGCTGACACCGATGCGGCGGCCGACCCCACGGCCGAGTCCGACGTCGAGGGCGCGGCCGTCCCGTCCGGCCCGTTCGACATCGACGACCTCCCCGAGGAGGACGACGTCCCGCGTGTCGACCTCGGCTCGATGCTGGTCGCCCCCGGCCGCGAGCTCGAGCTGCGCCTGCAGGTCGACGAGGACGAGGAGGAGGTCCAGGCGGTGGTGCTCGCCGGCCCCGACGGCGTCCTCGAGCTGCGCGCGTTCGCCGCTCCGCGCGGCGGCGACCTGTGGGCTGAGATCCGGCCGCGGCTGGCGGCCGACTACGCCCAGCGCGGCGGCACCGCGACCGAGCGCGAGGGCCGGTTCGGCACCGAGCTCGACTGTCAGGTGAGCGTGCGCACCCAGGACGGCCGCACCGGCACCCAGGCGTCCCGGGTGATCGGCGTGAACGGCTCGCGGTGGATGCTGCGGGCCACGCTGATGGGCCGCCCGGCCCAGGACGCGACGGCCGCCGGCCCCTGGGAGGACGCGATCGAGCAGATCGTGATCCGGCGAGGCGCGCAGGCGATGCCGGTCGGCGCCGCGCTCCCGCTGGTGATGCCGCCCCGCGAGCAGCTCGTCGAGCGACCGAGCACCTAGGCTCTCGTGCCATGGCGGACAAGAGCCGGCTGCGCCGCAGCATCAGCCGGTGGGCCAACACCAGCGACCAGCACGCCCGAGACATGCGCCGGGAGTACGCCGGCGAGCAGCTCGACCGGATCGGCGATGCCCCGGACCGCGAGCAGGTGCGGCTGCGCGGCACCCTGCGGACCGTGACGCTGCGACCCCGCGGCGGGGTGCCCGCGCTGGAGGCCGAGTTGTTCGACGGCACCGGTACCCTCACCGTGATCTGGCTCGGTCGCCGCCGGATCACCGGCATCGCGCCGGGCCGCTCCCTGGAGATCCGTGGCCGGATCGGCCGCCACGAGGGGCACCGGATCATCTACAACCCGCGCTACGAGCTGATGCCGTGAGCGAGGCCGTCCCGGGACACACGCCACCCAGCGTCGACACAGTCGAGGCGGTCGTGCGGGCCCAGATCTCGCGCGCCCTCGGCGGGCGGCGCGGCATGGTGGAGGCCGCCGTACCCACGATCATCTTCACGGTCCTGTGGCTCTCCACCAAGGAGCTCCGGGTGGCGCTCGGGGCGAGCGTCGCGGTCGCGGTCGTGCTGCTGGCGGTCCGGCTGGTGCAGCGCACCACGGTGCAGTTCTGCCTCAACGCGCTGTTCGGCATCGGCATCGGCTGGGTGTTCGTGACGATCTCGGCCCGCCAGGGCGGGAGCGCGAACGACCAGGCGCTGGCCTACTTCCTGCCCGGGCTGATCTACAACGGCGTCTACACGGTCGTGCTGTCGCTGACCTGCCTGATCGGCTGGCCCCTCGTGGGGTTCATGGTCGGCAGCGTCACCGGTGAGCCGACCGCCTGGCACCAGGACCGCCAGATCGTGCGGCTGTGCACGACGCTCACCTGGCTGCTGGCGATCCCGTGCGCGATCCGGGTGGCGGTCCAGGCGCCCGTCTGGTTCGCCGGCAAGACCGGGTCGATCGACCCCGACTCCGCGGTCGCCGCGATGGGCATCCTCAAGATCGGGATGGGCTGGCCGCTCCAGCTGGCCGCCCTGGCCGTGATGGCCTGGGTGCTGACCCGGAACCGGACCCCGGTCGCCGAGGCCTGACCGCCCCCGGGGCCCAGCCGTCCCTAGCCGCCGTGGGCGGAGGGGGCGAGCAGGCGCTCGAGCTCCTTCTCGATGTCGGAGGGCACCACGAACAGCAGCTCGTCACCGGCCTCGACCGGCTGCTCGGCGTCGGGGACGTAGACCTGGCCGTCGCGCAGGATGGTGACCAGCGCGCAGTTCTCCGGGAACGGGATCAGCCCGGTCGGCTGGCCGACGTACGGCGAGTCGGCGGGCAGGGTCATCTCGACCAGGTTCGCGTTGCCCTGGCGGAACGTGAACAGCCGCACCAGGTCGCCGACGGTGACCGCCTCCTCGACCAGCGCGGACATGATCCGCGGGGTCGAGACGTTGACGTCGACGCCCCAGGCCTCGGTGAACAGCCACTCGTTGTTGGGGTGGTTGACCCGGCCGACGGTGCGGGGGACGCCGAACTCGGTCTTCGCGAGCAGCGAGGTCACCAGGTTGGCCTTGTCGTCGCCGGTCGCGGCGATCACGACGTCGCACTGGTCGAGCCGCGCCTCCTCCAGCGAGGACAGCTCGCAGGAGTCGGCGAGCAGCCACTCGGCGTCGGGGACCCGCTCGGGCTTGATCGACTCGGGGTCCTTGTCGATGAGCAGGATCTCGTGGCCGTTGATGATCAGCTCGCGGGCGATCGAACGACCGACCGCACCGGCTCCGGCGATGGCGACACGCATGGCTCACTCAGCTTTCGTCAGGTCCGCGGTCGATGACCTCGTAGGCCCGGGGGGCGTGCTCCTCACGCATCGTGACGTGGAGGATGTCGCCCTCCTGGATCATGCTCTCGCGGGTGGGCAGCATCCCCTCGCCGAGCCGGTCGATCCAGGCGATCCGGCAGCCGACCTGCTCCTGGAAGTGCACGGTCCGGTGCCCGACCCACGGCTCCGGGGCGGGCAGCTGATCGAGCCGGATGGTGCCGGAGGGGTCGCGGAAGGTGGGTTCGGCGCCGGCCGGGAGCAGGCGGCGCAGCATCTGGTCGGCCGTCCACTTCACGGTCGCGACCGTGGTGATGCCGAGCCGCTGGTAGACCTCGGCGCGGCCCGGGTCGTAGATGCGGGCCACGACCTGCTGGATGCCGAACGTCTCGCGGGCCACGCGGGCGGCGATGATGTTGGAGTTGTCCCCGCTGGAGACGGCGGCGAACGCGTCGGCGCGGCGGATGCCCGCCTTCTCCAGGACCTCCTGGTCGAAGCCCTGTCCGGTCACCTTGTCCCCGTTGAAGCCCGGGCCGAGGCGGCGGAACGCGTCCGGCTCGCTGTCGATCACCGAGACGGTGTGGTTGCGGTCCTCGAGACTGCGGGCCAGCGTCGAGCCGACCCGCCCGCAGCCCATGATCACGACGTGCACGTCGCAGACGCTACAGGAGGGACAGGGAGGGTCTAGCCTTTCCCGTCGTGAGTGTCAGCGACGTATCGAAGCGGATCCTGCTGGGGCGCAAGCTACGCAGCTCCCAGCTCGGGGAGACACTCCTGCCCAAGCGCATCGCACTCCCGGTGTTCGCCAGTGACGCCCTCTCCTCGGTGGCCTACGCCCCGGACGAGGTCTTCATCATGCTGTCCCTGGCGGGCGCCTCGGCGTACGTCTGGTCCTGGAAGATCGGCATCGCCGTCGCCTTGGTGATGGCGGCCGTGGTGGCGTCGTACCGCCAGACCGTGCACGCCTACCCCAGCGGCGGCGGCGACTACGAGGTCGCGACCGTCAACCTCGGCCCGACCGCCGGCACCACCGTGGCGAGCGCGCTGCTCGTGGACTACGTGCTCACCGTCGCCGTGTCGATCTCCTCGGGCGCCCAGTACGCCGCCTCCGCGATCGACGCCCTCAGCGGCCACGAGGCGACCTTCGCGAGCGTGATGGTCATCCTGCTGATGGCCATGAACCTGCGCGGGATCCGGGAGTCCGGCACGTTCTTCGCGATCCCGACGTACGCGTTCATGGTCGCGATCCTCGGCATGTGCGCCTACGGCATGCTCGAGCTGGCCGCCGGACGGCTGCCACAGGCCGCCAGCGCGGACCTGGAGATGGCCACCACGCCCGGCTACGACGACTCGATGACGACGCTCGCCCTCCTGTTCCTGCTGGCGCGGGCCTTCTCCTCGGGCTGTGCGGCGCTCACCGGCGTCGAGGCGATCTCCAACGGCGTGCCGGCGTTCCGGCGGCCGAAGAGCAAGAACGCCGCGACCACCCTGTTCCTGCTCGGCGCGATCGCGATCACGATGATGGTCAGCGTCATCGTGCTGGCCAAGCAGATGGGCCTCCAGCTGGTCGACCCGAGCGAGCTCGACCGGCTCACCCGCAACGGCGAGCCGCTGCCCGCCGGCTACGACCAGCACACGGTGATCGCCCAGATCGCGGACGCCGTGTTCCACGACTTCCCGGCGGGCTTCTACCTGGTCGTGACGGTGACCGGCGTGATCCTGGTGCTGGCCGCGAACACCGCATTCAACGGCTTCCCGGTGCTGGGGTCGATCCTGGCCAAGGACGGCTACGCGCCGCGGGCCCTCGGCTCGCGCGGCGACCGGCTGGCCTACAGCAACGGCATCGTGTTCCTCGCCGTGATGGCGATCGTGCTGATCCAGGTGTTCAACGCCGAGACGACCCGGCTGATCCAGCTCTACATCGTGGGCGTGTTCGTCTCGTTCAACCTCAGCCAGCTCGGCATGATCCGGCACTGGACCCGGCACCTGCAGCGGGAGAAGGACCCGGCGGAGCGGCGGCGGATGGTGCGCTCGCGCACCATCAACGCCATCGGGCTCACGTTCACGGCGGTGGTGCTCGTGATCGTGCTGATCACCAAGTTCCTCGCCGGGGCCTGGATCACGATCCTCGCGATGGTGTTCTTCTTCGCGGGCATGCGCGCCATCCGGCGCCACTACGACAGCGTCAACGCCGAGCTGGCCGCCGACGAGGAGGACAAGATCCTCCCGACCCGGGTGCACGCGATCGTGCTGGTCTCCAAGCTGCACAAGCCGACGCTGCGGGCGCTCGCCTTCGCCAAGGCCACCCGGCCCAACGTGCTCGAGGGCGTCTACGTCTCGGTCGACCAGGCGGCCACCAACCGGCTGCTCGAGGAGTGGGACGAGCGGAACCTCGGCGTACCCCTCAAGGTCCTGCACTCGCCGTACCGGGAGCTGGTCCGGCCGATCGTCGAGTACGCCACCGAGATCCGCCGGGCGAACCCGCGCGGCGTGGTCGCGGTCTACATCCCGGAGTACGTCGTCGGCCGCTGGTGGGAGCAGCTGCTGCACAACCAGACCGCGCTGCGGCTCAAGGGCCGGCTGCTGTTCGCACCCGGCGTGATGGTCACCTCGGTGCCCTACCAGCTGCGCTCCTCGGAGCTGGCCCGGGAGCGCGAGGAGCGGCTCGGGGTCTGGACCCGGCCGACCGACTACCGGCTGGGCGACCCGCGCACGCGTCCCGACTCGGACCGGCAGATCCAGCCGTGACCCGGCAGCCGCGACCGCGCAAGGCTCGCGGCGGCTCCCGGGTCGGCGAGCGGTTCGAGGCCGTGGTCGGCCCGATCGCGCACGGCGGGCACTGCATCGTCCGGCTCGAGGGCACCGCCGACGGGCCGTCGGACCGGCCGCGGGTGGTGTTCGTGCGGCACGCGATCCCGGGCGAGCGGGTGGTCGTGGAGATCACCGAGGGCACCGAGGGCGACCGGTTCTGGCGCGGCGACGCGGTCGAGGTCCTCGAGGCCTCCCGCGACCGGGTCGAGCCGCCCTGCCCGTACGCCGGCCCCGGCCGCTGCGGCGGCTGCGACTTCCAGCACGTGGCGCTGCCACGCCAGCGCGAGCTGAAGGCGGCCGTGGTCCGCGAGCAGCTCGGCCGGCTCGCCCAGACCGACGTGCATGTCGAGGTCGAGCCGGTCCCGGGAGCCGCCCCGAACCCCGACGCCGACGCCGACCTCGACGCGGGGCTGCGGTGGCGGACCCGGATCCAGTGGGCGGTGGGACCGCGCGGCCGGCGCGGGCTGCGCAAGTACCGCTCCCGCGAGGTGATCCCGATCGACGACTGCCTGATCACCCGGCCGGACGCCCGCGCGATCAGCCGGGCCGGCACCACCCTGGACCGGCACGCGACCGCGCTGTCGACGGTGGTGGGGGAGCGGGTCGACGTGCCGCGGTACGGCGGCGAGCACGTCTTCGCCGTGGAGGCCGACGGGTTCTGGCAGGTGCACCCGGGGGCGCCGCGCGTGCTGGTCGAGACGGTCCTGGACCTCCTCGCGCCGCGCCGCGGCGAGACCGCGCTGGACCTCTACTCCGGGGTCGGGCTGTTCGCCCGCTACCTCGCCGACGCCGTCGGGCCGACCGGCCGGGTGCTGGCCGTCGAGGCCGATCGGACCGCCAGCCGGCACGCCCGCGCCAACCTGGCCGGCCTCGAGGGGGTCGACGTCGAGTGCGGCGCGGTCGACCGGGTGCTGGCCGACCCGCTGCCCCCGGCGTACTCCTCGGTCGACCTGGTCGTCCTCGACCCGCCCCGCGAGGGCGCCCGCGCGCTGGTCGTCGAGCAGGTCGTCGAGCGCTCCCCGCGCGCCGTCGCGTACGTCGCCTGCGACCCCGCCGCCCTGGGCCGCGACGTCGCCACGTTCCAGAAGCTCGGCTACCAGCTGCGCTCGCTGCGCGCCCTCGACATGTTCCCGATGACGCACCACGTCGAATGCGTCGCTCTGCTGGAGAAAACCGGCTCCGACCTGCGGTGACGCGACTCGGGAGGGTGACGCACGCCTGCGCGAGGATGCACAGGGTTGCGCGGAATGGCCCGGAGGCTGGCGCGTGGCACGTGGGTCGAGATCCTTGCTCACCGGTCCCTGGCGCAGCTCCGCCATCGCCCATTCGCGGATGACGGCGCGCACGGCGTCGAGGTCCTCTTCGGGTGTTGGCTTCCTCTTCCTGCGCGGCACGACGACTGTGGGCACCGGGTACTCGTTCTTGTCCTTTCGAGGATCCAGCGAAGGTGATAGCGGTATGCGGCGAGAGACTCACGGTCCGGTGCGGTGCCGGCGAGCTCGCGGGGGCGTTCGTCGGCTTCACCCTCCGCCTTTCGAACCACACGTCGATCAGGCGGGCGACCGAGTCGTTTGGCTGGATGAGACCGCCGCCGAACGTGCCGGTGTGGTTGATGAAGAACGCCTTGAATCAGCGAGGCGTTCGAGCTGGGCAGCCGTAGCGGCCGGCGAGCCTGATCGGATGGCCTGAGCCTGGAGGCGTATTGCCAGCACCTGCTCGGGGTCCTCGAGATCAATGTCGACGATGTCGGCGATCCGTTTCATCCGGTGCCGGATCGTGTTTGGATGCACATGGAGCTCCTTCGCAGCCCGGCGAAGGTCGGTCTGGTAGCTCAACCATGCCTCGAGCGTCCGGACGTATTCGGTGCCGAATTGGTCGTCGTGTAGCTGCAACTCCCATACCGGTCCTGGGACGTCATGTTCTGTCATCACTTTCAGCGCTCGCGCCAGGTACAGGCGTGCCCACTCGTCCTCGAATGTCACTGATGACGCGAGAGAGGGTCGATCTCGAAGCAGGTCTGCCAACTCGTCCGCCTCGGTTCGAGACCCGGCGATCGTCTCGGATGTCCGGCTCACGCCGCCGGCCAGAAGGACGAGTGACCCTATCGAGGCAGTCTCCAAGACCAGTCTCCTCAGCCAGTCCCAACTTCCTGGCTCTGCTCCACGGGCCTGGACGAGAACGTAGACCTGCTGGTTAACCGTGGTGATAAGCGGAGTTTGCCACCCGGCGCGTCGGGCATGCAGAAGGAGCCCGGAACAGAGGTTGTCCGCCTCGAAGGCTTGTCTGTCGGCGCCGTCTTCATTGTCGTGAACACGTACTGCTCTCCAAGGTCCAGGGCCAAGAGCGCTCGGTACCCGCCCCGGACCGTGCGTCAGGAGGGAGACCAGGCACGCTTCCAGCTGCCGGCGCTCAACCTCGAGATGCGACTGAATGCGAAGCAACGTCGTCGACAACGACTCCAGGATCCACGACAGCCTCTCGAGGTCGGGGGGCATCGAGCGTTCGGATAGGACTGCCCATATCGCACCCAGCCACTGGCCTCGATGATGGATAGGCACCACCAGGCGAGGCATCGTGCCGTTCGGCCCGTCCTCGATCAGGAACGGACGATCCGACCCGACCAGCTTCTTGAACACTCCACGGGCCCGGTAATGGGCCAGCACCCTCGGGGGCACGCGCCGACCGACGATCGTCGCCAGCCGCGTCGGGTCCGTCTCCTCCTGGCCCGCTGAGTAGGCGAGCAATCTTGACTTGTTGTCTTCGATCGTGACCGGCGCGCCCAGGAGCTGTGCGGCCTCATCGGCCATCGCGAACAGGTCCTCAGGGTGCGGCCCGGCGCTTTCGACAGGCTCTCGGAACTCGCCGTCGAGGACCCGGCGGATCAAGACGACCAAATGGGCCCACGGAACTTCGGCGGGGCACGCGATGAGAGCGATGCCGCGCGACCGCGCCTGTTCGCGCACAGCCTCGAGACGTGCGTTCCCTTCCCGCAGTACGACGCCACACGCTCGGCCGGATGCTGCTTGGTCGATCAAGTCGAGCACGGTCGCCGCGGTTGCTCCGGCTCCGACGATCAACTCGCCGTGCTCGACCTGGGTGCGAACCTCCGGGTCGAACAGCGCAACATCATGTACCGGATCGTTGAATGCGGGTCTGTGTACGAACGACAGCATGTGCGGACCGAGCATGTCCACGACCTCGTCGAGCTCCGGCAGGAAGCCGTTCTGCCGCGAGCGCAGCGAATTGGACGAAAGCGAGGGCACCGCCGTTCTCCGCGTCACCGTACGTCCTCCCGCTTCGGGCGATGCGATGTTTGATCACATCAATAGTGGTGTCATCAATATCACATGGCACGCTCGTGGGGAAGAGGCTCGACAACATGCAGGAGTCGTGGTCTCGGCGGCGCGATCGGCCTCAGGGAACGCCCGGTGCTTCGACCCCACGGCGGAAGGAACGCCTCGTTCGGGGGCGTCGCGCGACGGCCTCGGACGCGCACGATGCGTCGATGAGGAGGAAGTCGGCTGAATCGCCCACGCGAAGCCATGGCGCCCCGTCCGGGTCGACGGCGGGAACGCCGCCGGTGGCCAGGGTTAGGGCGGCTGCCAGAGACCGTTCGTCGAGGCAGCCGAACCGCTGAGCAATGAGCGATGCCTTCTCGAGCATGTCGCCGCTGCCGAACGGATCCCAGTGGTCCATGACGCTGTCGGTGCCAACCGATATCCGTACTCCGAGCCGCCGCATCAGCGGCACGGGAATCGCGGCGTCGAGCTGCAATGCGGTGGTGACATCCACCCCGGCAGCCGCTAGTTCCTCCGCGGTTCCGGCTGCTGTCGACTCGTCGACCTGCGCCAGCGCGTAGGCGTGGCTGATCGTGACGCGGCCGTGCAGGCCGGCGTCCTCGGTGAACGCCGCGATCCGGCGCATCTGGAACGTTCCCAACGTCCCGGGGTCGTGAAGATGGATGTCGATGCCGATGCCGTATGCGGTGGCGAGCTCGAACGTGGCCTCGAGGGCCTTGTCGATGTTCGTCTCCGTCCGTGCGGGGTCGATGCCTCCGATGATCGAGGCGCCCGCTTGGATGGCGTCTCGTAGCACCGGCACCATGCGCCCGTCTTGAAGGCCGTGTTGGGGGAAGGCGACGATCTCGAGATGGGCCAACTGGTCGAGTGATGGGGCGAGCGCCGCGAGTCGCCCGACGCTCTCGGCGCCGACGACGTGGTCGACGTTCGTGTGAACCCTGAGGAACGACGTGCCACGTGAGGCGACGAGACCCACGATGGCGGCAGCCCGTTCCTCCAGATGGCTGACGAGCTCGGGTAGGAGGGCGACTTCCTGGTCGATTCGATCGGCGAGGCTTCTCGCAAGGGCTGGCGCGCGCCACGGGCCGCCGTAGTAGGTCTTGTCCACGTGGATGTGGAGGTCGCGCAGCGGCGGCAGAAGTAGGAGGCCGCCGCCATCGATCACCTCTGAGTCGGCTGGGGCGGTTGACGTGATGGCGGCAATCACGCCGTCGCGGACCTCTACCGCGGCTTGGATGCTTTCGGTGTGTGCGAAACCGCCGGGTTCATCGACGATCGCTCCGTCGAACCGGACGTTGTCCAGCCAGAAGCTGCTCAAGTCTTGTTCCTGCCTCGTTGTGCCCAGGCATCGACCGCGACAGCCGTGACCACGATCGTTCCCTGCACGATCTGCTGGTAGACGGGGTCGACCGCCAGTAGGTTCAGGCCGTTTCCGATCATGGCCAAGATCATCACTCCGAGCACCGTTCTCCAGACGGCTCCGGCGCCTCCAGCCAGCGACGTGCCTCCGAGCACGATGGCGGCGAGGACCTGGAACTCGAGGCCGACACCGACCTCCGCCTGGCCCGCGTTGACCTTGCTCGCGGCGAGCAAACCGGCCAGCCCGGCGGACATCCCGGACACGACGAAGACCACGGCCTTCACGCTGCCGACCGGTATGCCGGCCAAGCGGGCTGCTTCGATGTTGCCGCCGACCGCGAAGACCCTGCGTCCGAACACCGTAAGGTGGAGGAGAACTGCAACTGCGCCCACCCAGACGAACATCACCCAGACGGACCAGCGCAGGCCGAGCCAGCTGTCGACACCGAGGGTGTCGAACCCGACCGGCGCGGCCTGCACGATGAACCCGCCGGTTATGAGCAATGCCAGGCCGCGGATCACCAACGAGCTTCCGAGGGTTCCGATGAGCGAGTTGACGCGGCCGATGAGCGTGATTGCTGCATTCACGAGCCCGCAAGCCAGGCCGGCGATCACGGCGGCGACGCATCCGAGGATTACCGAGCCCGTATCGTTCGCGAACTTGGCAGCGGCGACGCCACTGATCGCGAATATGGCGCCGACCGAGATGTCCAGATCGCCTGCGACGAGCACCAAGGTGCCGGCGACTGCAATGATCATCACGGGAGCCCATTGCTCCAGGATCGTCGCGAAGTTCTGAGCCGAGAAGAATACGTCGGACGAGAACGTCAGGGCCAGGAACAGCGCTACGAAGCACGCGACGATCCCTAGGTCCCGGCCGTGTGCCAGGTCCAAGGAGAATGCGCGCCGGGCGGGGGGCGCGGGTGTCGTCTGGCCGACGTTCGCTTCTGTCATGTCTACTCCAGGTCAGTTGCTGGGCTTGCGGGTTGCAGTTGGCTCGGCGCCGAGGATGGCGCTCAGGACTGCGGCCTCGGAGGCGTGCTTCGCGAACTCTCGGACGATGCGTCCCCCTCGCATGGCCAGGACGCGGTCGGCCAGGCCCAGGACCTCTTCGAGTTCACTCGAGATCACGATGACGGCGACGCCGCGTTGTGCCGCTTCGTCGATCAGGGTGTAGATCGAGTGCCGCGCGCCTACGTCGACGCCTCGGGTGGGTTCGTCGATGATGAGTACGTTGGGGTCGCTCAGGAGGCAGCGGGCGAGGAGGACCTTCTGTTGGTTGCCGCCGGACAGCGAGCCGACCGGAATGTCGACGCCGCTGCCGCGGTAGTCCATCCGGTCGAGTAGGTCGGCTGCCATCGTGCGTCCAGCCCCCGGCATCAGGCATCCGGCGCGCGAGACCGCACTCAGGTGTGGCAGCGTCACGTTGCGGTGCACGGTGTGCCGAAGGAACAGTCCCTGGTCGCGCCGGCTCTCCGGCACGATCCGGACGCCTCGGTTCCACGCGTGGGTGGGCCCGTTCGGGCGGTAGAGCTGGCCATTCAGCCGCATCGTTCCCCTGGTCGCGCGTCGTGCGCCGAGCAGCGTGTGCGCCAGCTCGCTGCGTCCACTACCAACGATGCCTGCGATGCCGAGGATCTCCCCAGGCCTCACGGCCAGGGAGACATCTTGAACCTCGGGGCCGCTGGTGAGGTTCTCGACCACGAGAACAGGGTCACCTGGTGGAGGTGGCTGCCGGTCGGGGAACATCGTCACCAGCGACCGGCCGAGCATCGCTGCTACCAGGGCGTCCTGGTTCGTCGCAGAAGCGTCTCCCTGCCATGTGACCTGTCCGTCCTTGAGGACGGTGATGTCGTCGGCGATCTCGAGCACCTCGCCCAGGAAGTGTGAGACATACACGAAGGTCCTTCCGTCCGCACGCATCCGGTCGATGACCCCGAGGAGACGTTCGGACTCTCGACCGGTTAGGGCTGCCGTCGGCTCGTCCATGACGATCACCTCGGCCTGCGTGGCGAAGGCGCGGAGGATCGTCACGAGCTGGCGGTCGGCCACTCGCAGCGCCCCGACCGGGGCGTCGGGATCGAGGTCGAACCCGGTGGCCTCCAGGAGGGTAGCGACGCGGGAACGCATGGCCGCACGAAGCGCCACTCCGAATCGTGACGGCAGTGAGCCGAGCAGCACGTTCTCGGCGACCGACCGGGCCGGCAGTAGCGCCAGCTCTTGGTCGACGACGGCAACCCTGGCGCGGAGGTGCCCGGCTGAGCCGAGCACCTCCGCCGGATTCTCTCGGTGCAAGGTCACCTGACCGCGGGTGGCCGGGAGGTGGCCACTGATGACCTTGCCGAGTGTTGACTTGCCCGCGCCGTTCTCGCCAACGAGGGCATGAACGCGGCCCCGCCGAATCCGTACGGACACCTGGTCGAGGGCAGCGAACGCGCCGAACGACACGTTCACGTCTCGAACGTCGATGTGTACGTGTTCCGCTGCGTGGCTGTCGGGCATGCCGGATCAGCCCTTGAACTGCGACGGGAACTCAGAGGCGTTCTCGCTCGTCAACGTCGAACCGATCGGGCTGAGGTCGTCATACGTGTTGTACGACCGCTGGGTGGGCTCCGTGCCTCGCACGGCGGCGATCGCGATCTCCGTCCCGCGCTCGGCCTCGGTCCGAGGCATCAGGATGCTCATGCCCGCCGTCTGGCCATCGACGACGGTCTGCACGGCGGCGTCGCTTGCACCGGTAGCGAACAGCTTCACGTTGCCGAGCGCGCCAGCGCTCTCCAAACCGGCGATGACCGGAACCGGGTCCTGCACCGAGAGCAGCACGTCGAGGTCGGGCTGGGCACGCATCATGTCCGTGACTGCATTGATCGTCGTGGCGCGGTCGAACTTGCTCTCGGCTTCGGCCACGATCTGGATGTTCGCGTGCTCGGCGAAGACCTCATCGGTCGCGGCCCGACGCGCTGTGTCGTAGCTGAAGCCCTTGGTCCCGTACAGGTACCCGACCTTGCACGGATCCAGGTCGGCACAGGCCTCCACGACGACCTCCGCGGCATGCTGCCCGACCACGGTGGGCGGGGCCAGCAGCGCCGCGGTCAAACCGTCGACCTGCGGCTCGGCGGTCGTGGTGTCTGCACCGACCGGGGCGTTGATAGCCACGACCTTGATACCAGCGGCGATGGCTTCCTTCGCGCAGTTCGCCATCGCGACCCCGTCGACCGGTTCGATGACCATCGCCTGGTACCGCTGACTCTGGATGGCGTCCTGGCACTGGGTCAGCTGGGTCTGCGGGTTGAAGTTGGCGACGAACGTCCTGACCTCGGCGCTCCCGTCCTTCGCAGCGGCTGCTTCAGCGCCGGCAACGAACGAGTTTGCGTAGTCATTCTGGTTCGGGATGAGCAGGGCGACATTGACCTTTTCGTCGCCAGTGGAGTCGTCGTCGGACGACCCACACGCGGTGAGCGACAGCATGGCCAGCGAGCTGAGAGCGGCAAGCGCCAGCGGCAGTGAACGGGAACGGGAACGGTGCATGCGGATTTCCTTTGCGGACGGGTCCGGAGAGACCGAGTTCGGCCGGACAGACACTCGGTGCCGGTGATGCTGACACGGGCTCGAGCCACCCGAGGCTGTCGACGAATCACAACGTCAGGGCAGTTGGGAGTGCCTGCGGAACAACCCCCAGAGATGGCCGACGGACGTGACGCGGCGGTTGTGCCCGCGCGACACCCAAGAGCGCGAAGGTTGGCCAATCGCACTCGTGCCCTCGCGCTCAGGTGCCCCCAACATGCTCCATGTGAATGCTCATCCTCGTCCTGAGCGCGTCGCTGTCATCGGTGCCGGCATGGTTGGTTTGGCTACTGCCTGGCACCTGCAAGAACTCGGCACCGAGGTGACGGTGTTCGACCGCGCCGATGTCGGATCCGGATCCTCCTGGGGCAACGCGGGGTGGCTGACGCCCGGTCTCGCGACGCCGCTCCCAGAACCGTCAGTCCTCACATACGGTGTCCGCGCGGTCCTCAATCCCCGGTCGCCGGTCTACGTGCCGCCCCGCCTGGATCCCCGGCTGTGGCGTTTCCTGGTCGGCTTCGCGCGGCGCAGCACCATGCGCCAATGGCAGAAGTCGATGGAAGCGCTCATTGCGATCAACGATCTCGCGCTCGATGCCTTCGACGAGCTCGCGGATCGAGGTGTCACTGCCCCGACGAGTCCGGCGTCCTCCTTCGTCGCGGCCTATCGGTCGGCCTCTGACCGCGAGCCGCTCCTCCAGGAGCTCCAGCACATCAAGTCCTCGGGCCAGCGGCTGGAGTACGACTTGCTCGACGGAGCTCAAGCGCGCGCTCAGGAGCCCCTGCTATCAGATGAGGTCACCGCCGCCATTCAGCTCCACGGTCAGCGTTTCCTCGACCCGGGCGCCTATGTCCAGTCCCTAGGAGACGCGGTGCGCAACAGGGGAGCCCGGTTCGAGCTCCAACGCATCGTCGAGCGTGTGGATGCGAACTCGGCGGGTGTCTCCATCGACGGCGAGTCCTATGACGCTGCCGTCGTGGCCGCTGGTGCGTGGGCGGGCCCACTGCTGCGGCGGTTCGGTGTCCGGCGCCTCGTCCAGTCGGGACGCGGATACAGCTTCAGTGTCTCCTGCAGGTCAACGCCCCGAGGCCCGATCTACCTGCCATCCCAACGGGTCGCCTGCACGCCGATCGCCGACCGCCTCCGGGTCGCGGGAATGATGGAGTTCAGCCCACCCGACGCCAAGCTGGATCCCCGCCGCATCGCGGCCATCGTTGATGCCGCCAGACCGTTCCTCGACGGCGCCGACGTCGACGACCGGATCGACGAATGGGTCGGCCCGCGCCCTTGCACGGTCGACGGGCTACCCCTCATTGGCGCTACAGCGTCGCCCCACGTGTTCGTCGCAGGCGGCCATGGCATGTGGGGCATCACCCTCGGCCCGATCTCCGGAAGGCTGCTCGCCAAGCAGATCATCACCGGCAGCCACGGACCGGAGCTCGAGGCATTCTCGCCGCTCCGATGAGGCGGCATGAGTGGCGCGCCATTTCGAGTTGTGCTCGTTGCGAACCGCGGTGAGATCGCGGTCCTGGCCATCCCTGCAGCGCGAGAACTCGGCTACCGGAAACGCTGAGAGTGCGACTTCTCTCTGCCCGACGGTGACCTCCGGGTACATGAGGGCCTGGTGTGGCGGCGCCTCTGCCCTCTCGACCCCGGAGTTCCGCCGTCGGCCCAGGCCCGGTGATGGGAAAGTCCGTCCGGACGGCGAGCGGTCGGTGGTGAGCATTGACTCGGCGTCGCAGCCGGACCACAACTGGATCCGGACCGCCGTTTGCCGCGTGGATGGACGCGTACGGCTCGTGCAGGTTCGCGAGGTCGCCGACGAGAGGTCGGCCGGGTGGGAGCACAGGCGAGTCGGTCGATGACGGTGATCTCCTCGTGGTCGTGAACCCACCCTGGTGTTCATGACGCACAACCCGCCGGAGACACGTTGGTCAGAGCCGACAAGTGCAGGTCGGCACAACTCGCGAACGATGAAGCCATGAAGCGGATACATCTGCAGGGCGGTACAGTAGTCAACAGCGGGTCTTCGGTCGTTGCGGACGTGCTGATCGAGGACGGGTGTGTCGTCGCGATCGGCAAGAACCTGGTAGTCGAGGACGCGGAGGCGATCGACTGCGCCGGTCGGTATGTCATGCCGGGCGGCGTGGACGTCCATACGCATCTCGATGCGCCGATGATGAACACGAAGACCGCAGACGACTTCGCGAGCGGGACGAGGGCCGCTGCCGTCGGCGGCACGACGACGATCGTGGACTTCGCCCTCCAGGCCAAGGGCCAGAAGCTCGAAGACGCGCTGAACGGGTGGCATCAGAAGGCAATCGACAAGTGCGCCATCGATTACGGCTTCCACGTCGCGATCACCGACCTGTACGACGGGGCAATCGCCGACATCGAGGGCCTGGTCCGATCGGGTGTCACCAGCATGAAGATCTATATGGCCTACAAGGGCGCGATCATGCTGGATGACGGTGAGATGTACGAAGTCCTCCGGGAGTCCGGCCGGCTGGGCGCCAAGACGTGCGTGCACGCCGAGAACGGTGACGTGATCGACAGAATCTCCGCAAACCTGGTTGCGTCCGGAAAGACCGGACCCGAGAACCACGCCTTGTCCAGGCCGCCGGCCACTGAGGTCGAAGCGGTGAACCGGGCCATCGCCGTTTCCCGCATCGCGGACGCCCCCATCTACTTCGTCCATCTCTCGACAGGAGGGGCGACCGAGGCTGTCGCCGAAGCGCAGCTGAACGGCTGGCCCGTAGCTGGCGAGACCTGCACGCACTACCTGACCCTCGGTCCGGACCTCTACGACCTCCCCGACTTCGAGGCGGCGAAGGCAGTCCTCACCCCTCCGCTGCGCGACTCGAACCACCAAGAGGCGCTCTGGCGCGGCCTCAACAACGGCACGCTGGGCATCGTCAGCTCGGACCACTGCCCCTTCTGCTTCGTCGGCCAAAAGGATCTCGGGCGGCACGACTTCCGCGCCATTCCAAACGGCGGCGCCGGCATCGAAGACCGAATGCGGGTCATGTACGGCACCGGCGTGGCGGGCGGCCGCATCTCGCTAGAGCAGTTCGTGGCATTGACGTCGACCAACCCGGCCAAGTCCTTCGGGATGTTCCCCACCAAGGGATTCGTCGGCATCGGCGCGGACGCGGACATCATCGTGCTCGACCCGGCTGCCACGACGCACATCTCCGCCGCCACTCAGCACCAGGCCCTCGACTACAACCTATGGGAGGGCTGGACGCTTCCTGGCGCGATCACGCACGTCTTCTCGCGAGGCGAGTTGATCGCCAGCAACGGCCGATTCGTCGGCCGGGAAGGACACGGCAACTACCTGGCCCGAAGCGCCGTGTAGCGCCTCGTCCAAACACGAAGCCAGTCGGCGAGTACGACTGCCGCGACCTTCGCGCCGCCCCAGCCGCCGATCCGGATGTCGGCGGGCAACACAGGCGAATCCAGGACACGACCTCGCATAGGCGTCGATGTCCGAACCGACTCATGACCCAGAAACAGGAACGGAGCACAAGCATGAAGGCATTGGCGATTGACGAGTTCGGTGGCCCCGAGAACTTCAGCCTGATCGACATCGGGCTGCCCGACCCGGGACCAGGCGAGGTGACGATCTCGGTCAGCGCATGCGCCCTCAACCACATCGACGTCGACATCATTCGGGGCGTGTCTCGCCTGCCGGTCAGTCTGCCATTCGTGCCCGGCATCGAGGTTGTCGGAACGATCAAGAACATCGGACCTGGGGTGACCGGATGGGAGATCGGTGAGCGAGTCGCTCCCAGGGTCCAGCGAAACTGCGGACGATGCACCCCGTGCCTGACCGCACGCCAGGACTTGTGCGACGAGCTCGAGTGGATCAGCCTCGCCACATCCGGCGGCTACGCCGAGGAGCTCGTGTGTCACGCGGACCAGCTCGTCCGCGTCCCCGAGAACCTCACCGATGAGGCCGCGGTCGCCGTCCAGGTGGCATTTGGAACCGCTTGGCACATGCTCTTCACTCGCGGTCGACTGCGTGCCGGAGAGACTGTGCTGGTCAACGCGGTCGGCAGCGGGATCGGAGCCGCGGCCGTGCAGCTCGCACGGTGGGCCGGGGCACGCGTCATCGGGACAGCGGGCAGCGACGACAAGCTCGAACGTGCACGGGCGCACGGCATGGAGGCGGGCGTGAACTACACGGCCAACCCGGCCTTCGGGCCCCAGGTGAAGGAGCTCACCGGGGGCGGCGTCGACCTGGTCTTCGAGCACGTCGGTGGATCGACGTTCACCTCGGGCCTGGAGTCGCTCAAGAAGGGTGGGCGGCTCGTGACCTGCGGTGCGCACTCTCAGGAGGTGGTCCCGTTCGACATCATCCCGCTGTTCCGGGGTGAGTTCGAGGTCCTCGGTTCGTTCGCCTTCGTCCAGACCGAGGTGGAGAAGGTCTTCGACTTGGCCGCACGCGGCGTCATTGAGCCCCTGGTCGACAGTGTGTTCTCGCTCGCTGAGGGCGCCCGTGCCGTTGAGCGCATGGAGAGCCGGAAGGCTTACGGCAAGATTGTGATCATGCCGTGACCGCAGAACAGGTCTGGGTCGAGATCGAATGGACCGCGCTCGAACCGAACGAGCGCCGGCCGGATCTACCGGCCGACACAGCAGCTACGCCTCTGCTCGTGCGGACCCGCGGAAACTGTGTGGCGCCGGTCCTCGGCGAGAACGGGACCATCACCACCGTTACGGGACGCACACTCACGGGTGTCGTCCGCGAACTGCGACCCGGATACACGCACGGTTTCGGACATCCGCTTCCCGCGTGGCTTGCCATGCGCGACGCCATCCGCGCGGAGGCCGGGCCTCTGCGTGTCAGCGCGAGGAGAGACCCGCGATGAGTTCCTCCTACCGGGAGATCATGGAGCGCAGGTCGGAGATCCTCGACCGGGCTCTCGGCATCGACTACGGGCAGTTCGAGCAGGGCGCGCTCGCGTTCGACTACGAAGGGCTCCTCGCCTCGACGGGCCGGGATCTCGACGAGGTTCAGGCGATCCAGCGGAGCAGGGGGGTCGGTTCCACTCCTTTGCTCGAACTGCACAACATCACCGACCTTGTCCGGTCGATCTCCCCAGCCGGTTTCGGGGCACGCATCCTCGTGAAGGACGAGGCGGCGAACCCGTCAGGGTCCTTCAAGGACCGTCGCGCTGCGCTGTCGGCACACGTTGCCGCAGAGCGCGGGTACCGCGGCGTGGTAGCCGCCACCAGCGGGAACTACGGCGCTGCGGTCGCAAGCCAGGCCGCGAGGAGCGGATTGGCTGCGGTCATCGTCCAGGAGGCCTTCGACAGCCGGGGATACGGCCAACCGGAGATCCTGGAGAAGGCTCGCAAGTGCGAGGCCTTGGGTGCCGAGGTCCTGCAAACGACGGTGGGGCCGGAGCTCTTTTCGATGCTGCTGTCAGTACTGGAGGACACGGGCTACTTCAATGCGTCGCTGTACACCCCGATGAGCGTCCAGGGAATCGAAACACTCGGCACCGAAATTGTCGACGACGTCCGTGCCTTGACCGGCCGTGACCCAGCAGCGGTCCTGGCCACTCACGCCGGGGGTGGCATGTGCACCGGCGTCGGCCGCGGCCTTCGCGCTCGTGGCGCGGCGACCCAGCTGGTTGGGGTCTCGGTGGACCTCTCCGGTCTGCACATGGCATCGGACCAGCAGTTCAATCGAAAGTCGTTCACAACCGGCCATACCGGCTTCTCTGTTCCGTTCACAACCTGGCCGGACCGCGTCGACGTTCCCAGGAACGCGGCACGGCCGCTTCGGTACCTCGATCGGCTCGTGACGGTCAGCCAGGGTGCGGTGTTCCATGCGACCGAACTGCTCGCGGTCCTCGAGGGCCTCGAGCGGGGACCAGCTGGGAACACGTCGCTCGCGGCGGCTGTCGTGGTCGCACAAGAACTTCCTGCAGACGAGGTGATCGTCATCAGTGAGACCGAGTACACCGGGGCTGGCAAGACGCCGTGGTCTCAGCTGGAGTTCGCGTCGGGCCTCGGCGTCGAGATCTCGACAGGCACCGGACGCGGCACAGCAGGCAGCAGCATCGTGCTACCGCTCTCGGTCAGGGACGTCGCGATCGAGGACATCCGCCTTGACGACCTTCGTGCATCCTACGTACGGACCGCGGGTCGCACCGTCGGCCGTGAGTTCACCGACGATGAGATCCGCTTCCTCGCCGAAGACAGCGGCTGGTCGGACGAAGCCGTCCTTGCGGTCCACCGAGGCTGATATGAGGTGTGAAGGGTTCGTGGCCGCCCTGCCAAGTAGCCAGCACCGACCGGGATATCGTGCCTAAGTGGCCAAGTCATCGACAAGCCCGGCCGCCGAGGCGCCGGCTCCGAATCGTCAGCTCGGTGCCGGAATTCGATCGCGACGTAAACGGATGGGCCTCACCCTCAACGAGCTCGCCAAGCTGACTGAGTTGAGCCAGCCGTTCCTGAGCCAGGTGGAGCGGGGAGCCGCGCAGCCAAGCATGCGTTCGCTCAATCGCATCGCGACTGCGCTCAAGACGAATGGACCAGCGCTGCTCGCGGGGCCGCCGCGTCCCGGTTCGACCACGGCGCTCAGCCGTCACGACGACGATTCGACGGTGATGAATGACGAGGGCGCGTCTGCCTCTTCCTTGATTGCAGGGTCGGCGCGTTCTCTGAGCGAGGGGCTTGGCCACCTGACAGTCACCGAGTTCGTCGGCGGCATGGAGGAGTGGCCGGAGCCGTACGTCCACGAGGGCGAAGAGGCGGTCTATGTGGTCTCGGGAGCAGTCGAGATCCAGGTTGATGGGATGTCGCCGACCGTTCTCGGCCCTCGTGACTGCATGGCCTACAGCGGCCTGTCAGGGCACCGCTGGCGAATGCTGGAGCCGGAGACCACGGTTCTGCTGATCTCGAGTACGTAGGACGCCTCACGAGGCGCACCGGATGGGTGCGCCGTGCAGCGCCGGCTCGGCGAAGCGGACCTGTCGCCCACAGACACGGCCTCCAGAGATCGGCACAATCTGGGCCGACGCTTCATCACGCCCGGCGCCCATGACGCTCGGTAGAGGTACCGAGGGCCTCAGAGGCGGCTCGACGGCACTCCCGCGACTTGGTAGTCACTGGCTCCGGAGGTATCGATCCGACCGCGTTCGGGGCGTCGGATAGAGCAGACATCTTGACGGACTCTCGACGCGTGTGCCGAACGGACAATCACGCAGCCAAGGACTGAACAACGGTCACAACGACTCGTCGCCCATGCCCGGCGATGCTGAGTCAGCAAGCCGAGGACTCGGTCGCGCACCCGGACACGGAGGAAGAATGAGCAAGGATCTAACCCTGGCCGTAGCCCAAGTCGGCGGCATCAGCATCGACGAGGACCGGACTTCTGTGGTCACGCGGCTGGTGGCGCTTCTGCGTGAGGCGAAGATGCTTGGTGCCGACCTAGTCGTCTTTCCAGAGCTGACGCTCACCGCGTTCTTCCCTCGCTATCACCGTGACGATGTCTCGGACATGGACGGCTACTTCGAACGCTCGATGCCCAGCCCTCCGGTCCAGCCGCTCTTCGATGCGGCGAAGGAGCTCGGCATCGGATTCCACCTCGGGTACGCCGAGCTGACCCCTGAGGGTCGTCACTTCAACACGGCAATCCTTGTGAACGCAAACGGCGAGATTGTCGGGAAGTACCGGAAGATTCACCTCCCAGGGCACGCGGAGCCTGTCCCCAACAGCCAGTTCCAGCACCTCGAGAAGCGGTACTTCGAGGTCGGCGACCTCGGGTTCGGTGTGTTCGACGCGTTCGGCGCCCGAATCGGCATGGCCATCTGCAATGACCGCCGTTGGCCCGAGACCTACCGGATGTTGTCGCTGCAGGGCGCAGAGCTGGGCCTCTTCGGTTACAACACCCCAACGATGAACTGGAACCCCGATGAGGAGTCGCACCTCATCATGTTCAACCACCTGCTTGCGCTGCAGGCAGGTGCCTACCAGAACGCCATGTGGATCGCGGCCGCAGCGAAGGCGGGTCGTGAAGACGGTCACCGCCTGATCGGCGGGTCGGTCATCATCGCGCCCTCCGGAGAGATCGTGGCCAAAGCGCATACCGAGGCCGATGAGGTCATTGCCGCGCCCATCGACCTGGAGTTCGGTCGCCACTTCCGCGACTTCATGCTGAACTTCGCGGCCCACCGCCGCCCCGAGCAATACGGCCTGCTGCTCGAGCGAACGGGATACGGCGATCCGCTCCCCGTGCCACGCGACCGCTGGTGACACCGAGCCTGTCATTTCGCATGGAGCGCGTCGCGCTGCTGGAGAGAGCCCACTGACCAGCGGCGATGTGAGTCGCGATGACACGGTGGGCCGTCACGCAGTCAGCGCAGGCGCCCTTGGCTCGCTCCGGGCGCACCTTGCGGACACCTCCGTCGCAGCCAGCGGTGTGCGCTCCGAGCAGGCTCTCCTTCAGGCGCCGTTGTGGATTGTCGACGCGACGTGGCGGTCCCAGCCGAGCTGGTCGCGGTGCGTCACGGCGAGCGACGCGACTGCGATCACGACGGCGAGACCAGGGCGACGACCCCGTTGGACCGTCCGCTGGACATCGCGTCCGTGATTGCGGGAGATCAGGACGATCGACGCCGCTCACCGCAGGACGATCGCGGCGATCCAGGCGCTCCCTCGGGGCGGAGCGCCATCTGAGGGCGCCACCGGCCTCGGCCCCGCCGCCCCAGATCGTTTCGGCATCATGTATCTTGATATCAAGAGATATCGCTCCCGACCGATGGGTACCGATCGGCAGGGTTAGGACAGCCTTCCTTTTCCCCTGTTCGCGCCCGACGGCAGGATGGAGCGAATCACGGTGCAGACGAGACGTCAGAGGAGATGACTGCTGTGGCCAGTCAGGACAGCTTCGGTGCCAAGGGCACCCTGGACGTGGACGGAAAGTCCTACGAGATCTTCCGCCTGGACGCGGTCACCGGCGAGGGGCTCGACGTCGCGTCGCTGCCGTTCAGCCTCAAGGTGCTGCTGGAGAACCTCCTGCGCACCGAGGACGGCGCGGACATCACGGCCGACGACATCCGCGCGATCGCCGGGTGGGACTCGGACGCCGAGCCGAGCAAGGAGATCCAGTTCACCCCGGCCCGCGTGATCATGCAGGACTTCACCGGCGTGCCGTGCGTGGTCGACCTGGCCACCATGCGCGAGGCGATGGCCGAGCTCGGCGGCGACCCGTCGAAGATCAACCCGCTCGCGCCCGCCGAGATGGTCATCGACCACTCCGTGATCGCCGATGTCTTCGGCACCCCCGAGGCGTTCGCGCGCAACGTCGAGATCGAGTACCAGCGCAACCGCGAGCGCTACCAGTTCCTGCGCTGGGGCCAGGGCGCCTTCGACGACTTCAAGGTCGTCCCGCCCGGCACCGGCATCGTGCACCAGGTCAACATCGAGCACCTGGCGCGCACCATCTTCACCCGTGAGGTCGACGGCCAGCTGCAGGCCTACCCCGACACCTGCGTCGGCACCGACTCCCACACCACGATGGTCAACGGCATCGGCGTGGTCGGCTGGGGCGTCGGCGGCATCGAGGCCGAGGCCGCGATGCTCGGCCAGCCGGTCTCGATGCTGATCCCGCGGGTGGTCGGCTTCAAGCTCCACGGCGACCTGCCCGAGGGCTCCACCGCGACCGACCTGGTGCTGACGATCACCGAGATGCTGCGCGAGCACGGCGTCGTCGGCAAGTTCGTCGAGTTCTACGGCCCCGGCGTCAGCGTGCTGCCGCTGGCCAACCGCGCCACGATCGGCAACATGAGCCCCGAGTTCGGCTCGACCATCGCGGTCTTCCCGATCGACGAGGAGACGCTGAAGTACCTCGAGATGACCGGGCGCCCGAAGGACCAGCTCGCGCTGGTCGAGGCGTACGCGAAGGAGCAGGGCCTCTGGCACGACGCGGACGCCGAGCCGAGGTTCTCCGAGCGGCTCGAGCTGGACCTGGCGACCGTCGTACCCTCCATCGCCGGGCCGAAGCGGCCGCAGGACCGGATCTCGCTCGCCGACGCGAAGCAGTCCTTCCGCGGTGCGCTCACGACGTACGTCGACCACGAGAAGCCCGCCGTCGCGGGAGCGTACGACGAGGCGCTCGAGGAGTCGTTCCCCGCGTCCGACACGCCCGCCGCGCACGAGGGCGTGCACGGCCAGACCCCCCGGCGCGACTACCTGTCGTGCGCGCCCACGGACGGCGGCCGCGCGAGCAACCCGGCCCACGTCACCCTGGCGGACGGGACGAAGTTCGAGCTCGACCACGGCGCGGTGGCGATCGCGGCGATCACGTCGTGCACCAACACCTCCAACCCGTCGGTGATGATCGGCGCGGCGCTGCTCGCGAAGAAGGCGGTGGAGAAGGGCCTGCAGCGCAAGCCGTGGGTGAAGACCACGCTGGCCCCGGGCTCGAAGGTCGTCTCCGACTACTACGAGCGGTCCGGGCTCACGCCGTACCTCGACAAGCTCGGGTTCAACCTGGTCGGCTACGGCTGCACCACCTGCATCGGCAACTCCGGCCCGCTGATCCCGGAGGTCAGCCAGGCGGTCAACGAGAACGACCTCGCCGTGGCAGCAGTGCTCTCGGGCAACCGGAACTTCGAGGGCCGGATCAACCCCGACATCAAGATGAACTACCTGGCCTCGCCGCCGCTGGTGGTCGCCTATGCGCTGGCCGGCACGATGGACGTCGACCTGTTCGACGACGCGCTCGGCCAGGACCAGGACGGCAACGACGTGTTCCTGAAGGACATCTGGCCGACCTCGCAGGAGGTCCAGGACGTGATCCGCGACGCGATCACCTCCGACATGTTCACGACCGACTACGCCGACGTGTTCGCCGGCGACGAGCAGTGGCGCTCGCTGCCGACCCCCGAGGGCAAGACGTTCGCGTGGGACGAGAGCTCGACGTACGTGCGCCGGCCTCCGTACTTCGACGGCATGCCCGACGAGCCGGAGCCGGTCGCCGACATCGAGGGCGCCCGGGTGCTGCTCAAGCTCGGCGACTCGGTGACCACCGACCACATCAGCCCCGCCGGTGCGATCAAGAAGGACTCGCCGGCCGGCCGCTACCTCGCGGACCACGGGGTCGAGCACCGGGACTTCAACTCCTACGGCTCGCGGCGCGGCAACCACGAGGTGATGATCCGCGGCACGTTCGCGAACATCCGGCTGCGCAACCAGCTCGCGCCGGGCACCGAGGGCGGCTTCACCCGGGACTTCTCCGCCGACGGCGAGGTCACCACGGTGTTCGAGGCGTCGGAGGGCTACCTCGCCGCCGGCACCCCGCTCGTGGTGCTCGCCGGCAAGGAGTACGGCTCGGGCTCCTCGCGCGACTGGGCGGCCAAGGGCACCGCGCTGCTCGGCGTACGGGCCGTGATCGCGGAGTCCTACGAGCGCATCCACCGCTCGAACCTGATCGGCATGGGTGTGCTGCCGCTGCAGTTCCCCGAGGGCCAGACCGCCGAGTCGCTCGGCCTCACCGGTGAGGAGACGTTCTCGATCACCGGCGTCACGGCGCTCAACGACGGCACCACGCCGGAGACCGTGAAGGTCAAGGCCGGGGACACGGAGTTCGACGCCGTCGTCCGCATCGACACCCCCGGCGAGGCGAACTACTACCGCAACGGCGGCATCATGCAGTACGTCCTGCGCAACCTGCGCCGCGCCTGATCTCGAACACAGCGACCCGCCCGAGACCTTCGGGCGGGTCGCTGTGCTTCGCCGAGCGCGAGGGCCTCAGGCCACCTGGACGGTGAGGTCGGCGGCGTAGTCCGGCAGCGCCTCCTCGAGGGTGGCGGCGAGCTGCTCGGGGTCGACGACCTCCTCGGGGCAGGTGAAGGTGACGATCACGTGCGCCGGGGCCGCGGGCTCCTGGGGCGCCTCGGGGACCAGCTCGACCGGCGCGTCCTGGCGGCGGTGACAGCGGCTGCACTGCTCGATCTCGGCGAGCAGCGCGGCGTGCTCGGGGCTGTGCAGCCCTCGTCCGCTCGCGCCGCGAACGGTCGCGGCGGTCAGGCGGAGCATTCGCAGCTCGTGCCGCAGGCAGATCCTCGTCATCTCGTCCCCTCCTCGAGCCGGCGGATGGTCCCGGATGTCCGGCCGGGCCCCAACGGGTTCAACCTCCGGACGGGGAGAAGGTCACGGCCGGGACGCCGCAACTAGGCTGGACGCATGATCGTCGCGTTCAGCATCTCCCCGACTACCGCCGACGAGACCGGTGGCGTCTCCGAGGCCGTGGCGGCCGCCGTCCGGGTGGTCCGCGAGTCCGGGCTCCCGCACGAGACCAACGCGATGTTCACCAACGTCGAGGGGGAGTGGGACGAGGTGATGGCAGTGGTCAAGCGCGCCGTCGACGTCGTCGCCGCGGTGTCCCCGCGCGTCGGGCTGGTGCTCAAGGCCGACATCCGGCCGGGGTACGACGGCCAGCTCTCCGCGAAGGTCGAGCGCGTCGAGCGACTGCTCGCGGACTGACCGGACGGCGATGTCCGACCTGCCGCCGCCACCGGCGTACCCGCCTCCGCCGCCGGCGTACCCGCCGCCACCGCCGCTCCCACCCGAGCCGTCGCAGGGCCGACGGTCGCTGCCGGTCGTGCTTGCCGTCGCGGGGGCGGTCCTGGTGCTGGTGGTCGCCGTGGCCGTCCCGCTGGTGGTGCGCGTGCTGCGCGCCGACCGTGCCGCGCAGGAGGCGGCCGGCCTGGCGGCGGTCCGGGAGTACGACGGCCTCTCGCGGGCCCACACCGCGGCGGACGTCGACTACCCGCAGACGCCGCCGGTCGGCGGCCCGCACGCGGGGGCCTGGCTCGACTGTGGCGTCTACGACGAGCCGGTCCGCGACGAGAACGCGGTGCACGACCTCGAGCACGGCACGGTCTGGATCACCTACGACCCCGACCTCGACGCCGCCGACGTCGCCACGCTGGCGGACCTGCTGCCCGCCAACGGCATCCTCTCGCCGTACGCCGGCCTCCCGGCGCCGGTGGTGGTCACGGTCTGGGGCCGCCAGCTGGAGCTGGACGGCGCCGACGACGCCCGGCTGGCCCTGTTCGTCCGCACGTTCGGCGGCGGCGAGACCGCACCGGAGCCGTTCGCGTCGTGCGCAGGCGGGGTGACCGATCCCGACGGCGTGCCGGGCACTAACGTCTAGGACGGGTCGACGGAGGGCTGCACCCGCCTGCGGGACGCCTGGTCGCTGCCGGCCTCCTGGAGGAGCGCGACGTCGGTCCGGTAGGCCAGTGAGCGCACGGGCACGGAGGCGACCGTAGCGGCCCGTGGCACGATCGGGCGCGTGGATTCCGAGACGCGCAGCTACCGCACCGGCGACCGCGAGACCGTCCTGGACCTCACCGACGACTGCCGCGACTTCGTGGCGGGGCGCGGGGACGGCCTGCTGCACGTGTTCGTCCCGCACGCGACCGCCGGGATCGCGATCATCGAGACCGGCGCCGGCAGTGACGACGACCTGCTCGCGGCCCTGGCCGACCTGCTGCCCGCCGACGACCGTTGGCGGCACCGGCACGGGAGCCGCGGCCACGGGCGCTCGCACGTGCTGCCGGCGCTGGTGCCGCCGTACGCCACGGTGCCGGTGCTCGGGGGCCGGCTCGCCCTCGGCACCTGGCAGAGCGTGTGTCTGGTCGACCTCAACGTCGACAACGCCGAGCGCGAGGTGCGGCTCAGCTTCCTCGGCTGAGCCCGCGCGCCGCCGACGATCGGGGCGGTCGGGGGCCGCGCTGCTACGCTGGTGGTGTTGAAGGGGCCTCGGCTCCTCGGCGGCCGATCCTGACCGCCGGTTCGTCGCACTCATCACTTGGTCTTCGGTCAGCTGGACATCAAGCGCAGCGCAGATGTCTTCAGCTCGCGGCCGGCGAGAACGCCGGGCGCATCCAACACGAACAAGGAACACCAAGATGGCACAAGGCACCGTGAAGTGGTTCAACGACGACAAGGGCTTCGGCTTCATCGCCCAGGATGGCGGTGGCCCGGACGTGTTCGTCCACCACACCGCGATCGCCGGCACCGGCTTCAAGTCCCTCAAGGACGACCAGCGCGTCGAGTTCGACGTGACGCAGGGCCCCAAGGGCCCGCAGGCGGAGAACGTCCGCGCCCAGTAGTACCTGCTGAGCAGCACGAGGGGCGGATCACGATCTCGGTCGTGGTCCGCCCCTCGTGGCGTGTCCGGGGTCAGCGGTCGAACAGGTCGCGGTGCAGCTTCAGCTCCGCCTGCATCCGCCACGGCACCGGCAGCTTCCGCCGCTCGAGCGCCGAGACGTAGGCCTGGAGGGCGAGCATCAGCTCGTGCCGGGCGTCGGCGAGCTCGTCGCGCGCGACCCGGCCGTTGCGGCACTGCTCGACGGCGCTCCGTGCCCGGCGGACCCGCAGGAGCAGCGTCCCGAGGGACCGATCATGGGCAGGTTCGGTGGTCATCAGCAGACGACCTGATCGAGCCTCATCGACGTACCCGCCTCGCAGCCACCGCGCTCGGGAGGTCCACGGCGGCGGCTCCCCGAGCGGTTCCCGACAGAGTACAGGTGGCTACCTGCGGCTCGCGGCGCCGCTCGTCCGCGCGGACCAGAGGACGACGTCCCGAGGTCGAGGTGGCCTCGTACCCGGTCCGGAGCCGGGAGGACCCGGGTCCCGAGTCCCGGCTCGGGCGGGACCTCGGGCTCTACGCCGCCGGGCGTCGCGCGGAGAGAGTCGAGGGTGACGCGGGGGATGGGCCAGCGCAGGAACCGTGCGCCAAGTCCGGTCACAGGATGCGCGCCGAGTGACCGATGGTGAGCGGCGGCCACCAGGTTCCGGGAGCGGCCCACCCCCCGCCCCACCGTTCTCGGTGATCCGGCAGGATCCTGCGCGCGTGGAGGCCGCCCGGGTGGCATGCTGACGCGGTGCGCGTGGGTGGATCGCCGGCGGTCGCCTGCGGGGGGTGCCGATGAGGACGAGGTACCGACCGTTCCAGGCGCTCGCCCTCGCCGCGCTGGCCGCCCTGGTCGCCGCGTGCGCCGTGTTCGCACCGCTCTACGACCGCGCGATGCAGCAGGCCCTCACCGACATCACGGTCGAGCGCGCCGACCCCGCCGTCGCCGGCCTCCAGCTGATCGCGACCCGGGCGGGCGGAGGCGGCTTCGGGTTCCAGAACCGGGAGCGGCCGGCCGCGCCGGAGACCATCGCGGAGGTCGTCCCCGCGGGGACCCGAGCCCACTACCTCGCGCCGGTCCTGGGCTACGCGGCCGAGGCGAACGTGCTGCCCGGCTCGTCCCGGGACCCGGGCGGCGACGTCGTCTGGCGGGAGGGGGCGTGTGAGCACCTGACGCTCGTCGCCGGGGTCTGTGCGGAGCGGGCCGGCGAGATCATGGTCAGCGCGGCCGACGCGGACAACTTCGACCTGCCGGTGGGCACCCGGCTGGCGATCCCCGGGATCCCGCACAACGGCGCCCACGCGACCGTGCCGCGGGCGCACCTGGTCGTCGCGGGCGTCTACGACCAGGAGCCGTCGGCGTACTGGCTGGGCCTGCAGCTGACCGGGCGGTCCGGCCTCGTGGACCCCGGTCCGCCCGCCCAGGTCCAGCACGACGTCTGGCTGACCGCGCGCTCGACGTTCGAGGGCCCCGGGCTGCCGCCGCTGCCCGCCGGCCGGTCCACGGTCGGGCTCCCGCTCGACGTCGACGCGCTCGGGGTTGACGACCTGTTCGCGCTCTCCGACGCGATCCGCCGGCTCGCGAAGACCGCGGGCGCGGGCGCCGACGGCACCATCGTCACGCCGTACTCCGGCCTCCCCGACCTCGCGGACGACGTCCGGGAGCAGAGCGACCAGTCGCAGGTCACCGTGCCGCTGCTGATGGCCCAGCTCGGCCTGCTCGCCCTCGTCGTGCTGTGGCTGACCCTGCTCGCCGTCACCGAGCAGCGGCGGCCCGAGGTGGCGCTCGCCCGGCTCCGCGGCCGTGGCCGGCGGGGCGCGCGCGGCCTGCTCCTCGGGGAGCTGCTCCCGGTCGCGCTCGCGGGCGTCCTGCCCGGCGCCGCGCTGGCGCTGCTGGGGGTCTGGGCCGCGCGAACCATGCTGCTGCCCGGCCACGCGCCGTTCGAGACCGGCGTCCGGCTGCTCGGCGCGCTCGGCCTCGCCGTCCTCGCGCTCGTGCTGCTCACCGGGCTGGCGGTCGCCCGGGTCGCGCGCGAGCCGGTCGAGACGCTGCTGCGCCGGGTGCCGCCGCGCCGCAACAGCTGGGCGCTGGGCACCGGCGACGCGCTCGTGGTGGCCGGGTGCGGATCGCTCGTCGTGGTCTTCGCCACCGGCGGCCTGGAGGGCCCGGTGGCGCTCGCGGCGCCCGGCCTGCTCGCGGTCGTCGTCGGCCTGGTCCTCGCGCACCTGACCGGGCCGATCACCGCCCTCGCCGGCCGCCGGGCGCTCGCCCGCGGTCGGGTCCGAGCCGCGGTCAGCCTCCTGGACGCCGCCCGCAGCCCGGCCACCCGCCGGGTGGTCGCCATCGTCACGCTCGCCTCCGCCCTGGCCGTCTTCTCCGCCGACGCGTTCGTGGTCGGCGATCGCAACCGGGCCTCGGCGGCGGCGCAGGAGACCGGCGCCCGGCTGATCGCCGACGTGGAGGGCGGCGACCTCGCCGCGGTCCGGGGCGCGCTCGCCGACGTCGACCCCGACGGCCGCCGGGTCACGCCCGTCGTGCGGATCCGCCCGCCCGGCACCGGCGCGGTCGAGACCGTCGCCGTGGTGCCCGACCAGTTCCGCCGGATCGCGCTGCTGGGGACCGCCGCGCCGCCGGCGTCCGCCTGGGACCGGCTCGCGGTCTCCGACGCCGAGCCGATCCGGATCAGCGGGACCCGGCTCCGCGTCGACGTCGACGACTCGACGCTGGTGTCGATCCGCACCGACGGCGAGCGCGGCCCGCTGAGCCTGGGGCTGGACCTGGTCACCCCGGCCGGCGAGACCCTGCACACCGCGGTCGCCGACCTCCCGGACGAGGTCGCGCACGCCCGCTTCGAGGTGACGTCGTACTGCCGTGACGGCTGCTTCGTCACCGCCGTCTGGCTGCAGACCGTCCCGGGCGCCACGCTCACGGGCACCGCGACGCTGAGCAACCTCGTCGGCGAGGAGCCGGTCGCGATCGGCCCCGCCTCACGGTGGACGCCGCTGCAGGACCCGGTGGTCGGCGACATGGTGCCCGACTCGACCACGCCCGACCGGCTCACGATCCGGGTCCGCAGCGAGGGCTCCAGCGAGCTCACGATGCGGCAGGCCTGGCTGCCCAGCGTGGTGCCGGCGCTCGTCGCCGGCGCCCTCCCGCCGGCCTCCCAGGGCGACGACTTCGACCTGACCGGGCTCGACGGGACCGTGCGGGCCGCGGCACGGGTCGGCACCCTCACCCGGGTCCCGGGGGCCGGGCCCGACGTGGCCGTGGCCAACCTCGACCTGGTGCAGCGCGGGGTGAGCCTGGCGACCAGCGCCCGGGTCGCGCTGTGGTTCGCCGCCGACGACCGGGACCTGCTGGCCGAGGTCGACGCGGCCCTGCACGACCGCGGCGCCGGCATCGCGACCACCACGACGCTCGCGGACGTCCGGCGCGGCTACGACGAGTCCGCGGCCGCGTGGAGCGTGCAGCTGGCCGCCATCGTCGGCGCGGCCGCCGTCCTGATCGCGCTGCTCGTGCTGCTGGTCGGGGCGGCGAGCAGCTGGCGGTTCCGCACCCGTGACCTCGCGGCGCTGCGGATGAGCGGCGTGCCTCGCCGGACCGTCGGCGCGATGGCGGTCGCCGCCCAGCTGCCCGCCGTCGCCGTCGGCGTGGTCGCCGGCACCGCCGCCGGCCTGTACGGCGCCTACCTCGCACTCCCGACCGTGCCGCTCCTCGCCGACCCGCCGGCGGTCTCCACGCTGGACCTGGACACCGCCTGGTCGGCCGTCGCCGTGGCGGTGCTGGCGGTCCTCGCGGTGCTCGCCACCGCGAGCGTGCTGATCGGCCGCACGCTCGCCCGCCGGTCCGACGTACGACGGCTCAGGGAGACGCTGTGAGCGCCGCGCGGACCGGCCTGCGGGTGAGCACGCGGCGACTCGTCCACATCTACCGCTCCGAGGGGCACGAGGTCGCCGCGCTGTCCGGCGTCGACCTCGACGTCGCCGCCGGCGAGCTGGTCGGTCTGCTCGGACCCTCGGGCGCCGGCAAGTCCACGCTGCTCAGCCTGCTCGCCGGGGTGTTCCGCCCCAGCGCCGGCAAGGTGCACGTCGGCGACCTCGAGCTCTCCGCCGCGAGCGCCCGCGACCTCGACCGGATGCGGGCCCAGGACGTGGCGCTGATGCTCCAGGGCGCGGGCCGCAACCTGCTGCCGTACTACCCGGCCCTCGACAACGTCCGCTTCGCCCAGCGGGCCGCCCGCCGGGCCGGCAAGGACCTGCCCGAGCCGGAGGAGGTGCTCGCCGGGCTCGGCCTGGTGGCGGACGCGCGCCGGCCGCTCGCCGAGCTCACGCCCGGCCACCTCCAGCTCGCCGCCCTCGCGGTCGCGATGGGCTCCCGCCCCGGCCTGCTGCTCGCCGACGAGCCGACCAGCCAGCTCGACCATGCCGCCCGCGACCAGGTGCTGGCCGCGATCGCGGAGACCAGCCGCGAGCTCGGCACCACCGTCGTGATCGTCACGCACGACCCCGACGTCGCGGCCCGGCTGCCGCGCACGATCACGATCCGCGACGGTCGGGTCGGCGGCGAGGGCCGCAGCGGGGAGGAGTACGCCGTGGTCACCCCCGACGGGTTCCTGCCGCTGCCGCTGCACGTCCGCGACCGGCTCGCGCCCGGGACGCTGGTGCGCTTCCACCCGACCGACGGGTCCGGCTACCTCCTGGTACCCGAGGAGGAGTCCGATGAGTGACCTGCGAGCGAGCGGCCTCTCGGTCTCGTACGGCGACCTGCTCGCCCTGCACCCCCTCGACCTGGCCGTCGCGCCGGGCCGGATCGTGGCGGTGACCGGGCCGTCCGGCGCCGGGAAGTCGACCCTCCTGTGGGCCCTCGCCGGGGCCCTCGCGCCGACCGCGGGCCAGGTTCACCTGGGGGAGATCCCGGTGCGCGACCGCGAGCAGGCCGCCGGGCTCGGCGTGGTGGTCGTGCCGCAGGGCAACGGCCTGGCCTCGGCGCTGACCGCGGCCGAGAACGTCGTGGTGCCGCTGCTCAGCCACGGCGTCGGGGCGGCCGACGCGCACCGCCGTACCGCGGAGGCGCTCGCGGCGGTCGGCCTCGAGGAGTCCGGCAACCACCTGATCGAGGAGCTCTCCGGCGGCCAGCAGCAGCGGGTCGCGCTCGCGCGGGCGCTCGCCGCGCGTGCCGTGGTGCTGCTGGCCGACGAGCCGACCAGCGACCTGGACGCCGCCAACCGCGAGCGCGCCATGGCGGCGCTGCGCGCCGAGGCGGACCGCGGCGCGATCGTCGTGGTCGCCACCCACGACGCCGAGGCGGCCGCGCAGACCGACGCCGAGCTGCACCTCGACGAGGGCGTCGCCAGCTGGCCCCGGCCGCCGGCCTGACCCCGGCCCCGACCCGGCCCGACCGTGCCCCGTCCGGACCTCAAGCCGACTCCCAGTCGGTCCCAAGTTCCGCGGCGCACGCTGCTCCCACCGATCAAGCAGACGGCATCCAGCCTCGTCCAGCCTCGTCCAGCCTCATCCAGCCTCATCCAGGGAGCAGCACGTGAACCGCATCCTCTACCGCCTCGGCGCCGGCGCCGCGGCGCACCCGTGGCGGACGATCTCCGCCTGGGTCGCCGTGCTCGTCGTCGCCTTCGGGCTCGCCGGAGCCCTCGGCGGCACCACGCACGACGACTACGACATCCCCGGCGCCCGCGCCCAGGTGGGCATCGAGCAGCTGCGCGCCCATGTGCCCGACGGCGGCGGCGCGACCGCCCAGGTCGTCGTGCACGACCCGGACGGCGCCGCCCTCGACCCGACCGACCTCACCGGCCTGGTCCAGCGCCTGCACGGCCTCGACCACGCCAGCCACGTCTCCGAGCCGCGGGTCTCCGCGGACGGCGACACCGCGCTCGTCACCGTGTCGTACGACGTCCCCGTCACCGACCCCGACCTGGTCGGGGCGAACGGCTACGACCCGCTCGTCGAGGCCGTCGCGCCGCTGCGCGCCGACGGCCTCCAGGCCGAGCTCGGCGGCGAGCTGCCCGGCGGCGCCGAGTCGGAGCTGAGCGGCAGCGGCGAGATCGCCGGCGTGATCGCGGCGCTGGTGCTGCTGGTGGTCTCGTTCGGCTCCGTGGTCGCCGCCGGCCTGCCGCTGGCGATCGCGCTGATGGGCCTGGCGGTGGGCTCCGCCGGCGTCACCCTGCTCACCGCGACCATGGACGTCAGCACCGCCGCACCCACGGTCGCCACCATGGTCGGGCTCGGCGTCGGCATCGACTACGCGCTGCTCCTGGTCACCCGGCACGTGGAGTTCCTCGGCCAGGGCCTCGACAGGCGGGAGGCGGCGGGCCGCGCGATGGCGACTGCCGGTCGCTCCGTCGTGTTCGCCTCGGCCACCGTGCTGATCTCGCTGATGGGGCTGCGCCTGGGCGGGCTGCCGGTCTACTCGACGTTCGGCTACGCCACCGCGCTCGCCGTGGTGGCCGTGCTGGCCGCGGCGATCACGCTGGTCCCGGCGCTGTGCGGGCTGGCGGGCGACCGGCTGCTGCCCCGCCGTACCCGGACCGGCCGCGGTGACCGCGGCGCCAAGACCCCGCTGACCGCCCGGTGGGCCGCCCGCGTCGCCCGGCGCCCGGTCGCCGCGGCGCTGGCCGCGCTCACGTTCCTGCTCCTGCTCGCCGCCCCCACCCTGGGCATGCGCACCTGGCCGCAGGACGGCAGCAGCAACAGCCCGTCGACCTCCGTGCGCCGGGCCTACGACCTGATCGCCGAGGAGTACGGCGCCGGCGCGAACGGACCGTTCACGATCGTCGTCGACACCACCCGGGCCGATGCGGCAACGGTGGCCGACCTGGTCGCCGACCACGCCGGCATCGCCGGGGTCACCACCCCCGTCACCTCGCCGGACGGCGCGCTCGGCTTCTTCGCCGCGGAGCCCACCACCGGCCCCGCCGACGAGCGCACCTCGGACCTCGTGACGAGCCTGCGCGACGACCTCCCGGCGGGCGTCGAGGTCACCGGCACCACGCCGCTGTTCGCCGACATCACCGGGATGCTCTCGGGCCGGCTGTGGCTGGTCGTCGGCTTCGTGGTCGCGGTCTCCGTGCTGCTGCTGGCGATGATGTTCCGCTCGGTCGTCGTGCCGGTGAAGGCCGCCGTGATGAACCTGCTCTCGATCGGAGCGTCGTACGGCGTCCTCACGGCGGTGTTCCAGTGGGGCTGGGGCGGGAGCGTGCTCGGCATCGACCACGCGGTCGCCGTGTCGAGCTGGGTCCCGATCCTGAACTTCGCGATCCTGTTCGGCCTCTCCATGGACTACGAGGTGTTCCTGCTCTCGCGGATCCGTGAGGAGTGGCTGCGCACCGGCGACGCCCGGGGGAGCGTGGAGCGCGGCCTGGCCTCGACCGGCCGGGTGATCTCCTCGGCCGCGGCGATCATGGTCGTCGTCTTCCTCGGGTTCTCCACCGAGGCCGACACCGTGGTCAAGCAGCTCGGCTTCGGCATGGCCGCCGCGATCGTGCTGGACGCCACCGTGGTCCGCCTGGTGCTCGTCCCCGCCACGATGACCCTCCTCGGCCGCTGGAACTGGTGGCTGCCCGCGTGGCTGGACCGGCTGCTGCCGACCATCCAGGCCGAGCGGCACGAGTCCGACGACCAGATCTGGGACGACTTCGACCAGTCCGACGAGCGCACGCCGGCCGGCGTGTGAGCGGCCCCGGGTCCGGTGAACAGGGCGGACGACATGCTGGGAGCTCTGCGCGGGGTGCTGCACGAGCACCCCACCACCGAGGACGACGTGATGGTCGGCGGGCCGTTCCGGGTGCTGTGGCTGCTGACCCGCCCCGGCTTCGTGCGCCGGGAGGCCCGGGGGTTCCGGTACGTCTGACGGCCGGGCCCCCGCGTCGGTTTCCCCGGGTACCCGGGGAAACCAGCACTGTTCGGCCGAAACTTCGGCCTACAAGTGCAGGCTTTGCCTGAGGAGTCGGGGCGGACGTGCGGGGCGGCGGGGAGGGCGGGAAGGGCGGGAAGGGCGCCCGAGGCTAGAACCCGAACCGCTCCCGCTCGCGGCGGACCTGGTCCGCCGCGAGTGGCACGCCCCAGAGCTCGCACAGCTCGAGGGCCCGGTCGGCGTGCCGACCGGCCAGGTCGTCCTCGCCGGTGGCGTGGGCGGCCATCGCGAGGAACAGGTCGACCGGCCCGATCGCCGAGCCGGACCCGGCGCACGCCGGCCGGCCGGCGAGGTCGGCGAGGCACTGGTACGCCGTCGCCCCGAGCGCGGCGTCGCCCAGGTGGCAGGCCGCCTCGGCGCCCATGCTCCACGCCATGGGGGAGAACCAGGTGTCGGTGGCCATCGCCCGCTCGACGTCCTCGCCGTGCGCCTCGAAGTAGGCCCGGGCCCCGTCGAGGTGGCCGGTGCGGCACTGCACCGCCACGATGGAGGTGGCGATCGGGAGGAACGTGTTGCCCTCCATGGCGGTCATCGCGACGGACAGCTCGTCGTCGCGGCCCTGCCAGAGCAGCTGCATGAGGACGGCCCCGGCGACGGCCTCCTCGTAGCCGGTGATCGACACGACCTCGCCGATGCCCTGCAGGTGCTCGATGATCCGCTCCACCTCGTCGAAGCGGCCCTGCATCGCCGCCCACGACACCTCGAGGGAGTCCAGGACCAGCTGGGCGTAGATGTGCCGCAGCCGGTTCGCCTCCGCGCGGGCCCGGGCCAGGCTGTCGTCCAGTACGGCGAGGTCGCCCAGCTCGCCCGCGGCGACCGCGCGCAGGGTCAGCGCGGAGCTGAGCGAGAAGCCGTCGCCGAGCTGCTCGGCGAGACCGACCGCCTCGGTGGTCAGGTCGAGCCGCAGCTGCGCCGTAGCGGCCCGCCAGACCGCGATCGCCGCGTGCAGGCAGGCGCTCAGCGTGAGCTCGGGGTCACCGAGCCGGCGCGCCATGGCGACGGCCTCGGCCGAGATCGCCTCGCGCTCCTGCGGGGAGGCGCCGTAGTAGATCTCGCCGGCCAGGCCGAGCATCACCCGGCAGCGGGCCGGGGAGTCGCCCTCGGGCAGGCGGTCCAGGGCCCGGCGCAGGGCGCCGACCACCGTCGGGTCGACCTGGGCGTGCGCGGCGGCCTGCCACAGCGCGCCGGTGCTCGTCATGATCCCGGCCCGGCCGAGCAGGTCCGGGTCGCCGAGCTCGTCGGCGATCTCGATCGCCTCGTGGGCGACCTCGCGCAGCTCGATCCACCGGCCGGCCCGGCGCAGCACCTCGGCGAGGTCGGTGATCAGCTCGAACCGGGCCCGGTCGTCGGACCCCGGGTCCTGGTCCTGCGCGCGCAGCGCGTGCTCGAGCATCTCGAGCGCCTCGACGTACGCGTAGACGGCGATCGCGGAGCGGCCGGCGGCCTGCGCCGCGGGCCAGGCGTCGGCGAGGTGACGCGGCCCGGCGGCCAGCCAGTGCCGGGCGACCTCGGTCTCGCGGCCGGTGCGGCCGGCGAGCGCGCGGGCGGCCCGCGCGTGCACCCGGGCCCGGCGGGACCGCGGCAGGCTCGAGAGCACCGTGTCGCGCACCAGCGCGTGGGTGAACCGGAACCGGTCCACGCCGTCCTCCTCGACCAGACCGGCGGCCAGTGCGGGATCGAGCCGGTCGAGCACCTGCTCGTCGTCCTGGTCCGCGGTGCCGGCGAGGGTCCCGAGCTCGAAGATCCGGCCGAGCACGCTCGCGACCCGGAGCAGCTCGCGGGTCGGCTCGTCGAGCTGGGCGAGGCGCCGGGACAGCACCTCGTGCACGGCCGCCGGTGGCTGCGGCTCGGCCATCAGCGCCGCGGTGTCGCCGCGCTCGCGGGCCAGGCGGGCGTACTCGACGAGGAAGAACGGGTTGCCCTCGGTACGCCGGCGCAGGGCGTCCGACTCGGCCTCGGTGGGCTCGGACTCGGTGATCTGGGCGAACAGCTGGGCGGCCGCCGCCGCGGGGATCCCGCGCAGCTGGAGTCGCAGGGCGTGCTTGCGGGCGAGCGCCTCGGCCACCTCGGCCAGCGCGCCGGTCGGCGGCGGGTGCTCGCGCCAGGTGGTGAGCACGAGCAGGCGCGGTCCCGGGCCGTCGGCGACCGCCGCCTCGGTCAACAGGCGCAGCACCCGCAGGCTGGAGGTGTCCGCCCAGTGCAGGTCGTCGAGCACCAGCATCAGCGGCCCTGCGGTGGCTGCGGCGAGCACGGACCCGACCACGGTCTCCCAGGCCCGGAACGCCGCGCCGCCGTCGTCGTCGGTGTCGCTGGACGGCAGCTCGGAGCCGAGCCGCTCGAGGACGGTCGCCCAGGGCCAGAGCGCGGGAGCGCCGTCGTCCTGGGAGCAGCGGCCCCAGGCGATCGTCATCCCGTGCGCCGCGGCGTAGGTGGCCGCCTCGATGGACAGCCGGCTCTTGCCGATGCCGGGCTCGCCGGTGAGCGCGACGAAGGACGGCGACCGGTCCCTGCCCTCGACCACCCGGTCGACCAGGTCGGTGAGCGCGGCGAGCTCGTCGTCGCGCCCGGCCAGGGACCATCCCCACAGCGTCGGGAACGGCAGCGGGGCGTGCACCGCCGGACGGCTCGACGGCGGCGCCGGCTCGGGCACCGCGGTCGTCTGCTGCCGGAGCACCGCGGCCTGCACGGCGCGCAGCTCGGCGCCCGGCTCCAGGCCGAGCTCCTCGTCGAGCACGTCGCGGACCTGACGCAGCACCGCCAGCGCGTCGGCCTGGCGGCCCGAGCCCGCGAGCGCGAGCGCCCGCAGCGCCCAGGCCCGCTCGCGCAGCGGGTGCTGCCGGGTGAGCGCGTCCAGCTCGGCCGCCACCGTCGCGTGCAGCCCGAGCAGGATGCCGAGTGCGGAGCGGTCCTCGCTCGCGAGCACCCGCAGCTCCTCGAGCCGGGCGCGCTCGGCCTCCGCCGACGGCACCTCGCCGAGATCGGCGAACGGGACGCCGCGCCAGAGTGCGAGCGCCTCGTCGAGGGTCTGGTGCAGGGCGTCGAGCCCGGCGGCGTCCGGCGAACCGGGCGGGAGCGCCCGTCCCCGGCAGAGCGCGTCCGCGAGCGGGACGACCCGGCTGTGGGCGGTCGACACCGCCTGCTCGAACGCGGCGGTGTCGAGGTCCACGTCGGGCAGCCGGAGCGCGTAGCCGGGCTGCTCGGTGACCAGCAGGGTGCCGCCGCCGCGGGTGGTCCGGTCCGGCTCGAGGGCCCGGCGGAGGCCGGCGACGTACCCCTGCAGCGTGCCGGAGACGCCCGGCGGCGGGGCGCCGTTCCACACCACGTCGGCGAGCGTGTCGACGGAGACCGCGCGGCCCCGGTGCAGGGCCAGAGCGGCGAGGAGGGCGCGTTGCTTGGGGCCCCCCAGGCCCACCGGCCCGGCGGAGTCGGTGGCCACGGTCGTACCGAGGACGCCGATGCGCATGCCCCGAAGAATAGGGCCGCTCGGCGCAGGGTGTCCCTAGATGTGGTCCGCCACGTGGCAGCCCGGGCACGCCCTGCTCACGAGCCAGCTCGACGCGCGCGCGACGCACCGCGCCGGACAGCCGTGGAGGGCCGCGGGTGGCTGTGCTTCGGGGGCCCGCGGTCCGCGGTGGTCATCGTGGGTGGCAGCGACGGGAGAGCCGGGTGGATGGTCGCCTGCGGTCCCCGCCGCGGCCGAGACCGCAACCCGACGCCGACCCGACAGCCGCAGCCCGATCCGCTGGCCCGGGCATCGCTAGCGTGGGCGCATGCACCGGTTCGCCAGCGTCCTCCTCGTGGACCCCCGCGGGTGGGTGCTGCTCCAGGAGCGGGACGAGCGGCCGGTGATCGACCCGGACCGATGGGGCCTGGTGGGCGGCCACGTCGAGCCCGGGGAGGAGTTCCAGGCCGCGGCGTACCGCGAGCTCGCGGAGGAGACCGGCATCCGGCTGGCGCCCGGCGAGCTGAGTCGCTGGCGCGACACCGAGGTCTTCCACGAGGCCTACGGCACCGTCGACGTCGTGCAGGTGTGGGTCGGCCGGACGACGCTGACCGACGCGGACATCGTGGTGGGGGAGGGCCGCCGGATCGTGTTCGTCGACCCGGACCGCGCGCGAGCACTCGACCTGACCGCGTCGGCGAGCCGGATCGTCCCCGAGTTCCTCGCGTCCGGGACGTACGGCGAGCTGGTCGGATGATCGCGGACGCCCCGCTGGCCGGCGTACCGCTGCGCCGGCGGCGCCGGCCGGACGCCGTCCGCGCCGCGGTGCTGGCGGTCTGTGCCGTGTCGGCCCTCGCGCTCCTGGTGCGATCACTGCTCTGATGTCCTCCATGGACCTCACCGTGATCCCCGTGCCCGGCCCCGGAGCCGAGGACGTCGTCGTCGCCGGACCCGGACCCGACGAGGGGGCCGTGTTCACCGGCACCGAGGACGGCAGCATCTTCCGCGTCTCCCACGACGGGCGCCGGGTCGACCGCGTCGCCCACACCGGCGGCCGGCCGCTGGGCATCGAGCTCGACCTCGACGGGCGACTGCTCGTCTGCGACGCGCGACGCGGCGTGCTGCGGGTCGACCCGCGTGCCGGCGCGGTCGAGGAGGTCACCGACCGGCTCGACGGCGCGCCGATGATGTTCTGCAACAACGCCGCCGTCGCCACCGACGGGACCGTGTGGTTCACCGACTCCTCGACCCGCTACGGGATCGACCAGTGGAAGGACGACTTCGTCCAGAACACCCGCACCGGGCGGCTGGCGCGGCTCGGCACCGACGGCAGCGTCGAGGTGGTGATCGACGGCCTCGCGTTCGCCAACGGCGTCGCGCTCGCCGCCGACGAGTCGTACGTCGCCGTGGCCGAGACCGGTGCGCGGACCGTGGTCCGGTGGTGGCTGACCGGGGAGCGGGCCGGGACCCGCGACCTGCTCGCGAGCGACCTGCCGGGCTACCCCGACAACATCGCGCGGGGGAGCGACGGCCTGGTCTGGGTCTCGATCGCCAGCCCGACCGACCCGGTCGTGGAGCGCCTCCAGCGAGCGCCACTGCCCCTGCGCAAGGCCGTGACGAAGATCCCCGAGCGGCTCCAGCCGAAGCCGAAGCGGACGATCCGGGCCCAGGCCTTCGACGATACGGGCCGGCTGGTCCACGACATCGACCTGCCGGGCACGGCGTACCACATGGTCACCGGGGTCCGCGAGCACGACGGCCGGCTCTGGCTCGGGAGCCTGCACGAGCCCGCGGTCGCGGTCGTCGATCTGGCCCGGAACCCCGAGTCGTAGACTCGAGCACTATGGGCCTCCTCGACTCGATCGCGTCCCCGGGTGACCTGCGTGCGCTGAGCGACGCCCAGCTCGAGCAGCTCGCGAGCGAGATCCGCGACCTCCTGATCCGCACCGTGGCGACCAACAGCGGTCACCTCGGCCCGAACCTCGGCGTGGTCGAGCTGACGCTCGCCATCCACCGGGTCTTCGACTCCCCGCGCGACCGGGTGGTCTTCGACACCGGCCACCAGGCGTACGTGCACAAGCTGGTGACCGGTCGGGCCGCGAACTTCGGCACCCTGCGCCGTGAGGGCGGGGTCAGCGGCTACCCGAGCCAGGCGGAGTCCCCCCACGACATCGTCGAGAACTCCCACGCGTCCACGGCGCTCAGCTACGCCGACGGGCTCGCGAAGGCCTACACGATCCGCGGCGAGGACCGCCACGTCGTCGCGGTCATCGGCGACGGCGCGCTCACCGGAGGCATGGCCTGGGAGGCGCTCAACAACATCGCGATCGCCAGGACCAGCAGGCTGGTCATCGTCGTCAACGACAACGGCCGCTCCTACACGCCGACGATCGGCGGCCTCGCCACCGCCCTGACGTCGCTGCGCACCAACCCGCGCTACGAGAACGTGCTGGACCTGGTCAAGCGCCGGCTCAACGCGGTCCCGGGCGTCGGGCCGGCGGCGTACGACGCCCTCCACGCCATGAAGAAGGGCCTCAAGGACGCGCTCGCCCCCCAGGGCCTCTTCGAGGACCTCGGCCTGAAGTACGTCGGCCCCGTCGACGGCCACGACCGCGCCGCGGTGGAGCAGGTGCTCGCCCAGGCCAAGCGGTTCAACGGGCCGGTGATCGTGCACGCGATCACCCGCAAGGGCTACGGCTACGACCCGGCCGAGCGGCACGAGGCCGACCAGTTCCACGCGCCCGGACCCTTCGACGTGCAGACCGGCGCCGAGAAGCCCAAGGGCCGGATCTGGACCGACGTCTTCTCCGAGGAGATCGTGCACATCGGGCACCGCCGCAAGGACGTCGTCGGCATCACCGCGGCGATGATCCACCCGGTCGGCCTGGACGCCTTCCAGGCGCACTTCCCGGAGCGCACCTTCGACGTCGGGATCGCCGAGCAGCACGCCGCGACCTCGGCGGCCGGCCTCGCGATGGGCGGCATGCATCCGGTCGTCGCGTTGTACGGCACGTTCCTCAACCGGGCCTTCGACCAGGTGCTGATGGACGTCGCGCTGCACAAGTGCGGGGTCACGTTCGTGCTCGACCGCTCGGGGGTGACCGGCGACGACGGCGCGAGCCACAACGGCATGTGGGACATGTCGATCCTGCAGGTCGTCCCCGGGCTGCGCCTGGCCGCGCCGCGCGACCCCGCTCGCCTCTGCGAGCTGCTCAACGAGGCCGTCGAGGTCGACGACGCACCGACCGTCGTGCGGTTCCCGAAGGGCTCGCCGCCCGAGGACATCGAGGCGGTCGGCAGGGTCGGCGGCGCCGACGTGCTGGTCCGCAACGGCCCCAAGGACGTGCTGGTCGTCGGGATCGGGGCGATGGCCACGACGGCGGTCGAGGTGGCGCAGCGCCTGATCGCGCAGGGCATCGGCGTCACGGTCGTCGACCCCCGCTGGGTCAAGCCCGTCGACCCCGCGATCGTCGAGGTCGCCCGCGAGCACCGGCTCGTGGTCAGCATCGAGGACAACGGCGAGACCGGCGGCTGCGGAGCCGTGCTCCTCCAGACGCTCAACGCGGCCGGCGTGCACACGCCGTTCCGCCTGCACGGCATCCCGCAGCAGTTCCTCGGCCACGCGAAGCGCGCCGCGATCCTGGAGCGGATCGGCCTCACCCCGCAGGCGATCGCGCTCGGCATCGTGGAGGACATGACCTCGCTGTCCGAGGGTCGTTCTCCCCTCGATGTCGAGCAGACGACCTGAGGCCCTCCTCCTGGCCGCTGCGCTGGTCGCGGCGGCGCTGTCCGGTTGCTCCGGATCCGACGAGGAGCCCGCGCCGGCTGCTGCCGCCGCGGCCCCCCTGGACGTGGTGCACGCCCTCGACCGGGCCCTCGACGCCCGGGCCCGCGTCGTACGCCGGGCCGACGCCGCGGCGTTCACCCGGCTGGTCGGCGGCGGCGCCGGCTTCCGCGAGCGACAGGCCACCTGGTTCGGCAACCTGAGCCAGCTGCCCGTCGCCCGGCTGTCCTACCGGGTCGACCCCGGCAGCGTGGTCCGCGAGGGCAGGACCTACCGGGTCACCGTGGCAGAGTCGCTCCAGTTGGCGGGGTACGACGCCACGCCGGTCACCACCCAGGGCCGCTACCGGTTCGCGCCGGTGCCCCGCCACCCCGGCCGGCTGGTGCTGACCGCCGTCACCGAGGCCGACCCGCAGCCGTGGGACACCGGGCCGGTCGAGGTGCGCGAGGGCAGCGGCGTGCTCGGCGTCTTCGACCCCGGCAGCGTCGACCAGGCCGCGGCCCTGATCGGCTCCGTCGAGGACGGGATCGCCGCGGTGTCCGCAGCGGTGCCCTACGACTGGTCCCGCGCGGTCGTGGTCTACGCGCTCTCCGAACCGGCGTTCCTCGACAGCCTCGAGGACGTGCCCGGCGACGACCCGGGCGACCTCGACGCGGTCGCGTTCCCCGCGGGTGACGGCACCCGGTTCGTGCTCAACCCGCGGATGGTCGACCAGCCCGGCCGCGAGCGCGATCGGCTGGTGCGTCACGAGCTCACCCACGTCGCCGTGGGCACGCGGGACGACGCCGCGCCCGTGTGGCTCTCCGAGGGGCTCGCGGAGTACGTCTCGGTGCGGCCGCTCGCGCCCGAGGACCGCAGGATCCCCGAGGCCGCGATCGTCGCGGCCGAGGCGGGCGTGGCGGACCTGCCCGACGACGAGACCTTCAACGACGACGACTCCGATGCCCACTACGGCCTCGCCTGGTGGGCGGTGGAGTACCTCGTCGACGCGTACGGCGACCAGGCGCCCTGGCAGCTGCTCGACGCGATGGGCGTGCCCGGGGCCGACCCGGACGCCGTGCTGCGCGAGCGGTTCGCGACCAGCACCCACGACCTGGCACGCCAGGCGGACCGGCTGATCCTGGCGCTCTACGACCCGGCGGCCGGGACGCCTTAGCCTCACCGTTTCGGACCGGCGCCGAGCGGAAAGGGTGAGTGCATGAGCCTGATGCGCACCAAGTCCGTCGAGCAGTCGATCGCGGACACCGACGACCCGGACCACAAGCTCCGCAAGGAGCTCGGCGCGCTCGACCTGATGGTCTTCGGCGTCGGCGTCACCATCGGCGCGGGCATCTTCGTGCTGACCGGCACCGTCGCGGCGTCGAACTCCGGCCCCGCGCTCGCCCTCAGCTTCCTGATCGCCGGCGTCGCGTGCGGGCTCGCCGCGCTGTGCTACGCCGAGTTCGCCTCGACGGTGCCGGTCGCGGGCTCGGCGTACACGTTCTCCTACGCGACGCTCGGCGAGCTGGTCGCCTGGATCATCGGGTGGGACCTGATCCTGGAGTTCACGATCGGGGCGGCGGCGCTGTCGGTCAGCTTCTCCGGCTACCTGCAGGAGCTGCTCGCGGGGACGCCGTTCGAGGTGCCGGCCCAGATCGGCTCGGCGGCGGACGGCGTGATCGACGTGCCTGCCGTGGTGATCGCGCTGCTGGTGATGCTGGTGCTGATCCGCGGCACGAAGCTCTCCAGCATGGTCAACCAGGTCGTGGTGGCCATCAAGCTCGCCGTCGTCGCCGCGGTCATCGTGGTCGGCATCGCGTACGTCGACACCTCGAACTGGACGCCGTTCATCCCCGAATCCCAGCCGGTCTCCGGCGCCGAGGGCGGCTTCCGCCAGCTCCCGCTGATCACCACGCTGCTCGGGATCGAGCCGGCGGTGTTCGGCATCGGCGGCGTGATCGCCGGAGCGGCGATCGTGTTCTTCGCGTTCATCGGCTTCGACGTGGTCGCGACCACGGCCGAGGAGGCCCGCAACCCGCAGCGCGACATCCCGATCGGCATCTTCGGCTCGCTGGCCATCGTCACCGTGCTCTACATCGCGGTCAGCCTGGTCGTCACCGGCGTGCAGAGCTACCACGACATCGACCCCGACGACGCCGCGCCGCTCGCGACCGCGTTCTCGGCCGCCGGCGTCGGCTGGGTCGGCGACCTGATCTCCGTCGGCGCCTGCATCGGCCTGATCGTGGTCGCGATGATCCTGATGCTCGGCCAGTGCCGGGTCGCGTTCGCGATGGGCCGCGACGGGCTGCTCCCGCGCTCGATCTCGAAGGTGCACCCGAGGTTCGGGACGCCGCACCGGATCACCCTGATCACCGGTGTGGTGGTCGCGACGATCGCGGGCTTCGTCGACCTGAGCACGCTGGCCGACCTGGTCAACATCGGCACCCTGTTCGCGTTCATCCTGGTCAGCATCGGCGTGGTGGTGCTGCGCCGGACCCGTCCCGATCTGCCGCGTGCGTTCCGCACGCCGCTTGCGCCCGTCGTCGCCACGCTGGCGACGCTGCTGTGCTTCTACCTGATGCTCAACCTCAAGGGCGAGACCTGGGAGCGGTTCTTGATCTGGATGGCCCTCGGGCTCGTCGTGTACTTCCTCTACGGCCGGCGGCACAGCCGGGTGGGTCAGGCCGAGCGCGAGCGGAGGTTCGGGTCGGTGCAGGACACCGAGGTGCGGTGACCGGCACGACGAGCCCGACCTGCGCCCGGACCGGTGGACGGTCCGCACCGTCGGGGACCGGCTCGCCGAGCGCGGATGGCGAATCCGCTCGTCCGGACCACCGACGCAGCACCCTTCGACTACCGTGGGGCTCCACGTTTCGGGCCGTTGGGAGGTGAGCGGGTGGCGGATCCGGCCGAGACCGAGGACCTGTGGCGACTGATGCTGCAGCACTCGCCGATCGGGATGGCCGTGGTCCAGCTCGACGGCCGGCTGCTGATGGTCAACCGGGCGCTCTGCGAGATGCTCGGCTACGCCGAGGACGAGCTCGTCCAGCACGGCTTCCAGGACCTGACCCACCCCGACGACCTGGACGCCGACCTCGCGCTGTTCCACCGGGCGCTCGCCGGGGAGATCGACTCCTACCGGATCCGCAAGCGCTACCTGGACGCCCAGGGCCGCGTGGTCTGGGGCGACCTCTCGGTCGCGGTGCTGCGCGACGCGGACGGCGATGCCTTGCACTTCATCTCGCAGGTCCTCGACGTGACCGAGCAGCGCGCTAACGAGGAGCGGCTGGAGGCCGTGACCGCCGAGGTCGACCGGGAGCGGCAGACGCTGGCCGCGATCTTCGACACCGTGAACGTCGGGCTGCTCCTGATCGGCCCCGACGGCCGGTACGAGCGGATGAACAGGCGGCACGCCGACACGCTGCGACGCCCGTTCCCCGACGGGCACGAGGGCGAGGCAGGCCAGCTCGGGCACGTGTACTTCCCGGACGGCAAGACCAAGATGACGCGCGAGCAGATGCCGTCGTACCGCGCGGCCCAGGGCGAGGAGTTCGACGACTACAACTACTGGGTGGGCGCGGACCCGGCGACATGGTCGGCGTTCTCCACCTCGGCGCGGCAGGTGCGCGGCCCGTCGGGCGAGCGGCTGGGCGCGGTCCTGGCCTACCAGGAGATCACCGACCTGATGCGCGCCATCCAGGTCAAGGACGAGTTCGTCGCCTCGGTCTCCCACGAGCTCCGGACCCCGCTGACCTCGGTGCTCGGCCACCTGGAGATGCTCGGGGAACGGGACGACCTGACCGACGGCGCCACCGCCTGGCTGCGGGTCGTGCACCGCAACGCGGCCCGGCTGCAGGCCTTGCTCTCCGACCTGCTGCTGATCGGCCAGGTCGCCGACGGGACGCTGGAGCTGCACCCGGCGCCGGTCGACCTGCGGACGGTCGTCGACGAGGCCGTCGAGGCGGTCCGGGTGGTCGCGGACCAGAGCGACGTCACGATCCGCACCGAGGCACCCGCGACGCTCCCCGTGGTCGCCGACGGCCAGCGGCTGCGACAGGTCCTCGACAACCTGCTCTCGAACGCGATCAAGTACGGGCGTGCAGGCGGCTCGGCCACGGTCGGGCTGCGACAGGTCGGTGCCGACGTCGAGCTCGCTGTGGCGGACACCGGCATGGGCATCGCCGAGCAGGACCGGGAGCACGTGTTCGGCCGGTTCTTCCGCGGCGGCGAGGCGATCCGGCAGCACCTCCCCGGGACCGGCCTCGGCCTGAGCATCGTCGCCTCGATCGTGGAGGCACACGGCGGCACGGTCACCGTCGAGAGCGAGCTGGGTCGGGGGAGCACCTTCCGCGTGGCGCTCCCGGGTGCCATCGTCGAGCAGCACTGATCGGTGGCGAAAGCCCGGGGGTGGACGGGCCTTTCTGCTCTACGCGACGTGGCGCGGCGGAGAGAGCGTGGGTGCGGCCAGAAGGAAGGTGTCTCGACCGTGCGACTCGCCTGGAGGGACGACGTGGCCGCCCGCGCCGTCGCAGTCGCGGGGCGGGGCACCCGACGTGGTCGACCCGTGGACCGGATGACGGAGATGGACGGCGCAGGCGAACGCGACCACACCCCCGTCTGGCCCCTGGCCGGCACCTCCGCCCCCGGCGCCGTTGTGCTCGGGGTGGACTGACCGCACGACCGGGCCGCTGCGAGCCGTGCGGCTCGCGGCGGCCCGGGCGCGTGGGAGCGGTGCCCGGCCCGTGCCGAGGCTCAGTGGAACGTGCCGAGCCCCTCGCGCTCGAGCAGCATCGTCAGGCCGCCGTTCCAGAACGAGAACCCCGCGCCCGTGATCATCGCCAGGTCCAGGTCCTCGGCGGCGACGACCACGCCCTCGTCGAGCATCCGGCGGGCCTCGTCGGCGAGGCCCGTCAGCACCCGGGTGCGGATCTCCGCGGGCTCCAGGACGACCGGCTCGGCCGGGGTCTCGAGCAGCGCCTCGACCTCGGGGTCGATCGCGCCGTCGGGTCCGTAGTACGACGCCTTCCGCGCCGCCACCACGCGTTCGAGTGCGGGGGAGACGTAGAACCGGTCAGGGAAGGCGCGGTGCAGCGTCTCGTTGTTGTGCAGCGCGATCGCCGGTCCGACGAGCGAGAGGAGCATGAACGGCGGCATCGGCGCGACGCCCGCGAAGGCGCCGTCGACGACCGGCACCGGCGTGCCCTCGTCGACGATCCGCCCGACCTCGCCCATGAACCGGCCGAGCAGCCGGTTCACGATGAACGACGGGCTGTCCTTGACCAGGATCGTGGTCTTCTTCAGCGCCTTGCCGGTCGCGAACGCCGTGGCCAGCGTGGCGTCGTCGGTGCGCTCGCCCTTCACGATCTCCAGCAGCGGCATCACCGCGACCGGGTTGAAGAAGTGGAAGCCGACGACCCGCTCCGGGTGCTCGAGGTCGGCCGCCATCTCGGTGATCGACAGCGACGACGTGTTGGTCGCCAGGACGCACTCGGGGGACACGGACTTCTCGACGTCGGCGAGCACCGACTTCTTGACCGACATCTCCTCGAAGACCGCCTCGATGACGAAGTCGGCGTCCGCGAACACGTCGCTCTTGTCGACCGCGCCGGTGACCAGGCCCTTGTGCCGGTTCGCCCGGTCGGCGTTGATCCGGCCCTTGGCGAGCAGCTTGTCGATCTCGGCGTGGACGTAGCCGACGCCCTTGTCGACGCGCTCCTGGTCGAGGTCGGTGAGCACGACCGGGACCTCGAGGCGGCGCACGAACAGCAGCGCGAGCTGGCTGGCCATCAGACCGGCGCCGACGATGCCGACCTTCGTCACCGGCCGGGCCAGGGACCGGTCGGGGGCGCCGGCCGGTCGCTTGGCGCGCTTCTGCACGAGGTCGAAGGCGTACAGCGAGGCGATCAGCTCCGGCGTGTGCGACATCGCCTCGAGCGCGTCGTCCTCGCGGGCGAACCCGGCGTCGCGGTCGCCGTCGCGGGCCGCGTCGATCAGCTCGACGGCCCTGAGCGCGGCCGGGCTGGCGCCGCCGGTCTTGGCCCGGACGAGCGCACGAGCGCGCTCGACGGCCGCGTCCCAGGCCGCGCCCCGGTCGACCGGGGCACGCTCGACGACGATCTCGCCGCGCAGCACCGCACCCGCCCAGAGCAGCGACTGCTCCAGGAAGTCCGCGCCCTGGAACACCGCGTCGGCGAGGCCGAGCTCGTACGCCGCGGCACCGCCCAGCGTCCGGCCGTTGTTGAGCGGGTTCTCGAGGATCACGGTCACGGCCTTCTCGGCGCCAAGCAGGTTCGGCACCAGGAACGCGCCGCCCCAGCCGGGGACCAGGCCGAGCATCACCTCGGGCAGGCCCAGCGCGGGGGCGCTGTCCATCACGGTCCGGTAGGTGCAGTGCAGGGCCACCTCGAGCCCGCCGCCGAGCGCGAGGCCGTTGACGAACCCGAAGGAGGGCTTGCCGCCCTCGCCGAGCTTGCGGAACACCGCGTGCCCGAGCTCGGCCACGACGCGCACGGCGTCGGGGCCGCCCCCGGCGACGGAGGTCAGGTCGGCGCCGGCCGCGAGGATGAACGGCTTGCCGGTCACGCCGATGGCGATGATCTCGTCGTCCGCGAGCGCGGCGTCGATCGCCTCGTTGAGCGCGAGCAGCGAGCGCGGCCCGAACGTGTTCGGCTTGGTGTGGTCCTCGCCGTTGTCCAGCGTGATCAGCCCGAGCACCGCGCCGCCGCGGCCCGAGGTCGAGGTCGAGGTCGAGGGCAGCGTCACCTTGCGCAGGTGGGCGGCGGTCACGCGCTCGGCGTCGGAGGAGATCTCCTGGGCGCGCTCGAGCAGGGGGGTGATGTCCGGCATGTCAGGCCGCCTCTCCGGTCCAGTGGGGGTTCTCCCAGATCACGGTGCCGCCCATGCCGATGCCGACGCACATCGTGGTCAGGCCGTAGCGGACCTCGGGGCGCTCCTCGAACCGGCGCGCGAGCTGGGTCATCAGCCGCACGCCGGAGGAGGCCAGCGGGTGGCCCACCGCGATCGCGCCGCCGTACGGGTTGACCCGTGGGTCGTCGTCGGCGATCCCGAAGTGCTCGAGGAACGCGAGCACCTGCACCGCGAACGCCTCGTTGACCTCGAAGGCGTCGATGTCCTCGATGGTCAGGCCGGCCTGCTTGAGGGCCTTCTCGGTCGCCGGGATCGGGCCGGCGCCCATCACCTCGGGCTCGACGCCGACGAAGGAGTACGCGACCAGGCGCATCTTCACCGGCAGGCCCAGCTCGCGGGCGGTCTCCTCCTCGGCGAGCAGCGCGGCGGTGGCGCCGTCGTTGAGGCCGGCGGCGTTGCCCGCGGTCACCTTGCCGTGCGCGCGGAACGGGGTCTTCAGCGCGGCCAGCGACTCCATCGTGGTGCCGGGGCGCATCGGCTCGTCGGTGGTGGCCAGGCCCCAGCCCAGCTCCTCGGAGCGGGTCGCGACCGGCACCAGGTCCGGCTGGATCCTCCCGGCGTCGTACGCCGCGGCGGTCTTCTGCTGGGAGCGGACGGCGTAGGCGTCCACGCGCTCCTTGGTGATGCTCGGGTAGCGGTCGTGGAGGTTCTCCGCGGTCTTGCCCATCACGAGCGCGTCGGGGTCGACGACCCGCTCGGACAGGATCCGCGGGTTCGGGTCGACGCCCTCACCCATCGGGTGGCGGCCCATGTGCTCGACGCCGCCGGCGATCACGACGTCGTACGCGCCGAAGGCGATGCCGGAGGCGGTGGTGGTGACCGCGGTCATCGCGCCCGCGCACATCCGGTCCACGGCGTAGCCGGGGACGCTCTGCGGCAGCCCCGAGAGCAGCGCCGCGGTGCGGCCGATGGTCAGGCCCTGGTCGCCGATCTGGGTGGTGGCGGCGACCGCCACCTCGTCGACCCGCTCCGGGGGGAGCGACGGGTTGCGGCGCAGCAGCTCGCGGATGCACTTGATCACGAGGTCGTCGGCGCGGGTCTCGGCGTACTGGCCCTTGGCCTTGCCGAACGGGGTGCGGACGCCGTCGACGAAGACGACCTCACGCAGCTGTCGGGAACCGCTCATGTCCGCTGGTCTCCTAGGGTTCGGGGATGCGGGTAGGTTACCCCGGAGTAACAAAGCGGTCACCCACCGCCGGTGTGACCTCTCCCTCGCCACTACGCTGGGCCCATGCCTGAGCGCCTGGTGCACATCGTCGACGAGGTTCCCGAGCTCGACGACGCGCGCTCCCGGGGCGCGCTGACGATGGTGCTCGTCCTCGACGGCTTCCTCGATGCCGGCAACGCGGCCGGGCGGGCCGCCCAGCATCTGGTCGACCTGTCCGAGGGCCCGGTCGTGGCGACCTTCGACGTGGACAAGTTCCACGACTACCGCGCCCGGCGGCCACCGATGTCCTTCGTCCGGGACCACTACGACGCGTACGACGCCCCCCGGCTGGTCGTCCGGCTGGTGCGCGACACCGGCGGGGCGCCGTACCTCCTGCTGCACGGTCCCGAGCCGGACAACCGCTGGGAGGCGTTCTGCCGGGCGGTCCGCCAGGTCGTGGAGCGGTTCGGCGTGACCCGCGTCGTCGGGATGGGCGCGGTGCCGATGGCGGTGCCGCACACCCGCCCGATCGCGATCACCCACCACGCCAACAACCCCGCACTGATCACCGGCGAGAGCCCGTGGCGCGGCGAGCTGCGGATCCCCAGCAGCGCGCAGGCCCTGCTCGAGGTCCGGCTGGGGGAGTGGGGCCACGACGCGATGGGCTTCGTCGCGCACATCCCGCACTACCTCGCGCAGATGGACTACCCGCGGGCCTCGGCGGCGCTGCTCGAGCAGGTCGAGATCGCCGGGCGGCTCACCGTGGACCTGTCCGGGCTGCGCGCGGAGGCCGAGGACCGCGAGGCCGAGATCGCCCGGTACCTGGCCGCCAACGAGGAGGTCGCCGAGGTGGTCGCGGCGCTCGAGCGGCAGTACGACGCGTTCGAGCGTGCCGAGGAGAGCGGCACCAGCCTGCTGGCGCGGGAGCAGCGGCTGCCCACCGGCGAGGAGATCGGCAAGGAGTTCGAGCGGTTCCTCGCCGGGCTCGACCGCCCCGGCCCCGACACGGGTCCCGACGGCGACACCGACGAGACCCAGGGCTGACGGGGTGCCGAGGAACGCCGACGAGCTCGTCGCGCTGCTCGACCTCGAGCGCATCGACGACAACCTGTTCCGCGGGCAGCAGATGCCCTCGTCGCTGCCACGCGTCTTCGGTGGCCAGGCCGCGGCCCAGGCACTGGTCGCCGCGACCCGCACCGTGGACCCGGCGTACGTCGTGCACTCGCTGCACTCCTACTTCCTCCAGCCGGGCGACACCCGGGCGCCGACGATCTACGACGTCGAGAACCTCCGCGACGGCCGCTCGTTCGCGACCCGTCGGGTGCTCGCGCGTCAGCACGGACGGCCGATCTACGCGCTGACCGCGAACTTCCACCAGCCCGAGCCCGGCTACGAGCACCAGGACCGGATGCCCGAGGTGATCGCGCCGGAGGAGGCGATCGACACGCGCGCGGCCGCCGAGGCGCTCGACCCCGGCCGCGACACGTCCGAGGACGCGGAGTGGGACGTGGTCGACTTCCGCTACGTCGGCTCCGACGGCGACGGGCTGATCGAGCCCGACCCGGCGCACCCGGCGCGGCAGCGGTTCTGGCTGCGGGTCTCCTCGCCGCTGCCCGACGACCCGGCGCAGCACGTCGCCGCGTTCACCTACCTCTCCGACATGACCCTGATGGGGGCGGCGCTCGCGCCGCACGGCGTGCGGATCGGCGGGCCCGAGACACTCGTGGCCTCGCTGGACCACGCCGTGTGGTTCCACCGGCCGTTCCGCGCCGACGAGTGGTGGCTCTACGACCAGGTCTCGCCGTCCGCCTCGGGTGGGCGCGGGCTGGTGCTGGCCCGGGTGTTCACCCAGGACGGCACCCTGGTCGCCAGCGTGGCCCAGGAGGCGCTGATCCGCCGGCGGACCCGACCGTGAGCGGGGGCGAGCCGAGCCCGGCCGAGGAGCTGGTCGCGCTGCTCGACCTGGAGCGGATCGACGCCGACCTGTTCCGCGGCGGGCAGCCGGACTCGGTGCGGGCCCGGGTGTACGGCGGGCAGGTGGCCGCGCAGGCGCTCGTGGCGGCGACCCGCACCGTGGACCCGGCGTACGCCGTCCACTCGCTGCACTCCTACTTCCTGCTGCCCGGCGACTACTCGGTGCCGATCGTCTACGACGTGGAGCGGATCCGCGACGGCCGCTCCTTCCAGACCCGGCGGGTGATCGCGCGTCAGCACGGGCGGGCGATCTACTTCCAGGCGCTGGACTTCCAGCGTGCCGAGGAGGGCTTCGAGCACCAGGACGTCATGCCCGAGGTCAAGGCGCCCGAGGAGGGCCTCGACCTGGTCGAGGTGATGCGCCGCGGCGGCAACGCGGAGGCGGACGCGCTCGGCAGGGAGTGGGGCGCCCTCGACGTGCGCTGGCTCGGCAACTCGCGGTTCGGCCTCGACCCGGACCCGGACCGCCCGTCCCGGGCGCGGATGTGGGTGCGGCTCAAGGAGGGGCTCGGCGACGACCCCGTGGTCCACCTCGCCGCGTTCACCTACGCCAGCGACGTGACCCTGCTCGGCTCGACGCTCGCCGCGCACGGCGTGAACCCCTCGAAGACGCAGATGGCGTCGCTGGACCACACGATCTGGTTCCACCGGCCGTTCCGCGCGGACGAGTGGTGGCTCTACGACCAGGCCTCGCCGGCGGCGGTCGGCGCCCGGGGGCTGGCCTTCGGCCGGATCTTCACCCAGGACGGCACCCTGGCGGCCACCGTCGCGCAGGAGGGCCTGATCCGGCCGCGCAGCGACGAGTACGCCGGCCCCGGGGTGGCCTGAGCCCGCCCGGTCGGCCGGGTGGGCCCGACGGCGGGTCAGAACCCGGCGACCCCGGCGACCAGGGTCAGCGCGGCCACGAGCATCCCGAGACCGCCCACCACGGCCGCCGCGCCGCCGAGGTGCCGCGCCACCGGCTCCGGCCCGCGCAGGGCGCGTCCGGCCAGGAGAAGTGCACAGCCGGCGAGCAGGACCTGGGCGACGCCGGTGAGGACGACGCTGTCGCTGAACGAGCCTGGGCCGTTGCGGTTCAGCCAGCCCTGCACGGCGTACGTCCAGGCCCCGTCGGCCAACAGGCTGAGCGTGGCGATGACCAGGGCCGCGATCCCGGCGCCGGTCGGGGTCAGCCAGGCCGTGGACCGGCCCTGGCCCCCGGAGGTCTCGAACGCGGCCATGTCTGCTCCCGGTCGTCGACGTGCTGGCGCGCCGAGGCTACCGGGCGGAGGTGGACCCCGCGAGGTGCGGCGCCCCGGTCGACGGGGAGCTGAGCGAGAACGCCCACCGGTCGTCGACCCGGCGCGAGCCGAACGCGATCGTCCCCGGCAACAGGATCGGCTTCTTGAACGCCACCGCGACGGTGACCTCGGCCGGCAGCCGGTTCTCCAGGGCGCCGACGCAGCGGGCCATCGACCACATGCCGTGCGCGATCTGCCGGGGGAACCCGAGCGCCTTCGCGGTCAGCGGGTAGAGGTGGATCGGGTTGTGGTCGCCGGAGACCGACGCGTAGCGCCGGCCCAGGTCGCCGGGCAGCCGCCAGGTCGTGCCGGTCGCCGGCGCGGCGGGGAACGCCGTACCGGCCGGCGCGTCGTCCTGGCCCGCGCCGCGGCGCAGGAACGTCGAGGTCTCCTCCCACACCGGCTCGGCGCGCGAGTGGACCCGGGTCACCATGTCGAAGACCTGGCCCTTGGGGTGCGGCCGGAGGTTCTCGGCGTACGCCGTGACCTGGAGCGCCTCGGTGAGCGCGATCGGCCGGTGCTGGGTGATGGAGTTCTCCAGGTGGACGGTGCCGATCGCGGGGAACGGGAAGTCGCCCGCGGTCATGATCTCCATGTGCAGGCCGAACGCCAGCAGGTGCGGGTAGGGCAGCGGGAGCACGTCCTTGCGCGGGAAGCCGCACAGGTCGGCGTACCGCGCGACGTGGCCGGGGTCGAGCGCGACGTCGTGGCGCTCCAGGGTGCGCTCCGGCAGCGGGCCGCCACTCTTGCGGACGCCCGGCAGCAGGCTCACGACCGGCACCGCGGGCAGCGCCGCCCGGACGGTGGTCGGCAGCAGGTCGGCCCAGGCCATCTCAGGCCCCCAGCATCATCTGGCCGCAGACCCGCACGACGTTGCCGTTGACGGCCGTCGACGCCGGGTTGGCGTACCACGCGATGGTCTCCGCGACGTCGACCGGGAGGCCGCCCTGGGCCATCGCGTTGAGGCGCTGGCCGACCTCGCGGGTCGCGAACGGCACCGCCGCGGTCATCTGGGTGATGATGAAGCCGGGGGCGACCGCGTTGATCGTGATGCCGTCGGTGAGCTCGTCGGCGAGCGAGTCGACCAGCCCGATCACGCCGGCCTTGGAGGCGGCGTAGTTGGTCTGCCCGACGTTGCCGGCGATGCCCGCGATCGAGGCGACGCCGACGACCCGGCCGTTGGGCCGGATCACGCCCTGGTCGAGCAGCTCGCGGGTGATCCGCTCCGGGGCCGTGAGGTTGACCGCGATCACGGAGTCCCAGCGGTCCTCGGCCATGTTCGCGAGCTTCTTGTCCCGGGTGATGCCGGCGTTGTGGACGACGACGTCGACGCCGCCGTGCTTGTTCCTGAGGTGGTGGGCCAGACGCTGCGGGGCGTCCTTGGCGGTGATGTCGAGCACCAGGTGGTCGCCGTCGAGCTCCTTCATCACGGCCTGGAGCTCGCTGGCCGCCTGCGGCACGTCGACGCCGACGACGGTGGCGCCGTCGCGGTGCAGCACCCGGGCGATCTGCTCGCCGATGCCGCGGCTCGCGCCGGTCACCAGCGCGACCTTGCCCTCGAGCGGGCGCAGCCAGTCGCCCACCGGCTCGGCCCGGGTGGCGCCGTGGGCCCCGATCCGCACGACCTGCCCGGAGACGTAGGCGGACTTGGGGGAGAGGAGGAACGCCAGCGTCGAGGCGACAGCGCCCTCGGCGCCCGCGGCGACGTACACGAGCTGGACGGTGCCACCGCGGCCGATCTCCTTGCCGAGGCTGCGGGTGAAGCCCTCCAGGGCACGCTGGGCCACCCGCTCGCCGCCGGAGACCTGCTCGGGCGGGGTGCCGAGCACGACCACCCGGGGGCAGCCGGCGAGGCTGCGCATCAGCGGGGTGAAGAAGTCGCGGAGCTCACCGAGCTCCTCGGAGCCGGTGATGCCGGTCGCGTCGAGGACCAGACCCTGGTACGTCGTGCCGTCCTCGGCGGTGGCGCCCTCGACGGCGGCGATGCCGAGCGTGTCGAGGATCCCGACCAGCGACTCGGCCAGCCGGCCGCGGCCGCCCACGGCGATCGTGCCGTCGACCAGGGGCGCGCCCTCGACGTACCGTTCCAGCGTGGCGGGCGCGGGCAGGCCGAGCAGCTTGGTGACCTGACGGCCGATCGCGGACTGTGTGAAGCCCTGGTAGAGATCGCTCATGACGGGTATGTAACTCCTTGTGTAACTGAGAGTCCAGATTTCGTGATCTGGCCCTCATGCCCTTCTCTCGTTCCCCTGCTCGACGGAGGATGAACCCATGGCAGCCAACACTCAGGGCACCCCTCGGGGCAACGCCCAGGCCCCCGCCCACGGCAGCACCCGACGGGTCGCCGTCCTCGGCGGCAACCGGATCCCGTTCGCCCGGTCCAACACCGCGTACGCCGACGCGTCCAACCAGGACATGCTGACCGCCGCGATCGACGGCCTGGTCGAGCGGTTCGGGCTCCAGGGCGAGCGGCTCGGCGAGGTCGTCGCCGGGGCCGTGCTCAAACACGCGCGTGACTTCAACCTGACGCGGGAGTCGGTGCTCGGCTCCAAGCTCGCGCCCGAGACGCCGGCGACCGACCTCCAGCAGGCCTGCGGCACCGGCCTGCAGGCCGCGAGCCAGGTGGCCAACAAGATCGCCCTCGGGCAGATCGAGGCCGGGATCGCGGGCGGCACCGACACCACCTCCGACGCGCCCGTCGCGATCAGCGACCGGCTCCGCAGGAAGCTGATGAAGGTCAACGCCGCCCGGGACACCAAGGGCAAGCTGCTCGCGCTCGGTGCGATCCGGCCCGGTGACATCGGCCTGGAGATCCCGCAGAACGGCGAGCCGCGGACCCGGCTGTCGATGGGCGAGCACGCCGCGTTGACCGCGCTCGAGTGGCAGGTCGGCCGCGAGGAGCAGGACGAGCTGGCCGCCGCGTCGCACCAGCACCTGGCCGCGGCGTACGACCGGGGCTGGCTCGACGACCAGATCACGCCGTTCCGCGGCGTCGAGCGCGACAACAACCTGCGCCCGGACTCGACCGCGGAGAACCTGGCCAAGCTCAAGCCGGTCTTCGGCAAGGGCGAGGCGGCGACGATGACGGCCGGCAACTCCACGCCGCTGACCGACGGCGCCTCGGCGGTGCTGCTCGCCAGCGAGGAGTGGGCCGACGAGCACGGGCTGGCGCCGCTGGCGTACTTCGTGGACTCCGAGACCGCGGCCGTCGACTACGTGCACGGGGGCGAGGGGCTGCTGATGGCGCCTGCGTACGCCGTCCCGCGGATGCTGGCGCGCAACGGGCTGACCCTCCAGGACTTCGACTTCTACGAGATCCACGAGGCGTTCGCCTCGCAGGTGCTCGCCACCCTGAAGGCGTGGGAGGACCCGGTGTTCTGCAAGGAGCGGCTCGGCCTGGACGCCCCGCTCGGCTCGATCGACCGGGCCCGGCTGAACGTCAACGGCTCCTCGCTGGCCGCGGGGCACCCGTTCGCCGCCACCGGCGGCCGGATCCTCAACGTCGCCGCCAAGCTGCTCGCCGAGCAGGGGTCGGGCCGGGCGCTGATCTCGATCTGCGCCGCGGGCGGCCAGGGCGTGGTGGCGATCCTGGAGCGCTGACCTGCGGGGTCCCGGGCTGGCGCCCGGGGCCGTCGAGTGACGTGAAGTGGCTGTCCTGGGGGCCCCGGGGCAGCCACTTCACGTCACTCGACGGGAGATCAGCGGCTGGCCAGCGCCAGGGCCGAGGCGACCAGGTAGTCGCGGACCTGGTCCGGCGAGATGCTGCCGACCGTCGGCACGCCGGGGGCGGCCTCCTTGACGAGGATGCCGACCCGCGCGAGCTGGAGCGCGCCGAGCCCGCTGGCGTAGAGCGTGTTCGCGAGCAGGGTCGGGTCCTCGACCCGGAAGGCGCCCGCCTCGACGCCGTCCTCGAGCACCTGGCTCAGCGTGGCCAGGCAGGAGGAGATGCCCCGGCCCAGGCGCAGCATCGCGCTCTCGGACATCTCGTCGAAGAGCTCCGGACCGGTACGCCGCATCAGCGTCTGCGCGCAGTCGACGAACGCCGGGTGCGCCACGCCGTACTCCACGAACGCGCCGACCAGGGCGGCCAGCCGGTCCGGCGGCACCGTCGTGGAGTCGGCCGCGGCACTCAGTGCCTCGCGCAGCTCCTCGAGGTAGCCGACCAGGGTGAGCGCGAACAGCTCCTCCTTGCCGGTGAAGTGCCGGTAGACGATCGCACGGTTGATGCCGACCGCCCTGGCGATGTCCTCGATCTGCGCGTCGCGGACGCCGCGCCTGTCGAACAGCGCGCGGGTCGCGGCGATGATGTCCTTCTCGCGGGCCCGGCGTCGCGCCGCGGCCGCCGATCGGCGGCCGTCGGTGCCCGGGGTGGTGCTGGTCATGACGGCATCGTACTTCCGTGCAACTGGCAGTTGCACGGGTGTGACGGAGCAGTCGCGCTCGTCGGTCGGGCCGCGGTCGAGGGTCGAGGGTCGAGGGTCGAGGGTCGAGGGTCGAGGCGAGAGTGCGGTGGCTGGGTTGAACCAGCGTCATCCGGGCCACCGCGCTCGTGCTCCGGTCCCGCCGACGCTCACCCGAGGAACGACCGCACCGTGTCGATCGTGTCGATCTCGGTGACCGGCTTGTCGTCGCGGTAGCGCACCACCCGCGCGAACCGCAGCGCGACGCCGCCGGGGTAGCGCGAGGACCGCTGCACGCCGTCGAACGCGATCTCGACGACCTGCTCGGGCCGCACGTGCACGACGTAGGAGGACCGCGACGTCTCCAGCTCGAGGAACCGCTCGGTCTGCCAGGCGAGCATCTCGTCGGTCATCCCCTTGAACGTCTTGCCGAGCATCACCAGCCCACCGGTGGCCGGGTCGCGGGCGCCCAGGTGGATGTTGGAGAGCCACCCGTGGCGCCGGCCCGAGCCCCACTCGACGGCGAGCACGACCAGGTCGAGGGTGTGCACCGGCTTGACCTTCACCCAGGACGCGCCGCGGCGCCCGGCCTCGTAGGGTGCCGCGAGGCTCTTGACGACGACCCCCTCGTGACCCGAGAGCAGTGCCTGCGCGAGGAACTCCTCGGCCACCCCGAGGTCACCGGTGACCACCCGCGGCACCCGGTGCTGCTCCGGCACCAGCCGCTCGAGGGCGGCGGCGCGCTCGGCGGCAGGCGCGTCGAGCAGGTCGGCGCCGTCGAGGTGCAGGACGTCGAAGAAGTACGGCGTCACCGCCACCCCGGCCCCCATCGCGGTGCGCGAGGCGGTCTCCTGGAACGGGCGCGGCCGGCCGTCCTCGGCCAGCGCGAGCGCCTCGCCGTCGAGCACGAACGACGTCGACGGCAACGCGAGCGCGACGTCGACGACCTCCGGCAGCCGGGAGGTGATGTCCTCCAGCGAGCGGGTCGCGACCACCACGTCGGGACCCGAGCGGTGCACCTGGATCCGGATGCCGTCGAGCTTGGTGTCGACGGCCACCTCGCCGCCGGCGGCGACGCCGCCGGCCTTGGCGAGCGCCGCGGCCAGGTCGGGCGCGCTCGAGGCGAGCATCGGCAGCACCGGCCGGCCGACGGTCAGGCCGACCTCCGCCAGCGCCTCGACCCCCTCGAACGCCGCACCGGCCACCACGACCGTCGACCCGGCGAGCATCGCGGCCCGCCGCACGTCGCCGAGGGGTACGCCGGCCGCCGCGGCCAGCCCCTCCTGGACCAGCGAGTCGAGCGCGCCCTGGCGCACCGCGCCGGTCACCACCCCGCGCAGCCAGTCCTGCTCGGCTGCGGTGGCCCGGCCGAACAGGTCGACCACCGAGGCGGCCCGGGCGGCCTGCGAGCCGGCGCCCGAGAGCGCGGCGATCCGCCCGAACGCCTGGTGCACGTCGAGCACGGTCAGCGTCGCCGCCGGCGCGGGGGAGGGCAACGTCGCGAGCCCGCGCCAGCCGAGGCCGGTGCGGCGCTGGCGCAGCGTGCCGCCGACGTACGCGGTGACGGTCTCGAGCTCCTCGGCGTCGGCACGGGCGAGCAGGTCGGCGATCGCGGCGACCTTGGCCTTGCGGGACCGGGTGGCCGTGATCGCCGCGGAGGTGGCCACGACGTCGGTGAGCAGCACGGGTCCATTCAAGACGACGGCACCGACGGATGGCGGTCGGCTCGGGACCTTCGGCCCTCCGTGCCGCGCCGCGGCCGTCGATAGCGTCGGAGCTGAAGGAGGCCCGACCATGACCGTGCGACCCCACGACCTGACCGACCTGCTGCTCGCGCCGACGCTCATCGACCTCGACGACGTGCTGACACGGCTCGGCGAGCTCAACCCCGGCGAGCTCGCCTTCGAGCTGATCCTCGCCACCAACCACGAGCCGCGCGACGCCGGCGAGCGCGCCGCCGTGCTGCTCGAGTCGCTGCGCGTCCGGCTGGACCTGCACCGCTGGCAGCTCGCGCTGACCGACCGCGGGCTCAGCGTCGAGCACGGCGGCCGCGCGGTGGTCCTCGGGCTGCCCTCGAACGTCCGGGACTACCTCGCCGGATGATCCCGCCCGGCCGCGCCCCTACGGTGGGTCCGTGAGCCGGTTGCAGCGCCTCGTGGTCGACGTCGAGCGCGCCTGGGACGCCGCGCGCCTGCGACGGAAGGGGTCCGGGCGGCCGGCGGACTTCCGGATCGAGGCCTACCTGGGCCACGGCGGCTCCGAGGGCGTGGTCGTCCGCGGCCGGGTGCTCGACGACCCGCCGCCGACCGACGCGGTGGAGGGCGAGGGCGTCGGCGCCGCCGTACGCCGGAGCCTGCGGCAGTTCCTGACCGCCGAGCTGCCGGGGGTGCCGCTGCGGGTGACGGTCGCCGACGCCTCCGTCGAGGTCGTCACCGACACGGAGGGCTACTTCCTGGCCCGGCTGCGTCCCACCGCCCCCACCGGTCCGTGGCAGCACGGCCGGGTCGAGCTGGCCAGGCAGTACCGCGGCCTCGCCGACCCGCACCCGACCCCGGTGCGGGTCCGGGTGCCCGGCCCGGACGCGGCGTTCGGCGTGATCTCCGACGTCGACGACACGATCATCGAGACCGGCGTGCAGCGGGTCGGCCTGATGCTGCGCCAGACCTTCACCGGGTCGGCCCTGACCCGCACCCCGTTCCCCGGCGCCGCCGAGCTCTACCGGGACCTCGAGGCGGGCGCGAACCCGTTCTTCTACGTCTCCTCGAGCCCGTGGAACCTGCACGCGTTCCTGCTCGCGTTCCTCGACCACCGCGACTTCCCGCTCGGTCCGCTGCTGCTGCGCGACCTGGTCGGCAGTCGCGAGGGCCGGGCCCGCAAGCACGACCGGATCGAGGAGGTGCTCGCGCTGCACCCCGGCCTGCGGTTCGTGCTGATCGGCGACTCCGGCGAGCGGGACCCGCAGATCTACGCCGAGGTCGTCGCCGCCCACCCCGGCCGGATCCTGGCGGTCTACATCCGCGAGGTCCGCCTCGACCCGGGCGACGGCCGGGTCGAACGGGTCAGCGACTCCTGGGCGCACGACGTGCCGTTCGTGCTCGCCGCCGACAGCGCGGCGGTACGCCGCCACGCCGCCTCGATCGGGCTGCTGTGAGCGGGGCGCGCCTGCTGCTGGCCGTCGACGCCCCGTCGCTGCTGCACCGCAACCACCACGCCCGCGTCGGGTCCGGCCTCCTGGACCACGGCGGCCGGCCCGCCTGGGCGCTGCACGGCATGCTGCGCCAGATCCTCGACGCGATCGACCGGTTCGCCCCGGACGCGGTGCTGTTCGGTCTCGACGACCGGCGTACGTCGGTGCGCGAGCAGGCCTACCCGGCGTACAAGGCCGGTCGCGCCGAGAAGGACCCCGCCCTGGTCGACCAGCTCGAGCGGGCGGCCGCGCTCCTCGACGCCCTCGGGATGCTCACGGTCACCCCGGACGGCCTCGAGGCGGACGACGTGAACGCGTCCGCGGCCACCTGGGCCGAGCGGCACGGCTGGAGCTGCGTGCTGATCACCTCCGACCGCGACGCGTTCGCCCACATCAGCGAGCACACCCAGGTGCTGCGGCTGATCACCGGCGGCATCAACGGCTCCCCGCTGCTGAACCCGGGCCGGCTCCGCGCCATGTACGGCATCGCGGCCGAGCACTATCTGGAGTACGCCGCCCTCCGCGGCGACCCGAGCGACAACCTGCCCGGCGTCCCCGGGATCGGCGAGAAGATCGCACCGTTCCTGCTCTCCGAGATGGGCTCGATGCGGGCCGTGTGGGCCGACATCGACCACTGCGGGGGCGCGACCCTGGTGGCGACCCTCGACTCCTACTGCGCGGAGGTCGGCCGGCCCCGGATCGGCTCGGCCGTGCTGAAGCGGCTGGCCACCCCCGCCGCCCGGGAGCGGTTCGAGTTCAACCTCGCGATCATGTCCGGCCGCACCGACCTGGACCTCGGCCTGACCCCGGACGTCCCGGGCAGCCCCGGCCTGCTGCCGCTCCACCCGGACCGGGTCTCGCGGGTGGTCGGCCACCTCGGGGTCCCCGCGACGACCCAGCTGGCGCTGCGGGTGCTCACCGAGCCGCCGGCCAGCACCGGCCGCTGAGTCAGAGGCCGCTGAAGTCCGGCTCGCGGCGCTCGGCGAACGCCGCGAGCGCCTCGAGGTTCGCCGGCCCGCCCATCAGCTCGGCGAACGCGGCGTTCTCGCGCTCGCGGGCCGCAGCGATCCCGGCACGCAGCGGCTCGGTCATCGTGCGCTTGACCGCCACCAGGGACGCGATCGGCCGCGCGGCCAGCAGCTCGGCGTGCCGACGCGCCTCGGGCAGCAGGTCGTCGGGCTCGCAGACCCGCCAGACCAGGCCCATCTCGAGCGCCTCCTGCGCGGAGACCCACTCGGCCGACAGCAGCACCCACGCCGCCTGCTGCCGCCCGACCAGGCGGGGGAGGAGGTACGACGACGCCGCCTCGGGGGCGACCCCGAGGCTGGTGAACGGGCACTTGAGCCGCGCCGTCGTCGACATGAGCGCCAGGTCGGCGAAGCCCAGGATCGTGGCGCCGATGCCGAGTCCGACCCCGTTCACCGCGCAGATCAGCGGCTTGGGGAACTCGGCGAGCGCGTCGACCAGCCCGACGAAGCCGTGCCGCCCGGGGACGAACGCCGGGTCGGTGGCCCGGGCGTGCATCTCGAGCAGGTCGGTGCCGGCGCTGAAGCCGCGGCCGGCGCCGGTGAGCAGCACCACCGCGACCCCGGGATCCTCGGCGGCGTCGCGCAGCGCGTCCGTGGTGGCGTCGTACAGCTCCTCGTCGAACGCGTTCAGCGCGTCGGGGCGGTCCAGGGTGAGCGTGCGGACCCGCGCGCGGTCCTCGATCAGCAGCGGCATGCGACCAGACTAGCCAGGACTAGAACACGTTCCAGTGTCGGCGGCCCGGGCTATCCTCGCCGCGATGGACGGACGGGTGCGGGAGTGGCGACCGGAGTGGCCGTGCCCGGTCGGCTCGGTTCTCGGCGTGCACCGGCGCGGGGGCGGCGACCCGACGTACCGCATCGACCGCCACGCCGACGGCGACACCCACTGGCGCGGCATCCGCACGCCGGACGGGCCGACGACGCTAGCGGTCCGGGCGCGGCCGGGCGACGGCGTGGTCCACGCGGAGGCGTGGGGGCCCGGGGCGGCGTGGGTGCTCGACTCGCTGCCGGCGCTGCTCGGCGCCGAGGACGACGTGCGCGGCTTCGACCCGGGGCCGCACCCGCTCGTCGCGGAGGGCTGGCGCCGCTACCCGCACTGGCGGCTCGGCCGCACGGGGCTGGTGATGGAGTCGCTGGTGCCGGCGATCATCGAGCAGAAGGTCACCGGCCTGGAGGCGTTCGCCGGGTTCCGGATGCTCGTGCACCGGTACGGCGAGCGCGCCCCCGGCCCGGGCCCCGACCTGAAGCTGTGGGTGCAGCCCGACCCGGCCATCCTCCGCCGCGTCCCGTCGTGGGAGTGGCTGCGGATGCACGTCGACCCCGCGCGCTCCCGCGCGCTCGTGTCCGCCGCCCGGGTCGCGGACGCGCTCGAGCGGACCACCGGCCTGCCCGGCGGGGAGGTCGAGCGCCGGCTGACCAGCCTGCCCGGCATCGGCGTGTGGACCGCCGCCGAGGTGCGCCAGCGGGCCCACGGCGATCCGGACGCCGTGTCGTTCGGCGACTACCACGTCGCGAAGGACCTGGGCTGGGCGGTGGCCGGCCGGCCGTTCTCCGACGACGAGATGGCCGAGTTCCTCGAGCCCTGGCGACCGCACCGCGGCCGGGTGCCGGTGCTGGTCGCGCTCGTGGCCGGCCGCCGCGAGCGGCACGGGCCCCGGATGGCGCCGCGCACGCACCTGCCGGCGCGGGTCACCCGGCGCTGAGACCACCCGCCGCCGCCGGACGTCATACGGACAGTGTGTCCCCCTCCACGGACCGTATGACGTCTCGCGGGTGGGAGGCGAGGGACGTAACCGCGGTGGCGAGGCGCCGTTGCACCCTCGTGCGCAGCCGACCACCCGACCTGCAGGACGCCAACGTCTTCCTCACCGGAGCGGCGAGCGGCATCGGCCGGGCCACCGCCGAGCTGCTCGGCCGCCGGGGTGCCCGGCTGCACCTCACCGACGTCGACGCGCCGCGGCTGGCCGAGTTCGCCGAGCACCTGCGGGCCTGCGGGAGCACCGTGGTGCTGGCCGTACCCGCCGACATCGCCGACTACGACGCCGTCCGCGCGCTCGCGGCGGAGGTCACGGCGGTCTCCGGCGCGATGGACGCGGTCCTCAACGTCGCGGGCATCGCGATCTGGGGCACCGTCGCCGCGATGGAGCACGACCAGTGGCGGCGGCTCGTCGAGGTCAACCTGATGGGCCCCATCCACGTGCTCGAGACGCTGGTCCCCGAGATGGTCGACGCCGGCCGCGGCGGGTGGGTCGTCAACGTCTCGTCGGCCGCCGGCATCATCGGCATGCCGTGGCACGCCGGCTACAGCGCCACGAAGTTCGGGCTGCGCGGCCTCTCCGAGGTGCTCCGCTTCGACCTCCGCCCGCACGGCATCCACGTCTGCCTGGTCTGCCCGGGCGGTGTCGACACCGGGCTCACCGAGACCGTGCGGATCGCCGGCGTCGACACCGCGAGCCCCGCGTTCGAGCGCGCCCGGGCGCGCTTCCGCCGGCGTGCGGTGACCCCCGAGGCAGCCGCCGAGGCGATCGTCCGGGGCATGCTGCGGCGCCGCTACTGGGTCTACACCTCCGCCGACATCCGGGTGGTGCACGCCGTACAGCGCTGGTGCCCCCCGGCGTACGCGCTGATGATGACCGTCCTCAACCGCGGCGCGAACCGGGCGCTGCCCGCCGTCGCCCGCGCCCGGCGCGCGGACCGTGCGGCATGAGCGCCCGGACCACGCCGGCGCGCGTCCGGCCCGGCGGTCTTCGTGAGGTCGGACCGTTCGTGACGGCCTTCGCGTGGCTCGCGGGCCGGGTCAGCGGCACCGTGCCGCCGGCGGTCTTCCTCACGCTCGGCCGGAACCGCCGGCTGTTCTGGGGCTGGCTGTTCTTCGCCGGCCGGCTGATGCCGGGTGGCCGGCTGCCGCGGCGTGACACCGAGCTGGTGATCCTGCGGGTCGCGGTGCTCACCGGCTCGGAGTACGAGCACACCCAGCACACGCGGCTGGCCCGCCGGGCCGGCCTCGATGCCGCGGCCGTCGACCGGGTGAGCGACGGCCCGGACGCGCCCGGCTGGACCCCGCGGCAGGCGCTGCTGCTGGACGCGACCGACGAGCTCCACCACACCCGGGACCTCTCCGACCCGACCTGGGCGGCGCTGCGTGCGGAGCTCGACGAGCGGGTGTGCATCGAGCTGCTGATGCTCGTCGGCCACTACGAGATGCTCTCGACCACCCTGACCGCGCTGCGCGTGCAGCCGGACGCGGCGCGGGGGACCGGCCGCCGGTAGGCCCCCGGAGGCGACGGGTCAGAGCAACGGACGCAGCGGCCCGAGCAGGGCCTCGGTGAACTTGCGGTGCAGGTCCCGCGCCTCCCACTCCGCGTGGGTGAGCTCGAGCGAGTTGGACTCGTCGGTGTGGTAGATCTCCTCCATCGTCTCCGCGAAGCCCGGGTCGATGATCTCGACGTTGATCTCGTAGTTGCCGGTGAGGCTGAGCCGGTCGATGTTCGCCGTGCCGACCGTCGACCAGGTGCCGTCGATGGTGGCGGTCTTCGCGTGCACCATCGCGTCCTTGAACCGGAAGATCCGGACCCCGGCATCCAGCAGCTGCGAGAAGTACCCGCGGGAGAGCCAGTCGGCGACGATGTGGTTGGACTTGTGCGGCAGCAGCAGGCGTACGTCGACCCCGCGGCGCGCGGCGTCCTTGATCGCGTCGACGAAGTCCTGGTCGGGCAGGAAGTAGGCGTGGGTCAGCCACACGTTGGTCGAGGCCCGGCTGATCGCCTCGATGTAGATCGAGCGGATCGGGAACATCCACAGCCGGGGCACGTTGCGGTGGATCCGGATCCGCGGCTCCCACTCGGACGCGGTCTCGAGCAGCAGCGGCCGCTCGCTGCTGCCGAGGCGACGGCGGCGGTTGAGGTTCCAGAAGTCCGCGAACGCCCGCTTGAGGTCCCACACGCCGGGCCCCGTGATGCGCACGTGCGTGTCGCGCCACTCCGTGGCGTACGCCGAGCCGATGTTGTAGCCGCCGACGAAGCCGACCGCGTCGTCGACGACCAGGATCTTGCGGTGGTCGCGGCCGTACCGGCGCAGGTCGAAGAAGTGCAGCCCGGCCGGGTAGGCGGGGTAGCGCAGCACCTTCATGTTCCGCGGGAACCGCTTGAACCGGGGCGAGACCACGAGGTTCGCGAAGCCGTCGTAGATGCAGTAGACCTCCACACCCCGGTCGGCGGCCGCGGCGAGCGCGGACTTGAAGCGCTCCCCGACCTCGTCGCCCTTCCAGATGTAGGTCTCGAAGAGGATCTGGCGCTGGGCGCCGGCGATCGCGGTGAGCATCGCCTGGTACAGGTCCTGCCCGTAGGTGTACGTGGTGAGGGTGCCGTCGCCGACCGGCACGGTGCGCGGCGCGGTGACCGGGAACGGCTTGGGCCGCTTGCCGCGGCGCCGGTAAGAGTCGACCAGCGTCATCACGATCGCCAGCGCCAGCTGGATGCCGACCACGGCCAGCAGGGTGCGGCGCAGCACGGTGAACAGCCGCTCGGCGACGGACAACGGGCTGCTCACGCTGCAAACCCTAGCGAGCGGGCCGCGGGCCCGTGGAAACACACGGCGGCGGCTGTCGGCGCCCCCGTCTAGGCTCGAACCATGCGACCTGTCACCGATCTCGAGCGCCGGGTGGCGCCGTTCCAGGTGGTCTCGGACTACCAGCCGTCCGGCGACCAGCCGGCGGCGATCAAGGAGATCACCCGGCGCCTCCGGGCGGGGGTCCAGGACGTCGTGCTGCTGGGGGCGACGGGCACCGGCAAGACCGCGACCGTGGCCTGGGTCGCCGAGCAGGTGCAGCGGCCGATGCTGGTCATGCAGCCGAACAAGACGCTGGCCGCGCAGTTCGCCAACGAGCTGCGCCAGCTGTTCCCGGAGAACGCGATCGAGTACTTCGTCTCGTACTACGACTACTACCAGCCCGAGGCCTACGTCCCCCAGACCGACACCTACATCGAGAAGGACTCCTCGATCAACGAGGAGGTCGAGCGGCTGCGCCACTCCGCGACCAACAGCCTGCTCACCCGGCGGGACGTGATCGTGGTCAGCACGGTGTCCTGCATCTACGGCCTCGGCACCCCGCAGGAGTACGTCGACCGGATGGTCCGGCTCAAGGTCGGCCAGGAGCACGACCGCGACTCGATCCTGCGGCGCCTGGTCGAGATCCAGTACACCCGCAACGACATGTCGTTCACCCGCGGCACCTTCCGGGTCCGCGGGGACACCCTCGAGATCTTCCCGGTCTACGAGGAGATGGCGATCCGGATCGAGTTCTTCGGCGACGAGATCGAGCGGATGATGACGCTCCACCCGGTGACCGGCGAGGTCGTCACCGAGGACGAGGAGCTCTACATCTTCCCGGCGACCCACTACGTCGCCGGGCCCGAGCGCATGGAGCGCGCGATCCGCGGCATCGAGCTGGAGCTGGAGGACCAGCTCGCGACGTTCGAGCGGCAGGGCAAGCTGCTGGAGGCGCAGCGGCTGCGGATGCGCACGACGTACGACGTCGAGATGATGCGCCAGGTCGGCTCCTGCTCGGGCATCGAGAACTACTCGATGCACATCGACGGCCGGACCCGTGGCTCCGCGCCGAACTGCCTGCTCGACTACTTCCCCGAGGACTTCGTGCTGGTCGTCGACGAGTCCCATGTCGCCGTCCCGCAGATCGGCGGCATGTACGAGGGCGACATGTCGCGCAAGCGCAACCTGGTCGACCACGGCTTCCGGCTGCCGAGCGCGATGGACAACCGGCCGCTGCGCTGGGAGGAGTTCCTCGACCGGATCGGCCAGACCATCTACCTCTCCGCCACCCCGGGCGACTACGAGTTGGACAAAGTCAGTGCCGGCGGCGGCCCCCCTGATGTGGTCGAGCAGATCATCCGCCCGACCGGGCTGGTCGACCCCGAGGTCGTGGTCAAGCCGACCAAGGGCCAGATCGACGACCTGATCCACGAGATCAACGTGCGCGTGGAGAAGAACGAGCGGGTGCTGGTCACGACGCTGACCAAGAAGATGTCCGAGGACCTCACCGACTACCTCCTCGACGCCGGGGTCCGGACCCGCTACCTGCACTCCGAGGTGGACACCCTCAAGCGGATCGAGCTGCTCCGCGACCTGCGGCTCGGGCAGTACGACGTGCTCGTCGGCATCAACCTGCTGCGCGAGGGCCTGGACCTGCCCGAGGTGTCGCTGGTCGCGATCCTGGACGCCGACAAGGAGGGCTTCCTGCGCTCGGACAAGTCGCTGATCCAGACGATCGGCCGCGCCGCCCGCAACGTGTCCGGCCAGGTGCACATGTACGCCGACCGGATCACGCCGTCGATGGAGTCGGCGATCGACGAGACCAACCGGCGCCGGGCCAAGCAGGTCGCCTACAACACCGCCCACGGCATCGACCCGACGCCGCTGCGCAAGAAGATCGCGGACATCACCGACATGCTGGCCCGCGAGGACGAGAGCACCCAGGAGCTGCTCGACACCTGGCAGCACCTCGACCCCAAGCACCGCAAGGCCCCGGTGCCCGGGCTCTCGCGGATCGCCGGCGGCGAGGCGGGGCAGCACTCCGCCGACCTCGCCGGCCTGCCGAGCGCCGAGCTCGCCCAGCTGATCCAGGAGCTCACCGACCAGATGAAGGGCGCTGCCGCCGAGCTGCACTTCGAGGTCGCCGCGCGGCTGCGTGACGAGATCAGCGATCTGAAGAAGGAGCTCCGCCAGATGATGGAGGTGGGTGCGAAGTGAGTGCCGTCCGGCAGGTCCAGGTGACCTTCGACTGCGCCGACCCGAGGGCGCTGTCCCTGTTCTGGAACGAGGCGCTCGGCTACGAGCTCCCACCGCCGCCACCGGGCTTCGACTCCTGGGACGCGTTCGCCGCGACCCTGCCGCCCGAGCTGCGCAACAGCGCCTCGGCCTCCCAGGACCCCGCCGGGGTCGGCCCGCGGGTCTTCTTCCAGCGGGTCCCCGAGGGCAAGGCCGCCAAGAACCGCGTCCACCTCGACGTGCGCGCCGCTCCGGGTCTCCAGGGCGACGAGCGGATGGCCGCGCTCGAGGCCGAGTGCGAGCGCCTGGTGGCGCGGGGCGCCACCCGGGTGGAGCGCCACGAGCCCGGCCCGCCCCTCGGCGCCGGCCACATCGTGATGCAGGACCCCGAGGGCAACGAGTTCTGCCTGGACTGAGCGGAGACGCGTCAGCGGATCCGCTGATGGTGGCCGTGCGTCGGAGAGACCGACCACCACTAGGATTCTCGGAGTGACGCCGAGCCTCCGCAGCCCCTATGCGGTCTGGCTGGTCGGCCTCCTGGTCTACCTGGTGGCGGTCTTCCACCGCTCCTCCCTGGCGGTCGCCGGCCTCGCGGCCACCGACCGGTTCGACATCACCGCCTCCCAGCTGGCGACGTTCACGATGCTCCAGCTGCTCGTGTACGCCGGCCTCCAGATCCCGGTCGGCCTGCTCGTGGACCGGTTCGGGCCGCGCAGCCTGCTGCTGGCCGGCACCCTGCTGCTCACCGTGGCCCAGGTCGGCTTCGCGCTGGCCTCGACGTACGGACTGGCGCTGGTGGCCCGCGTCTTCGTCGGGATGGGCGACGCGATGACGTTCATCTGCGTGCTGCGGCTGGTGAGCACCTGGTTCCCGGCCCGGCGGATCCCCCTGATCACCCAGCTGACCGGCACCTTCGGCCAGCTCGGGGCGATCGCGGCGGCCGTGCCGATGACCTGGGCCCTCGGCCGCCTGGGGTGGACCACCGCGTACCTGATCGCCGCCTCGCTGGGCGTCTTCCTCGCCGCCGCGCTCCTCGCGGTGGTGCGCGACGCGCCGCACCTGACGCACCTGCGCGGGCCGACGATGTCCCTGACCGCCGTCAGTGCCAGCCTGGCCGCGTCGTGGTCCCACCCCGGCACCCGGCTCGGCTTCTGGATGCACTTCGTGACCCAGTTCAGCGCGACCGCGCTCAGCCTGCTGTGGGGCTACCCGTTCTTCGTGCGCGGCGAGGGCACCAGCTCGGCGGTCGCGGGCGTGCTGTTGACGATCATGGTCGTGGCGGTGATGTGCGCCGGCCCGGTGCTGGGCTGGCTCGTCGGCGCGCACCCGTGGCAGCGCTCGACGATGGTGCTCACGATCGTCGGCTCGATCGTCGTGGTCTGGACGGTCGTGCTGACCTGGCCGGGGGACGCGCCCCTGTGGCTCCTGGTCCTGCTCGTCGTCGTGGTCGGCGTCGGCGGCCCGGCGTCGATGATCGGCTTCGACCTCGGGCGCACCTCGAACCCGGACGAGCGGCTGGCCAGCGCGAGCGGGATCATCAACCAGGGCGGCTTCCTCGCCAGCCTGCTGCTGGTGATCGCGATCGGCGTCATCCTCGACTGGCGCACCCCCGGGGAGAGCTCGGCCTACGGCCCGTCCGCGTTCCGCTGGGCGATGAGCGCCCAGTACGTGCTGTGGGCCGTCGGGCTCACCCAGGTCTACCGCTACCGGGTCCGGACCCGGCGCGTGGTCGACCGCGACGAGCTCGAGGGCGTGAACCGCACCCCGGCGGGCTGAGGCTCGACCCGTCGATGCCGAGGCGCGCCCGGGACCGGGACGAACGTCCCGGCGCGGGTGGGCAGATCTCCTCTCGGATCGACCGGCCCCCGGCGGGAGACTCGAGGGAGGACCCCGCCCCTCGCATGCCAGGAGGCACCCATGTCCTCACGATCCCGGATCCTCGCCGCTTCGGTCGTCACCGGCCTGGCGCTCCCGCTGGCCCTCACGGCGCCCGTGGTGGCCGCCCCCGAGCCGCCTGCGGACCCGTCGGGCTGGGGGCCGGTGAAGACCCTGGCGGCCAGCCCCTGGGGCGAGTCGCTCGCGGTCGATGCGCGCGGCACCGTGACCGTCGTGTGGTCGACCGGTTCCGCGGCCGGGTCCGTCGTCGCGCTCCGGAGGCCGGCGGGTGGGTCCTGGGGCGACCCGGTGGTGATCGGGCACGGCACCCAGCCACAGGTCGCGGCCGACCGCCGCGGCGCCGTGACCGTCGTCTGGCTGACCGAGCGTGCGGGCCGGACCGATGGCGTGGCAGCGGCCCGGCACCCGGTTCGCGGCCGCTGGACCACGCCGGTGCGGCTCACCGGCGACCAGGCGACGCCGTACGCCGCCGGCGAGGTCGTGCTCGACGTGAATCCCGACGGCGACGCGGTGGTCGCCTGGGCGAGCCGGGACCGGCGCGACCGGCCGTGGCGGGTCCGGTCGGCGTACCGCCCGGCGGGCGGACCCTGGAGCGGGCCGGTCGCGGTGACGCCCACGGACGGCACCCGGCACCCGCAGGTCGGGATCGACGACGAGGGCCGCGCACTGCTGCTCCTGTGCCGCCAGCGCTTCGGGCACCCGCAGGTCCTCCGGACCCAGGAGCGGTCGCCGGACGGCAGCTGGACCGACCCGGTGGTCGTCACCCGTGCCGGCTACAGCCCGATCCTCGCGGTCGACGCCAGCGGGGACGCGCTGGTGGCGTTCTCGCCGGACTTCTCGGGGGTCGCCGCAGCGGTCCGGCCGGCAGGCGGGCCGTGGCAGCGCGCCCGGGCGCTCCTGCCCGAGGGCGTCGAGGTCGCCGACTTCGCACTCGCCGTCAACGACTCGGGCGCTGCCGTCGTCGCACTGGGACGCGTCAACGGCCGGGTCGACGTCGTCCGCCGGCCGGCCGAGGGCCCATGGTCGGCGTCCGAACGCGTGGTCGCCGGGGGAGACACCGTGTACGACGTCCTCGTGGCGCTCGACGACGCGGGGGACACGTTCCTCGGCTGGGGCGGCTACGCGCTCCTCGGCGCCTACCAGCCGGGTGGGGGCGCCTGGGGCGAGCCGGCCACCATCTCGCCCGACGCGGGCGTCGAGGTGCTGGAGAGCACGCACGTGCGGATCGCGCCGACCGGCGACGTGGCGGTGCTCTGGAAGCAGGAGGCTCGGCCCTTGAAGGTGCGGACGATGAGCGCCGTTCCGGCGCGCTGACCGGACGCGCACCTGGTTTGCGTGGTCCCCGGTCTGGTTAACGTCCGGGCATGACGAACATCGATCTCGGCCGGCCGATCCAGGGTGACGTCGTCGAGCTCATCCTCGACGATCACCGCCGCTTCGAGGCGCTCCTCCGCGACCTGCGAGACAGCAGCTCGGACCGGGACGCCGTCCTGCAGGCGTTCGCCGCGCTCCACGTGGCGCACGCCGAGGCGGAGGAGAAGCACGTCTACCCCAAGCTCAAGCGCAAGGACGCGGTCGACGACGAGGAGGCCGACCACGGCGTCGAGGAGCACGCCGAGGGCAACGAGGCGCTGCTCGCGGTGCTCGAGCTCAAGGGCACCGACACCCAGGCGTTCGACGACGCCGTGGAGGAGCTGGCCCGCCTGGTCAACCACCACCTGACCGAGGAGGAGCTCACGATCCTCAACCCGGCCCGCGAGGAGGTCGGGCCGCAGGTGCGGGCCGACCTCGGCGCGCGGTTCGCCGAGGAGCGCAACGCGCAGATCGATGCGGACTGCGGGTCGCTGGAGAACGTTCGTCGCATCGTCGCCGAGGCGCACCGCTCGGGTCTGCTCGACGACGATGACGACCAGTGATGAGGGCCGGCCGGGCTGGCGCGTCGTACCGACGCTGCTCGTCGCCTGGGCGGCCGTCCTCGGGGTCGTTCTCGGCCTGGGCTGGCTGATCACCGGTCCGCTCCAGTCGGCGGTGGATCCGTGGGACAACGGCGTCGTCCGCTGGTTCGCGGGCGAGCGCAGCGCCGACCTGAACCGCGTCGCCGACGCCGGCACCCTCCTCGGTGAGACGGTTGTGGGCGTTGCGGTCGCAGCCGTCGCCGCGGTCGCCCTCTCGCTCTGGGCCCGGTCGCTCCGGCCGGCCGTGTTCGTAGCGCTCGTGCTCGCCGGTGTCGGCGGATGCTACGGAATCGCCACCGTGCTGATCAGCCGGGACCGGCCGCCGGTGCGGATCCTCGACCCTGGTCTGGTGCCCGACGACAGCTTCCCCTCGGGCCATCTGGGCACCGCCGTCGCCGTGTACGGCGGCATCGCGCTGCTGCTCCGGTGGCTCGCCCCCAGGAGCCGCCCCTGGCCCTGGCTGCTCCTGCTGGTGCCGGTCGTGGTGGCGCTGGCCCGGCTCTACCAGGGCGCGCACCACCCGACCGACGAGCTGGCCAGCGTCTTCTACGCGGGCACCTGGCTCGCGGTCGTCGGCTCCGTGGTCCTGGGGGAGCGCGGCGCGGGCCGTGCACCCCCGGGGCCCACGGATCGCTAGGCGTCCGATCGGCGGGCGACGGAGCGCAGGTGGGTCGGGAGGCTCATCGGTCGGCCTCGTCGTCGGGCCGCCAGGGCTGGCCGAGCGCCTTGCGCTGGCGGTTCTCCAGCCGCCGGCGCTCCCGGGTGACCATCTCGGTGCGTGAGGTGGCGGTCTTCGCCGCGTGGATGCCGGTGCCGAGCATCACGAACAGCGGCCACGGGAAGCCGCCGAACATCACGGCCGCCCAGATCGTCCAGCAGATCACCGAGGCGACCACGAAGCCGACGATCGCCGAGCGCCGCTCCTCGCGCCACTTCGCCACCGCGCGCTCCTCGATCTGGGCGGCGGTCAGCACGCCGTCGCCGATCCCGGCGAGCGGGACCGGCGCCGAGACCGGCACCAGGCCCTCGAGCAGCGCCGGTAGGTCACCGAGGGTGCGGGCGGTGCCGGTGGCGGCGGTGCGGGCGTCGAACTCGTCGCGGTCGAGCCGGCCGTCGGCGTACGCCTCCGTGAGCACCTGGTGCACGACGTCGCGGTCGGTGTCGGAGGCTCGCAGCGAGGCGTTCTCGGAGTGCCGAGGGTCGCGGGTGAACGACGACCAGACCTCCTGCTCCACGCGCACATCGTAGGGGCGTCGGACGCTCCCGACCCGCGGCTGAGCGGTCCGGCCCACGTTTCCGGGCCGTCACCCGCGCGGAGGAGCGTCGTTGATCGGGGCGGGAGACAGGGGAGCGCTCGACGTTTGCCCGAAACGAGAACACGTTCTATTCTGTGGCGGCCGTCCAGACAGCTCCGGGGAGGTGGGCACATGGCGTTCTCAGCCGTGTCTGTGATCCGCGGCCCCGGCGAGATCGCGGTGATGGTGGTCGAGGTCACCAAGCGGATGTTCACCCGGCCCTTCCAGTTCCGCGAGTTCGTCGAGCAGGCCTGGTTCATCACCAGCGTGACGCTGATGCCCACGATCCTGGTGTCGATCCCGTTCGGAGCCGTGATCTCGCTCCAGGTCGGCAACCTCACCGGCCAGCTCGGCGCCCAGTCCTTCGCCGGCGCGACCGCGGTCCTCGCGGTGGTCCGCGAGGCCGCCCCCATCGCCGCGGCCCTGATCATCGCCGGTGCGGCCGGCTCCGCGATCTGCTCCGACATGGGCGCGCGCAAGATCCGCGAGGAGATCGACGCGATGGAGGTCCTCGGCGTCGACCCGCTCGAGCGGCTGATCGTGCCCCGCGTGGTCGCGACCATGTTCGTCGCGCTGATGATCAACGGGATCGTGATCGGCGCCGGCATCGGCGGCGGCTACTTCTTCACCGTGATCGTCCAGGGCGGCTCCGCCGGTGCGTTCCTCTCCTCCTTCACCGCTCTCGCGACCCTGCCCGACCTGTACATCTCGATGATCAAGGCGGTCGTCTTCGGGTGGCTGGCCGCGATCGTCGGCTCCTACAAGGGCCTGAACGCCGGCGGCGGCCCGAGCGGCGTCGGCCGTGCGGTCAACGAGTCGGTGATCGTCGCCTTCATGCTGCTGTTCTTCCTGAACGCGGTCATCACGGCCATCTACTTCCAAGTCGTCCCGCCCCCGGGGCTGTGACGCCGATGGCCTCCCTCAGCGCGCTCGGCGGCTCCTTCGTCCGAGGCCGGCGCGACTCCCTCGAGCAGTACGGCGACCAGCTGCTGTTCTACGTCAAGGCGCTGTCCTGGACGCCGCGCGCGATCAAGCGGTACCCGCGCGAGATCGTCAACACCCTCGCCGAGGTCACCTTCGGGGCCGGCGGCCTGAGCCTGATCGCGGGCACCGTCGGCGTGATCGCGTTCCTCGCGTTCTTCGCCGGCACCGAGGTCGGCATCCAGGGCTATGCCTCGCTGAGCCAGATCGGCGTCGCGAAGTTCAGCGCGTTCATCTCGGCCTACTTCAACACCCGCGAGGTCGCCCCGCTCGTCTCGGCGATCGCCCTGGCCGCGACGGTCGGCTGCGGCTACACGGCGCGGCTCGGGGCGATGCGGATCTCCGAGGAGATCGACGCGCTCGAGGTGATGGGCATCCCGTCGCTGCCCTTCCTCGTCACCACCCGGATGGTCGCGGCGTTCGTCGCCGTGATCCCGCTGTACGTCGTCGCGCTGAGCGCGTCGTACCTCTCGCCGCGCCTGATCACGACGCTCGTCTACGGGCAGTCGCCCGGCACCTACGACCACTACTTCCTGCAGTTCCTGCCGCCGATCGACATGCTCTGGTCGTTCTTCAAGCTGCTGTTCCTGGCGGCGGCGGTCATCCTGATCCACTGCTACTACGGCTACACGGCGTCCGGGGGACCCGCCGGCGTCGGCATGGCCGTCGGCCGCGCGATCCGCACCAGCATCGTGACGATCGTGGTCGCCGACTTCTTCCTCAGCTTCGCGATCTGGGGCTCCACCACGACCGTCCGGATCACGGGGTAGCCGCGCGATGCTGGTGAACATCTACCACGACAGCCCGCGGGAGCACCGCCGGCTGCTGGTGGCCGGCGTCGCGTTCCTGACGGTGATCGCGCTGCTGATCGCGCTGTCGATCGCGATCTACCAGAAGGTGTTCGACCCGGCCACGACCGTGCGCATCGAGGCCGACCGGGCCGGCCTGCAGCTCGCGAAGTTCGGGGACGTGCGGCTGCACGGCGCCCTGGTCGGCCAGGTCCGCTCGGTGTCCCAGGACGGCGACCAGGCGGTGATCACGGTCGCGCTCCAGCCGGACGAGGCGAAGCGGATCCCCGAGAACGTGTCGGTGCGGATCCTCCCGACGACGCTGTTCGGCCAGAAGTTCATCTCGCTCGTGACGCCGGCCGACCCGTCGCCGACCTCGCTCGCGGACGGGGACGTGATCCCCGCCGACCGCGTGGAGACCAACGTCGAGCTCAGCCGGATCCTCGCGAACCTGTTCCCGCTGCTGCGCGCGGTGCGGCCAGCCGACCTGAACGCGACCCTGAACGCCCTCGCCACCGCGCTCAGCGGCCGGGGCGAGCAGCTCGGCGAGACCATGGACCGGCTCGACGACTACCTCGGCGAGATCGACGACCACCTGCCGACGCTGCGCGCGGACCTGGTCAAGCTCGCCGACGTCGCGGACACCTACGACCTCGCCGCGCCGGACCTGCTCGGCGTGCTCCGCGACCTCACCACCACCGGCCGGACCGTCATCGACAACAAGGCCCAGCTCGGCGCGTTCTTCGGCGACCTCCAGGGACTCGCGGACACCTCGACCCGGGTGCTGCGCGAGAACTCCACGAACCTGATCCGCGTCGGCCAGGTCACCGAGCCGATGTTGCGGCTGCTCGCGGTGTACTCGCCGGAGCTGCCCTGCCTGCTCCAGGGCGCGGCTCGCTACGCGCCCCGTCTCGCCCGCACCTTCGAGGGCAACCAGGTCAAGCAGTACATCGAGTTCGGCACCGCCCAGTACCGCCCCTACGACGAGCGCGACCGGCCGACGTACGGCGAGGTCGGCCACGGACCCTGGTGCCTCGGCCTGCCGCACCCGAAGGTGCCCGCGCCACCCATCGCGCTCGACCAGGGCAGCGACATGGACGAGCACCCGCCGGACAGCCCGCTGCCGACGCAGCTCAGCGGGCTGGGCCGGGTCGGTGCGGACTACTCGGGCACCGCGGGGGAGCGGCAGGTCGTCAACGCGCTGCTCGCCCAGCTGACCGGGCGGCCCGCCGACAGCTACGGCTCGCTGGGGTCGCTGCTCTACGGCCCGGTCGTCAGCTCACCCGCAGCGGCCGCAGGGGGTGGGCGTTGATGTCGCGCAACTCGACCACGCTGGCCGCCGGCATCAAGCTCGGGATCTTCACGGTGGTGTCGATCCTGGTGACCGGCCTGCTCGCGGCGATCATGGGCAACATCGGCTTCGGCGCGGGGACGACGTACCAGGCGATCTTCAGCACCGCCTCGATGCTCGAGAAGGGCGACGACGTCCGCGTCGCCGGCGTCAGCGTGGGTGAGGTCAAGCAGGTCGAGCACTACGACCGCAGCGAGGCCCTGGTGACCTTCCGGGTGCAGTCCGACGTCCCGCTCACGACCGCCTCCCGGGCCGAGATCCGGTTCCTGAACCTGGTGGGCGACCGCTACCTGGCGCTCGAGGAGGGTGCCGACGCCGATGCCGAGCCGATGGAGTCCGGGGACACGATCCCGATCGGCCGGACCACGCCGGCGCTCGACCTGACCACGCTGTTCAACGGCTTCCAGCCGCTGTTCCAGGCGCTCAACCCGGAGCAGGTCAACGACCTGAGCATGAACCTGGTCCAGGTCCTCCAGGGCGAGGGCGGCACGGTGCAGGGGCTGCTGCAGAGGACGGCGTCGCTCACCAACACCCTCGCCGACCGCGACCGGCTGATCGGCCAGGTCGTCGACAACCTCGGCCAGACCCTGGCGACGGTGGACAGCCGGCACCAGCAGCTCAGCGACCTCGTCGTCGGGCTGAAGGACTGGATGGGCGACCTGGCCCGCGACCGGGGCACGATCGGCGCGTCGTTGCAGAACATCTCCGACCTCACCGTCGTCGTCGCCGACCTCCTACGGCAGGGGCGCCCGCTGGTGAGGTCCGACGTCGCGAAGCTGCGCCGCCTGGCCGCGCTGCTGAACGAGAAGAAGAGCAGCGACCAGCTCACCGAGCTGCTCGACCGGCTGCCCGAGTCGATGACCGACCAGACCCGGACCGGCACCTACGGGTCCTGGTACAGCTACTACATCTGCGGGTTCAGCGGCCGGATCACGCTGCCCGCGGACCTGGGGGAGCTGCCCGGCGTGCGCCAGCTGATGGCCCAGCTGAACAACCTCGACTTCCACTCCACCGCGCCGCGGTGCAACGGGGCGACGGCGCCATGAACCGCTACGGAGACGCTCGGGTCCTCCGGCTGGGAGCCATCACGGTGGTCGTGATGCTCCTGGTGATGGCGGCCGCCTTCAACCTCTCCCAGTTCCCCGGCTTCAAGGGCAGCACCTACCGGGCGGAGTTCAGCGACGCGAGCGGGCTCCACCGCGGCAACATGGTCCAGGTCGGCGGCATCCGGGTCGGCCGGGTCCAAGACGTCGCGCTGGAGAACAGCAACACCGTGCTGGTGACCTTCGAGGTCGACCACGGCGTGGAGTTCGGCACCGAGAGCAGCGCCTCGATCGAGGTGCTCAACCTGCTGGGCGAGAAGTACCTCGACCTGCAGCCGGCCGGCTCCGGCCAGCTCGACGAGGACGAGGTGATCCCGGTCGAGCGCACCCACTCGGCGTACGACATCGTCGGCGTGTTCGGCGACCTCACCACCACCACCGAGCGGATCGACACCGACCGGCTCAAGCAGGCGCTGGACGTGGTCGCGGACACGACCAACCAGGCCGCTCCCGAGATCCGGTCCAGCTTCCGCGGCATCGCCCGGCTCTCCCAGACCGTGGCGTCGCGCGACGAGCAGATCCAGGCGCTGCTGAAGAGCTCGCAGGGTGTCAGCAAGGTGCTCGCCGACCACAGCTTGGACCTCGTCGACCTGATGAAGCACAGCGACCTGGTCTTCCAGGAGGTCCAGCGCCGCAAGCAGGCCGTGCACCTGCTGCTCGTCAACGCCCGCAGCCTGGCGCGCCAGCTGCGCGGGGTCGCCGAGGACAACCAGGCCCAGATCGCCCCCGCGCTGCAAGAGGTCGACGACCTGCTCGCGCTGCTCAACGGCAAGGAGAAGGAGCTGAAGTCGACGCTGGCCGCCCTCGGCCCCTACGTCTCCATCCTCGGCAACATCATCGGCACCGGCCCCTGGTTCGACGCGTACGCCTCGAACCTCGCGGCGATCCCGACCGGCGAGTTCGTGCCCGGACCCCTGGAGGGCCAGTGATCACCGGACTGTGGAGCAGGGTCAACGGCCGCGCGCTCGCGGTCGCCGCCGCGGTGGTGCTGCTGGCGGCGACGTACTTCATCGTGCTGCGCGACGACACCGCGACCAGGACGGTGAGCGCGCACTTCCCCCGGGCGGTCAGCATCTACCAGGGCAGCGACGTGCGCATCCTCGGCGTCAACGTCGGCCGGGTGACCGCGGTGACGCCCGAAGGCAACTCGGTACGTGTCGACATGGAGTACGACGCGAAGTACCAGGTGCCGGCCGACGCGAAGGCGGTGATCGTGACGCCGACCCTGGTCGCGGACCGGTTCGTCCAGCTGACACCGGCCTACGACGAGGGCGACCGGGTGATGGCCGACGGCGCGGACATCGCGCTGCCCGACACCGGCGTCCCCGTCGAGCTGGACCGGATCTACGCGAGCCTGCGCGACCTCTCCGAGGCCCTCGGCCCCAACGGCGTCAACAAGGACGGCACCCTGGACCACCTGCTCCGCGCCGGGGCGCACGCCCTGGACGGCAAGGGCGCTCTCGGCAACCGGATGCTCAGCCAGCTCGCCGCCGCCGCGCAGACGTTCGGGGAGGGAGCGGGACCGCTGTTCGACACCGTCAGCCAGCTCGCCGAGTTCACCACGACCCTCGCCCAGAACGACAAGCTCGTCCGGGCGTTCATCAAGGACCTCGCCGGCCTCTCCTCCCAGCTCGCGGACGAGCGCACCGAGATCCAGGGGGCGCTCGGCGCCGTCGCCGCCGCGGTCGGGACGGTCAAGACGTTCGTGCACGACAACCGCGCGGCCCTGGTGGGCGACGTCGAGCGGCTCACCCGGGTGATGAAGACCATCGCGTCCGAGAAGGACAGCATCGACACCGCGCTGCGGATCGCACCGGTCGCCATCGGCAACCTCAGCCTGGCCTACAACAGCAAGTCCGGGACGATCGGCTCCCGGATCGGCATCAGCGGCAACGCCTGGGACGCCGACGGCTTCCTGTGTGCGGTCGTCCAGCAGTCCAGCCTCCCGCGCGCGAGCAAGGACCTGGCGTGCACGCTGTTCAAGCAGCTGCTCGAGCCGGTCGAGGGCCAGCTGCCCACGATTCCCCCCGGCCCCCCTGGCCCCCCCGGCCCGGACGGCCGGACGTCCGCGCCCGGTGCTGCGGCGGGTGACCCGGCCGGCGCCGGCGCCGGCCGGGTGCAGCGGCAGTACGCCGCGACCGGCGGCTCGCTCGGCCAGCTGATGGGAGGGGGCTCGTGAACCGCCTGCTCCGCAGTGGGGCCTTCATCGCCGTGCTCGCCCTGCTGGCGGGGGCGTGCAAGTTCGACGGCGCCTACGACCTCCCGCTGCCGGGCTCGCCGGTCGACGCCGACCACTCCTACGACGTGACCGCCGAGTTCGCCGACATCCTCAACGTGGTGCCGCGCTCCCCGGTGATGGTCGACGACGTCACCGTCGGCGAGGTCACCGACGTCGAACGGGTCGGCTGGCACGCCCGCATCACGCTGCGGATCCGCGACGACGTCCACCTGCCCGACAACGCGATCGCCGACATCCGCCAGGTCAGCCTGCTGGGGGAGAAGTACGTCGCGCTGGAGGCGCCCACCGGGACGACCGCCGCGGGCACGTTGTCCGACGGCGACAACATCCCGCTGGCCGACACCGGGCGCAACCCGGAGGTCGAGGAGGTCCTCGGCGCGCTGTCGTTCCTGCTCAGCGGCGGCGGCGTGAGCCAGCTCGGCACCATCACCCACGAGCTCAACCAGGTGATGGACGGGCGCACCGAGCGGCTGCGCCACCTGCTCGGCTCGCTGGAGAGCGTGGTCGGGACGCTCGACGACCAGAAGGCCGACATCGTGAACGCGATGGAGTCGCTGGACCACCTCACCTCGACGCTCAACGCCGAGAAGAGGACGGTCACCAGCGCCCTCGACGTCGCCGGCCCCGCCGTCGAGGTGCTCGCCGCGCAGCACGACGAGCTGATCGGGATGCTCAGCTCCCTCAACCGGCTCGGCGCCGTCGGCACCCGGGTGATCGGCCAGAGCAAGGCCGACATCCTGGCCTCGCTCGACCACCTCCAGCCGATCCTCCAGCGCCTCCACGAGGCGGGCGACGACCTCGCCCCCGGGCTGAACCTCCTGGTGAGCTTCCCGTTCCCCAAGGAGGCCTCGGAGATCGTCAAGGGCGACTACGCCAACACCTCGATCCGCGCCGACATCAGCCTCGAGAACCTGCTGCCCGGTCGGTCCGGCGGTGGCATCCCGGGCATCCCCGATCCCGGCGAGCTGCTCAGCACCGTCGAGAAGTGCCTGCTGAGCGGTGACCTCACCAGCCGGGCCTGCCAGAAGGTGCTGGGCTCCGCGAACCTGCTGAAGAAGCTGGTCGAGGACTGCAGGAGGAAGAAGTACGACGGCAACCCGGTCTGCACGATCGTCGAGGCGCTGCCCGAGCTGCCCGACCTCCCCGGGCTGCCCGGCGGCGCTGGTGGCCTGCTGGGCCCACGGGTCCTGGGCGAGGCGCTGAGCAGCGGTGAGCCGAGCCGGGCGCCGAGCCCCGCCGGCCTCTACGGAGGCACCCCATGACCCGGGGCGTGAAGATCCGGATCGCGGCGTTCCTGGTGCTCAGCGCCGTCGGCATCGTCTACGTCGCGGGGTCCTACCTCGGGTTCGTCGACCGGGTCCTCGGACGGGGGCTCAGCGTGCACGCGACGCTGCCGACGTCGGGCGGGCTCTTCGAGGGCAGCGAGGTCACCTACCGCGGGGTCAAGATCGGCAAGGTCAGCGCGATGACCGCGACCGCCGAGGGCGTCCGTCTCGACCTGGCCCTCGAGGAGGGCACCCGGCTGCCCGCCGACTCCCCGATGTACGTGCACAACCTCTCCGCGGTCGGCGAGCAGTACCTCGACTTCGAGCCGCCCGACGACGCCGGCCCCTACGTCGAGGCCGGCGACACGCTGCACGGCTCCGCCGCGTCCCTGCCCGTGGACGAGGGGGACCTGCTGGTCGAGCTCGACCGGTTCGTGAGCTCGGTGGACAAGAAGAGCCTCCAGGTCGTGGTCCGCGAGCTGGGCACCATGTTCACCGACACCGGCGTGCCGCTCCAGCGGCTGATCGACAACGGCAGCGCGTTCGTGCGCGAGGCCGCGGCGCACACCGCGGACACCATCCGGCTACTCGACAGCGGGTTGCAGGTGCTCAGCACCCAGCAGGGCCAGAGCGAGAACATCCGCGCCCTCGCCCGTGACCTGCACAGCCTCACCGGCGCCGTCGCCGCCAGCGACGACGACCTCGAGCACGTCCTGGACGGTACTCCCGGCACGGCGCGCGAGCTCGACGCCCTCCTCCGGGACCTCGAGCCCACGCTGCCGGTGCTGCTCGGCAACGCGGTGAGCGTCAACCAGGTCGTGGTCTCGCACCTTGCCGGCCTCGAACAGCTGCTGGTGACCTACCCGCGCACGATCTCGGCCGGCTTCACCGGCACGCCCGGCGACGGCTACGGTCACGTGAACCTCCAGTTCGACAACTCGGTGCCGCCGTGCACCGAGGGCTACAAGCCCCGCAACGAGTGGCGCCCGCCGAGCGACCTCACCGACAGCCCGATCTACCCCGCCCGGTGCGCCAGCGGGCCGCCGTACGTGATGCGCGGCCCGAAGTACTCACCGGGCTCCTCCGGCAACTCCTCGCCGGGCCGCCTCTACCGCTCCTCCTACGACCCGGTCACCGGTTTCGTGTCGGGTGCGGTCGACGCGGGCGGCAACCCCGTACGATTCGTCGATCAGGGCAACCTGTCGATCCTGGGAGGGGACGCGTGGAAGTGGCTGCTGGTGGGGCCGGTGACGAGCCGGTGACCCCCGGGCCGGAACCTCGGGCTCGCCGGCACCCCTCGCTGAACCTCGTCCTCTACGTGCTCGCGCTGCTCCTCGCGTGCGCCGTCGTCTTCGGCGGCGTCCTGGTCGTCCAGGAGCACCGCGACCGGGGCCGGGCCGCCGTGGAGCAGGAGCGGTACGGCGAGGTCCTCAGCGCTGCCCGGACCGAGGTGGAGGCCTTCATCAACATCGACTACCAGCGCGCGCAGGAGAGCATCGACGCCGTGGCCGCCGGAGCCACCGGTGACTTCGCCAAGCAGTACGACACCTCGACCAAGAGCGTCATCGAGGTGCTCCAGCGCAACAAGTCCGTGATGGACGGCAAGGTGCTCTGGGCCGGCGTCGTGACCGTCGACTCGGACAGCGCCACGGTCATCGCCGCCACGACCGGGACGGTCGCCAACGTGTCGACCGACAACCAGCCGGTCGCCCGGTACTTCCGCCTCAAGCTGGACCTGCAGAAGGTCGGCGGCGACTGGTTGACCGCCAACCTGGAGTTCGTGGGCTGATGGCCGGCACCTCAGGAACCTCAGGCAAGGCAGACAGGCCCCGCCGCCCCGTCGTCGGCTCCCGCAGCCCGACCGGCCGTCCGCGCAGGATCGCCGGCCAGGCGGAGCCGACGACCGAGCACGTCGAGGGCCCGGTGATCGAGGCCGGCCCGCCGCCCCGCGAGAAGACCCCCGGCGGTGGCATCGGCGGTCGGCGTACGACGACCGCGCTGATCCTCGCCGTCGTCGTGCTGGTCGCCGTCGGGGTCGCCGAGGTCGTCTACCTGACCCGCGACGCCACCCCGACCCTCTCCGCGAGCCGCCCCGTGGTGACCGGTGAGCTGACCCACCGCGCGGCCGTCGAGGCCGCGGCGCGCTCCACCGAGGAGATCCTCTCCACCAGCTTCGAGAACTACGACGACCAGGTGGACCAGGCCACCGCGAAGATGACCGACACCTTCGCCGAGCAGTACCGGCAGACCTCGGCGGGCATCCGGGACAAGTTCATCGCGGCCCGGACCAAGCTCCAGGTCAAGGCGGTCGCGCAGGGGGTCGTGCAGGCCTCACCGGCCCAGGTCCAGGCGCTGCTCTTCCTCGACCAGTACGTCGAGAAGACCGAGCAGGGCCGGCCGCGCACCGACTACCGGCAGTATCGCGCCCTGGTCACCGTCGTGCGCACGGACCAGGGCTGGCTGGTGTCCGACCTCGAGACCCAGTAGCGTTCCGCGAAACTAGAACAGGTTATAGTTGAGCTGCGCCCCGGAGAGGAGAAGGATCGCCGCGTGCCCACAAATAACGCTGTCGATGTCGACCTCCTCGTGATCGGGGCCGGCCCGACCGGCCTGTTCGCGACCTACTACGCCGGATTCCGCGGCTTCCGGGTGGCGGTGGTCGACTCGCTCCCCGAGCTCGGCGGCCAGATCACCGCGATGTACCCCGAGAAGCAGATCCTCGACGTGGCCGGGTTCCCCTCGGTCAAGGGCCGCGACCTGGTCGAGGGCCTGGTCGCCCAGGCCGCGACCGCCGACCCGACCTACCTCCTGGACCGGACGGCGATGACGCTGCGGGAGGACGACGACTCGGTCATCATCGGGCTCGACGACGGCACCGAGGTACGCGCCAAGGCGGTGCTGGTCACCGCCGGCATCGGCAAGTTCAGCCCCCGCCCGCTGCCCGCCGGCGACGGCTGGCTGGGCCGCGGCCTGGAGTTCTTCGTGCCGAGCTTCGCGCCGTACGCCGGCAAGGACGTGGTGATCGTCGGGGGCGGCGACAGCGCCTTCGACTGGGCTCTGCACCTGGAGCCGGTGGCCCGGTCGGTCACGCTGGTCCACCGCCGCGAGGGGTTCCGCGCCCACCAGCGCACCGTCGACGCGGTGCAGGCCTCCTCGGTGGAGATCGTGACCCGCGCTGAGGTCTCCGCGATCCGCGGCAACGGGGTCGTGGAGTCGATCGAGATCACCGTCGACGGCGAGGCCTCGGAGCGCCCGGCCCAGGCCGTGGTCGCCGCGCTCGGGTTCGTCGCCGACCTCGGCCCGCTGCAGCAGTGGGGCCTCGAGGTCGAGAAGCGGCACCTGGTCGTCGCCCCCTCGATGCGCACCAACCTCGCCCGGGTCTTCGCGGCCGGCGACATCACCGAGTACCCCGGCAAGGTCCGGCTGATCGCCGTCGGCTTCGGCGAGGCGGCGACGGCGGTCAACAACGCGGCCGTCGTGATCGACCCCAGCGCCCACGTGTTCCCCGGCCACTCCAGTGAAGGAAGCTAGGTGCAACGATGAAGATCAAGGTCGACTACGACCTGTGCGAGTCCAATGCCCTGTGCGAGGCGCTCGCTCCCGACGTGTTCGAGCTGGACGACGACGACTACCTCCAGCTCAAGACCGAGGAGACCACGCCCGGGAACATCGAGGCCGTCAAGCGGGCGGTGGCCGCCTGCCCGCGCGCCGCGATCTCGCTGGAGGACTGAGCGTGAGCCTCTCTCTCGACGGCCGGGTGGCGATCGTCACCGGGGCCGGCGCCGGCCTGGGCCGCGCCGAGGCGCTCGCCCTCGCCGATGCCGGTGCCCGGGTGGTGCTGAACGACCTGCCGGGCGGCGCCGACGAGGCGGCGCAGGAGATCCGGTCCCGCGGCGGCGAGGCGACCGTGGTCGCCGGCGACGTGGGGGAGCGGGCCACCGCCGACGCGATGGTGGCCGCGGCCGTGGACGGCCTCGGCGGCCTGGACATCGTGGTGAACAACGCCGGAGTGACACGCGACCGGATGCTGTTCAACATGTCCGACGAGGAGTGGGACCAGGTGATCCGCATCCACCTGCGCGGCCACTTCCTGCTGTCCCGCAACGCCGCGGCGTACTGGCGGGCCAAGGCCAAGCAGACCGGCGCGCCGGCCGGCGCGAGCGTGGTCAACACCGCGTCCGAGGCGTTCCTCTCCGGACCGCCCGGACAGGCCAACTACGGCGCCGCGAAGGCCGGGATCGCCGCGCTCACCGTCTCGACCGCGCGGGCGCTGGCTAGCAGCGGCGTGCGCGCGAACGCGATCTGCCCGCGGGCGCGGACCGCGATGACCGCCGAGGTCTTCGGGGCGGACGACTCCGGGCTCGAGGTCGACCCGTACTCACCCGACCACGTCGCCCCCGTGGTCGCCTACCTCTCCTCGCCGGCCGCGGCGCACATCACCGGCCAGGTCTTCGTCGTGTACGGCGGCATGGTCGCGCTGGTCGCCGCGCCGGTGGTCGAGCAGCGCTTCGACCGGTCCGGGTCGCTGTGGACCCTCGACGACCTCGACAAGCAGCTCGGTGGCTACTTCGAGGACCGCGACCCCTCCGTCGGCTTCGCCGCCGACTCGATCATGCGCCTCTCGCCGGTCGAGCCCGTCGAGGCCCAGGAGGTGCGGGCGTGAGCCGGCTGCAGGGCAAGGTCGCGATCGTCACCGGCGGCGCGCAGGGCCAGGGGGCCGGCATCAGCCGGGCGTTCGTGGCCGAGGGTGCCCGTGTGGTGATCGCCGACATCGCCAAGGAGCAGGGTCAGGACCTCGCCGCGGAGCTGGGCGCCGCCGCCCACTTCGTCGACCACGACGTCAGCGACCAGGCCTCCTGGACGGCGCTGGTCGAGGACACCAACCAGCGGTTCGGCCCGGTCAACGTGCTGGCCAACAACGCCGGCATCCTGCGGTTCGGCGACATCGAGACCATGGCCGTCGACGAGGTGGAGCTGCTCTGGCGGGTCAACCAGCTCGGCTGCTTCCTCGGCATGAACGCGGTCAGCCACACGATGCGCACGAACGGCGGCGGCTCGATCATCAACGCGTCCTCGGTCGAGGGCCTGGCCGGCATGGCCGGCTGCACGGCGTACGCCGCGACCAAGTGGGCGATCCGCGGGATGACCAAGTGCGCGGCGATGGAGCTGGGCCCCCAGGGCATCCGCGTGAACTCCGTGCACCCCGGCATGATCGACACCCCGATGACCCGGGTCCACGGCGGCGACGCCGCGATGGAGTACGGCGCCTCCAAGGTCCCGCTGCGCCGGGTCGGGCACCCCGAAGACATCGCACCGCTCTACGTCTACCTGGCCAGCGACGAGTCGGCGTACGTGAACGGCGCCGAGATCGCGATCGACGGCGGCGTCACGGCGACCCACGCCTTCGGCGGCTGAGGCGTGGCCAACCAGCGCGACCAGGTCGTGATGACCCACGACGAGCAGGTCGCGTTCCTCCACCAGCAGCGCTCGTGCACGCTCGGCACGCTCGGTCCGGAGGGTCGGATCCACCTGGTCGGCATGTGGTACGCCGTCAAGGACGACCACATCTGGTTCGAGACCAAGCGCAAGGCGCAGAAGACCGTGAACCTGCGCCGCGACCCGACCTGCAGCTTCCTGGTCGAGGCCGGCCACACCTACGACCAGCTCCGCGGCGTCGCCATCGAGGGCACCGCCGAGGTGATCGAGGACGAGGCCGTCGTCTGGGACGTGTGCGTGAACATCTTCGAGCGCTACCACGGCCCGTACTCCGAGGAGATGAAGCCGTTCGTGGAGTTCATGGCCCACAACCGCGTGGTCGTCCGGCTGGACCCGCAGCGGGTCCGCTCCTGGGACCATCGCAAGCTCGGCCTCCCGGCCATGGAGCTCGGCGGCAGCACCGCGGCCTTCCTGGAGTAGCGGCCGCCGACAGGTGTCGGCGCGGGTCGCCCCCCAGCACGTCTTGTCTGGACCGGCGGGGCGCCGGTGCGATCCGACCCCTCACCCGGCCGGGCATGCGGCTTGCTCGCTGAGATCCCCGGGCCACAGAATGTGGCCGTGGCCGACGAACGCAACGTCTGCACTGTGTGTGTGGTCTCGGGGCAACCGGTCGTCGTGGCCGGCATCCGTGCGCTCCTCGCCGAGTCCGCTGATCCGGGGCGGGTCTACGCGACGGTGACGGAGCCCGCCGACGCGGACGTCGTCATCTATGACGCGTTCAAGCTCGCCACCAACGACGACGACGGCAGCGCCGGGGAGCTCGCGAAGCTGGTGGCCAGCCACCCCGGACGAGTCCTGGCACTCTCGCGGCTCCTCCAACCCGGCCTGACCGCCCGAGCCCTGGCCAACGGCGCGGTCGCCCCCGTGTCGGTCAGCGCGGACGCGGACGAGATCGCCGCGCTCGTCGACGCCGCCGCCAGCGGAGACCTCGCCGCCGACCCCGAGCAGGTGCGACGCTACGAGGCCGACCTGGTCCGCGTGCTGGCCGCCGACGTCGAGCTCACCTCGCGCCAACAGACCGTGATCGCCCGGATCGCCGCCGGGTACGCCAACGACGAGATCGCCTCCGACCTCTACATCACCATCAACACGCTGAAGAGCAACATCCGTGCCCTCTACTCCCGCATCGGCGTCACCAATCGCGCCAGCGCCGTCGCCTGGGCCGTCGAGCACGGCTACGGGGGCATGAGCGCACCCGCCCGGCGCAGGAACCGGTGACCCACGCGACGGTGGTGAGCCGGTCGACCTGGGCTCGCACCTCAGCCACCCAGGACAGCGGGCAGCCAGGCCGTGCTCGAGGAAGGGAGCACACCTGTGCGGGTGTAACGGGCGCCGCGAGGCTCGCGTAGCGTCGAGGTACCGAGGAAACCTCGAGTCTCGCCATCCAGGGCGGCACTGTTCTTGGTGGCGTGTTCGCGCCGGAAGGCGATGGTGGCGATGCGGATCTCTAGCGTCCACGATGTCGACGGGCGCCCCGTCGTACGGGTGTGCGGGGACGTCGACCTGCTGACGGCCCCGGAGCTGGCCGGCCACCTGTGGCGGCTGATCGCCGACGGCAACCAGCTGATCGAGGTCGACCTCGCGGGCACGACCTTCATGTCCTGCCGCGGCATCGCCGTCCTGGTCGCCGCGATCCAGTTCGCCGCGCTCCGGGGCCAGGTGGTCCGGGTGGTGAAGCCGAGTCGGCGGGCCCGGCAGGTGTTCGCGCTCGGCGGCGTCGGGCGGCTCCTCGAGCCCGCCTGACGGATCGGTCACACCGCAGGCGGCGCGGCGGAAAACCAGGAGAGAACCTCCTGCGGTCCCGCATAGCGTGGGGACACCATGACCGCCACCGTCACCGCCCCCACGACACCGGAGCAGCAGCGCCCGACGCCCCTGGCGGTCGACCCGTCCCGGAGCATCGACTGGCGCCGGTTGAAGAGCCCGGTGGTGATGGCCGCGCTGGTCGCCTCGGCGGTGGCCGCTGTCGGGATGACCCTCGGCACGGTCGTGGCCGGGCACCTCGCCGAGGACCCGACCCGTGGCCTGGTCTGGCTGCTCGCGGCCTGCCTCGTCGGCGCGGCCGTGGTGGACACGACCGGGAAGGTCGCCTGGGTCGGCTGCTCGGACCGCGCGGAGGGCCGGCTCCGCGAGGACCTGCTCCGGGCCGCACTGAGCCAGCCGCTCCCCGCACTGAGCGAGCAGGCCGTGGGCGAGGTGCTGGACCGGATCGACGACGACACGCACGAGGTCGGCAACCTGGTCCGGTGGCAGATCTGGATGCTCGCCCGCACCCTCTTCGGCGCCCTGCCGATGTGGGTGGTCGCCGGCGTCACCTGGTGGCCGTCCTTCATCCTCTTCCCGGTGCTCGCGATCGTCACGTGGTTCGCCGTTCGGTCACTGCTGGGTGAGATCTCTCGGCGCAAGGTCGTCGAGGAGATGGCGTGGACCGACCACGCCGCCGTGCTCGAGGAGGGCATCGCCGGTCGCGACGACCTGCGCACCAGCCTGGGCCAGGCCCACGTGCTGGGTCGCGTGGCGCGGCTCTCCGCCGACGTACACGCCAAGTTCCAGACCGTCGTCGCCGTCGAGAGCCGCCTGGTCCGGCGCGCCGGCATCCTGCTCCACGCCCTGCTCGCCGCCATCGCGGTCGCCGGGGTGGCGCTCACCTCCAGCGGCAGCCTGTCGGTCGCCGAGGTGGTGACCCTCTTCCTGGTCACCTCGACGTTCGTCGGCCAGATCGCGATGGCGGCCAACCACCTGCCGGACCTGCAGGCCGGCCTCGGAGCCGTGATCCGGCTCCGGCAGATGCTCGCCGTCCCGCCCGAGCCGGAGGGCGGGAGCGAGCTTCCCGAGGGGCCACTCGACCTGGAGCTGCGCGGCCTCGACTTCTCCTACGTCGAGGGTGCCTTCGCGCTGCAGGGCATCGACCTGCGGGTCCCCGCCGGTCAGACCGTCGCCCTGGTCGGCCGCACCGGCTCGGGCAAGTCCACCCTGGCGGCTCTCGTCTCGCGCGCGATGGAGCCGCCGCGCGGCACTGTGCTCCTGGGCGGCGCGGACGTCCGGGACCTCGATCTCCAACGGCTGCGTCGCGCGGTCGGCGTGGTGACCCAGCGGACCGAGATCCTCGCCGGGACCCTCGCCGAGAACATCGCCCTGTTCGCCGAGGTCCCGCGGAGCACGATCGAGGCCGCGGTGGCCGAGCTGGGTCTCGGCGGCTGGTCCGCCGGCCTGCCGGACGGCCTCGACACCCTCCTCGGCCCGGGCGGCACGTCGCTGTCTGCGGGGGAGGAGCAGCTCGTGGCGTTCGCCCGGCTCCTGGTGCGTGACGTGCGCGTGGTCGTGCTCGACGAGGCAACCGCCCGCATGGACCCGCTCACGGAGCGCCGCGTGGTGGCGGCCGCGGACCGGCTGCTCGCGGACCGCACCGGCATCCTCGTCGCGCACCGGCTCTCCACGATCGAGCGGGCACCGCTGGTCGCCGTCCTCGACCGCGGGCGCGTCGTCCAGCAGGGCGTGCGCGCCGAGCTCGCCGTGGTACCGGGACCGTTCCGGGACCTGCTGGCCGCCAGCCGCACCGACCACGGCCACGACCTGCCCGCCGGGGTGGGGGTCGACGCCAAGGGCCGGGCTGCGGTCGAGCTCTCCGAGGCCGACCCCAGCGGCGTCGGGGTACGACGGCGCTCCGGCCCGCCCCCGGAGCTCGACGACGTCGGGACGGGTCCGTCGCTCGCACGCGGGACCGCGCACGCGCTCGCCGTACGCCCCACCTGGGGCCTGCTCGGCGCGCTCCTGTTCCTGCTGGCGTCCCTCACCGGCGCCCAGGGCGCCGTCACCGGTCTGCTCTGGGGCCGGGTCGTCGAGGACCTGGGCGAGGGCGGCAGCCCCACCTGGCTGACCGGCGCGGTCGTGGTGAGCCTGCTCGCCGCCCCGGTGATGCTCGCCAACGCGTTCTGGCGCTATCCCCGCTGGTGGGTCGAGGTGATGCTCCGCACCCGGATGTCGGTCCTCTACGGGCAGACCCGGGAGCGGCGCCTCGCGCGGACACCGCCCGGTGAGGTCGTCGCCCGGTCGATGGACGCCGACCGCTATGCCCGGTACGCCGACCGCTGGGTCGACTTCGTCAACGGCCTGCTCATCGCCAGCATCACCGCGGTGCTCGCCGGCACCTGGATGGCCGGCGCCGTGCTGCTCGCCGTGATGGTCACCTCGGCGCTCGCGTCGACCCTGGGCCGGCCGATCGCCGGCCGGTCGGCGGCCGCGTCCTCCACGGCCCGAGCGGGGTTCGGGCGCGCCCTCGTCTCGGCGCTCGACTCGGTGCGGACCGTGAAGCTGGCCGCCGCCATCCCCGAGATCCACGCCCACCTGCGCCACGTGGACTCGGGCCGCGTCGCCGCGGCGGTGAAGGAGCACCGTGTGCAGGCCGTCCTCGACGGCGTGCCGATCGTGATGGTGCAGTCCGGCGTCGTGGCGTCGTGGGCGATCTACTTCCAGGGCGGCTGGAGCCTCGCCATCGCGCTGCTCGTGGCCAACGCGGTCGGCGGCTTCGACTGGTTCGGCCGCGTCGCCGGGATGGTGGTCACCGAGGCGCCGGGGACGCGGGCCTGGCAGAAGGAGACGAGCCGGTTCGCGGGCGGTGCCGACCTGATGGACCTGCCGCCGGGCGTCGACCTCGTCACCGGGGCCGCCCCGGAGCCGGAGCCGGTCCAGCGGGTGCCGCTCGAGCGGCTGGAGCTGTCCGGCTTCGCCGCGATCCACGACGACGGCACGATCGGCGTCAGCAACGTGGACCTCACCGTGGCGGCGGGGGAGCTGGTGCTGCTGGTCGGGCAGGTGGGCTCCGGCAAGTCCAGCCTGCTGTCGGCGCTCGCCGGCCTGATCGAGCACTCCGGCGGGCTGCGCTGGAACGGCCGGGAGGTCACCGACCCCCAGGCCTTCCTCAGGCCAGCCCAGGTCGCCCACGTCGCCCAGGTGCCTCGGGTGCTGTCCGGCAGCTTCTCCGACAACGTCCTGCTCAGCCACCGGCGGGCGTTCGACGACCCGGTCGCCGCCGCCCGGCTCGATCGCGACATCGAGGAGGCCGGGGGGAAGGACGCCCTCGTCGGGCACCGCGGTGTGCGGCTCTCCGGCGGGCAGGTCCAGCGGCTCGCCCTGGCCCGCGCGCTGGCCGCCGACGCCGAGCTGCTCCTGGCCGACGACGTCTCCAGCGCGCTCGACGCCGCCACCGAGATCGAGCTCTGGGAGGCGCTGAGAGACCGGCGTACGACGGTGATCGGGGCGACCTCGAAGCGGGCCGCGCTCGCCCGCGCCGACCGGGTGGTGGTCCTCGTCGACGGCGCGGTCGCCGCCGCCGGCCCGTGGAGCGAGATCGGCTCGGCCTGGGGGCACCTGGCGGGCTGACGGCGACCCGCGTGTGTGCGGTGCGGCGGCCGAGTGTGATGGGCGCGGTAGCCGGGAACCATGACTCACGGATCGTCGGTGAGACCAGCCACCGCGGAACCCCGTCCGAGGGGCACCGGTCCGCGCTCTCCGCGGCTCTGGTGGCCGGGTGTCCCGGTCCGGCTCGTCCGCGCGACGCAACCTCAGCGGCGCGCTTCTCCCGGCAGGTACCCGTGCGCCAGACCAGGGACTGCGGTCGGGTTCGCCGGGCGCCTGCCGTCGGCCCACGGGTACCGAGAACTCGCGTGGACGGCGGATCGCACCCGTCGGTAGGGCACCAGGTAGGCCAGGCCGAGGTAGGTCCCCGCCGCAGCCAGGGCCGTGGCTGTATAGCCGATCGCGGCGCCGGTCAGACCGTTCCCGACCGGGTCGCTCGACAGCAGACCCGGCAGCACCATCAGGAATGTCGTCCACGTCGCTCCCCGTCTGGCGGCCTTGGCGGTGCGACTCCGGGCGCGCACCTCCAGGGCGCTGTGAGGCGTGCCGGTGACCTGTCTCGACGAAGTGCTGAGAGTGCTCACGTCATGATCAGGCCATGCGCAGGCGTACCCGAGGCGGGCTCCCGGCGGCTCTCCGGCGGACGTGACGTGAACGTCTGGCAGCCGCGATGCGCCCGCTCCGCGGACTTCGTGTCCGTCGGGCGGTGGGGCCACCGGTCGTTCATCCGCCGCGTCCAGCCTGCCGGAGCTCGCGTGGTTCCGCGGCTATGCCGAGACGGTGCCGTTCGGCCACCACGCCCCGGTCGCGCGCGTCGCGACGGAGGCGCAGGCAGCAACGCGCCCGGCTCGCATCCCAGGCCTCGTGCCCGAACGTCACGGCCGAGCCCGAGGACAGGCTTGATGGGACACGCCGGTGAGGCTCGGTATCTGGCCCCGCGTCCCGGGTCGCGGCTGCAGCTCCGGGCGGTCCTCATCCGGCGATGACGAGCAGGACGACGAAGGCGATGAGTCCAAGACCTGCCGCAGCGAGGCCGATCAGGGCGCGGCCGTGTCCTGGCCCGCTGCGGGTGAGCAGGTAGGCGATCGGTGCTCCAACGAACCCGAGCGGAAGCCACACCAAGCCCGCGACCCTCACCCAGTGGGGCGGATTGAACCCAGCGCTCAGGCTCAGTGCGTACGTGAACACGGTTGCGGCAGCCGCCAGGAGTCCCAGCACGAGAGTGATCGTGGCGGCGTGATGCGAGACGGTGTCGCTCACGTGGGGGCGGATATCCGTAGTCAACTCGTCCATCCCCTTCGAGACCTCAGCAGGCCGGTCCACGGCTCAGTCGGCGGCGTCAGCCGGTGACCACGCCGACGAGGTACGAGGCAAGGTTGAGTCCGACGAAGCCGATGGCAATGGCCGCTCCCACGATGGCTGGCACCTTGCCGTCCGGTCGTCCGAGGCTCATGGCTTCGCGACCCTGGCGAACCGAGAGGACGCCCGGGACCACGAACACGACCACGGCGGGAGTCCCCGCGAGGAGAAGGTGCCAGAAGGCGGGGTCGCCGGTGTCGGAGCTCACCGCTGACAGGATGCCTTCACCGATGGCGAAGGCGGCCACGAAGGACACCGGGTAGAGCGCGAGAGACCACCACGCACGCCGGTACGCGCCGTCTGCACGATCGCGGTGGGCTGCGGTGCCTCTCGGCCGGGCGCCCGATCCCAGGGGTGAGGTGCTGTGGGTCGACATCGAGCGCACCTCCTTCGCGGCTCTCCCTCCAGGATGCCGCGGAGATCACGGGCGGTGTAGGGGCATTGGTCACCCTTCGCCAGGTTCCCGACCTCGCAAGCGCACATCGGCTGCTCCGGATGACAGGTCCGCCGATGACGCGTCATGAGATCGAATGCCCCTGCTGGACCCGGCAGCCAGCGTCTCTCGGCTGAGCCCGAAGCGCGGCGGAAGTGGCCTTCAGCGTTGGAGGCCGGCTTTGCGAGCGAGCCGGTCTGCGAGCTCCGATGGGGCGAGGCGCCCGTCCACGACCTGACGCGTAGGCCAGCCACTCACGTCGAGCCCCGACAGCTGGCCCAGGATCTCGAGGTCGTCGGCGTAGTGTTCGGCGAGCCGGCTGATGTCCCCGGAGGTCGGTGGGGGAGCAACCAGGTCGTCGCGAGTCGACTGGATCACCCGCAGTCGGGGCTCGCGGGAGAACGGCGCGAGGTCGAGGAACCGGGTCGTGCGGTCCAGAGCCGTCCGGTGGTCGCGCACGAGCTCGTGGAAGTCGAGAAACAGCCACTGCTCGCGCGGGAACAGCTCGAGCCCGCGCTGGACCTGTGCGCCGTACAGACCCCGGGGGATCATCGACCAGCGCCGCATCCGCAGGTGGTTCCAGCCGGGTGGGATCCGATCGAGCAGCGCGTTGCGGCTCGGACCCTGGGCCAGCTCGCTGAAGGTCGGGTAGGACCGCAGTCTCCCGAAGTACATCGCCCAGTGGGAGAAGGCCCGCTCGATCGGGTCGCGGAGGCTGGCGATCAGCCTCATGTCCTGACGGTAAGCGCGCATCCGTTCCAGGGCGTGCGGCCAGAACATGTAGGTGGGGGTGCCGTCGATCGCGACCCGGTGCCGCTCCAGCCGTGCCGGTGTCCCGTAGTGCGTGTAGTCAGGGTGGTCCCACGATCGCTTCTCGTCGTCGAAGAAATGCCACTCCTTCCGAGGCCCCGGGCACACCTCCGGGTGTTTGCGGAGCATGTCGAAGAGCGAGCTGGTCCCGGCCTTCTGGGCACCGACGATCGCCACGTTGATCGCGACGAAGGGAGCCGCCTCGCGGGGAAGCTGGTTCATACCGGGAGCCTTCGAGGCGGGATCCAGGGAGTCACCCGTGCATACCTATCAGATCTGGATGGCGACCGGTTCATCCGACGTCGGGCTGCCGGACCGTCCCGAACCGGGTCCGACAGTCCACCCCGGCGCAGTCCTTCAGCAACCTGGTGCGCCTGGCCAGCTCGGCGACCACTGCCTGGTAGGCACGGCGCCTGCCGAGGTTGACCAGCTCGAACGGGTCGTTCTTGCGGTCGTACAGCTCCACGCGCCCGGACCGGGCGTTGCGTCCGTAGGTCCACCTGTCCGTGCGTACGCCGCGGGACTTCCAGCCGTCGTCGGACCAGATGCGGGCGCGTCGCCCGGTCTGCACGAGCTGGGTGTCGCGCCAGGTCAGTGGATCGCCGCGCAGGAGTGGGGCGAACGACTCTCCGTCCACAACTCGCTCGGGGGTGACCCCGGTGAGGTCGGCGATGGTGGGGGCGATGTCGACCGAGGTGACCGGGAGGTCGGAGGTGGTCGGCCTCGCGCCGGGAACCCGGACCAGGAGCGGGACGCGGAGCGCCTCGTCGAAGAGGTAGTTCTTCTCGATGAGGCCGTGCTCGCCGAGCAGGTAGCCGTTGTCGGTGGTGAACACGATGTAGGTGTTGGACCACTCGCCGGTCCTCTTGAGGGTGTGCACGATGCTGCGCACGCCCTGGTCGACGGCTTGCAGGGACTCGATGCGGGTCTCGAACTTGTGGTTCATGGCCGGGCCGAGCAGGCGGGGGGTCGTGAACCCGCCCTTCATGCCGTGCCGCACGCCGACGCCGTACGAGGGCTTCCTCGTGGCCGGGTTGACCACCCCTGCCAGGGTGCCGCGGTGTCGCCGTGCGGGCAGCGGGTTCGTGCCTTCCCGCTCGGTGCCGCGGTCGCCGGTGAGTCGACCGTGCGGGGCGAGATCGGACGCCCAGACGTAGAACGGGGCCTTCTTGCGAGCGAACTCACGGATGTAGGAGTTGACGTAGCCGGTGACGGCGTCATCGACGTGGGTGCGACGCAGGGCTGGGTTCCCGTCGTTGAAGAACGTGGTGTGGTTGTAGGAGTAGACGCCACGGATGGACGGGTTCCAGTGGTCCCAGCCCTTGCGCGAGGCCCGGTCGGGTGCGTACTGGTTCAGGTACTTGCCGGCCATCCCGGTCTGGTAGCCCGCGTGGTGCAGCCAGCGCGCCAGCGTGTTGCCGGGGTCACGGAGCGCCGGGTAGCCGCCGTGCACGCCCCGGTTGTAGCTGACGCCGTTGTTCTGTCCGTACTGCCCGGTGACGAACTCGGCCCTCGCAGGACAGCACAGCGGGTGCGGGGAGACCGCGTCGGTGAAGGTGACCCCGTGCGCGCCGATGAGGTGGCGGGTGTACGGCATCCACCGCATCTCGTTGGTGCGCTGGTCGTCGGTGGAGATGAACACGATGTTCGGGCGACTTGGCCGGCGATCGCCGCGATCATCGGGACGGGCCGGCACGGTCGCGCCGTCTGCGCGGTCGTGGCCCTGGCCCGACGGCAAAGCATGTCCAGCAGTGGTCCGGCCGGCCGATGACGCGCCGATGCCGATGAAGGACAGGAGAAGTCCTACCAGCCCTGCGCTCACAAGAAGGCGAAGTGCGATGGCACGCACCCGTGCAGGATTCAAGACAGGACACTCGCTCGGCGAGGCGCAGCGGTTCCGCAAGCGGCCCGAGGCGGCGTGCTCGTTGTCGGCAGGCCGAAGCGTGGCAGTGGATGCACGGCGTCAGGGTATGCGGCGGGCGGCTCGGAGCAGGGCGGGATCCGGATTTCCTGAATGACCGAGCACGGCGTACGGCACGAACTGCGCAGCGTCGACCACGCCGACGGCGAAGGCTGACGCATCCAGCTGCTGCACGACCAGGACGGGGCAAGGAGCTCGGGGTCCTCGCGCGTCGCAGGCCGTCGTGGAGGCCGCGGTCGCGCTCGCGAGCGGTGCCGGGGAAGTGGGAGTCCGCCGGTCGAGCCGGTAGATTTCGCGCAGTGTCCGACACCCGCCCGCGCCGTACGTTCGCCGTCATCAGCCACCCCGACGCGGGCAAGTCCACACTGACCGAGGCGCTCGCTCTCCACGCGCGGGTGATCACCGAGGCGGGTGCCGTCCACGGCAAGGGCGAACGGCGGGCGACGGTCTCGGACTGGATGGCGATGGAGAAGGCGCGCGGCATCTCGATCACCTCGGCCGCGCTCCAGTTCGTCTTCCGTGACCACGTGATCAACCTCGTCGACACCCCGGGCCACAGCGACTTCTCCGAGGACACCTACCGCGTGCTCTCGGCCGTCGACTCCGCGGTGATGCTGGTCGACGCCGGCAAGGGCCTCGAGCCGCAGACGCTCAAGCTCTTCAAGGTCTGCGCGTTGCGCGGCATCCCGGTGATCACCGTCATCAACAAGTGGGACCGTCCGGGCCTGTCTGCCCTGGGGCTGATGGACCTGATCCAGGAGAAGATCAAGCTGCGCCCCACGCCGCTCACCTGGCCGGTCGGCGAGGCCGGCGACTTCCGCGGCGTCGTGGACCGCCGTACCGGCGAGTTCGTGAAGTACACCCGCACCGCGGGCGGCGCGACCCGGGCGCCCGAGCAGCGCCTGGTGCCCGGCATGGTCGAGGAGGCCGACGCGCACTGCTGGGCCGCCGCGGTCGAGGAGCACGAGCTGCTCACCTTGGACGGCGCGGACCACGACCAGGAGCGGTTCCTGGCCGGCGAGACCACGCCGGTCGTGTTCGCCTCGGCGCTGCAGAACTTCGGCGTCGCACAGCTGCTGGAGCTGCTGCTCGACATCGCCCCGGGCCCGGGTCCCGCCGAGGGCGTCGACGGCTCGGTGCGTCGGGTCACCGACGACTTCAGCGCGTTCGTCTTCAAGGTTCAGTCGGGCATGAACAGCGCCCACCGCGACCGGCTCGCCTACGCCCGGGTCGTCTCGGGCACGTTCGAGCGCGGCATGGTCGTCACCCACGCAGGCACCGGCCGACCCTTTCCGACCAAGTTCGCGCAGTCGGTCTTCGGCCGCGAGACGACCTCGGTCGAGACCGCCGAGGCCGGTGACATCATCGGCTTCGTCAATGCCCAGGCGCTGCGCGTCGGCGACACCGTGTACGTCGGGGAGCGCATCGAGTACCCACCCGTCCCGAGCTTCGCGCCCGAGCACTTCGTCACTGCGAGCGCCGGCGACATCGGCCGCTTCAAGCAGTTCCGCCGGGGCATCGAGCAGCTGGACCAGGAGGGCGTCGTGCAGGTGCTGCGCTCGGACCTGCGCGGTGACCAGAACCCGGTGCTGGCGGCCGTCGGCCCGATGCAGTTCGAGGTCGTCGAGGACCGGATGACCAACGAGTTCAACGCCCCGATCCGGTTCTCCCGGCTCGACTACCAGGTCGCCCGGCGCACCGACGCCGCCGGGGCCTCGACGCTGGCCGGGATGCGGGGCGTCGAGGTCCTCGGGCGCAGCGACGGCACCCACCTGGCGCTGTTCGTCGACCAGTGGCGGGCGAACGTCACCGCGCGGGACAACCCCGACATCGTGCTGGAGGCGCTGCCGGCGGGCGGGGGCTGAGGCTCAGCCTCGACCCACGGTGTCGTACGCCGGCTAGAGCTTGGACATCTTGTGGAACGGGCGCGGGATGCGAAGCGTCTGCGCGCCGAAGTCCACCATCACTGCGCCGGCGTCGACGTGGGTGACGCGACCCATGCCGTGGGTGTCGTGGGTGACGAGGTCCGCGACCTCGAACTCCGGGATGATGGGCTCAGGATCGGGTCGGAAGGGGCTGCTCGCCAGATGGCGTCGCGCCCGTGCTTGATTGGTCATCACGGCCAGTATCGCACCGCGGGCGGCCGGTGGCACCAGACAGGTGTCAGTCGCGCAGGAGCAGGCGGACCGCGACCTCGATCTGCTGGCCGGTCTCGGCGGCGGAGTTGCGGCCGGTGACCCAGCCGACGAGCGCGGAGAGCCAGACGTCGCCGATCACCTTGGCGATCGCGACGTCCTCCTCGGTGAGCTCGTCGTGGTCCTCGGGACGCATCACCCGGGTCAGCATCGAGGTCAGCAGCATGCCGACCTGGTGGATCTCGGCCTGCACCGAGGCGTCGGCGAACATGAACGCCCGGGTGAGGGCCTCGGTGAGCTTCGCGTCGCTCTGCATGCCGCGGGTGGTGCGCTTGAGGACGTTGATGACCCGGTCGGCGGTCGTGTCACCCTCGACGGGCCGGTCCCTCAGCGCCGCCTCGGTGCGCTCGAACTCGCGCTGCAGCGCCGAGACGAGCAGGTGGATCTTCGAGGGGAAGTACCGGTAGAGGGTGCCGAGGGCCACGTCGGCCTGCTCCGCGACCGCGCGCATCTGGACGGCATCGAAGCCGCCCTGGGACGCGAGCGCGATCGTCGCGTCCAGGATGCGCTTGCGCCGGTCGCGCTGGGCTGCGGAGCCCAGCTCGTCGACCGTCAGCGAGTTGGCGCTGCTCACACGGACCCCCATCTGATGGCTGTCGGAACGCCGTTGGCCCGCTGAGTCTAGTGAACCCCGACGTGACCCGCTGGTAACAGCGACTAGGCTATCAATCCGTGACCTAGAATAGGAACACGTTCCAGTTTGTCCGGCACGGCGTGTCCCACGCATCCGGCGATCTCCTCCGGCCGCCGGAGGTCCGAGAGAGAGGGTGCGGATGCGGGTCGCACTGTTGTCCTACCGGAGCAAGCCCCACTGCGGGGGGCAAGGCATCTACATCCGGCACCTCAGTCGCGAGCTGACCAACCTGGGCCACTCGGTCGAGGTGTTCTCCGGCCAGCCCTACCCCGACCTCGACGAGGGCGTGACCCTCACCAAGCTGCCCAGCCTCGACCTCTACCGCGAGCCGGACCCGTTCCGGGTGCCCAAGCTCAAGGAGTTCCGCGACCGCATCGACGTCGAGGAGTTCGCGACGATGTGCGCCGCCGGCTTCCCCGAGCCGAAGACGTTCAGCCTGCGCGCGGCCCGGGCCCTGCGCGACCGGGTCGACGACTTCGACATCGTGCACGACAACCAGGTGCTCGGCTACGGCCTGCTCGAGATCGAGAAGATGGGGCTGCCGCTGATCACCACGCTGCACCACCCGATCACCTTCGACCGGCGCATCGACATCGGCTCCACCCGCAACCCGTGGCGCAAGCTCACGCTCAGCCGCTGGTACGGCTTCTTGAGGATGCAGGGCCGGGTCGCGCGCCAGGCGCGCAGGATCATGACCCCCTCGGAGACGTCCAAGCGCGACATCGTCAAGGACTTCGGCGTCGACCCCGAACGGATGCAGGTGATCCTGCTCGGCGTCGACGACGGCTTCGTGCCGCCCACCAAGCCCCGTGTCCCCGGCCGGATCCTCGCGATGGCCAGTGCCGACGCGCCGATGAAGGGCATCTCGACGCTGCTCGAGGCGTTCGCCAAGCTGCGCACCGAGCGCGACCTCGAGCTGCTGCTCGTCACCAAGCCGACGCCGGGCGGGCGCACCGAGCGGCTCATCGACAAGCTCTCGATCGGCGACGCCGTCCGGTTCGTGCACGGCGTCAGCGACGCCGAGCTGGTCGAGCTGATGGGCTCGGCGGAGATCGCCTGCGTGCCTTCGCTCTACGAGGGCTTCTCGCTGCCGACTGCCGAGCTGATGGCCTGCGCCACCCCGCTCGTGGTCTCCCGGGCCGGGGCGATCCCCGAGGTCGTCGGCCCCGACGGGCTGTGCGCCGACCTGGTCACCCCGAGCGACGTGGGCGAGCTGACTGCCGCGATCGCCGCCCTCCTCGACGACCCCGAGCGACGGGAGCGGTACGGCGCCGCCGGCCGCCGGCGGGTCGAGGAGCTGTTCAGCTGGCGCGCGGTCGCGCAGAAGGTCGCGGCGGCATACGAGGACGTGATCGAGGACTACTGGGCCTCGACGGCTCCTGGCGTCGAGCTCGTCGAGACGACCACCGAGGAGATCTGATGCTCACCGTCGACTTCGACCGGCTCGGCCTGCGCCCGGGCGAGCGCGTCCTCGACATGGGTGCCGGCGGCGGGCGGCACGCGTTCGAGATGTACCGCCGCGGCGCCGACGTCGTCGCCTTCGACATGGACGCCGACGAGCTGGCCGGCGTCCTGGAGATCTTCGGCGCGATGAAGGAGAACGGCGAGGTGCCCGAGGGCGCCGAGGCCGACATCAAGCAGGGCGACGCCCTGCAGCTGCCGTTCGCCGACGGCGAGTTCGACCGGATCGTCGCGGCCGAGGTGCTTGAGCACATCCACCAGGACGTGGACGCCATCAAGGAGCTGGTCCGGGTGCTGCGGCCCGGCGGCACGCTGGCCGTCTCGGTGCCCCGCTGGCTGCCCGAGGTCATCAACTGGCGGCTCTCCGACGACTACCACAACGCCCCGGGCGGCCACATCCGGATCTACACCGACCACGAGCTGATCGACAAGGTCACCAAGGCCGGGCGCTACAACGACGGCAACCCCGGCGACGCCATGGTCTTCGAGGGCAAGGACTACGCCCACGGCCTGCATGCGCCGTACTGGTGGATCAAGTGCGCGGTCGGCGTGACCAACGACGACCACGTCCTCGCCCGGACCTACCACAAGCTCCTGGTGTGGGAGATCATGAAGCAGCCCAAGGCGCTCCAGCTGGCCGGCCGGGTCCTCGACCCGCTGATCGGCAAGAGCATGGTCCTCTACTTCCGCAAGCCGGCCGATGACTGATCCGCTGGCTCGGATCCCGTACGTCGACGGCATCATCAGCGCCGCGCAGGTCGCCGAGACCGCGGCCTCGATCGCCGCGATGCAGGAGGACTGCGGCTCGGTGCCGTGGACGACCGGCGAGCACACCGACGTGTGGAACCACGTCGAGGCAGCCATGGCGATGCTGGTCGGCGGCCAGGTCGAGGCCGCCGAGCGCGCCTACGCCTGGGTCCCCACGGTGCAGCGCGCCGACGGCTCGGTGCCGATGAAGATCGTGAACGGCGTGGTCGAGGACCCGCGCGGCGAGGTCAACATGTCGGCGTACCTCGCCGTCGGCGTCTGGCACCACTGGCTGGTGCGCCGCGACGTCCGCTTCGTCCAGCAGTACTGGCCGACGGTGCGCTCCGCGCTCGACTGGGTCGTCTCCCAGCAGCTCCCGTTCGGCGGCATCAACTGGACCCCCACCGAGTCCTTCGCGCTGCTGGCCGGCTGCTCGAGCATCTACCACTCGCTGCGGGCCGGCGTCGCGCTCGCCGACCTGCTCGACGACCCCCAGCCGGAGTGGGAGCTCGCCGGCGGGCGCCTCGGGCACGCGCTGCGCGAGCACCGCGACCTGTTCGCCGACAAGTCGACGTACTCCATGGACTGGTACTACCCGGTGCTCGGCGGCGCCGTGCGCGGTCGCGACGCGCTCGAGGTCCTGGAGGCCCGGTGGGACGCGTTCGTGGTGCCCGGCATGGGCATCCGCTGCGTCGACACCAACCCCTGGGTGACCGGGGCCGAGACCTGCGAGCTCGCGATGGCGCTCGACGGCCTCGGCGACCACCGGCGCGCCCTGACCTTGCTGGGCGACATGCAGCACCTGCGCGGCGAGGACGGCAGGTACTGGACCGGCTGGGTCTACGGCGACGGGTCGACCGTCGTCCCCGAGGGCGAGCCGCGCGACGTGTACTGGCCGGTGGAGTGCACCACCTACACGGCCGCGGCGGTCATCCTCGCGGTCGACGCGCTCGGCGAGGTGGCCGGCCACAGCACCGCCGGCTCGGGCATCTACCGGGGCACCTCGCTGGCGCCGCACTTCACCGAGCTCGCGCTCGAGTGCGGGTGCCCGTCAGCCGACGACCTGTCCCGCCTCGCCGGCGGTGCGGCGTAGCACCCGCATCGACCCCAGCGCCTCCACCTCGGTGAAGGCACCGCTCTCCAGCGCGCGCAGGAACACGTGGTACGGCGGCTGCCCGCCGTCGGCCGGGTCCGGGAAGACGTCGTGGATCACCAGCAGGCCGTCGCGCATGACCCAGTGCGCCCAGCCGGTGTAGTCGTTCTGGGCGTGCTCCTCGGCGTGCCCGCCGTCGATGAACAGCATCGACACCGGCGTGCGCCAGTGGGCGCTCACCGTCGTGCTGCGCCCGACGATCGCGACGACCCGGTCCTCGAGCCCGGCGCGGGCCAGCGTGCGGCGGAAGACCGGAAGCGTGTCCATCAGGCCGAACTCGTCGTCGACCAGCGAGGAGTCGTGGTGCTCCCACCCGGCCTGGTTCTCCTCCGAGCCGCGGTGGTGGTCGACGGTGAACACGACCGCCTGGGGTCCGCCCACCTCGCGAGCCGCGGCGCCGAGATAGATCGCGGACTTGCCGCAGTAGGTCCCGACCTCGAGCGCCGGGCCGTGGGGGAGCCGGTCGAGCGCCACCCGGTGCAGCAGCAGGCCCTCGTCCTCGGGCATGAACCCCTTGGCGGCCACCGCGTGCCTCAGCCAGTCGGGCGGGTCGGCGGGCATCTCGGTCATGGGTCCCGAGTCTAGTAGGATTGGAACACGTTCTAGTTCTGCGCCTCGCCGCTGGCCGAGGCGCGAGCGCAGAGCGCTTGTCCTGAGGTGCGAGCGAAGCGAGCCTCGAAGGAAGCCCGGAACCAAGGCGGTGGAGCATGTCGATCGGGATCTCCGACGAGCACGTCGAGCTGGCGTCCAGCCTGCGCAAGTGGGCTGCGGACCTGAGGGGCCGCGAGCTGGCGCGCGCTGCCGAGGAGGACGAGGCGGCGACGTTCGGCACCGCCTGGGCCGCCCTGACCGAGATGGGCGTGCCCACGATCGGGCTGCCCGAGTCCGCCGGCGGCGGGGGCGGCACGACGCTCGACGTGGCCGTGGCGCTGGAGGCCTGCGGGCACGAGCTCGTGCCGGGACCGCTGCTCGGCCCCGCGGTCGCGGCCCTGGTCCTCGGGGAGCGGCTGCCCGCGGACGCCGTCGTCGGGATCGCCCTCGGCGAGGTGGCGTGGGACGCGCCGTCGGCCACCCACGTGCTCGTGGGGCTGGAGGACGGCTGGCGGCTGCTGCCCCGCGACGCCGTGGAGCTCACCCCGGCGCCGGGGCTGGACCTGAGCCGCCGGCCCGGTCGCCTGCGCGTGCTCGACGGGTCCGCCGGCGACCGCGTCGAGACCAGCACCGACGACGTACGCCGCGCGGTCGTGACCCTGGCCGCCGCCGAGGCCGCCGGAGTCGCGCGGTGGTGCCTGGCGACCGCGGTGGAGTACGCGAAGGTGCGCGAGCAGTTCGGGCAGCGGATCGGCAGCTTCCAGGCGATCAAGCACCTGTGCGCGGAGATGCTGGAGACCGCCGAGTCCGTGACCGCGGCGGCCTGGGACGTGGCGGTCGCCGCGTCCGGCGACGACGAGCAGTGGACGTTCGCGGCCGACGTCGCCGCCGCCGTCGCCTTCGACGGCGCCGTCGAGGTCGCGAAGTCGTGCCTCCAGGTGCTCGGCGGCATCGGCTTCACCTTCGAGCACGACGTCCACCTGTACCTGCGCCGGGCGATCGCCCTGCGCGCGCTGGTGGGCGACAGCGACGCCGCGGCCGACCGGCTCACGAGCGCCGCCGTCGCCGGCGTGCGGCGGCGGGTCGAGCTCGACCTCGAAGGCCGCGACGACGCGGTCCGTGACGAGGTCCGTGCCACCGTCGAGCGGATCGCGGCGCTGCCGGCCGAGGAGCGGCGCGCGGCGTTCGTCGAGAGCGGCTACCTCACCCCGCACTGGCCGGCGCCGTACGGGCTCGGCGCCGACCCGGTCACGCAGATCGTGATCGACCAGGAGCTCGCCCGCGCCGGGCTGACCCGCCCCGACATCGTCATCGCCGGCTGGGCGCTGCCGACGATCCTCGAGCACGGCACCGACGAGCAGCGGGAGCGGTTCGTGACGCCGTCGCTGCTCGGCGACCTGGTGTGGTGCCAGCTGTTCTCGGAGCCCGGCGCCGGCTCGGACCTCGCCTCGCTGCGCACCCGCGCCGAGAAGGTCGAGGGCGGCTGGCGACTGACCGGCCAGAAGGTCTGGAACTCGGTGGCCGAGCGGGCCGACTGGGGGATCTGCCTGGCCCGCACCGACCCGGACGCGCCCAAGCACCGGGGCATCACCTACTTCCTCGTCGACATGAGGAACAGTCCCGGCATCGACGTCCGGCCGTTGCGTGAGATCACCGGGAAGGCGCTGTTCAACGAGGTGTTCCTCGACGACGTGTTCGTGCCCGACGAGATGGTGGTCGGCGGCGTCGACGACGGGTGGCGGCTCGCCCGCACCACGCTGGCGACCGAGCGGGTCGCGATGGCGACCAGCCGGCTCAGCACCAGCACCGAGCGGGCCGTCGAGCTGGCGGCCGCCGGAGTGACGGCCGCGCAGCGGGTCGCGGTCGGGCACTCGATCGCGCTGGCCACCGTCTGCTCGCTGCTCGGCGTGCGCTCGACGCTGCGCTCGCTCGCCGGCCAGGGGCCCGGCGCGGAGTCGAGCGTGGCCAAGCTGCTCGGCGTACGCAACCGGCAGGACGGCGCCGAGCTGGTCGTCTCCCTCCACGGCGACCGTGCGGTGCTCGGCGACGACGACGCGGTCCGGACGGACGTCTGGGAGCTGCTCAACACCCGGTGCCTCTCGATCGCGGGCGGTACGACGCAGATCCTGCGCAACGTCGCCGGCGAGCGGATCCTCGGCCTGCCGCGCTGAACGGCCCGCGCGGGACCCCCGTGGAAGTCAATCCCTCCTTCGGGGGTATGTGGTTGTGGATCCGAGGCGCACACTGGATCCGAGGCGCACACTGGAGGAGCCCGCGCCGCCGACGGAGGGATGAGGACGCCGTACCCATGCACGCCATCCGGACCGTTCGACTGGCCGCCGGCGCGGTCGCCACCCTGGCGACCGTCGCCGCGGTCGCCGCGTCGTCGCCCGGCGGTGGCCCGGCCGCCGGACCCGGTCCGGCGCGGGACGTGGTGATCGCCGTCGACTCCGGGGCCGGTGCGCCGGTCGTCACCCCGTCGTCGACCCAGACGCGGCAGGTCGCCCACGAGCCCCGGGGCGATCGGGTGATGACGACCGCGGCGCTCGCGCACCTCGACATCCCGGTCGAGGCGGTCGGCGCCTACCGGTCCGCCGCCGCGGTGATGCGCGAGGTCGACCCCGGGTGCGGGCTGTCCTGGACGCTGCTGGCGGCGATCGGCCGGGTCGAGTCCGACCACGGCCGCTACGCCGGCGCCGCCCTCGGCTCGGACGGGGTGTCCGCCCCGCTGATCCGCGGCGTCGCCCTCGACGGCACCGGGCCGGTCGCCCGGGTGCGCGACACCGATGCCGGCACCGTCGACGGCGACCGGCGCTGGGACCGCGCGGTCGGGCCGATGCAGTTCCTGCCCAGCACCTGGGCGGCGGTGGGCGTGGATGCGGACGGTGACGGGCTCCGCTCGGCCGACGACCTCGACGACGCCGCACTCGGCGCCGCCGTGTTCCTGTGCGCGGCGCCCGGCGAGCTCGACACCCGGTCCGGACGGCGCACCGCGGTGCTGCGCTACAACCCCTCGGCGGCGTACGCCCGCGACGTGCTCGCGGCCGAGCGCGCCTACCGGGCCGGCGACTACGCGCTGCCGGTGCCGACGACGTACGGCGACGCCCCGCTCGTGGTGCGTGCCCTCGGTCCGCTCACCGGCCAGGCGACTCCCGCCGGTCCCGAGGCGGCCGACCCGGAGCACGGCGCGCCGCACGCCGATCAGGGCACCCACGGGCACCCGGTCGAGCCGGTCGGCCCCGGCCCCGGGCACGCCCCGACGAGCGGCCCGACAGCCGACCCGACGACCGACCCCGCGGACGACCCGACGACGGAGCCCTCGGCCGACCCGAACGCCGCGGCCCCCGAGCCCACGCCGGACCCCACTGACCCCACTGACCCCACTGACCCGACTGACCCGACGGCCGAGCCCGCCGCGACCGAGGAGCTCACCGGGACCCTGCAGGCCTGCGGGACCGAGGACGAGCCCGCCTGGTGCCTCGACGACCTCGTCCTCGAGGTCGGCGACGACGAGGTGCTCGCGACCACCGCGCTCGCGGACTTCGACGCCGACGGCACGGTCGAGACCAACGCCGAGGAGCTGGCCGGCCTGGCCGACACCGAGGTGACCGTGACCGTGACGGTCCCGGCGACCAACGACGAGGATCCCGCGCTGGTCGCGATCGGCGAGGACGCCTACCGCCCCGAGGCCCCGCCGGCTCCCGCCGAGCCGGAGGGTAGGAGCTAGTCTCCGCCGGCTCCCGAGGTCGGGGCGGGGACGCCGTGCTCGCGGCGCCAGCCGTTCCAGTGCCACTGCAGGTAGCGATCGATGGCGCGGACCACGTGCTGGCTGCGGATCGAGGGGAACACGTCGAACGCGTGCTGGGCGCCGGGCAGCTCGGCGTAGACCACGGTCGCGCCGGAGACCTCGCGGAGCCGCTGGACGAACAGTCGCGCCTGCTCCACCGACACCAGCGAGTCGTGGGCGCCGTGCAGCACGAAGAAGTCGGGTGCGTCCTTGCCCACCCGGAGCAGCGGTGTGCCGGCCTCGAAGACCTCCGGGTCGTCGGCCCAGCTGCGCCTGACCACCCGCGGCGCCAGGAACTGGTCGCGCATCTGCTCGGCGCTGCGCAGGCCCGTGCAGCCGGCGAAGTCGTAGACGCCGTAGTGGGGGACCGCCACCGCGACGCTGGTGTCCGCGCCCTCGAAGCCGGGCTGGTACGCCGGGTCGTTCGCGGTCACGGCGGCCAGGGCGGTGAGGTGCCCGCCGGCCGAGCCGCCGGTGATGGCGATGTAGTCCGGGTCGCCGCCGTACTCCTCGATGTGCTCGCGGATCCAGGCGATCGCCCGCTTGACGTCCACGATCTGCGCCGGGAACGGGTCGCGGGGGGCGAGGCGGTAGTTGATCGCGACGCAGACCCAGCCCTTCGCGGCGAGGTGGTGCATCAGCGGGATGCCCTGCTGGTCCTTGTTGCCGATCGTCCAGCCGCCGCCGTGGACCTGGAGCAGGACCGGGGCTCCGGTCACCGCGCCCTCGGCGGGCCGGTACACGTCCAGCAGACCGCGCTTGCCGTGCTCGGGGGCGTAGGCGACGTTCTTGTCGACCCGGACCGCGAGGTCGCGCATCCGGAACGGGTTGACCAGCCGGCGCCACGGCACCGCGAGCTCGGCGGGGGTGGGCTTGGCGTCCAGCTGCTCGATGTAGTCGTAGCCGAGGCCCTCGACCAGGGCGTCCTCGGCCTCGGTGCGCACCCGGCGTGCCTGGTCGACCAGGAAGGCCTGCCCGGCGAGGTTGGCCGCTGCCAGCGCCAGCCCGGCACGGCTGCGCCGGCGCCGGCGTACGTGCGCGGCGGTGTCCGCGGCGGTCAGCGCCATCAGGTGCGGCGCCAGCTCCGTGGTCAGCCAGCCGGCGGCGAACGAGGGGATCGCGACCCGGAAGCCCGGCACCGGGCGGATCGCGTTCGCGGTCAGGGCGGCGGTCACGAGCTGGCGGCGAAGGAACGACATGCGACCACGGTAGAACGGGTTCGGGATGGGCCCGGTGGCGTCGAGGGCGACTTCCGGACGTTCGTGGACGAGACGTCCGTCACACGTCGCCCGTACGGTGGGTATGTCGTTAGCAGTGTCGAACGCGTTCCACATCCGCCTCGAAGAGAGCAACCACCACATGGACCGTCTGTCGGGGCTCGACGCGAGCTTCCTCTACCTCGAGACCCCCGCGCAGCTCATGCACGTGTGCGGCGTGATCGTGCTCGACCCGAGCACGATGCCCGGCGGCTACTCCTTCGAGACCCTCCGCGACCACCTCGAGGCCGGGGTGCGCGACGTCCCGACGTTCACCCGCAAGGTCCGCAAGGTGCCGCTCGGCCTCGACCACCCGATCTGGGTGCAGGACCGGCACTTCGCCATCGACCGGCACGTGCACCGCCTCGCGCTGCCGGCGCCGGGCGGGTACCGCGAGCTCACCGAGCTCACCGGCCACCTGGCGGGGCTGCCGCTGGACCGCTCCCGGCCGCTGTGGGAGATGTGGGTGATCGAGGGCTACCGCCCCGACAGCGGTGAGGACGCCGTGGTGGTCTTCTCGAAGATGCACCACGCGACCGTCGACGGTGTCTCCGGCTCGAACCTGATCTCCCACCTGTGCAGCCTCGAGCCGGACGCCGAGCCGATGGCGCCGGGCGACCCCAGCTCGGCCGGACACGAGCCGGGCCAGGGCGAGCTGCTCGGCCGCGCCGTGCTGAGCAACCTCACCCGGCCGCTGAACGCCGTACGCCTGGTGACGCCGTCCGTGCAGCTCGTGACGAGGACGATCGGCCGGGCCCGGGCCGGCACCGCCATGGCCGCGCCGTTCTCGGCCCCGCGGACGTCGTTCAACGGCACGATCACCGGGCACCGCGCGATCGCGCTGGCCGACATGGACCTCGAGGACGTCCGCCAGGTCAAGAACGCCACCGGCACGACGGTCAACGACGTCGTGCTCGCCGTGGCCGGGGGCGCCCTGCGCTCCTACCTCGACAACCGCGGTGAGCTGCCGGCCACCTCGCTGCTGGCGACGGTGCCCGTCTCCGTGCGCGAGCAGTCCCGCCACGCCACCGGCGCCAACAAGGTCTCGGCCCTGTTCGCGAAGCTCGGCACCGACACCGAGGACCCCCTCGAGCGGCTGCACGACCTCGCCGAGCGCAACCGGTTCGCCAAGGAGCACCACTCCGCGATCAGCGCCGACTCGCTCCAGGACTGGGCGGAGTTCGCGGCCCCGCGCACGTTCGGCCTGGCGATGCGCGCGTACGCCGGCCTGCGGCTGGCCGAGCGGCACCCGGTCGTGCACAACCTGGTGATCTCCAACGTGCCCGGGCCGCCCATGCCGCTGTACTTCATGGGCGCCGGGATCGTGGCGCTCTACCCGCTCGGCCCGGTCTTCCACGGCGCCGGGCTGAACATCACCGTGATGTCCAACAACGGCCGGATCCACGTCGGGATCATCGCGTGCCGCGAGTCGATGCCCGACGTCGATGACCTGGTCCGGCGCTTCCCGGCCGAGCTCGCCGCGCTGAAGGCCGCCCTCGTCGAGGCTCAGGCGCCGACGCCGGTCAAGCCGACCCGGAAGCGCGCCGGCGCCCGCTGAGTCGGCGGACGTCCCCGCGCCGGGCGTTGACCGTGTCGACCGCCTCGAGCAGGGCGGGCACGAACCGCTCGGACTCGAGCACGCACGAGGCGTGGCCCGCGTCGATGTCGTGGACGGTCGCGCCGGGGATCCGCCGCGCGAGCGCGATCTGGTTGTCCGGAGGGAGGACCTTGTCGCGCATCGTCACCACGACCGCGGTCGGTACGTCGATCCGGCCCAGCCAGGGCCGCGAGTGGTGCCGGCCCAGCGCGGCGACCGCCTGGCCGACCGCCCACGGGCTGGTGGAGCGGAACTCCCCGAGCACCCAGTCGTGCATGTCCTCGGGGAACAGCTCGAGCGCGCGGCCGGCCTGCCGGGACGCCCGCACTGCCGTCCGGGACCGGGAGACCCCGCGGGCCCCGGCCATGGCGATCTCCAGGCCCTGGTGGAAGAGCCGCTCGGGGATCGTGGAGCGGAACCGGTCGGTGGTCGCGCAGAGCACCAGGCCGTCGATCCTGTCGGGGTGCTGGCGCCAGACCCGCTGGGCGATGATCGAGCCCATCGAGAACCCGGCGACGATCACGTCGCGCAGCTCCAGCGCGTCGATCAGTGCGGCCACGTCGTCGGCGCAGTCGTGGAGGGAGAGCTCCGGGGACTGGATGCCGCGGCCGTGCCACCGCTGGTCCAGCGTCACGACCCGGTAGCGACGGGAGAGCGGCTCGATCGAGGGGAACCAGGTCAGCAGCCCGGTGCACCCCACGGCGTGCAGCAGCAGCACGGTGGGGGAGTCGGGGCTCGGTCCGGGCGTGTCGGTGACGTACGTCGTCCCCCGTCCCGGCAGCTCGAGCACCTCGCCGGCCGGGATCCGGGCGTGCGGGACGTGGTAGCGGCGGCGCACCAGCGCGCCGGGCGACAACGGGTTCACCCTCGGGCCTCTCGCAGACGTTCCTCTGTAGAGTAGAACAGGTTACAGTTTCGCTCGTCAGTACCCGAGAACCAGCAGGAGATGCGCGTGGGGCAGGACGGTTGGGCCGACGTCGACACGGCGGGCGCCGAGGCTGCGGAGGCTGCGGAGGCCGTGCGCTCGGTGGTGATCGAGGCGCTCGAGCGCGCCGGGGAGGCTCTGTACGACGAGGGGGGCGACGCGACCTGGCGGGCACTCGCCTCCGCGGGTCTGCTCGCGCTCGCGGTCCCCGCGGAGCAGGGTGGCGAGGGGCTCGGCCTGCCCGAGGTCGCCGTGCTGCTGCGCGAGACCGGCGTGCGCGCCGTCCAGCTGCCGGTGTGGGAGACGCTGTGCTGCGGCGCCCTGACGCTCGCCGCGGCCGGCTCCGCGGAGCAGCGCCAGGTCCTGCTTCCCGGCGTGGCGGCGGGCGAGAAGCTGCTCACCCCCGCCCTGCGCGAGGTCGGCGCCGGCATCCCCGACCGGCCGGCGACGTCGTACGCCGAGGGCCGCGTCACGGGACGCAAGATCGGCGTCACGTACGCCGACCGCGCGGCCCGGCTGCTGGTGAGCGTGACGGCCGGCGACCGCCCGGCGGTCGCGCTGGTCGACCCGCACGGCCCGGGCGTGCGGCTGCTCGAGTCGCCGTCGTCGACGCACGCCCCCCAGCACACGGTCGTCCTGGACGGCGCGCCGGCGGAGCTGCTCGAGGGCCCGGACGCGGCCCGCATCCTGAACCGGCTCGCCGTGGCGGGCCTGTGCCTGACCGCGGCCGGCGTGGTGGCCGGGGCCCGCGACCTGACCGCGTCGTACATCAAGGGACGCACCCAGTTCGGCCGCGCGCTGGCGGAGTTCCAGGCGGTCGCGATGCAGGCCGCCGACGTCTATATCGCCTCGCGGACCCTCGACCTGGCGGCGCAGAACGTCGCCTGGCGGGTCGCCCGCGACCTCGACGTGACCGATGACCTCGCGGTCGCGGCGTACTGGGTCTGCCGCGAGGCACCCGCCGCGATGCGCACCTGCCACCACCTGCACGGCGGCATGGGCGTCGACATCACCTACCCGATGCACCGCTACTTCTCCTGGGTCACCGACATCGCGCACGCGCTCGGCGGCCGGCCCGAGGACGTGGTCATCGAGGACCCGACCACCAAGAACCTCGAGCTCAGCGCCGACCAGCGGGCGCTGAAGGCCCGGCTGCGCGACTACTTCACCGGGCTGGCCGGCCGCGACGAGCACGAGGAGATCGGGGTCGATCGTCACGGGGAGGCCTACCAGCGGGTGATCCGCCAGCTGGGCGCCGACGGCTGGATGGGCATCGGCTGGCCGCAGGAGTACGGCGGCCACGGGCTCGGCGAGATCGAGCAGACGATCTTCGCCAACGAGGCGCAGCGCGCCGACGTGCACCTGCCGGCGGTCACGCTGCAGACCGTCGGCCCCACGCTGATCAGGTACGGCACCCCGAAGCAGAAGGACCTGTTCCTCAAGCGGATCCTGGCCGGCGACGTGCACTTCGCGATCGGCTACAGCGAGCCGGACGCCGGCACCGACCTGGCCTCGCTGCGGACCACCGCCCGGCGCGACGGCGATCACTACGTGGTCAACGGCCAGAAGCTCTGGACCACCGGTGGGCACCAGGCCGACTACGTGTGGCTGGCCTGCCGCACCGACCCGGACGCGCCCAAGCACAAGGGCATCTCGATCCTGATCGTCGACACCCGCGACCCCGGCTACTCCTGGACGCCGATCATCACCGCGGACGGCTCGCACCACGTGAACGCGACGTACTTCAACGACGTGCGGGTGCCCGTGGACATGCTCGTCGGCGAGGAGAACCAGGGCTGGAAGCTGATCACCACCCAGCTCAACCACGAGCGCGTCATGCTCGGCCCGGCCGGGCGCCTCGAGGGGCTGCGCGACCGGGTCGCGGAGTGGGCGACCAAGGCGGGTGTCATCGACCGGCCCGAGGTGCGCCGCACGATCGGCGAGGTGACCGCGGTCTTCCGCGTCAACGAGCTGCTCAACTGGGAGGTCGCCCGCGCGGCCGCGGTCGGCGAGATCTCGGTGGGCGACGCCTCCTCGTCGAAGGTGTTCGCCGCCGACGAGGTGCAGCACCTCGCCGCCGACCTCGTCGACGTCGTGCACCGGTACGGCGACCCCTCGGACGACGAGACGGCCTACCTGATGGGCTACCTGGACGCTCAGGCCAAGCGCAACCTGGTGCTGACCTTCGGCGGCGGCGTGCAGGAGGTGCAGCGCGAGCTGATCGCGATGTTCGGGCTCGGCCTGCCCCGGGTGCCCCGATGAACCACCCGATGAGTCAGCCCACGGAGGTCGAGACCGGCCGCCACGAGCGGATCATGGCCGAGGCCGAGCGGATCGAGGCGCTCGGCGAGGCCTCGGAGTCGATCGCGCCGTACCCCGTCAACCAGGCCACCATCGGCACCTGGCTGGATGCGATGGGCTACGACAACCAGCGGTTCCGCAGCGGCGAGGCGCCGCCGTCGATGGCCCAGGTGTGGACGATGCCCGGCCTGGGCCGCAAGCGCCCGCCGGAGGACCCGCTGAGCCGGATGACCGAGGTCCTCACCGGCGAGGGCTACACCGCGGTGCTGGGCACCAACTGCGAGCAGACCTACGAGCGCTACCTGCGGGTCGGCGAGCAGCCGCGCGTCACCAGCGCGCTGGACTCCGTGGTCGGACCCAAGCGGACGGCGATGGGCGAGGGGTACTTCGTGACCTCGCGCAACACCTGGTACGTCGACCACCCCGACGGCTCCAGCGAGGTCGTGGCGACGATGCTGTTCCGGGTGCTCAAGTTCATCCCGAAGGAGGCGCACGGTGGTTGAGGTGCGTGCGGAGCCAGCCTCGGGACCATCGACCGTGCGCCCGATGATCGGGCGCGACTCGCGGTTCTTCTGGGAGGGCACCGCCCTGGGCGAGCTGCGCATCCAGCGGTGCAACGCGTGCGGTGACCTGCGGTTCCCGCCCGGCCCCGCCTGCCCGTCCTGCGGTGCCCTGGACCGCGGCCACGTCGTCGCGGCCGGCACCGGCACGGTGTTCTCGTACGTCGTGCACCGGCACCCCCCGGTGCCCGGCAAGGAGCTGCCGATCGTGATCGCGCTGGTCGACCTCGACGAGGGCGTGCGGATGGTCGGCGAGGTCGCCGACGTCGCCCCGGAGGAGATCCGGATCGGGATGCGGCTGCGCGCGGACTTCAACCGGGTCGACGAGGACCTGACCCTGCCGATCTGGAGGCGCGCGTGACCGCACCTGTCCTCAGGGCGGGAGACGCCCTGCCCGAGTGGTCGCTCCCGCTGACCCCGACCACGATCGTGAGCACCGCGATCGCGACCCGCGACTGGCAGGACGTCCACCACGACCGGGACGTCGCGCAGGCGGCGGGGTCGAAGGACATCTTCATGAACATCCTGACCAGCAACGGCCTGGTCGAGCGCTACGTCGTCGACTCCCTCGGCCCCGACACCGAGCTGAGGGGGATCGCGATCCGCCTCGGCGCCCCGGCGTACCCCTACGACACGCTCACGTTCCGCGGCGAGGTCACCGGCGTCGAGGACGGCGTCGCGACGATCGCGATCGTCGGCTCGGTCTCGCTGGGCGACCACGTGACCGGCACGGTGCGGGTGGTGGCGCCGTGACCCTCTCCGGGAAGGCCGCGATCGCGGGCATCGGCGCCACCGAGTTCTCCAAGGAGTCCGGCCGCTCAGAGCTCCAGCTCTCGGTGGAGGCCGTGCAGCACGCCCTCGCCGACTGCGGGCTCACCGCCGCGGACGTCGACGGGCTGACCACGTTCACCATGGACACCTCCTCGGAGATCGCCGTCGCACGCGAGCTGGGGATCCCCGAGCTGCGCTTCTTCAGCCGGATCAACTACGGCGGCGGCGCGGCGTGCGCGACGGTCCAGCAGGCCGCGATGGCGGTCGCGACCGGCGTCGCCGACGTCGTGGTCTGCTACCGCGGCTTCAACGAGCGCTCGGAGTCGCGCTTCGGCCAGTTCTCGGTCGCCGCCGCCACCCAGGTCAACACCAACGGACTCGACAACGCCTGGACCTACCCGATGGGCCTCGGCACCCCGGCCGCGACCGTCGCGATGCAGGCCCGCCGGTACATGCACGAGTACGGCGCGACCTCCGAGGACTTCGGCCGCGTCGCCGTCGCCGACCGGCGGCACGCGGCGACCAACCCTGCCGCGTTCTTCCACGGCCGGCCGATCACGCTCGAGGAGCACCAGGCATCGCGGATGATCGTCGACCCGCTGCACCTGCTGGACTGCTGCCAGGAGTCGGACGGCGCGGTCGCCCTGGTCGTGACCTCGGCCGAGCGGGCCCGCGACCTGGCGCAGCGACCGGCGTACATCTCGGCGGCGGCGCAGGGGAGCGGCGCCGACCAGTTCGTGATGACCTCGTACTACCGCGCCGACATCGGCATCCCCGAGATGGGCGTGGTCGGCCGCGAACTGTGGCGCCAGTCCGGCCTCGGCCCGGACGACATGCGGATGGGGATCCTCTACGACCACTTCACGCCGTACGTGCTGATGCAGCTCGAGGAGCTGGGGTTCTGCGGGCGCGGCGAGGCGCCGGGGTTCATCGCCGACGGCGCGATCGAGGTCGACGGGCGGTTCCCGCTCAACACCCACGGCGGCCAGCTGGGCGAGGCCTACATCCACGGCATGAACGGGATCGCCGAGGCGGTCCGCCAGGTCCGCGGCACGTCGGTGAACCCGGTCGAGGGCGTCGAGCACCTGGTCGTCACCGCCGGCACCGGAGTCCCGACCAGCGGCCTGATCCTCTCCGCCTGACCGCCCGATCCGCCCGACGGCCGGTGGGTCTGACCGCCTGCTGCCGCTCGAGGAGGTGCCGCGTGGTCCGACCAGGCGGACGGCCGCGCCGTACGCCGCCAGGTGCTGCGGGTCGGCTGACCCGCCCCGCGCGCACGCTCAGGCGGGAGGCGACAGCTTCTCGCGGAAGAACGCGATGACCCGGTCGACGGCCTCCTGCGAGCGCTGCTCGGTGAGCGTCGAGTGGCCCTTGCCGTCGAGGTCGACGTGCAGGAACGCGTCGCCCAGCTCGCGCGACAGGGTCTCGAAGCGGGTGCCGACGGCCCGGTCGCCGCGGTAGCGCAGCCCGAGCACCTCGCAGCCGCCCGCGGCCCGGTCCTTCACGGCCGCGAGGTCGGCGGGGGAGAGGTTGAGGTCGGCGGCCCGCGCCCGGCCGACCGGGAACGGGAGCGAGGGCTGGGCGAGGACGGGCGCGACCACGGAGGTGTCGACCATCATCGCCAGCGCGAACCCGCCGGTGAAGCACATGCCGAGGGCGCCGACGCCGGGCCCACCCGTGCCGGACCGGCTCAGCTCGTCGTGCAGGGTCCGGGCGAGGTCGCGCAGCCAGAGCGCGATCGGCGAGGTCCGCCCGGTCGCCATCGTGGTGAACTCCTTGCTGACGCACACCCGCGGCAGCACCTTCGCGACCGCCCCGACGCTCATCGGCGCCCCGGGCGTGCCGAACAGGTGCGGCAGCACGACGGTGAAGCCGGCGTCGACGACGTCCTCGCCGAACCCGACCACCTCCGGGGTCAGCCCCGGGATCTCGTGGATCACGATCACCCCGGGCCCGGTGCCCTTGCGGTACGTCGGGTGGGTGACCCCGCCCGCGGTGTGCTGTCCCGTGGTCCAGGAGTCGAGGAGCGCCATGGCGGCAGTATGCCCCGACCCTGCGTGGCTGAGCAGCCGAGCAGCGGTCGGTGCGCCGCCTCCGAGACCTCCCACGTCCCGACGCTGGTCACGCGCTCCCGCGGGAGGGGAGACTCGTCAGGGACCGGCCTCGACCAGCTCCCGCACCCGCGCCAGGTCGAGGTCGAAGGGGCCGACCCGGGTCAGCACCCAGGTCGCCCCCGAGTCCAGCCACGGTGCCGGGTCCTGGTCGGGCCGCAGGTCGACGACCACGTCGAAGCCGGGCCGCGGACCCTGCTCGCCGAGGCCGGTCCGGACCTTCGCGACGCCGGACGGGTCGTCCAGCCCGATCACGAAGTAGCCGTCGTGGCGCGCCGCGCGCCGCAGCGGTACGCCGTTGCCGAACCGTCCCCCCAGCCAGATCGGCACCCGGGGAGCGGGGAGGTGACGCGCGCCGCGCGCCACGTAGTGCTCGCCGTCGTGGTCGACCGGCCGGCCCGAGAGCAGAGCGGTGAGGACCTCGAGGCCCTCGTCGAGCATCCGGCCCCGCGTGCGAGGGTCGACCTCGTCGCCGTACTTGCTGAACTCTCCGACCCAGTCGTCGCCGAGGCCGAGGCCCAGCACGAACCGGCCCTGCGACATCACGGCGAGGCTGGCGGCCTGCCGGGCGAGCACCTGCGGCCGCCGGCGGGCCAGCGGCGTGACCATCGGTCCGAACAGCAGCCTCTCCGTGCGCAGGGCCACGGCGGCGCAGCAGGCCCAGACGTCGGCGATCTCCTGCACGCGATCGCCGTACTGCAGGTGGTCCCAGACGAAGAGCCCCTCCCACCCGGCAGCCTCGGCGCTCGCCGCGAGGTCGCCGACGACCCGAGGGTCGGCCAGCGCGTCGAACGGGGCGACGAAGAGGCCGCGCCGTGCTCCGGATCGGGTCATGCCAGGGAGTATGGACCGCATGCCGAAGCTGCACGCCCTCGAGCTGGTCCCCGACGACGACGGCGTCGAGGCCGTACGCCGGGACTGGCAGCGGCTGCGCGACGCCGGGCTGCCCAGCCAGCTCGACCACCCGGCCCGGACGAACTCGCCGCACCTCACCGTGGTCGCGGCGCCGCTGCTGCCGGACGCCGCCATCGACGTGGCCCAGGTCCGGCTGGGCTCGCTGCTGCCCGTGCGCGCGCGGACGGCGGGCCTGCTGCTCCTCGGCGGGGACCGCCTGACGATCGCCCGGGCCGTGGACATCGACGACGACGTCGTACGCCGGGTGCTGGCCGTGCGCGTGCAGGTCCCCGACCGGCAGCACGTGGGCTGGCTGCCGCACGTCACGCTGGCGCGCAGGGTGGATCGTGCCGACGCCCAGCGCGCGCTCGAGGTGCTCGGACACGAGGACGTCGTGCTGACGCTCACCGAGCTGCGGCGGTGGGACCCGGACGCCGGGAGGGTGACCACGATCGCCCAGGCGCGTCAGTAGGGTCGTCCCATGCCCGATCGTCCTGGCCTCCCCGAGCTCGACGCCGAGGAACAGCGCGTGCTGGGCAGCCTGCTGGAGAAGCAGCGCACCGTGCCCGACTCCTACCCGCTGACGCTGAACGCGCTGCGCACCGCCTGCAACCAGTCCAGCAGCCGCGACCCGGTCGCCGAGTACGACGAGCAGACCGTCGAGCACACCGCCAAGCGGCTCAAGGAGCGCGGCCTGGTGCGCATCGTGTGGTCCGACAAGGGCCGGCGGACGCTGAAGTACCACCAGGCGCTCGACGAGGCGCTCGGACTCGCCGAGGACGAGCGGGCGCTGCTCACCGTGCTGCTGCTGCGCGGGCCGCAGGCGCCCGGCGAGCTCAGGACGCGCACCGACCGGCTGCACGGGTTCGCCGACCGGGCCGCGGTCGAGGTGACGCTGTCCCGGATGGCCGAGCGCGGTCTGGTCCGCGAGCTGCCGCGCCAGCCGGGCCAGCACGACCCACGGTGGGTGCACCTGCTGGGCGAGCCGACAGTGGCAGCCGTGGTCGCCACCCCCGCGGTGGACCGCGACGCGGTGCTCGCGGACGGGGCCGAGGCGCGGGACGCCCGGGTGCGCTCGGCGTACGACGCCGTGGCGACGAGCTACTCCGAGCGGATGTTCAACGAGCTCGCCAGCCTGCCGTTCGAGCGTTGGCTGCTCGACCGGGTCGCTCGCCACGCCGACGGTGGGCCCGTGGTCGATGTCGGCTGCGGCCCGGGCCACGTGACGGCGTACCTCGCGGCCGCCGGCGCCGACGCGACCGGGATCGACCTCTCGCCCGGCATGATCGCGGCGGCCCGGCGTCGGTTCCCCGACGGGAGCTACGAGGTCGGCGACCTGCGGCGGCTGATCCGGCCGGCGACCGGCCCGAGCTGGCAGGCCGTGCTCGCGTGGTACTCCCTGATCCACCTGGGGTCGTCCGAGCTGCCCGCCGCGATCGCGGCCCTGGCCCGGCCGCTCGACGCGGGCGGCTGGCTGGTGCTCGCCCTCCACGCGGGTGCCGAGGTACGTCACGTCGACGAGTGGTTCGACGAGCCGGTCGACCTGGACTTCGTGCTGCAGGATCCCGCGTCGGTCGTCGGGCTGGTCGAGCAGGCCGGCCTGGTCGACGTCGAGTGGTACCACCGCGGCGCGCTGGCCGCCCGGGGCGAGACCACCGACCGGCTCTACGTGGTGGCCCGCAAGCCGAGCCGAGCACGCACCTGACCCCTGGGTCGTGCTTCCCGTCGATCCGCGACAGATGCGTCAGGTGCGACGGTCAGGCCAGGTCCAGCACCACGTCGCCGAGCACCGGGGCGCCGTCGCGCTGACCGCCGGCGACGGTGGCCGAGGCGACGATCCTGTCGTCCTCGCGCCAGCCCCGCACCCGGATCGTCTCGCCGGGGAACAGCACGCCGGCGAACCGCACCCCGAAGCCGCCGACCTGCGTGGCGTCGCCGCCGAGCAGCTCCTCGGTCAGGGTGCGCAGCACGATCCCGTAGGAGCACAGCCCGTGCAGGATCGGGGCGGGGAAGCCCGCGGCCTTCGCGAAATCCGGGTCGGCGTGCAGCGGGTTGCGGTCGCCGCACAGCCGGTAGAGCAGGGCCTGCTGCGGCAGCACGTCGTACGCCGCGTCCGCGTCCGGCGTCCGGTCGGGGAGCTCGACCGGCGTCGATGACCCGCGGTCGCCGCCCCAGCCGCCCTCGCCCCGGACGAAGATCGACGAGCGGGTGGTCCACAGCGGCTCGCCCTCGGGCGAGACCGCGACACCCTCCTGCCAGATCACGGCCGCCTTGCCCTTGTCCCAGACGTCGCTGATCCGGGTGGTGACCCTGGCCGAGCCGGCGGTCGGCACCGGCCCGGTCACGGCGATCGACTGCGACCCGTGCACGACCTGGGCGAGGTTGATGTCGCAGCCGGGCAGGTCCAGCGGCGGCGGGTCGGTCATGTGGAAGGTCGGCGCGACCACGCCGAAGGACGGCAGCACCTGGAGCGCCGGGCCCTCGAGCGTGTACGAGAGGTCGGTCGCACCGATCGCCAGCTGGTAGAGCAGCACGTCGCTCTCCGACCAGCTGAACTCGACCGAGCCGAGCTCGGCGCCGATCGCGACGGACGGGTCGATGGGCATCAGGGGTTCTCCTTCGCGATGTCCTCGGCGGCCAGGTAGCCGAAGGCCAGCGCGGGTCCGATCGTCGCGCCCGGCCCGGCGTAGGTGCGTCCCATCACCGCGGACGAGACGTTGCCGGCGGCGTACAGGCCGGGGATCGCCGAGCCGTCGGGGCGCAGCACCCGGGCGCGCTCGTCGGTGACCAGCCCGCCCTTGGTCCCGAGGTCGCCCGGGACGATCTTCACGGCGTAGAACGGCCCCTGGTCGATGACGTGCAGGGACGGGTTCGGCCTGACCCGCGGGTCGGAGTAGTACTTGTCGTAGGCACTCTCACCGCGGTGGAAGTCCTCGTCGACGCCGGCCGCGGCGAAGCCGTTGAAGCGGGTCACGGTCTCCACCAGCGCGTCGGCCGGTACGTCGATCTCCGCGGCGAGGGCCTCCAGGGTCGGGGCCTTCCGCACGGTGCCGTGTTTGTACCAGCGGCCCGGGAACGGCTGGCGCGGCGAGAGCCCGGCGAACAGGTACCGGTTGCGGTAGCGCTGGTCGACGACCATCCACGCCGGCACGTGCCCGACGCCCGTCGCCTCGCCGGCGTAGATCTCGTGCACGGCCTCGACGTACGGCAGCGCCTCGTTCATGAACCGCCGGCCGGCCTGGTTGACGATGATCGAGCCCGGCAGGTTGCGCTCGGCCAGGCAGAACCACGGCCCGGACGGCAGCGGGATCGTCGGGCCCCACCACGCGTCGTCCATCAGGTCGACCTGCGCGCCCGCCGCGATGCCGGCGAGCACGCCGCCGCCGGTGTTGAACTGCGAGCCGGTCGTCCAGTCCACCGAGGTGGGCTGCGGCTGGTACTTCTCGCGCAGCTCGAGGTTCTTCTCGAACCCGCCGCTGCCGAGGATCACCCCGCGCTCGGCGCGGATCACGGTCTCGACGCCGTCGCGGAGCACGCGTACGCCGACCACGCGACCCTCCTCGAGGACCAGGTCGCGCAGCTCGGTGTCGTAGTGGACGGGCACGCCCGCGTCCATCAGGCCCTTGCGCAGCCCGATGGCGATCGCGTTGCCCATCGCGTACATCCGCTGGCCGCGCACCAGGCTGACGACCCGGCGCAGCAGCACCTTGACCATCGTCAGCGGACCGCGGAGGGTGCGCAGGCCGAGGCTGATCTTCCGGAAGTCGGCCTGGGTCACGATCATGTTCGCCGGTGCCTTGGTGTACTGCGGGTGCAGCCGGCTCAGCTCCTCGCCGAGGAACCGGGCGTCCATCGGGATCGGCTCCGCCGAGCGCCCCGCGGCCCGGCCGCCAGGCGCCTCGGGGTGGTAGTCGGCGTACTGCGGCACCCAGGTGAACCGCAGCGGCGTCCGCTCCCTGATGAAGTCCATGACCTCGGGGCCGCGCTCGAGGTAGGTGTCGCGGCGCACCTTGGGCACCACGTCCCCGACGATCGAGTCGAGGTAGAGCTTGGCGCTCTCCAGCTGGTCGTCCTGCCCGGCCGCCTTCAGCGCGTAGTTGCCGGGGATCCAGACCCCGCCGCCGCTGCGCGCGGTCGACCCGCCGAAGTAGGAGCTCTTCTCGATCAGCACCGTGTCGAGGCCGTGCGCTGCGGCTGCGAGCGCAGCCGTCATGCCGGCACCGCCGGCGCCCACGACGACGACGTCGACACTCTCCTCCAGGTCCCGGGGAGGCAGGGGGGCCGTCATGGCGTGAAACTGTAACAGGTTCTACTATCGGTCACGTGACCTCCCAGGACTCGAGCGCGACCTCGATCGATGCCGCCGTCGAGCGACTCTCTCAGGCCCAGGCGACCCGTGTCCCGTGCGCGCCGGTCCGTGACCTGATCGGCACCGAGGACCTCGCCGCGGCGTACGCCGTGCAGCAGGGCCTGGTGCAGGGTCGGCTCGCCCACGGCGCCACCGTGGTCGGCCGGAAGATCGGCGCGACGTCGGAGGCGGTGCAGACCCAGCTCGGCGTCGACCAGCCGGACTTCGGCTACCTGCTCGACGACATGGACGTCTCGCCCCGCGAGGGGCGCCGGGGACCCATCTCGATGCGCACCCTGCTCCAGCCCCGGGTCGAGGCGGAGGTCGCGTTCGTGCTGGCTCGCGACCTGGACCTGCCCGAGGACGAGATCACGCTCGACGCGGTGCGTGCCGCCGTCGAGGTCGCGCTGCCCGCGCTCGAGATCGTCGACTCGCGGATCGCCGACTGGCGGATCGGCTTCACCGACACCGTCGCGGACAACGCCTCCAGCGGGCTGTTCGTCGTGGGCGCCGACGGCCGCTCCCTCGACGACATCGAGCCGCGCGACGTGGTCATGTCGCTGACCATCAACGGCGAGGAGCGCTCGGCCGGCAACGGCGCCGCCTGCCTCGGCGACCCGCTCGAGGCGCTGCGCTGGCTGGCCGTGCAGGCGGCGCGCTTCGGCGACCCGCTGCGCGCAGGCCACCTGATCCTGTCCGGGGCCCTGGGCCCGTTCGTGCCGTTCGTCCCGGGTGACCGGGTCGTCGCGACCATCAGCGGCTTCGAGCCGCTCAGCGTCACCTTCGAGGAGTGAGCATGCCAGAGACGAGCAGAGCCAAGCTGACGGCAGCGATCGTGGGACCGGGCAACATCGGCACCGACCTGATGTACAAGCTGCTCCGGTCCGCCGAGAACGGGGGGAGCATCGAGCCGAGATGGATGATCGGCGTCGATCCGACCAGCGAGGGCCTCAAGCTCGCCGCCGGCAAGGGCCTGGAGACGTCCCACGAGGGGGTCGACTGGCTGCTCAAGCAGGACGAGCTGCCCGACCTGATCTTCGAGGCGACCTCGGCCTACGTGCACCGCGAGTACGCGCCGCGCTACGAGGAGGCCGGCATCCGCGCGGTCGACCTCACGCCCGCCGCGGTCGGCCCCGCCGTGATCCCGCCGGTCAACGGCGAGGAGCACTGCGGTGTGGGCGGCGCGATGAACGTCAACATGATCACCTGCGGCGGCCAGGCCACGATCCCGATGGTGGCCGCGGTCTCGCGGGCGACCGCACCGTTCGGGGGAGTGTCGTACGCCGAGATCGTCGCGTCGGTCTCCTCGGTCTCCGCCGGGCCGGGCACCCGCGCCAACATCGACGAGTTCACCCGCACCACGGCCGCCGGCGTCGCCGCCATCGGAGGAGCCGCCGAGGGCAAGGCGATCATCATCCTCAACCCGGCCGAGCCGCCGATGATCATGCGCGACACGATCTTCTGCGCCGTGGACCCGGACGCCGACCGCGACGCGATCGTGCAGTCGATCGCCGCGATGGAGAAGGCCGTGCAGGAGTACGTGCCCGGCTACCGGCTGCTCCAGGAGCCGCAGATCGACGACCCGTCCCCGGCCACCCGCGGCCAGGCGAAGGTCTCGATCTTCGTGGAGGTGGAGGGCGCGGGCGACTTCCTGCCGCCGTACGCCGGCAACCTCGACATCATGACCGCCGCCGCGACGCAGGTCGGCGAGAACATCGCCCGTTCGATCCTCGCGGAGGTCTGAGATGAACGACGTCAACGCACTCGCCCGTACCTGGTCCGGCACCCACGGTGACGACCCGTGGGGCAAGCTCGACCTGCGCCTGACGGACACTTGTCTGCGCGACGGGTCGCACCACAAGCGCCACCTGTTCACAGCAACGGAGTGCCACGACATCGTCGAGGCCCTGGACGCCTCGGGGGTCCCGGTCATCGAGGTGACCCACGGCGACGGGCTCGGCGGCTCGTCGTTCAACTACGGGTTCTCCCGGACGTGGGAGCAGGAGCTGATCAAGATCGCGGCCGAGACCGCGAAGCGGGCCAAGATCGCGTTCCTCATGCTCCCGGGCGTCGGCACCAAGGACGACATCCGCGCCGCCCAGGACAACGGCGGCCAGATCTGCCGGATCGCCACGCACTGCACCGAGGCCGATGTCTCGATCCAGCACTTCGGGCTGGCGCGTGAGCTCGGGCTGGAGACGGTCGGCTTCCTGATGATGTCGCACACCCAGCCGCCCGAGGTGCTCGCGAAGCAGGCGCGGATCATGGTCGACGCGGGCTGCCAGTGCGTGTACGTCGTCGACTCCGCCGGCGCGCTGATCATGGAGCAGACCGCGGATCGGGTGTCGGCACTGGTCGCCGAGATCGGCGAGCAGGCCGACGTCGGCTTCCACGGCCACGAGAACCTCGGCCTGGGCGTCGCCAACACGATCATCGCGGCCCGCGCGGGCGCGACCCAGATCGACGGCTCGGTGCGCCGCTTCGGCGCCGGCGCCGGCAACACGCCGCTCGAGGCGTTCGTCGGGGTGTGCGACAAGCTCGGCTGGGAGACCGGCATCGACTTCCTGCAGCTCGTCGACGCCTCCGAGGACGTGATCCGGCCGACGATGCCCGAGGAGTGCCAGCTCGACCGGATGACGCTGATGATGGGGTACGCCGGGGTCTACTCCAGCTTCTTGAAGCATGCCGGCAACGCCGCGGAGCGGTATGGCGTCTCCGGCGCGCAGATCCTGCTCGAGGCCGGCCGCCGCAAGCTGATCGGCGGCCAGGAGGACCAGCTCGTCGACATCGCGCTGATCTTGAAGCGGGAGGCCGACAAGCAGGCCGCCAACTCCTGAGCGCTGGCCCGGCGACTTCGGCACATCAAGGACCGAAGACACCGGAGGTCGGGACCTTCCGCCGCTGCGCGCCGCGACGAGCGGGCCGATCCTGGAGATGTCAGAAAGACCGATCCCCTCGTCCACCAGGACTCGCCATGACGCTCAGCACGCTGGTCGCACCCGCCACCCTCACCGAGGCCGTGCTCGCCGCGGTCGGGACCGGCGCCTGGTCTCCCGCCGAGATCCTCGTCGCCGTCGCCGACCAGCACGCCGACCGCTGCGACGTCATCGCGACCCTGTGGGACCTCGTCGACGCGGGCCTGCTCGACTTCGTCGCGGACTTCAGCTACCCGGCGTTCCGGCTCGCTCGCTGAGCCACTGAGCCGCTGAGCTGCTGAGCCGCTGAGCGACTGAACGACTGAGCCGCCGGGCCCGCCGCGCCGGTCCGCGCGCGCAGGCGGGCTCCGGAGGCTCGCGGTCGACCCACCTGGTCGGGTCGGGCAGGATCCCGGGGGCGTCGTCTCGACCCAAACGAGAACGTGTTCTAGTATTGCTCCTGTCCGACCACGACAGGAGATGCGATGTCCCAGGCTGTTCTCGATGGCGTCCGTGACCTGCTGCCCGGGATCCGGGAGCGGGCCGACGAGGCCGAGCGTCTTCGCGTCGTCCCGGAGGCGTCGATCAAGGAGCTCGAGGAGGTCGGGTTCTTCCGGCTCCTCCAGCCCCGCAGGTTCGACGGCCACGAGGCCGACCCGGTCGACTTCTACACCGCTGTGCGCGACATCGCCGGCGCGTGCGGCTCCACCGGCTGGGTCTCCAGCGTGGTCGGGGTCCACCCCTGGCAGATCGCGCTGTTCCCCGACGCTGCCCAGCAGGCCGTCTGGGGCAGCGACACCGCGACCAGGGTGAGCTCGTCGTACGCCCCGACCGGCAAGGCGGTGGTGACCGACGGTGGCTACACGCTGTCGGGCAAGTGGAGCTTCTCCTCCGGCTGCGACCACTGCAGCTGGGTGCTGCTGGGCGGGCTGGTGTTCAACGACGAGGGCCAGGTCATCGACTTCAAGACGTTCCTGGTCCCGCGCGCGAACTACACGATCAACGACGTCTGGAACGTCGTCGGCCTCTCCGGCACCGGCTCGAACGACATCGTGGTCGAGGACGTGTTCGTGCCCGCGGACAACACGTTGTCGATGGGCGACACCGGCCGCTGCTTCGGCCCGGGCCAGGAGCAGAACCCCTCCGACCTCTACAAGCTGCCGTTCCACTCGATCTTCACCGGCACGATCACCACGCCGATCATCGGCATGGCGCTGGGGGCGTACGCCGAGCACGTGGACATGCAGCAGAAGCGGGTGCGTGCGGCGTACCTCGGTGAGAAGGCCTCGCTCGACCCGTTCGCCGCCGTACGCATCGCGAAGGCCTCCTCCGACATCGACGCCGCCTGGGCGCTGCTGGTCAACAACATCCGCGAGGAGCAGGCCTGCGTCGAACGCGGGGAGAAGATCCCGCTGGGCCTGCGTCTGAAGGTCCGCCGCGACCAGGTGCTCGGCACCCAGCGCGCGATCGACGCGATCGACTCGCTCTTCGAGGCCTCCGGCGGCCGGGCGCTCGCGACCGGCACCTACCTGCAGCGCGCCTGGCGCGACGCGCACGCCGGCCGGGTGCACGCCGCCAACGACCCCGAGCGGGCGCTCCAGATGTACGGCGCGCACGAGTTCGGCCACAAGATCGACCCGGGGATGTACTGAGTTGTCCGAGCCGGTGAGCATCACCAAGGAGAGCGTCCGAAGGTCCGCGAAGGCGCGGGACATCACGCTCAGCTACTACGAGGCGGGCGTCGCGGCGAGCTCGACGACCGGGGAGCCGGTGGGCGGCGGCCTGCCGCTGATCATGCTGCACGGCGGTGGGCCGGGAGCGTCGGCGTGGTCGAACTTCGGCAGCGCGCTGCCGAGGTTCGCCGCGTCGTTCCGGACCCTGCTGGTCGACCAGCCGGGCTTCGGCGCCTCCGACAAGCCGCCGGTGGTGGGCAACTACTACCGTCACTCCGCCGACCACGTCGTCGCGCTGCTCGACGAGCTCGGCATCGATCGGGTGCACCTGCTCGGCAACAGCCTCGGCGGCGGTACGGCGATGCGGCTCGCGCTCGACCACCCCGACCGGGTCGGGCGGCTGGTCCTGATGGGTCCCGGCGGGCTCTCGCTCAACCTGTTCCACGCCGACCCGACCGAGGGCGTGCAGCGGCTGATGGACTTCGGCGCCGACCCGACGCGGGAGAAGCTGCGGGCGTTCATCTCGACGATGGTCGTCGACCAGCGGCTGGTGACCGACGAGCTGGTCGAGGAGCGGTTCGCCGACGCGACCGCACCGGGCGCGCAGGACGCGATGCGCTCGATGGGGATGTCGTTCTGGAACCCCGAGACCGCCGAGGACGGCATGCTCTGGCGCGAGGCGCACCGGCTGCGCAAGCACACGCTGCTGACCTGGGGCCGCGAGGACCGGGTCAACCCGCTCGACGGCGCGCTCGCCGCCCTCAAGCTGATCCCGAAGGCCCAGCTGCATGTCTTCTCGAACTGCGGGCACTGGGCGCAGGTCGAGGCCGCCGACGAGTTCGCCGAGGTCTCGATCGCGTTCCTGGCCCGGCACGTCGAGTCTCGTCGGGCGCGATCACCGGAGCAGGGGGAGTCGTGACCATCGACATCAAGTCCATGGGCTACGTCCGCGTGGCCAGCACGGACCTGTCCCAGTGGGAGACCTTCGCGGGCAAGGTGCTCGGGCTCGCCGCCGGTCGGGGGCCGAACCCCGGCCACCAGTACTGGCGCATCGACGAGGTCTCCGCGCGGCTCGTGGTGTTCCCGGCCGACGTCGACCAGCTCGCCTGCGTGGGCTGGGAGGTGGCCGACCACCGCGCCCTGCAGGAGGCCCGCGAGCACCTGCAGAAGGCCGGCGTCGACTTCGACGAGGGGACCCGGGAGGAGCTCGACGAGCGCCGGGTCCAGGAGCTGGTCCGGTTCCGCGACCCGTGGGACAACGTCTTCGAGCTGTTCCACGGCATCAGCTACGAGTCGCGGCCCGTGGTGACGCCGTACGCCGCCCGGTTCGTCACCGGAGACCAGGGGATGGGCCACATCGTGCTGCCCGTGCTCGACGACGTCGAGGCGCTGCGGTTCTACACCGACGTGCTCGGGTTCCGGCTGCGCGACTCGATGAGCATGCCGGGAGAGTTCGTCGGCAAGGAGCCCGGGTCCAAGGTGTGGCTGCGGTTCCTCGGCGTGAACCCGCGCCACCACTCGCTGGCCTTCCTGCCGATGCCCAACCCGGCCAAGTGCGTGCACATCATGCTCGAGGTCGACGAGCTCGACCACGTCGGTCGTGCGCTCGAGCGGGTGCGCAAGCACCAGGCGCCGCTCTCGGCCACCCTCGGCCGCCACATGAACGACGAGATGATCTCCTTCTACGTCAGGTCGCCCGGCGGCTTCGACGTCGAGTTCGGCACCGACGGGCTCACGGTGGACGACGGGCGCTGGGTGGCCCGGGAGTCCACCGCGGTGTCCTACTGGGGTCACGACTTCGGCGCCGGGGCCGGGTGAGCGATGCTCAGCGATTTCGGGCGCAGTGAGAAACTCGACCACATGACCTCCGAGCCGAGCCGCGAGATCCCGGACGGCATGAGCCCGGACGCGCGTGAGACCTGGCCGAGTCCGGAGCTGATCAGCTCGTGGCTGGGCGACCAGGACATCGACTTCGAGTTCCGCCCCGGCGAGGACCTCGCCGTCCGCGACGACCCCGAGACGGTCGCCGCCGCCCGCCTGTTCCGCGACGTGCTCGGCCGGTTCGCCTCGGGCGTCACGGTCGTCACCGCCACCAGCAGCGACGAGCCGGTCGGGCTGACCTGCCAGTCGTTCTCGAGCGTGTCCCTGGACCCGCCACTGGTGCTGTTCATCCCGGCGAAGACCTCACGGGCCTGGCCGCTCATCCAGCGCTCGGGCAAGTTCTGCGTGAACTTCCTCGCCGCCGACCAGGCCGAGCTCTCCAACACGATGGCCAGCCGCGGCGTCGACAAGTTCGCGGACGTCAAGTGGACGCCGTCGCCGGGCACCGGATCGCCGATGCTCGAGGGCGCCCTGGCCCACCTCGACTGCACGATCCACACGGTGCACGAGGCCGGTGACCACTACGTCGTCATCGGCCGGGTCGTCGACCTGATCACCGAGGACGACGCCGCCGAGACCGGCCCGCTGCTGTTCTACCGCGGCGAGTACCGCACCACCGACCGCCGCTGAACCCCGGCCATTTCGCGTCGAGTGACGTCAACTGGCTCTCCGCAGGTGGATCTCGCAGCCGATCCACGTCACTCGACGGTGAGCGAGCGAGCCTCCTCGCCGTCGGATGCCCTCAGAGGGCCACGGCCGCGCGGTGTGTGTGCGGGGCGCCGAACAGCTGACCCAGCGCGTGGGCGCGCTTGAACACCAGGTGGGCGTCGTGCTCCCAGGTGATCGCGATCCCGCCGTGCAGCTGGACGGTCTCGCCCGCGATGTGGGCGAACGCCTCGCTGCAGTAGGCCTTGGCGACGTGCGCGAGCTGGCCGGCGTCGTCGGTGCCGAGCGCGACGGCGTACGACGCGGCCCAGGACGCCGACCGGGCCATCTCGAGTCGCACGTGCAGGTCGGCCATCCGGTGCTTGAGCGCCTGGAACGAGCCGATCGGCCGGCCGAACTGGACCCGCTCCTTGGAGTAGGCCACGGTCATCTCCAGGGCGCGGGCCGCGCCGCCGACGGCGAGTGCGGCGGTGGCGACCGCGCCGACCAGGCCGGCCCGGTCGCGGGCGGCCCGACCCTCACCGATCCGGGTCGCCGCGGTGAGGTCGGAGCGGACGGTCGCGAGCCGGATCGTCTGGTCCATGGACGGCGTCCAGGCCCGGTCGGCGGTCTCGGGGGCGACCTCGAACAGGCCGTCGTCGGTGGCCACCACGAGCACCGTCGCGTGGTCGCCGTCGAGCACGTCGGAGGCGTCCGCGCCGTCGGCGAGGGCCCCGACCTCCCCGGCCGCGAGGCGCGGCAGCAGCCGCTGCCTGGCGTCCTCGCCGGCGCCGGCGAGCAGCGCCTCCGAGGTGACCAGCGAGGCCAGCAGGGGCGAGGGTGCCAGCGAGCGGCCGATCTCCTCGAGGGCGACCAGGGACTCGAACAGCGTGAATCCGGCACCGCCGTACTCCTCCGGGATGCCGAGCGCCGCCACGCCGATCTGCTCGCAGAGGGTCTGCCACAGGGCCTCGTCGAAGGATGCGACGCGGGGGTCGGCCCGCCTGGCGAGCAGCCCGCGCACGGTGGCGGCCAGCTCCTGCTGCTCCTCGGACAGTGCGAACTCCATCAGCCCACCAGCCCCTCGAGCACCCGGGCGCGGTGGAAGGCGGGGGTGCCCCACGCGGTCACGAGCGCCCGGACCTTGGTCAGCCAGAGGCTCAGGTCGAGCTCCTGGGTGTAGCCGACCGCGCCGTGCACCTGCAGCCCGGTGCGCGAGGAGAGGTACGCCGCGTCCGCGCACGCGACCTTGGCGGCGGAGGCCGGCACCTCGCCGAGCGCCGCGCCCAGGACCAGCGGTCGCGCGAAGTCGAGGGCGATCCGGACGTCGGCGAGGGCGTGCTTGATCGCCTGGTAGGAGCCGATCGGGCGGCCGAACTGCGTGCGCTGCCCGGCGTAGGCCACCGTGTCGTGCAGGATCCGCTCGCCCGCCCCGAGCAGCTCGGCGGCGGTCGCGAGCACGGCGAGGTCGAACGCGGGCACCGGCGGTCGAGGTGCGAGCGGCGCGAGCCTCGAGACCCCGGTGACGTGGAAGAGTCGGCGCGTCCGGTCGACCGAGCCGACCATCTCCCCGACCTCGGCCTCGTCGATCGAGTCGTCGGACCCGACGTACACCCGGTCGGCGACGTCGGCGTCGAGCGCGTAGGGCACGACCGGTGGCAGCGCCACGGTCGCGATGCCGGCCACCTCGTGGCCGAGGGCGACCGGGAGGTACGCCGCCGACTCGACCCACGGGCCGGGCACGGCGTGCCGGCCCAGCGCCTCGAACGCGATGACGACCTCGACCGCGCTCGCCTCGGCCGCCAGCTGGGTGACGCCCAGCTCGGCCAGCCGGGCCCAGAGCTTCAGGCCGGGGGCGTGGTCGCCGTCCGCCCAGGCGCGGGCCGCACCGACGGTGTCCGCGTTGGCGAGCAGGCTCTCCAGGGCGCCGGCGAAGTCCCTCTGGTCGTCGTCGAGCTCGAACCTCACGTCCGCACCTCCCTCGGCAGGCCGAGGATCCGCTCGGCGACGATGTTGCGCTGGATCTCGTTGGTCCCGGCGTAGATCGGCCCCGAGAGCGAGAACGTGTAGCCGTCCAGCCAGGCCGACTCCACCTCGGCCTCCGGCCCGAGCAGGTCGAGCGCGGTCTCGTGCAGCGCGACGTCCAGCTCGGACCAGAACACCTTGTTGGCCGACCCGGCGGCGCCCAGGTCGCCGCCCTGCGCGACCCGGGTCACCGTGCCCCAGGTGTAGAGCCGGTAGGCCTGGGCCCTGATCCAGGCGTCGACGACGCCGTCGGCGGCGGACGGTGCTTGAGCTGCGAGCGGAGCGAGCCTCGAGGCCTCCGTCCGCTCCCGGTACAGGTCGACCAGCCGGTCGGCGGCGGCGCAGAACCGGCCGGGGGAGCGCAGCGACAGGCCGCGCTCGTTGCCGGCCGTCGACATCGCGACCCGCCAGCCGTCGCCGGGCGCGCCGAGCACGTCGGCGTCCGGCACGAAGACGTCCTCGAGGAACACCTCGGCGAAGCCCGCCTCGCCGTCGAGCTGCGCGATCGGGCGGACCGTGATGCCGTCGGCGTCGAGCGGGAAGAGGAAGTAGGTGAGCCCCGAGTGCCGCTGCGCCTGCGGGTCGGAGCGGAACAGCCCGAAGCCCCAGTGGGCGAAGGACGCCCGCGACGACCAGGTCTTCTGGCCGTTGAGGACCCACCCGCCGCGCTCGTCGTCACGCGTGGCCGTCGAGCGCAGCGCGGCGAGGTCGGAGCCGGCCTCGGGCTCGGACCAGCACTGCGCCCAGATCTGCTCGCCGGTCGCCATCGACGGCAGGAACCGGTCCTGCTGCTCCTGGGTGCCGTGGTCGAAGAGGATCGGGGAGAGCAGGAAGATGCCGTTCTGGGAGACCCGGCCGGGCGCGCCGGCGCGGTAGTACTCCTCCTCGAAGACCACCCACTCGACCAGCGACGCCTCGCGGCCGTGGTACGCCGCGGGCCAGCTCACGACCGACCACCTCGCGTCGGCGAGCCGCTGCTCCCACTCCTGGTGGGCGCGGAAGCCCTCGGCGGTGTCCATCGAGGGCAGCGGCTCGGCCGGCACGTTCGCGGCCAGCCAGGCGCGCGCCTCGTCGCGGAACGCGAGCTCGGACGCGGACAGGGTCAGATCCATCAACAGCCCCTCAGCTCGTTCTTCAGCACCTTGCCGGACAGGTTGCGCGGCAGCGCGTCGATGACCTCGACGTAGCGCGGGACCTTGAAGTTCGCGAGCCGCTCCTTGGCGAACGAGATCACGTCGTCCCTCGACGGCGGGGCCGGCGTGGCCGAGGAGAGGACGACGTACGCCTTGCCGACCTCGCCCAGCCGCTCGTCGGCGACCCCGACGACCGCCACGTCGGCCACTCCGTCCATCCGCGCGAGCGCCTGCTCCACCTCGGCGGGGTACACGTTGAACCCGCCGGAGATGTACATGTCCTTGAGGCGGTCGGTGATCGAGAGGTTGCCGTGCTCGTCGAGGGTGCCGACGTCGCCGGTGTGCAGCCAGCCGTCCGCGTCGATCGCCTCCGCGGTCGCCGCGGGGTCGTCGAGGTAGCCGAGCATCACGTAGGCGCCGCGCACGAGCAGCTCGCCCCGCTCGCCGATCCTCGTCTCCATCCCGGGGATCGCGCGCCCGCACGTGGTCGCCACGGTCTCGGCGGGGTCGCCGTCGCGGCACATGGTGACCACGACCGCCTCGGTCATGCCGAACGCGGTGACCACGCGGTCGATGCCGAGGTCCTCGCGCATCCGCTCGATGAGCACGACGGGTACGACGGCGGCGCCGGTCACCGCGAGCCGCAGCGAGGACAGGTCCCGCTCGGCGCGGCCCGGGGCGGCCAGCAGCGACTGGTAGACGGTCGGGGCGCCCGGCAGCACCGTGATCCGCTCGGACTCGATCAGCCGCATCGTCTCGTCCAGGTCGAACGTCGCGAGCGGGTAGAGCGTCGCCCCCGTGAGGAGGCCGGTGACGATGCCGACCTTGTAGCCGAAGGAGTGGAAGAACGGGTTGACCACCAGGTAGCGGTCGTCGGCGCCCACCCCGCCGAGCGAGCCCCAGGCCTCGGCCACGCCGACGGTCTGCCGGTGGGCCGACATCGCGCCCTTGGGCCGGCCGGTGGTGCCCGAGGTGAACAGGATGTCCGCGACGTCGTCGGGGGAGACCGCCGCGGCCACGTCGTCGATCCCACCGGGCTCGGCCTCGACCGCGACGAGCCGGGCGATGTCGATGACCTCGCGCACGCTCGGCAGCGCGCTGGCCGCGCGCAGGTCGGCGATCTGGGTGCGGCCGAGGAAGCCGTCGGCGACCACGACCAGCACCGCGCCGGTCCGGTCGGCGAGGTCGGCGACCTCGTGGCCGGTGTAGCGGGAGTTCGCGGGCACCAGCGTGCCGCCGGCGTACGACACGGCGAGCGCCGCGACCACCCAGTCGACGCTGTTCGGCGCCCACACGACGACCCGGCCGCCGGGGGCGAGGCCGCGGGCGCGGTAGCCCGCCGCCGTACGACGCACCCGCTCCAGCAGGCCCGCGAAGCTGGTCGCGACCCCGCCCTCGACGTACGCCGCGTGGTCGCCGAAGCGCTCCACCGCGGCGCGGAGCGCGCCCGGGATCGTGTCCGCCATGTCACCTCCGTCAGCCAACCAAGCAATTGCTTGGTAGGGTACCACTCGTGGACCTGACCTACTCCGACGCGGACCAGGCCTTCCGCGCCGAGGTGCGAGCCTGGCTCGAGGAGCACCTGACCGGCAGGTGGGCCGCGCTCAAGGGGCTCGGCGGCGCCGGCCGCGACCACGAGGCGCACGAGGAGCGGGTCGCCTGGAACCGGCTGCTGGCCGAGCACGGCTGGACCTGCCTGGGCTGGCCCGAGGAGCACGGCGGCCGCGGGCTGAGCCTGGTCCAGCAGGTGATCTTCCACGAGGAGTACGCCCGGGCCGACGCGCCCGGCCGGGTCAACCACCTCGGGGAGGAGCTGCTCGGCCCGACCCTGATCGCGTTCGGCACCCCCGAGCAGCAGGCACGGTTCCTGCCGCGGATCGTCGCGGTCGAGGAGCTCTGGGCGCAGGGCTACTCCGAGCCGGACGCCGGCTCCGACCTCGCCAACGTGCAGACCAAGGCACGACTCGTCGGCGACGAGTGGGTGATCGACGGGCAGAAGGTGTGGACGTCGAACGCCCACCTCAGCCAGTGGGCGTTCGTCGTCTGCCGCACCGTGCCGGGGTCCACACGCCACCACGGGCTGTCGTTCCTGCTGGTGCCACTGGAGCAGGACGGCGTGGAGATCCGGCCGATCGAGCAGCTGACCGGCGGCTCGGAGTTCAACGAGGTGTTCTTCACCGGTGCCCGGACCGCCGCCGACCTGGTCGTGGGGGAGCCCGGGGGTGGCTGGCAGGTCGCGATGGCGCTCCTCGGGTTCGAGCGCGGGGTGTCGGTCCTCGGCCAGGTGGTCGGCTTCGCCCGCGAGCTGGACGGCGTCGTCGGGCTGGCCCGGGAGACCGGCGCGATCGACGACCCGGTGCTCCGCGACCGGCTGGCCGCGCTGAAGGTCGAGCTCGAGGTGATGCGGTTCCAGGCGCTGCGCGGGCTCGCCTCGGACGACCCCGGCGGCGCCTCGGTCTTCAAGCTGGTGTGGGCGGGCTGGCACCGGCGCCTGGGCGAGGTCGCGATGGACGTCGCCGGCGCAGCAGGCCTCACCTCGCTCCCGGGCTCCCCGGAGTCACCGTACGAGCTGGACCGCTGGCAGCGGCTCTTCCTGTTCTCGCGCGCCGACACGATCTACGGCGGCAGCGACGAGGTCCAGCGCAACATCCTCGCCGAGCGGGTGCTCGGCCTACCGAAGGAGGCTCGCGGATGACCGCTCCCGCCTACGTCCCCGGCCACGACCTGCTCGCCGGGAAGGTGGTCGTCGTGACCGCCGCCGCCGGCGCGGGCATCGGCGCCGCCGTCGTACGCCGCGCGCTCGAGGAGGGCGCGAAGGCGGTGGTGTTCAGCGACACCCACGAGCGCCGGCTCGCCGAGGCGGAGGAGGCGCTGGCGGGGGAGTTCGGCCGCGACCGGGTCCGCCAGCTGGTCTGCGACGTCACCGACGAGGCGCAGGTGCAGGCGCTGCTGGACGCGGCCGAGGAGCTCGGCGGCGTCGAGGTGATGGTCAACAACGCCGGCCTGGGTGGCACGGCGAGCGTGCTGGAGATGACCGACGAGCAGTGGTCGCGGGTCCTCGACATCACGCTGACCGGGACCTTCCGGTGCGTGCGAGCCGCCGGGCAACGGATGACGGCGTCCGGTCGTGCCGGGGTGATCGTCAACAACGCCTCGGTGATCGGCTGGCGTGCCCAGGAGGGCCAGGCGCACTACGCCGCCGCCAAGGCGGGGGTGATGGCGCTGACCCGGTGCGCGGCGCTCGACCTGGCTCCGCACGGCATCCGGGTCAACGCCGTGGCGCCGAGCCTGGCGATGCACCCGTTCCTGGCGAAGGTCACCTCCGACGAGCTGCTCGCCGAGCTCACGGGCCGCGAGGCGTTCGGCCGGGCCGCGGAGCCGTGGGAGGTCGCCAACGTGATGGTGTTCCTGGCGAGCGACTACTCGTCGTACCTGACCGGCGAGGTCGTCTCCGTGAGCAGTCAGCGAGGCTAGGGACATGTCCGCCCAGAAGTCCGCGCAGAAGACGCCCGAGTCCGAGGCTCCGCACACCCGCCGTGCCGAGCTGCTGCAGATCGCCGCCGGTCTGTTCGCCGAGAAGGGCTTCAAGAACACCACGGTGCGCGACATCGCCGACGCCGCCGGCATCCTCTCGGGCAGCCTGTACCACCACTTCGACTCCAAGGAGTCGATGGTCGACGAGATCCTGCGGACCTTCCAGGAGGAGCTCTTTGGGCAGTACGACGACATCCTCGGCGGCGACCTCGACCCGCGGGCCAAGCTCGAGCAGGCCGTACTCGTCTCCTTCGAGGCGATCGACAAGCACCGCGACGAGGTGGCGATCTTCCAGAACGAGGCGGCCTACCTGCTCACGTTCGACCGGTTCGCCTACCTCGCCGACCGCAACCGGCAGTCCCAGGAGGTCTGGCTGACCCTGCTGCGCACCGGCGTCGACGCCGGGGTGCTGCGCGACGACCTCGACCTCGAGCTGACCTACCGCTTCATCCGCGACACCGTCTGGGTCGCCGTGTCCTGGTACCGGCCCGGCGGCCGGCGCACGCACACCGAGATCGCGCGGCAGTACCTGTCCATCCTGCTCGAAGGGATCGCCCATGCCTGAGGCCTACATCGTCGACGCGGTCCGCACCCCGGTCGGCAAGCGCGGGGGAGCGCTGGCCGGCGTCCACTCCGCCGACCTCGGCGCGCACTCGATCGCCGCCCTGATGCGGCGTACCGGCGTGGACCCGGGCGCCGTGGACGACGTGATCCTCGGCTGCTGCGACACGATCGGCTCGCAGGCCGGAGACGTGGCCCGCACGGCGTGGCTGGTGGCTGGGCTGCCCGACCACGTGCCGGGCGTGACCATCGACCGCCAGTGCGGCTCCGCCCAGCAGGCGGTGCACTTCGCCGCTCAGGGCGTGCTCTCCGGCACCCAGGACCTCGTGGTCGCCGGAGGCGTGCAGAACATGAGCGCGATCCCGATCTCGTCCGCGATGGTCGTCGGCCAGCAGTACGGCTTCTCGACACCGTTCGCCGAGTCTCCGGGCTGGCGGTCGAGGTACGGCGACCAGGAGGTCAGCCAGTTCCGCTCCGCGGAGCTGATCGCGGAGAAGTGGGGCGTCTCGCGCGTCGACATGGAGGAGCTGGCACTCACCTCGCACGAGCGCGCCAAGGCCGCGATCGCCGAGGGCCGGTTCAAGGACGAGATCGAGCCGGTCACGCTGCCGGACGGGACGGTGGTCGACACCGACCAGTGCCCGCGCGAGACCTCACTGGAGAAGATGGCGGCGCTCGACCCGCTCGTGCCGGGCGGTCGGATCACCGCGGCGGTGGCCTCCCAGATCAGCGACGCCTCCGCGGCGATGCTGATCGCCTCCGAGCAGGCGGTGCGCGACCACGGCCTTACGCCCCGGGCCCGGATCCACCACCTCTCGGTGCGTGGGGACGACCCGGTCTGGATGCTCACCGGGCCGATCCGTGCCACCCGCCACGCGCTGGAGCGCACCGGGCTCGTGATCGAGGACATCGATCTGTTCGAGTGCAACGAGGCGTTCGCGTCGGTCGTGCTGGCCTGGATGAAGGAGACCGGCGCGCCCCACGAGCGGGTCAACGTGAACGGTGGCGCGATCGCCCTCGGGCACCCGATCGGCGCGACCGGCGCCCGGCTGATGACGACCCTGCTCAACGAGCTGGAGCGCACCGGCGGCCGCTACGGGCTGCAGACCATGTGCGAGGGTGGCGGCCAGGCGAACGTCACCATCATCGAGCGACTCTGACGGGACCGCCGAACGGGCCCGCCGCGTTGCCGCGGCGCGGAACACGGCCCACCCGGCCGCGGTCGCGATCACGGCCGCGAGCAGGATGCCGACGACGGCGCGGTCGTGGCTGGCCCGGTCGGGGAAGGCGAGACCGGCGACCAGCAGCGACACGGTGAACCCGATGCCCGAGAGCGCCGCGCCACCCGCGACGTGACCGAGGTCGACGCCGGACGGGAGACCGCCGACCCGACTGCGCACCCCGGCCCAGGTGAAGAGCAGGATGCCGACGAGCTTCCCGACGACCAGCGCGATGGTCACGGCCCAGGTGAGCCGGGACGTGAGCGCGTCGGCCAGCACCCCGCCGCGCAGGTCCACCCCGGCGTTGGCGAGCACGAACAGGGGGACGACCACGAGGTTGCCCCAGGGGTGCAGGCGCCGCTGCATGCGCTCGTTGACGGACACCGCGCGCACCAGCTCCCGGTGCGCGGACCGGCCGACGTCGACGCCCGGCGACTCGTGGAAGGCGCGGAACCGATCCGCCGCGCGCTTGACGGCCGTCGGTCGCGGGCGGTGCGCGGCGACCAGGAGACCGCCGAGCATCCCGGCGATGGAGGCGTGCAGGCCGGCCTGCAGGGTCGCGAGCCACAGCCCCAGGACGCTCAGGAAGTACGGCGCGACCGTCCACACGCCGTACCGGCTCAGCAGCCCGACCACGGTGGCGAGGGCCGCGACGAGCAGCAGGCCGACCGCGTCGACGGAGTCGCTGTAGAAGACGCCGATGACGCCGACGGCGACGATGTCGTCGATGACGGTGAGCGTGAGGAGGAAGACGCGCAGCTTCGTCGCCAGCCGCGGCCCTACGACGGCCAGTGCGCCCAGCATGACCGCGGTGTCGGTGCCGATCACGACACCCCAGGCGCTCTGCGTCTCGGCGGGTGCGAGCAGGACGTACAGGGCGGCGGGGACCACCAGTCCGCCGACGGCGGCGACCAGGGGGATGGCGGCCCGGCGGGGCGTGGTCAGCGCGCCGATGGAGAACTCCCGGCGGACCTCGAGGCCGATCATGAAGAAGAACAGCGCCATCAGCCCGTCGTTCACCCACTGGCCGAGGGGCATCGACAGCCGCCAGTCGGCGACCGAGAGCGAGGCCGGTGTCGACCACAGGGACTGGTAGGCGCCCGACCACGGTGAGTTGGCCCAGGCGAGCGCGACGAGGACCGCGGCCAACAGCAGCCCGGCACTGCCTGTCTCCGACCTCAGCACGCGCCGGGCCCGACCACCGGCCCTCACGGGCGACCACGCGGCGGGAGCAGGGATCCGGTTCGTCCCGCGTCGTCCCGGTCCAGGTCGTCGGTGGGAGGCGGCGGGACGTACCCCGGCGCCGCGTGGGCGAGGCCGCGCACGATCGAGTCGACCCTCGACGACTCGCCCGGGGACCCGAGCCACCGCTCGAGCGCCGCGAGGAAGCCCGGCGAGGTGACGAGGACGACGAACCCGACCACGACCAGGCCGGCACCGAGGGCAGGCAGGTGGCCGACGATGGCGGCCGGGACGGTGCCGGCGGCCAGCGCCGTCGCAGCGGTCCGCCGCGGCGGACCGCCGGCCGACCAGGCGGCTCCCGCGCCCGCGCCGAGCAGCAGCGCCGTACCCGCCAGGCCCGGGTGGTGGTCGAGGCCGAGCGTGACGCCCCGGGCGACGAGGACGCCGACGGCGACGGTCCAGGCGATCCGGTAGGCCTTCATCGCCGGGCCTCGTCGCGCTCGGCCTCCTCCTCGAGGAGCACGGGGACCGGCGTGGCCTCGTCCCGGCCCAGCATGCCGGCGGCCGCGAGGGTGCCGACCGCGAGAATCAGGATGATCATCACCGCGATCGCGATGAGCCAGGTCACTGCGCCGAGCTCGTACATGGTGGGCACTCTCCTTCTTGGTCGGCACCTGCACAGGTGCGAAGTATTTGACACGTCAACCATAACGGTTGGAGAGACCAAAGTAAAATAGTTGGTGTAGCCTCACCATGTGACGACCGAAGAGGATGCGGAAGCGGCCGCTGAGGCCGCGGCGGGGCTCGAGCGCGCCGTCCCGATGCTGGTGCGATGGTTCACGCGCAGCGACGTCAGGAGGTCGATGCTCGCGGACGCCGATCCGGCCCTCTCGGCCACGGATGCGTGGCTGCTCGGCCGGATCGCCGACACCGGCCCGCTGCGGCTCTCCACGCTGGCGGACTGGCAGGAGGTGGACCGGTCCACGATGAGCACCGAGGTGCGTCGGCTCGAGTCGTGGGGCCTCGTCTCGCGCGCCACGGACCCGCAGGACGGTCGCGCGGTCCTGGTCAGGGCCACCCGCGCCGGCGCCGCCCGCCACCGGCGCACGAAGCGGACCGCTCGGACCGTCTACGAGGCGCTCCTGGCGGACTGGTCGGAGGAGGACCTGCGAGCGGCGGCGCACGTCGCCGCCCGGCTGATCGAGACCCTCGAGCACCGCACGGGCCGTGCCGCCGCGGGACGGCGCGGCTGAGAGCCACGACCCGGAGCGTCAGCCCCGGACCAGGACCAGCCCGACGATCGCCGGGACCAGCCCGAGGAGCAGCCAGGGGGAGAGGAACCTCTTCTGGTGGATGACCCGGGACACGACGACCGCGAGGACCCCGAACGCCCCGGCCAGGACGCTGAGGCCGACCTGCGCCCCGGGGCGCGATTCCTCGATGGTCAGCGCGGCGATCACCAGTCCGGCGGCCAGGTGCCCGATGGTGGTCGCGGCGAGCACGGACAGCACCCAGCGCTGCACCGGCTCGAGGGCCAGCACGCCCGGGCCGGTCGGCCGGATGATCTCGCGGCGCAGGTTGTCGGGGTCCATCAGGTGCCGGGGGCGCTTCCGGACTTGCTGCTCGCTCACGACCACCATTGTCCCCGGATCCTCGACGGGCGCGTCACGCGGGCACGGGCGTGGGACGCCGGGCGAACACCAGCGCGCCGAGGAGGACGACGTACCCGACCAGCGCGATCGCCGCGCCGGCGAGCGTGATGGTGAAGCTCAGGTCGAACAGCCCGTCGGAGTAGCCGAACACCTGGGTGAGCAGCGAGAGCCGGCTGTCGTCGGTGTCGCCGAAGTCGGGCATGAACGCGCCGAGCACGAACAACCCGCCCCAGGTGACGACCTGGGCGGAGGCCTGGAGCCCGGTGAGCGCGCGCGGCCGGCCGTCCTGGGTGTAGGCGAGGACCGTGGTGACCAGCAGCGCGACCAGGACCACGGGGACCACCGAGACCAGGAAGATCAGGAAGAACCACCCGCCGACGCCGAACACGATCCGACCGATCCAGACCCAGGCGACCAGCACCAGGTTGACGGGGATCATCCACAGCAGGGTGGTGCGGCCCAGGGTGCTCACGAACGCACAGGCTAGGGCACCAGCCACCACGGACTGGTGTAGGCGACGCCGAGGTCGTTGCAGGGATGTCCGTCGGGCCCGGGCGTGGCGTTGGGCTGGCTGGGGTCGGCGACCCGCAGCAGCACCCAGTCGCCGTCCGCGACGTCGAGGGGTACGGCGAAGTCCACGACGGGACCGACCCGGAACTCCGCGACGTGGGTGACGGTGGGCGCGTCCGTGCCGGGCCGCAGCACCTGCACGGTCAGCGGCCGCCCGATCCACGAGGTGTCGCGCGCCAGGTCCAGCCGGAACCGGACCGTCCCGGCCCGCAGCGGCAGCTCCGACCCCATCCGCCGCACGGTGCCGGCGGGCGTCGCCGCGATCGCATCGACCCGCAACCCCGACGTACGGGTCGCGAAGAACCGCCGCGCCCGCATCGCATCCTTCACGCCGGCCCGCGAGTGCTCGCGGACCCACAGGCCGGTGCGGCCCTTGCCCTCTGGGTGGCCCCAGTCGGTGCCGTGCTCGTCGGTGACCCCGGTGATGCCGGTGCGCCAGCCCGCGTTGAGGCAGGCGACCAGGGGAGACGACCTGTCGTCGGCCCAGCCCTCGAACAGGAAGTCGTCGCGGCGGTTGAACATCTCCAGCGACACGACCTGGTCGCAGACCCGCTCGTCGTAGGTGAACTCCTGGAAGCGCCCCGGCTCGCGGCCCGGGTGGTTGAACCCGGCCAGCCCGTCCGCGCCGCCGTCCAGGACCAGCCCCGGCTCGCGCCGCAACCACTCCAGCAGCGGCTGCATCAGCCCGGCCTGGAGGACATCGGTGTAGTGCTCGGTGAACCAGACGTTCACGTGGCCCAGCAGCGGCTCGGACCACTCGAAGCCGCGGATCGCGGTGAAGGCGCCGTCCTGGTTCGCGGCGTCGGCGTACTCCCGCGTCCGCGCCCAGCCGCCGGGCGTGAGCCCGGCGAGCTGGGTGTACTCCGGCGGCAGGATCCCGGTCAGTGCGTCGCCGAGCACGTTGTCGGACAGCGTCGCGTGGTCGGTCAGCGCGGCGACGTCGAGCCCGGCGGCGCGCATCGAGTCGAACGCCAGCCCCGGGTCGCCGTCGCCATCGGAGAGCAGCGTGTGGTTGTGCAGGTCGGCGTGCACGAGGCGGGTCCCTCGGCCGAGCCGCGACGTGCGGGCGGCACCCGTGCCCGCGATCGCCCCCGTGGCGGTGCCGACCGACGAGGCCAGCAGCAGGCCCGCGCCCGCCGCGATCGTCGCTCGCCGGGTGAGCGGTCGGCAGGGCAGCGTCGCGTGGTGGTGGTGGCCGTCGCACATGCCCGGCCCAACGCCCGCCGCGCCCCGGGGTGACGGTCGATCGGGCGAACGAAGGGTGAACTCCCGCCCCTGTAGGCTGCCCGGCGTCCGGCAGATCGGCGACAGGGGACCAGATGATCGGGCTTCCGGCCCACGGCTTCGTGCTGTTGTCGATGCCCAAGTGCGCCTCGACCTCGCTGGTGCGCTCCCTGCAGGGCCATGCGGAGCTGCTGCTGCGGATCAACCCGCGGCTCAAGCACATGAACTGCCGGTCCTTCCACACCCTGATCGTCCCGGTGCTGCGCAACGCGGGCTACGAGCGCGACGACTACGAGCTGGTCTCGCTGTTCCGGGAGCCGACCGCGTGGCTGGAGTCGTGGTGGCGCTACCGCCAGCGCCCTGCGCTCGCGAAGGAGGACGCCGCGAAGTACACCGGTGACCTGAGCTTCGAGGAGTTCGTCGGACGGTACGTCGACGGCGACCCCCGGCCGGGCACCCTGCGCGGTCGACCGGCCCGGTTCGTCGCGCTGAGCGACCGCCTCGACCTCGGGGTCGACCGGCTGTTCGCACTCGAGCAGCCGGAGGTCTGGCAGACCTGGATCGGCGCGAAGGTCGGCGGCGGGATCGACGTACGGACGGACAACAAGTCGACCGTGCGCCCCGAGCCTGATCTGAGCCGCACGATGCGGGCCCGGCTCGACGAGTTCTTCGCCCCGGAGTACGCGATCTACGAGGAGCTCCGCACGACCGGCGAGTGGGCGCCCCCGCGCGGGCTCGTCCCGGGCAGCTAGATCGTCAGCGCACGTACGACGCGGCGCGGCGCAGCTCGTCCGCGGCTCGGGTGACCACGCGGTCGATCAGCTCCTCGCAGGTCGGCAGGTCGTCGATCACGCCGACCACCTGGCCGCTCGCCAGCACGCCCGCGCCGGTGTCGCCCTCGACCAGGCCGGCCCTGAGCATCGTCGGCGTGTTCGCGGCGAGCGCCATCTGGCCCAGGGTGCGACCCTGCGCCTTCCGCATCGACCGGCCGTCCTTCGCGAGGCCGAGCCAGGTCATGCCGCTGCTGCGCTTGAACTCGACGGTGCGCCGCACGGTCGGGCCGAGGCGCTTGAGCGAGCTGCTCTCCTCGAGCTGCGCGACCAGGTCGGTGCGCAGCATCCGGTGCGGCATCCCGTCGACCTTCGCGGTGACGACCGTGTCGGTCAGCCCCCGCTCGAGGTAGAGCTGCTTGACGGCGTCGGGGACGGCCGAGTCCCGGGTCAGCAGGAACCGGGTGCCCATGCCGATCCCCGCCGCGCCGTACGACAGCGCGGCCGCGAGCCCGCGGCCGTCGAAGAAGCCGCCCGCCGCCACGACGGGGATCTCGCTCCCGGCGTCGCGCAGGGCGTCCAGGACGCTCGGGAGGAGCAGCGTGGTCGGCACTGGGCCCGTGTGGCCGCCGCCCTCGCCGCCCTGCACCATCACGGCGTCCGCGCCCCAGGACGCGACCTTGACCGCGTGCTTGGCGGCGCCGATCGAGGGCATCACGACGATGCCGTGCTCCTTCAGGTTCGCGATCAGCTCGGGCTTCGGCGCGAGGGCGAACGACGCCACCTTGACGCCGTGGTCGACGAGGAGCCGACAGCGGTCGGGGGCGTCGGCGGCATCCGCGCGGAGGTTGACGCCGAACGGCTGGTCGGTGCGGCCGTTGACCTCGATGATCGCCTGCTCCAGCTCGGCGATCGTCATGGTGGCGCCGGCGAGGATCCCGAGGCCGCCGGCGTTGGCGGTGCCGCTGACCAGGCGCGGGCCGGACACCCAGCCCATGCCCGTCTGCACCACCGGGTGGCGGACGCCGGCGAGGTCGGTGAGCGGGGTGCGGAGCAGCTGCTCAGTCGCCATCCGGGACCTCCCTGAAGCGCAGTCCCTCGGGGTCGAGCACCTCGCGGATCAGGATCAGCTCCTCGGTCGTCGGCTCGCGCGTGGTGGGCACGTCGGCGGGCGCGTCGAGCTCGAAGCCGGTCGCCGCCCGTACCTCCTCCACGCTCACGCCGGGGTGGACGCTGAGCAGCCGCACCGTGTCGTCGGGACCCTGGACGTCGAGCACCGCGAGGTTGCTGACGATCCGGTGGATGTCGTTGTAGCGGGCGGCCGCGGGGCCGGCCTCCCGGGCGAGCCGCGGCCCGACCCCGGTGACGATGTCGACCCGCTCGACGAACACGCGGGGGGAGTGCCTCGGCACCCAGTACGACGTCCGGTTGTTGACCGTGTTGCCCGGCGCGCCGCGGCTGCCGAGCAGCTGGCGCTTCGGCCGGGCCCAGTCGCCGATGGCCGAGATGTTCTGGTTGCCGTGCCGGTCGACCTGGGTGGCGCCCATCATCACGTGCCGCTTCCCGTGCGCGACCACGTCGAAGACCTTGCGGAACGGGATCCAGCCCTCGACCACGTCACCCGTGCCGAACAGCGGCGGGACGCCGGCGAGGAACAGCGACTCGCCGTCGGAGATCACCAGGTCGGGGTTGCTGGTCAGCTTGGCCAGCCGGACGCCGAGCATCGGCAGCAGCCCCATCGGGCTGCCGAAGATCTCGCCGTCGTCCCTGAACGCGTCCGCGATCGCCGCGGCGCACACGTCCGCGCGGGTGCTGCCGTTCCTGGGGTCGCTCATGCCTGCTCCTCCCCGAAGGAGCGGACCGCGGCCTGGTAGCTCGCCTCGTCGCCGGCGAGGAACCGGGACTCGAACGCCGCCCAGTCCTCGTCGCTGCCGGACGCCGCCGCGGCGTACGCCCGCTGGAACCTCTCGTCGCGCTCGTAGTCGGGTGTGCAGGTCGTGAAGTGGGCGCCATGGGGCGTCTCGACCACGCCGCTGACCAGCATCCGGCTGAGCAGCAGCCGCTGGACGGGGGTGTCGACGGTGAGCCCGGCGGTGTCGACCACCTGCTCGCAGGAGACGAAGGTGCGGTCGGCGGCCATCGCGAACAGGTCGTCGAAGTACGGGTCCGGGCCGAGGTAGGTCGCGTTGCCGTGCCGGTCGGACCGGTTGAGGTGCACCAGGGCGACGTCGAGCCTCAGCGCGGGTACGGCGACCAGCTCCTCGCCGTCCGCATAGGGACTCGTGACGGTCCTGATCCACGGCTGGTTGACCAGCACGTCGGTGCCGAGCCCCGCACGCATCGGCAGGAACGGCAGCCGCTCGGCGGCGGCCCGGAGCCCGGCCTGGAACATGCCCTCGTCGAGCTCGACGACCTCGGGGATCGCGCCCTCCTGGCGAGCCCGCTGGAAGTTCGGCTCCAGCGGCACGGAGTCGAGCGACACGAACGCGAAGACCAGCTTGCGGATCCTCCCGGCCCGGGCGAGGAGACCCACGTCGGCACCGCCCCAGCTGACGATCGTCAGGTCCTTCAGGTCGCTGCGGAGGATGGCGCGCACCAGCGCCATCGGCTTGCGGCGCGAGCCCCAGCCCCCGATGCCGATGGTCATGCCGTCCTGCAGCTCGCCGACGACCTCGTCGAGCGACATCTGCTTGTCGCGTGGTCCCTTGGTCACTCCGAGCCCTTCTTGGCTGCCTGGTCCGTGCCCTCGCGATGCCGATCCACAAACGTGTCGCGCAGCTCGTCACTCACGCCGGCGAGGTTGAGCTCCATCGTGAAGCCCTGCTCGAACCGGTAGCTCTTGTTCACGTCGATCGGGTCGATCCCGTTGAGGCACTCCTTGGCGGCCCGGATCACCCGGGTGTCGTGCGCGGCGATCTCGCCGGCGACCTGCAGCGCGGCGTCGTCGAGTCGGTCGCGGGGGACCACCTCGAGCACGCTCCCGAACTGCACCAGGTCGGCGGCCCTGATGGTTCGCGCGGTGAAGTAGAGGGTTCTCATCAGGTGCTGCGGCACCAGGCGCGCCATGTGGGTGGCGGCGCCGAGCGCGCCCTGCTTGACCTCGGGCACCCCGAAGTAGGCGTCGTCGCTGGCGACCACGCAGTCGGCGTTGCCGACCAGGCCGACGCCGCCGCCGAGGCAGAAGCCGTTGACCGCGGCGACGACCGGCACCGCGCACTCGTAGACCGCCTTGAACGCCGCGAAGCACCCCTTGTTCGCGCCGATCAGCGCGTCGAACCCGGCGGTGTTCTGCATCTCCAAGATGTCGACCCCGGCGTTGAAGCCGCGCCCCTCGGCGCGCAGCACGACGACCTTCGTGTCGTGATCGCGGCCGGCCTCGTCGAGCGCGGCGGCGACGTCGTACCAGCCCTGCACGGTCAGCGCGTTGACCGGAGGGTGGTCCATCGTCACCACCCGGATCCCGTCCGGGCGCAGTTCGGAGGTGATGGGCATGGCGTCCTCACGTCGGCGGAGCCTGTCGAAACCAAGCAAGTGCTTGGTAGGGTAGCAGCATGACGTTGACGGTGGACCTCTCCGGACGCGTCGCGCTCGTCACGGGCGGGACGCGGGGGATCGGCCTCGGCATCACCAGGTCGCTCCTGGCCGCCGGTGCGTCGGTGGTCACCTGCTCGCGCTCGGAGGTCGAGCCCGCCCCGGGGACGACGCACCGGGTGTGCGACGTCCGGGAGCCCGACGCCGTGCAGGCGATGGTGGCCTCGGTCGTGTCGTCCTTCGGGGGGCTCGACATCCTGGTCAACAACGCCGGGGGAGCGCCGGCGAGCGACGCCGCGACCGCCTCGCCGCGGCTCCATGAGGCGATCGTCGGCCTCAACCTGCTCGCCCCGCTGATCTGCGCCCAGGCCGCGAACGCGGTCATGCAGCAGCAGGAGGCCGGCGGCGTGATCGTGAACATCTCCTCGGTCTCCGCCAACCGCCCGGCGCCGACCATCGCGGCGTACGGCGCGGCCAAGGCCGGGCTCGACTCGCTCACCGCGTCGCTCGCCATGGAGTGGGCGCCCCGGGTGCGCGTCAACGCGATCGACGTCGGGCTGTGCCGGACCGAGCAGACCGACGACCACTACGGCGACGACGCCTCAGTCGCGGCGATCGAGCAGACCATCCCGCTCGGCCGGATGGCCCGGCCCGAGGAGGTCGGCAACGTCGCCGCCTTCCTGGCGAGCGACCTGGCGTCGTACGTCTCGGGCGCGACCGTCGCCTGTCACGGCGGGGGGGAGCCGCCCGCCTTCCTGATCGTCCAGAAGGGACTGCCATGACACTCCTCGAGGGTCGCGTCGCGATCGTCACCGGTGCGGGCCGCGGTATCGGCCGCGCCCACGCGCTCGAGCTCGCGCGGCACGGTGCGGCCGTCGTCGTCAACGACTACGGCGTCTCGCTCGCCGGCGAGGGCACGGGGGAGACGCCGGCCGAGTCGGTCGTCGCCGAGATCGAGGCCCTCGGTGGCCGGGCGGTGGTCAACACCGCCGACGTCGCCGACTTCGCCCAGGCCGAGGCGATGGTTCGCCAGGCGATCGAGACCTTCGGCGGCCTGGACATCCTCGTGAACAACGCCGGCTTCGTGCGCGACCGGATGCTGGTGACCACCGCCGAGGAGGAGTGGGACGCCGTGATCCGGGTCCACCTCAAGGGCCACTTCGCGCCGCTGCGGCACGCGGGTGCCTACTGGCGCGCCGAGGCCAAGGCCGGCCGTGAGCGCGCCGCCCGGGTCGTCAACACCTCCTCGGGCGCCGGCCTCCAGGGCTCGGTCGGCCAGGCGACGTACTCCGCGGCGAAGGCCGGCATCGCCGGCCTGACGCTGGTCGCCGCCCAGGAGCTGGGCCGCTACGGCGTCACCGTGAACGCGATCGCCCCGGTCGCGCGGACCCGGATGACCGAGGGCGCGTTCGACACCTCGGACATGGCGCTGCCCGAGGACAACTCCCCGATCGTCGCGTGGCTCGCCTCGGCGGAGGCCGGCGACGTCACCGGTCGGGTGATCGAGATCGACGGCTCGACGATCACCGTCGAGACCGGCTGGGCGCACGGCCCGTCGAACGACCTCGGCCGCAGGTGGGAGGCGGCCGAGGTCGGTCCCGCGTTGCGTGACCTGCTCGCCGCCGCGCCTGCCCCCGAGCCGGTGTACGGGGCGTAGGCGCCAGTTTCATCGGCCGGCCGATGAAACTGGCCAAGCCGCAAAGCCGCCCGACCCCTCAGATCCGCTCGAGGATCGTCCCGGTCGCCATCGCACCGCCGGCGCACATGGAGATCAGGGCGGTGGTGGCGTCGCGGCGCTCGAGCTCGTGGAGCGCGGTGGTGATGAGGCGGGTGCCGGTGGAGCCCACGGGGTGCCCGAGCGCGATGGCGCCGCCGTTGACGTTGACCCGGTCGAGGTCGACGCGGTGGTGGCCGGCCCAGGACAGCACGACCGAGGCGAACGCCTCGTTGACCTCGAAGAGGTCGAAGTCGGAGATCGCCATGCCGGCCCGGTCGAGGACCCGCTGGGTCGCGTCGATCGGGCCGTCGAGGTGGTAGTACGGGTCGGAGCCGACCAGGCAGTGCGTGACGATCCGTGCCCGCGGGGTCAGCCCCAGGGCGTGCGCCCGGTCGGAGTCCATGATCAGGACCGCCGACGCGCCGTCGGAGATCTGCGAGGACGTGCCGGCGGTGTGCAGCCCGTCGGGCAGCACGGTGCGCAGGCCCGCCAGTCCCTCGAGGGTGGTCTCCCGCAGGCCCTGGTCGGTGTCGACGAGCCGGGTCTCGCCGGTGGGAGTGCCGGACTCGTCGAGCACGGGGGCGTCGTACGCCGCGATCTCCCGCTTGAACCGCCCCTCGTCGACCGCGACCCGGGCCTTCTGCTGGGAGGCCAGGCCGAACGCGTCGAGGTCCGCGCGGGTGATGCCGCGGTTGCGGGCGATCCGGTCCGCCGCCTCGAACTGGTTCGGCATGTCGATGGTCCAGTCGTCCGGGCGGGGGTCGCCGAGGCCGGGCGGGACGTTGGCGCCGAGCGGGATGCGCGACATCGCCTCGACCCCACAGGCCACCCCGACCTCGATGGTGCCCGCCACGACCATGTCGTGGACCAGGTGGGCCGACTGCTGGCCGGACCCGCACTGCGCGTCGACCGCGGTCGCGCCGGTGTGCTGGGCGAGCCCGGCGTGCAGCCACGCGCGGCGCACCATGTCGTTGGACTGCTCTCCCGCCTGGGTGACGCACCCGCCCACCACCTGCTCGACCAGGTCGGAGTCGACCCCGGCGCGGGCGAGCACCTGCGCCTGTGCGAAGCCGAGCAGTACGGCGGGGTGCACGCCGGCGAGCCAGCCGTTGCGCTTGCCGAGGGGGGTGCGGACGGCGTCGACGATCACAGGGGTGCCCATGGCACAAAACTAGAACACGTTCTTATCCTGGACAACCTTCCCCTGCGTACTTCCGGTATGTAGTCTCTGTCACTAGAACGTGTTCCAGCCAGCCAGCTGAGGGAGCTCCAGTGACCGCATCCGACGTCCTCCCCGAGGGTTTCGACTTCACCGACCCGGACCTGATCCAGGAGGCGATCCCGCACGAGCAGTTCCGGGCCGCCCGGCAGAAGGCTCCGATCACCTGGATCGAGCAGCCGTGGGAGCCGCGCAGCGGCTTCGCCGCGGAGGCCGGCACCGGCTACTACGCGGTCACCCGCCACGAGGACGTCGCGGCGATCTCCAAGGACAGCAAGAACTGGTCGACGTACGAGAACGGCGCGATCATCCGGTTCCCCGGCGAGATGGCGCGCGAGCAGGTCGAGCTCCAGCGGGTGATCCTGATCAACCAGGACCCGCCCGAGCACACTGCGACCCGCGGGATCGTCTCGCGCGGCTTCACCCCGCGCTCGATCGCCGAGCTCGAGGACACCATGGTGCAGCGGGCCACGGCGATCATGAAGGAGGCCGTCGCCCGCGGCACCGGCAACTTCGTCGAGGAGGTCGCCGCGGAGCTCCCGCTGCAGGCGATCGCCGACCTGATCGGTGTCCCGCAGGAGGACCGGCACAAGCTCTTCGAGTGGTCCAACCAGATGCTCGCCGGCGAGGACCCGGACTTCGCCGGCGAGAACGACGTCGCCGCGGCCGAGATCCTCGGCTACTCGATGATGCTGGCCGCCGACCGGCAGGCCAACCCCCGCGACGACCTGATCACCAAGCTGATCAACGCGCACAAGGGCGAGCGTGGCCTGACCGACGACGAGTTCGGCTACTTCGTGATCCTCCTGGCGGTCGCCGGCAACGAGACCACCCGCAACGCGATCACCCACGGCATGAACGCGTTCTTCGACAACCCCGAGCAGTGGGAGATCTGGAAGAACGACCGGCCGGCGACGATGGTCGACGAGATCGTTCGCTGGGCCACCCCGGTCAGCGTCTTCCAGCGCACCGCGCTCAACGACGTCGAGCTGGGGGGCGTGCAGTTCAAGAAGGGCCAGCGCGCCGCGCTGTTCTATGCCAGCGCGAACTTCGACGAGGACGTGTTCGAGGACCCGTACACGTTCAACATCCTGCGTGACCCCAACCCGCAGCTGGGCTTCGGTGGACACGGTGCCCACTACTGCCTCGGCCACAACCTGGCCCGCCAGGAGATGCGGGCGATCTTCAACGCGATCGCCGACTACGCGCCGGACATCACCAAGCTCGCCGAGCCGAAGCGGCTGCGGCACTCCTGGGTCAACGGGATCAAGGACCTGCAGGTCCGGTACGCCTGACCGGGGCGCCGCTCAGCCGCGTGCGGTGAGCACGACGGGGCCGTCCGCGGTGATCGCCACCGTGTGCTCCATGTGCGCGCCCCGGGACCCGTCCTTGCTGCGCAGGGTCCAGCCGTCGTCGTCGGTGTAGATCTCGTCGGTGGTGTGCAGGAACCACGGCTCGATCGCGATCACCAGGCCCGGGCGCAGCTTCAGCCCGCGCCCGGGACGGCCGTCGTTGGAGACGTGCGGCTCGCCGTGCATCGTCCGGCCGACCCCGTGCCCGCCGAACTGGAGGTTGATCCCCAGCCCCGCCGCACGCGCGACGTCGCCGATCGCCGCGGAGACGTCGCCGAGCCGGTTGCCCGGTCGCGCGGCCTCGATGCCGGCGTCCAGCGCTCGCGAGGCCACCTCGATCAGCTCGAGGTCCTCCGGGCGCGGCGTGCCGACGACCAGGCTGAGGGCGGAGTCGGCCACCCAGCCGTCGACGCTCGCCGCGAAGTCGACGCTGAGCAGGTCGCCGTCGGCGAGCCGGTAGTCGTGCGGCAGGCCGTGCAGGACCGCGTCGTTGACCGAGGTGCACAGCACCTTCCCGAACGGCGAGGCGCCGAAGGACGGGTGGTAGTCGATGTAGCAGGACTCGGCGCCGCGGTCGCGGATCATCTGGTGCGCCAGCGCGTCCAGCTCCAGCAGGTTGACGCCGACGGCGGCGCGCTCGGCGAGCGCGGTGATGACGTCGGCGACGAACCGGCCGGCCGGGCGCATCTGCTCGATCTGGGCGGGCGTGCGGAGCTCGATCATGGGGGCGACCCTATCCAGCGGACGGGTGGCTCCTCTGCTGAGGGCGGATCCGCCGACAGCGGATCCGCTGGGATCGCGACGCCGTACGCCGCAGGCTCGGGCCATGACCCAGACGCCCTCCCTCGCCGGCCCGTCCGCGGCCGACCGCCTGCTGCACCAGCGCATCATCGTGCTCGGCCAGCAGGTCGACGACGACATCGCCAACAAGCTCTGCGCCGAGCTGCTCCTCCTCTCGGCGGAGGACCCGAAGCGCGACATCGCGCTCTACATCAACTCGCCGGGCGGCTCGGTGAGCGCCGGCCTGGCCATCTACGACACGATGCGGCTGATCCCCAACGACGTCAGCACCCTGGCGATGGGGCTGGCCGCCAGCATGGGCCAGTTCCTGCTCTCGGCCGGCACCCCCGGCAAGCGGTACGCGCTGCCGCACTCGCGGGTGCTGATGCACCAGGGCTCGGCCGGCATCGGCGGCACCGCGATCGACATCGAGATCCAGGCCGAGAACCTCGAGCACACCAAGAACGTGATGATCGGCCTGATCGCCGAGCACACGAGCCAGCCGGTCGAGGTGATCGAGCGGGACTCGCTGCGGGATCGGTGGTTCACCGCCGAGCAGGCCCGCGACTACGGCTTCGTGGACCGGGTCCTGACCGACGTGTCCGCGGTGACGCCCGCGCGCCCGGCCCCGTCGTTCGGGCCGAGGTGAGCGCGGTGAGCAGCTACACCATCCCCAGCGTGGTCGAGCGGACCGTGCGTGGCGAGCGGGTTGTGGACATCTACAGCCGGTTGCTGACCGACCGGATCGTGTACGTCGGCACCGAGATCGACGACGGGGTGGCGAACGTGGTCATCGCGCAGCTCCTGCACCTGGAGTCCGAGGCGCCCGACCAGCCGGTCAGCCTGTACCTCAACTCACCCGGCGGCTCGGTGACCGCGATGCTCGCGATCTACGACACCATGCAGTTCATCCGGCCGGCGGTCGGTACGACGTGCGTCGGCCAGGCCGCCTCCTCGGCGGCGGTGCTCCTCGCCGGCGGCGAGCGCGGGAGCCGGACCGTGCTGCCCCGGGCACGGGTGGTGCTGCACCAGCCCTCCGGCGGTGCGCAGGGCACGCTGCCGGACCTCGCGCTGCAGGCCAAGGAGATCGTGCGGTTGCGCGCCGCGATGGAGGAGATCCTCGCCGAGCACACCGGGCGCTCGGTGGCGCAGGTGCGCGAGGACACCGACCGGGACCTGGTCCTCTCCGCGGAGCAGGCCGTGGCGTACGGGCTGGCCGACGCCGTCCTGGACAGCCGGAAGAAAGTCGTCGCCTGAGCGGTTGGCGCAGGCATGAGCGAACTCGCGGACCGCACCATCGTCGCCCTCCGAGCCGAGCACGACTCACTGACGACGCTGCTCCCGAACCTCACCGACGAGCAGCTGGCGGGCCCCAGCGGCGCGTCGGAGTGGACGATCGCGCAGGTGCTCTCGCACCTGGGCAGCGGCGCTGAGATCGGCCGTCTGCCGATCGCCCGCGCGTTGGGCGAGTCGGTGCCGGACGAGGACAACGAGTCGATCTGGGCGCGGTGGGACGCCGCCGGCCCCGTCGACCAGGCCGCGGGGTTCGTCCGCCACGGCCAGGCCTACCTGGACACGATCGAGTCGCTCACCCCGGAGCAGCGCGAGTCCCTGATCGTCGACCTCGGATTCCTGCCCGAGCCGGTGCCGCTGGTCGTCGCGCTCGGCATGCGCCTCAACGAGGTCTCCGCCCACGCCTGGGACGTCCGGGTGGGCCTCGACCCGGCCGCGGGAGTCAACCCGGACTCCGCGACCCTCGTCCTGGAGCTGCTCGCCGGGCCGGTCTCGTTCCTGCTCGGCTTCGCCGCCAGGGCCGACGAGCTGGCCGAGCCGGCCCGGGTCTCGATCCCGGGAGGCGGTGCGATCGAGATCGCCGACGAGGTCGCCCTGAGGACGGGGCTCGCGGACCCCACCGCGACCTTCGACGGCCCGCAGGAGGCCGTGGTCCGGCTGCTGAGCGGACGCCTGAAGCCGGAGCACACGCCCGAGGAGGTCCAGGTCACCGGGAACGTGACGCTGGACGACCTGCGGAAGGTCTTCCCCGGGTACTGATCCCGTCTCGACACGCGGGTCGCGACCTCGCCAGCTCAGTCGCGCCGCTCGCTCGACCACCATCAGCGGGTCCGCTGGCGCGTCCCCGCTAGCCCGCCAGGCAGACCGGGCCGCTGATCCGGCTCAGGCGCCGACTGACCCGCGAGGTCAGGTCGACCAGACGCAGGCCGAGGGCCCCGGCGACGGCGCCGAGCACCTCCGAGCTCGGCTCCTTGCGGCCGCGCTCGACCTCGGAGAGGTACTGCGTGGACACGCCGGCTCGTCCGGCGACGTCGGCCAGGGTGCGTCCCGTCGTACGCCGCTCCTCGCGCAGCTCGTGCCCCACCGCCTCGCGCCACAGCGGCTCCGGCTCGGGCCGGGGGACGGGGGAGCGTTGCGGGGGGACCGGGAATGCGAGGACGTCACCCATGCAGCGACTGTAGCCCGTCAGTTGGAGGGCTTCTCGGACCCGACGACCCACATCGCGAAGAACTGCGACCCGCCGCCGTAGGCGTGGCCGAGGGCCCGCCGAGCGCCGTCGACCTGGTGCTCCCCGGCGGCCCCGCGCACCTGGAGCGCGGCCTCGCCGAAGCGGAGCATGCCGGAGGCGCCGATCGGGTTGGACGAGAGCACCCCGCCCGAGCAGTTGACCGGGAGCCTCCCGTCCATCGCGGTCGCGCCGGACTCGGTGAGCCGCCAGCCGCCGCCGTTCGCCTCGGCGAAGCCGAGCGACTCCAGCCACATCGGCTCGAACCAGGAGAACGGCACGTAGATCTCGGCCGCGTCGATCTCCTCGATCGGGTTGGTGATGCCGGCCTGCTTCCAGAGGACTGCGGCCGCGTCGCGCGACGCCTGCGGGTTCACCTGGTCGCGCTCGGCGGCGGTGGTCGCCTCCGATCGCATCACGGTGCCGTGGATCCACGCAGGGTTGGGCGACGCGGCGGCGGTGTCCTCGTCCACGATCACCAGGGCGCACGCGCCGTCGGAGGACGGGCAGGTCTCGTCGTAGCGGATCGGGTCCCACAGCATCTGCGAGGCGAGCACCGACTCGACCGTGGTGTCCGGGTTCTTCAGGTGGGCGTAGGGGTTCTTGAGCGCGTTCTGCCGGTCCTTCGCGGCCACGATCGCGCCGACGTGGGTGGGCGCCTCGGACCGGCGGATGTAGGAGCGCACGTGGGGGGCGAAGTAGCCGCCCGCGCCGGCGTGCACCGGCATGTTGAACGGCAGCGGCACCGACAGCGCCCACATCGCGTTCGACTCCGACTGCTTCTCGAAGGCGACGGTCAGGACCCGCTTGTGCACGCCGGCCTGGACGAGGGAGGAGGCGACGATGGCGGTCGAGCCGCCGACCGATCCCGCGGTGTGCACGCGCAGGAGCGGCTTGCCGGCCGCGCCGAGCGCGTCGGCCAGGAACAGCTCGGGCATCATCACGCCCTCGAACAGGTCGGGTGCCTTGCCGACGACGATCGCGTCGATCTCGTCGAGGGTCAGGTTCGCGTCGAGCAGGGCGCGGTCGATCGCCTCGCGGCACAGGCCTGCCATCGAGACGTCCTCGCGCTTGGCGCGGTGGTGGGTCTGGCCCACCCCGACCACGGCTGCGGGCTGCTTGGCCATCAGTTGCTTGCCCCTTCAGTAGTCGAGCCCAGGACGCAGACCAGGTTCTGCTGCAGGGCCGGGCCGGACGTCGCGTGCGCGACGGCCCTGCCGACCTCGCCGGACCAGATCCGGGAGGCCGCCTCCCCGATCCGGATGCCGCCGCCCGAGAACATCGGGTTGCCGGTCAGGGCGCCGCCCGACGGGTTGACGCGGACGTCGTCGGCCAGGCCCAGCTCGCGGCGCAGGATCAGCTCCTGGTGGCTGAACGGCGCGTGCAGCTCGGCGAGCTCGACGCCGTCGAGGTCGACCGCCGCGGCCGCGCGGGCCGCCGATGGCGCGCGGGTCAGGTCGCGGGTGCCGATGCTGATCGGGTCGATGTTGTGCGCCAGTCCCTCGATCCAGGCGGGCCGGTCGCGCACCTCGCGCGCCTGGTCACCGGCCGCGAGCACGATCGCCGCCGCGCCGTCGGTGACGGGGGAGCAGTCGTGCTTGCGCAGCGGGTCGGCGTACACGGGTCGGGACAGCAGCTCCTCGACCGACGAGCCGCCCTTGCGGATCGCGTACTCGTTCTTCTCGGCGTCGGTCAGCGAGCGGTTGGCCACCTCGGCCATCGCCCGCTCGTCCCAGACCCCGGCGTCGATCCCGGCGCGCGCCTGCAGGCCCGCGAGCGAGACGGTGTCCGGCCAGAGCGGGGTCATCGTGTACGGGTCGAGCTGGAGCGCGAGACTGCGCCGCAGCACGCTGGCCGACGCCTTGCCGAACGCGTAGACCAGCGCGGTGTCGACCTCGCCGGTCTGGATCTTGAGCCACGCCTCGTACATGGCCCAGGCCAGGTCCATCTCCACGTGCGACTCGTTGACCGGCGGGATCACGCCGATCGCGTCGACCGCGGACACGAACGAGAACGACCGCCCGGCCAGGTAGTCCGAGGAGCCCGAGCACCAGAACCCGATGTCCCGTCGGGTCCAGCCGGTCTGCTCGTAGCACTCCGCGAACAGCGGGACCAGCAGCTCCACACAGGTCGGCGACCCGTCGAACACTTCCATCTGTCGCTGGGCGAAGCCCACGACCGCAACGTCTCTCATCTCACTCGCCCTTCGGTCGTCGCGTCAGAGGTGGTGCCGGTAGGACTCGTAGTCGGCGTCCGGCTCGCCGGTCGGCTCGAAGTGGTCGATGTTCTCCAGCGAGTACTGCCACTCCTCCTCCGGCTTCCAGACCGCCTCGACCCGCATGCCCATCCGGACCTCCGAGGCCTCGACACCCAGGATCAGGTGGAGCACCGCGATGTCGGCGCCGTCCAGGAGCACGTACGCCGACACGTAGGGCGGGGTGATCTTCTGGCCCAGGAACGGCACGTTGACGATGCAGAACGTCGTGATCGTGCCGGTCTGCGAGACCTCGACCTCCTCGGCGGTCGGTGTGCCGTCGGACGGGCACGCGCTGCGCGGCGGGACGTAGACCTTCTGGCAGCTCGGGCAGCGCTGGCCGAGGATCCGGCCCTCGTTGAGGCCGCGGTAGAAGGCGCTCTCCTCGGGGCTGGCGGCGTAGAGGTAGTCGAGAGACACGGGAGTGACGACGCCGCTCACGTCGGTGGGTCTCGACCGCTCCGTCGCAGCCTCGTTCCTCGGCTGCGGTCGCGCTCGATCTGGCCCGGGGTCGTCGGACTCGACTCCATCGAGCCCGACGACGGGCTCGAAGCACGCGATGTCGGTGATCGCGCCGACCCGCTCGTCCGCCCAGCGCACCCGCACCCGCATCCCGGTGGAGACCTGGTCGGGGGCGGTGACGTCGAGCGCGTGCAGCAGCGGGGCGTCCGCGCCGTCCAGCGTCACCAGCGCGAACGCGAAGGGCCGGTCGAACGGCTGGTCCTTGACCGGCTCCGGGACCCACGTCCAGGACGTGACCGTGCCGGTCGGCGCGACCTCGACGAACTCGTCGATCGCCGCGTGCGTCACCGGGTCGAACTCCGGTGGTGGCACCACGACCCGGCCCTCGGACGTGCGGCCGCCGAGGACCTTGCCGTCGCGCAGCCCGGTGAGGAAGCGCCCGAGCACCGGTCCGGTCGAGCGGGTGTAGTCGAACGCTACGGTGACCGGTGCTGACAGTGTTCGTGCCATGGTCTGAAACTAGAACACGTTCTACACTTCGACAAGCTCAGTGACCGCCATGTGAAGCTCGATCAACGAAATCTGACCCTGAGGAGACCGATCGATGAAGCTGGGACTGCAGCTCGGCTACTGGGGAGCGCAGCCCCCGCAGGGCGTCGGCGAGCTGGTCGCCGCGGCCGAGGAGGCCGGGTTCGACGCGGTGTTCACGGCCGAGGCGTGGGGGAGCGACGCGTTCACCCCGCTCGCCTGGTGGGGTCGCGAGACGTCGCGGATCCGGCTGGGGACCTCGATCGTGCAGATGTCGGGCCGGACGCCGACCTCGATCGCGATGCACGCGCTCACCCTGGACCACCTCTCCGGCGGCCGGGTGGTGCTCGGCATGGGCGTCAGCGGCCCGCAGGTCGTCGAGGGCTGGTACGGCCAGCCGTTCGCCAAGCCCCTCGCGCGCACCCGCGAGGTGGTCGGCATCATCCGCCAGGTGCTCGCCCGCGAGGCGCCGGTGACGAGCGACGGCCCGCACTACCCGCTGCCGTACGCCGGCGAGGGCTCGGTCGGGCTCGGCAAGCCGCTCAAGCCGATCGTGCACCCGCTGCGGGCCGACGTCCCGATCTGGCTGGGCGCCGAGGGGCCCAAGAACGTCGCGCAGACCGCGGAGATCGCCGACGGCTGGATCCCGATCTTCTACACGCCGAAGTCCGCCGGGATGTACCGGCCCTGGCTCGACGAGGGGTTCGCCCGGCCCGGCGCGCGGCACTCTGCTCCGTGGCAGGGCGGCTCCGACTTCGAGATCGCCGCGACCTGCCACCTCCAGGTGGTCTCCGGCGCCGACGAGAAGCAGGCCGTGCTCGACGCGATGCGGCCGTTCGTCTCGCTCTACATGGGCGGGATGGGCGCGAAGGAGGCCAACTTCCACAACCAGGTGTTCGTCCGGATGGGCTACGAGGACCTCGCCGCGGAGGTCCAGACGCTGTACCTCGCGGGGGAGAAGGAGCGCGCCACCGCGCTGATCCCCGACGAGCTCGTCGACGACATGCACATCATCGGCACGGCGGGCGAGGTCCGCGAGAAGGTCGCCCAGTGGGAGGAGACCGGCGTGACGACGCTGATGCTCAGCCTCGGCTCGCCGGCGGAGGTGCGCTCGGTCGCCGAGCTGCTCGCCTGAGCCTGACCCGGACCGGTTGTGAGCGGGAGCACCCGCTCGCCGGATTCAGGTCTCGCCCGGACCTGCCGATGCTGGAGGAGTCTCGGGCGCGACGACGCGCCGCTTCCTCCCGTCCGGAAGGTTCCCGTGCCTCGCCTGTCCCGTCGCGCGCCGCTGTGGGTCGCGCTCCTCACGCTGGTCCCCGTCCTCCTGGCCACCGCCTCGGTCGTACCGACCTCCGCCAGCCCCCAGCGGGCCGAGAGCGCCGCGTTCACGTTCGGCACCCACAACAGCCACCGGGGCCACGGGCGCTTCACGGGCTTCGCCGACATCATCTGCTGGCAGGAGGTCGCGCTGCCGCAGTCGAAGGAGAAGCTCCTGAGGAGCCTGCGCGACTACGACCACTACATCGAGCCCGGCGTCGCCGGCCAGGTCCCGACGTCCTGGCGCGCGGCCCGGTTCAGCCTGGTCGACGCCGACACGGTCCAGGCCGCGCCGCGAGTGAAGTCCTACTCGCCGCCGCGCTTCATCTCCCGCACCGTGCTGCGCGACAGCCGGACCGGGCGTCTGGTCGCGATCTACAACACCCACCTGGTCCAGGGCGCCTGGAACGGCCGGCGCAAGCCGTTCAAGCAGATGCGGCAGCGCAACTGGCGCGAACACGCCCGGGTGCTGCGCCGAGAGCTGCGACGGGCGGACCGCGACATCCCGGTCCTCGCGTGCGGCGACTTCAACCGGGTGCGCTACCTCGACCTGCCCGGCCTCGACCCGATCAGGAGGCAGGGCGGACGCACCGGCCTCGACCACCTCTACCGCGACACCCGGGGCGTGCGCGCCCGCCGGGCCCACAGCGAGGGGAACGCCGGGTCCGACCACCCGCGCCTGGTGACCAGGATCCGGCTCCGGTAGCCGGTCCGGCCGTTGCCCGGAACTGGAACACGTTCTACTCTCGCCTCATGACGGACGACCTGCGACTCGGGACCCACAACGGCCACCTCATGGTCTCCGCGCTCAAGCGGCACCGGACCAAGCCCGTGATGCACCTCGGCGAGACCACCATCACCGGGGGCCAGGCCGCGGAGCGGATGAGCCAGTACGTGCAGGCCTACGAGTCGCTCGGCGCCGGCCGGGGGACCGCGGGCGCCCTGCTCGCGCTCAACCGACCAGAGGTGCTGTTCATCCTCGGGGCCGGGCAGACCCAGGGCTACCGGCGTACGTCGCTCCACCCGCTCGGGTCCCTGGACGACCACGCCTACGTCATCAACGACGCCGAGATCACCACGATCACGATCGACCCGGTCCCGATGTTCGTCGAGCGCACGCTCGGGCTGCTCGAGCGCTGCCCCAAGCTGGAGAAGGTCCTCACGATCGGCCCGGTGCCCGAGGAGCTCGGCCACGTCGGCTACGACCTCAACGCGGCGGCCGCGTCGTTCGACCCGGCGCCGCTCGAGGCGGTGACCCTCGCGCCCGACCACATCGTCTCGATCACCTACACCGGCGGCACCACCGGCAAGCCCAAGGGCGTGATCGGGACCTCGCGGCAGATGCACACGATGACTCAGATCCAGATGGCCGAGTGGGAGTGGCCGGAGGCGCCGCGGTTCTTGATGTGCACGCCGCTCTCGCACGCCGGCGCGGCGTTCTTCGTGCCGACCGTGCTCAAGGGTGGCTGTCTCTACGTGCTTGCGAAGTTCGACCCGGCCGAGGTGCTGCGCACGATCGAGGAGCAGCGGATCACCGCGACGATGCTGGTGCCGTCGATGCTCTACGCGCTGATGGACCACCCGGACAGCCGGACCCGCGACCTGTCCTCGCTGGAGACCGTGTACTACGGCGCATCGGCGATCAACCCGGTCCGGCTCCAGGAGGCCATCGGCCGCTTCGGCCCGATCTTCGCGCAGTACTACGGCCAGTCCGAGGCACCGATGGCGATCACATACCTGCCCAAGGGAGACCACGCGGAGGCACTGGAGGAGGGCGGCGACCAGCGCCGGCTCGCCTCGTGCGGTCGGCCCTCGGCGTTCATCCGGACCGCGCTGCTCGACGAGGACGGCCGCCCGGTCCCGGTCGGCGAGCCCGGCGAGATCTGCGTGGCGGGCCCCCTGGTGGCCGGCGGCTACTGGAACCTGCCCGACGAGACCGGGGAGACCTTCCGCGGCGGCTGGATGCACACCGGCGATGTGGCTCGTGAGGACGAGGACGGCTTCTGGTACATCGTCGACCGCACCAAGGACATGATCGTCACCGGCGGCTTCAACGTGTTCCCGCGCGAGGTCGAGGACGTCGTCGCCGCCCACCCCGCGGTCGCCCAGGTCGGGGTCATCGGCACCCCGCACGAGAAGTTCGGCGAGGCCGTCACGGCGATCGTCGTGCTGCGCTCCGACGCGCCGCGCGACGAGGAGGCGATCAGCCGGATGACCGCGGAGATCAAGGAGATGGTCAAGGAGCGGAAGGGCTCCGTGCAGGCGCCCAAGCAGGTGGTCGTCGCCGACTCGCTCCCGCTGACCGGGCTGGGCAAGCCGGACAAGAAGGCGCTGCGGGCGCAGTACTGGACGGGCGACCGCGCGGTCGGCTGACCGCCGCGGCATCTCGCACCGGCCGCTCGCCGTGCCCGTACGACCCCGAGGTCGGACAGATGGCGCCGATGCTGCGCGACATCCGCCCGGTCAGCGCTCCTCGGCGTACGCCGGCGCGGAGACGACCTCGATCGCGGGCGGCACGCCCCGGTGCCGGGCGAGCAGGGACCGGACCCCGGTGTCCAGGGCGAGGCCGCCCCACAGGAGCAGGACCGCGACGATGCCGTCGAGCCACCAGTGGTTGGCGGTCGCCGCGACCACGAGCGTGGTGAGGACGACGTGCAGCAGGAACAGCCAACGCCACCGGCTGGTGCTCGCCGCCACGATGCCGAACGAGACGACGGCCGCCCAGGCGACGTGGATCGAGGGCATCGCGGCGAACTGGTCGGACACGCCGGTGGCCACGTCCGAGCCGTAGACCGAGACGCCGTAGTGGTGGGACAGGTCCTGGTAGCCGAGGTCGGGGAAGAAGCGCGGCGGGGCGACCCGGACGAATCGGATCACCAGGCAGCCCGCGGTGACGAGCACGAGCCCGTTGCGCCAGTGCGGGTAGCGGTCCCGGTGCCGGAAGAACAGCCAGACCAGGAACGCGATCAGCGCCGGCACGTGGAGGGTGGCGTAGTAGACGGTGGTGGGCTCGCCCAGCCAGTCGTGACGGAGCACGAACTGCTGCAGCGACAGCTCGGTCGGCAGGTGCAGCCAGTACTCCGCGGCCACGATGTCGCGGGCCCGGTCCATCGCGCCGGAGTCGGTCGCCAGCGGCAGCATCCGGGCCAGCCGCCACACCGCGTAGAGGGTGGAGACCAGCGCGAACTCGGCAGCGACGGGCTCCAGGAAGCGCGTCGGCTCAGAGCGGATCCGGCGCAGCGTCCACCACAGCGCGACGCTGAGGACGGCGGCCAGAGCGGCCTGATCCCAGGTCGGCCACGGCACCCGTCCAGTCTGCCAGCGGCCCGCGAGCGGCGCCGGAGAACCCCCGGCTCGGTGAACGGAGGCTCAGCGGCCCCGGAACTCCGGGGGCCGCTTCTCGGCGAAGGCCCGGGGACCCTCCTTGGCGTCGTCGGAGGCGAAGACCGCCATGCCGACGGCGGCGTCGTCGGCCCAGCAGTCCTCCTCGTGCCGGCCCTCCGAGGCGCGGGCGGTCCGCAGGATCGCCTGCACCGCGAGCGGGCCGTTGGCGCAGACCAGGTCGGCGACCTCATGGGCCTTCGCGAGCGCCTCGCCGTCGGGGACGACGTACCCGATCAGCCCGACCTCCTTGGCCTCCGGCGCCTTGATGTGCCGGCCGGTGAGCAACAGGTCCATCGCGACGGTGTACGGGATCTGTCGCCGCAGGCGGACCGCGGAGCCGCCCATCGGGTAGAGGCTCCACCTGGCCTCGGAGATGCCGAAGCGAGCCGACTCCCCGGCGATGCGGATGTCGGTGCCCTGGAGGATCTCGGTGCCCCCCGCGATCGCGGGGCCCTCGACCGCGGCGATCAGCGGCTTGGTGAGCCGGAAGCCCTTGAGCAGCCCCTTGATCACCGAGGGGTCGAAGCCGGACTCGAAGCTCTCGCTCGGCGGCCGCTGGGTCGCGGCCTTGAGGTCCATGCCGGCGCAGAAGTAGCCCCCGGCCCCGGTGAGGATGCAGGCCCGGATCGCGTCGTCCTGGTTGACCCGGTCCCAGGCCTCCTCCATGATCGCGAGCATCTCCCCGGAGAGGGCGTTGCGGGTCTCGGGCCGGTTCATCGTGACGACCAGCTTGTGGCCGTCCTGCTCGACGAGGCAGTGGGGTGCGTCCGGTCCCGGGGAGGTCATGGCGGGAGCCTAGCCAAAAACGAGAACGTGTTCTAGTCTCGCGTCGTGGCTCACAACATCGCTGACCTCTTCGAACACGCCGTCGATGCCGCACCCGACAACCGCGCCCTCAAGGTCGGTGATCGGGTCGTGACCTACGCCGAGCTGGAGGCCGACGCCAACCGCCTCGCGCACTTCCTGCAGGCCCAGGGGGTCGGGGTCGGGGACCACGTGGCGATCTACGCCAAGAACAGCATCGAGCACGTCGTGGCGGTGCTCGCGGTCGCCAAGATCCGCGCCGTCAGCATCAACGTGAACTACCGCTACGTCGAGGCCGAGCTCGACTACCTCTTCGACAACGCGGACGTGGTCGCGGTGATCCACGAGCGCACCTACGCGTCGCTGGTCGCCGCGTGCCTCCCGAAGCACGAGAAGCTGCGCCTGGCCGTGGCGGTGCGTGACGCCATCGAGCCGGACGACGACTCCGACGTCTCGTCGTACGGCGGGGTCCTGTGGGAGGACGCCCTGGCCGGCCGCAGCGCCGAGCGCGACTTCGGCGAGCGCAGCCCCGACGACATCCACATCATCTACACCGGCGGGACGACCGGCTTCCCGAAGGGCGTGATGTGGCGCCACGAGGACTTCTGGCGGGTGCTCGGCGGCGGCATCGACTTCTACACCGGCGCGCCGCTGGAGGAGTACGACCAGTCCACGCAGGCCAACGACCCCCGGATGGTCACCTTCCCGCTGAGCCCGCTGATGCACGGCGGCGCCCAGGCCGGCCTGCTCATGCACCTGTTCGCCGGGCACCTGACGATCCTGGAGCCCAAGTTCGATCCGGTGCGGACCTGGCAGATCATCGACGAGAACCAGGTCCAGCTGATCTTCATGACCGGCGACGCCATGGCCCGGCCCCTGATCGAGGCCTACGAGGCCGGCGGCTTCGACGGATCCAGCCTGTTCGCGATCTCCAGCAGCGCCGCGATCTTCAGCCCGCCGGTGAAGAAGCGCTGGATGGACGCCTTCCCCAACGCCGTGTTCACCGACTCCATCGGGGCCTCGGAGACCGGCTTCCAGGGGATGGGCATGCAGGAGAAGGACAACATCAGTCCGGACGGCCCGGTCGTCGGGCTCGGTCCGCACAGCGTGGTCATCGACGAGGACAACCGGGTCCTCGACGTCGCCACCGACATCGGCAAGGTCGGCCGGCTCGGCCGCGGCGGCAGCGTCCCGGTCGGCTACTACAAGGACCCCACGAAGTCGGCCGCCACCTTCCTCACCATCGACGGCGAGCGCTACTCCGTGCCCGGCGACTTCGCGCGGATCGAGGAGGGCGGCCGGGTCACCCTGCTGGGCCGTGGCTCCAACTGCGTGAACACCGGTGGCGAGAAGGTCTACCCCGAAGAGGTCGAGATGGCCGTCAAGGGACACCCGTCGGTGTACGACGTCCTCGTCGTCGGGATCCCCGACGAGCGGTACGGCCAGGCCGTGGCCGCGGTCGTCGAGCTGCGCGAGGGGGCCTCTCTCGAGCTGGACGACCTGCGCAGCTACCTGCGCACCCACCTGTCGGGCTACAAGCTGCCCCGCGCCCTCACCGTCGTCGACCGGATCCCGCGCAACGCCACCGGCAAGGCGCAGTACCCGAAGGCCAAGGAGCTGGCCCTGGCCGGCTTCGCCGCCAAGGCGCCGACGGTCGACCCGACCTCCGTCGGACCCTGACCCGACGCCAGCCGATCCGTCCTCGGGAGAGAGAGTCCTCATGCGCACCCCGATCTGCGACACGTTCGGGATCGACCACCCGATCTTCGCCTTCACCCCCTCCGAGCACGTCGCCGCCGCGGTCTCGCGTGCCGGGGGCCTGGGAGTGCTCGGCTGTGTCCGCTTCAACGACACCGACGAGCTCGAGCGCACGCTGAGCTGGCTCGACGACAACACCGATGGCAAGCCGTACGGCGTCGACATCGTGATGCCGATGAAGATCCCGACCGAGGGCAGCTCGGTGGACCTCAAGTCGATGATCCCCGAGGAGCACGTGAGCTTCGTCGAGCGCACGCTGCAGCGGCTCGGCGTCCCCCCGCTCCCGGAGGGCGAGGGCCGTGACGGGGTGCTCGGCTGGCTGCACTCGGTCGCCCGGTCGCACCTCGACGTCGCCCTGAACCACCGGCCGGTGCTGATCGCCAACGCGCTCGGGTCGCCCCCGGTCGACGTGATCGAGAAGTGCCACGAGCACGGCATCCTGGTCGCCGCGCTCGCCGGGGCCGCGAAGCACGCGCGCTCGCACGTCGCCAACGGCGTCGACATCATCGTCGCCCAGGGCTACGAGGCCGGCGGGCACACCGGTGAGGTCGCGAGCATGGTGCTGCAGCCCGACATCGTGGACGCCGTGGGCCCCGACGTGCCGGTGCTCGGCGCCGGCGGGATCGGCTCGGGACGCCAGGTCGCGGCGTCCCTGGCGCTGGGCTCGCAGGGCGTGTGGACCGGCTCGATCTGGCTGGGCACCGAGGAGTACCAGAACCTCCAGTCCAACGCGGGCTGGACCCAGGCGTTCACCCGCGCGACGTCCTCCGACACCGTCCGCACCCGCATCTACACCGGCAAGCCGGCGCGGCTGCTCAAGACGAGGTGGACCGAGGCCTGGGCCGAGCAGGACGCGCCCGAGCCGCTGCCGATGCCGCTGCAGAACCTCCTGGTCGCCGACGCCCACAACCGGATCAACGCCTCCGGCGACCCCGACGTCATCTCGATGCCGATCGGCCAGATCGTCGGCCGGATGAACGAGGTGCGCCCGGTCGCCGAGGTGATGGCCGACCTGGTCGCCGAGTTCGAGGAGACCGTCGCCCGCCTCGAGTCGATCCGCACGTAGCGCGATCGGCCTTCGGCCAGGATCAGCACCACGGCCGGCCCGGGCCGGACCTGAGCGGTCCATCGGCAAAATCATGCCGCGCCTGCCACGGCCGTGACCGGTGGCGTGGCACCATGGGGTCTAGGGGGAGGGGTCCAGGGGAACCGCACCACCGCCATCACCAGGTCTGGGGGGACCGAGATGCGCGACGTACTTCACGGCATCGCGACCGCACTCGTCATCGCGATCGCAGCACTCTGCACCATCGTGCAGGTCTCCGACGTCCAGGACGGCGTCGACCGGCTGCGCCACGACGACAGTGCCGTGCAGCAGGTCGGCTACGACCACGTCGGGCAGCGGGTCGGGCAGCACCCCGGGAGGTAGCGGGCCCACCGGCACCCGCGGCGCGGACCTTCGCCCCTGATCGCGCCCGGACCGGCGCGGCAGGCTCGGTGTGGGAGGTCCCATGTCGATCACCGAGCTCGTCGCAGCAGCGGCCCGGGCGCCGTCGTCCCACAACACGCAGCCCTGGCGCTGGGTCGCGTCCGCGGACGGGCGCCGGATCGAGCTGTACGCCGATCGCAGCCAGGCCCTCCCGGTCAACGACCCGCGCGGCCGCGAGCTGGTGATCAGCTGCGGCGCCGCACTGTTCGCGCTGCGGGTGGCGGCCGCCCAGGACGGCACCGGCGCACTCGTCGAGCCGTTCCCGGACGCCGACCCCGACCACCTCGCGACCGTCCACCTCACGGGCGCGCCCGGCGACGAGGCCGCGCTGTACGGCGCGCTCGCCGCCCGTCGTACCCACCACGGGCCGTTCGTCCGGGCGTCGATCACCCCGGACACGCTGGCCGCGCTGCGGGCGGCCGTGCAGACCGAGGGGGCGTGCCTGCACGTCATGGACGCGCTCCAGCGCGACTCGGTGGCCGGCCTGGTCGCCGAGGGGGACCGGGTCCTGTGGTGCGACCGCGGCTGGCGGCGGGAGCTGGCCCGGTGGCTCCGGACCCGGCGCAGCGGGGACGGGCTGACCGTCTCGACGGCCGCGCTGGTGCCGACCCGGTTCGCGGTCGCCCACCTCGACCTCGGCCGGCGCCGGGGTGTCGCGAACGCCCGGCTGGTCGAGGACGCCCCGGCGGTGGTCGTGCTCGGCACGCACGAGGACGAGCCGGCGGACTGGCTGCGGGCCGGCCAGGCCCTGGAGCGGATGCTGCTGGTCGCGACGGCGGCGGGGCTGTCCGCGGCCTTCGAGAACCAGCCGTGCGAGGCCAGCCCGGCGCTGCGGTCCCGCCTGGGCGCGGTGCTGCACGGGCACGTCCCCCAGATGGTGGCACGCCTCGGCCCGAGCGAGCCGGCCCGGCCCACCCCTCGCCGGCGGGTGCGGGTCAGCGCAGGTCGGGGTGCGCCCGACCCGCGATGAGCGGCAGGTCGAGATAGGTCCGGATCCCGGGCTCCGCGGCCACGACGTACGGGACCGAGTTCACGCAGTGCATCGCAGTCGCGACCACCCCCGGGTTGCGGACCAGGCCCTCCTCGACGGTCTCCGGCTGCCAGCCCTTGATCGTCACGAACGCGTTCGGGTCGCCGCGCACCTCGACCTCGAACCGCTCTCCCTCCGGGCCGAAGCCCCAGGCGGGCTCCAGGTGCGCCTCGCCCATCAGCCAGTTCACCGCGATCCGGACCACGCACTCGTCGCGGACGAACGCCTCCCAGACGAACCGCTGGCCGGCGACCAGTCCCGGCTCGATGACGCCGATCGGCGACCCGATCGGGGCGGTCGCGACCGCGACCTCCTGGGAGGTGCGGATCTCGGCGCCGGGGGAGAAGCCCAACGCATCCAGGCACATCCGGACGGACTGGACGAAGCCGCCCGACAGCAGGCCGAGCATCGGGCCCCCCAGCGCCTCCTCCGGGCGGCCGCCGAACATCATGATGTGCCGGACGACGTCGGGCGCGTCGTAGGTGCGGATGTCGGAGAACTCCTCGCCGCGCACGAACCGGACGGCCGACGAGAGCGCCGAGAACATCAGCGGATGCAGCTCGGTGATGCCGCCCGGGATGATGCCGGTGCCGTGCAGGGTCGTCCCGCCCTCGGCGCAGGCCGCGGCCAGCGGCGCGCCGTCCTTCTCGGTCGGGTAGAACCAGCCGACCGGGGTCACCACGTTCTTGCCCGAGCGCAGCAGCGCGGCGACCTCGTCGCGGTCGGGGACCAGCGGCGCGTACACCACGGCGTCGGCCGGCAGGGCGAGGATCTCCTCGACGCTGCTGGTCGCGCGCACGCCCAGGGGCTCGGTGCCGAGGATCTCGCCGACGTCCCGGCCGTGCTTGCTCGCGCTGTGCACCCAGCAGCCGACCAGCTCGAGGTCGGGATGGAGCCGGATGCCCTCGATCGCCGCCCGGCCGACGCCGCCGGTGGCCCACTGGATGACGCGCACGGGCGACACCGTCGCAGATAGAACACGTTCTTGTCGACGGGTGTGCGCGCCTCAGAGCGAGGTCATCGCGCCCACCGGCTCGGGGGAGAACCGGGGGAACACCGCCGCCGTGGACGCGCCGAACCGGGTCGAGACGACCTCGGCGAGCACACTGCGGTAGTCGGTGGTGACGAGCAGGTCGGAGTCGAGGTCGCCGGTGAGCCCGGGCCAGGTGCCGTAGTACCGACCGCCCTTGACCCCGGCGCCCGCCAGGAACATCACGTTGCCGTAGCCGTGGTCGAGGCCGTGGCTGTCGTTCTCGACGACGCGGCGCCCGAACTCGCTGATCGTCACCAGCGTCACCTTGGCAGCCTGGTCGCCGAGGTCGTCGAAGAACGTCGCGATCGCGGCCGCCAGGTCGCGGGTGTTGTCGCGCAGCCAGCCGCGCTCGACGGTGCCCAGGTCGGCGTGCATGTCCCAGTCGCCCTGGTCGACGGTGATCACCTCGACGCCGACGTCGCCCCGGATCACCCGCGCCACCTCCGAGAGCGCCCGCCCGATATCGGTCCGCGGATAGGCCTTCGCGTTGTCGACCGCCGCGCGCGCGGGCGCGAAGTCGTCGAGCGCCGCGAACATGGAGCGCATCGCGGTCCCCAACGTGCTCGGGTCGTCGTCCCAGAGGCGGTGCAGCGAGGACCGGCGGCCCTTGGTGGTGTCCCACTTGTCGTCGCCGGGGATCCGCACGGAGTCGACGTCCCCGGCGGACATCACGCCCTGCGGCCCGTAGAGCGAGGTCGGTACGACGCCGCCGCCGACGTTGAAGCCCTGCAGCGGGGAGGGGCCGGGGTCGGTCCCGATCAGCCGGTTCAGCCAACCGGTCCGGACGTCGGAGCCGGGGTCGGCGTCCTCCACCTCCTCCATCGCGGAGAAGTGCGACCGGTTCGGCGCCGGGAGCCCGGTGGCGTGCACGGCCGCCAGCCGGCCGGCCTGCCAGAGCGGCAGCAGCGGCTCGAGCGCGGGGTGCAGGCCGAACATCGCGTCCTTGGCGAGCAGGGACGCGGCCGGGACCGCGATGCCCGGCCGGGCGCTGTAGTAGACGGGGTCCGCGTGCGGGACCACGAGCGAGAGGCCGTCGGCCGCGCCGCGCAGCGACAGCACGACCAGGACCGACGGGGCCGGGGCCAGCGCGGCCGCCGACGTCGTGATGGCCGCGGAGCCCACGACGGTGGTCGCGCCCGCGAGCGCCACGGCACCGGAGAACAGTCCACGGCGCGAGAGGCGCGCGAACTCGGCGCAGCAGGGGTCGGTCATGGGGTCACCGGGTCAGGAAGGCGGGGGAGTCGAGGAACGTCGTGAGCAGCCGCGGCATGTTCCAGCGGACCAGGCCGTGGTCGCGGGTGATCCGCTCGCGCGGTCCGACGTCGACGGCCAGGCAGCACGCCTCCAGCAGCTGCACGGTCGAGCGGCGGTGCAGGAGGACCTGCGAGAGGTGGTCGACCAGCAGGTCGAAGCGGATCGGGAACCGGGGCACCCACCGGGCCGGCGGGTGGTACGCCGCGCCCTGGGTCGGCCACCAGCGCCCGGCGAGGCTCAGGTGCACGTCCATCGAGGCCAGGAGCCGCGACGGCGAGGCCCAGGCCTCGTTGTCGACCGGCTGGCCGTCGGGCCGCGGCCAGTCGAAGGGCTTGGTGCCGATCCCGTCGACCTGCCAGAGCAGCGCGTTGGCGGCGTACTCGTCGCCGGCGTCGCCGTCGGGCGGGGCCGTGAGCCGGACGTCGAGGGCCCGGTAGGACGCGACCAGGTCCTCGCCCGGGTCCCGGACCTTGGCCCCCACAGCCCGGGTGAACGCGGTCGACGCGGCCAGGGCCCGCAGCACCGGGGCGATCGCGGTGTCGTGGTCGAGGTAGACCTGCGCGAGCTGGTCGACCAGGGCGTCCGGGGGGCTGTCGCTGATGAACTTCACCGCGAGCTTGCGGGCCAGCCGCCGGGCGGTGGCGGGGTGCCGGGCGAGGTGGCGGAGGTAGGCCTCGGTGACCGCCCGGCCGTCGGAGTCGGCGTTCGGATGGCTGAAGTCGATGACCTGCACCGGACCGGTCGCGTGCCACTTGCGGCGGTACTCGGGCTGGAAGGTGTCCCACATGTCGACGCTCCACCCGGTGAGGATCCGCGCGGAGGCCTTGACGTCGTCCTCGCCGTAGGCGCCGCGCCCGACCGTGTGCAGCTCCAGGAGCTCGCGGCCGAGGTTCTCGTTCGGGTGGGCCCTGGTCGAGTCGACGTTGTCGAGGCTGATCAGCATCGCCGGGTGGGTGATGGTCGCCTGCAGCAGGTCCGCGAAGCGACCCAGGGCCGCGGCCCGGATCGCGTCGCCGTACTGAGTGCGCCAGAAGCCCTGGGCGTCGCCGTTGACGGGGACGTTGAAGTGGTTCTCCCAGAACTCGGTCATCACCTCGAGCAGCTGGCGGCGCGAGCGCATCCGGCGCACCAGCACCCAGCGCTGGTAGTCGAACATGACCTCCCAGACGCCCTCGACACCCGAGCGCTGCCGCTGCCACAGCTCGGTGGCCCCCCGCGACAGGCTCGGCCACCACTCGCGCACCGCGTCGGTGCCCGGGTCGGTCACGGCGTCGGGGTCCAGCTGCGCCTCGAACCAGGCCCGGGCGCCGCCGGCGGCGCGCACCTGGTCGGCCAGGGCGGGCGTCACGCCGTAGGAGAACCGTCCGACCAGGTGCCGGCCCGATGCCCCGAGCAGCCGATGACCGCGGTAGCGGGCGGGGGAGTACGCCGACCCGGCGCGTGCGGCGCCCGACCCGGCCAGGACGGCGCCGACGGTGCCGGCGGCGACGCCGGACGCCGCACCCGAGACGAGGGCGCGGCGGGACGGGGTGGGGAGGGTCCGAGACATGGGGCGACCAGGCTAAGGCGGGACCGGGCCGCGACGGGAAGCTTCGGGGAATGTCGCGGCGCGGGTGGCGCCGGTAGAGTGCGGGGGCACCGGAACCCCGATCAGTGAGGACTCGACGCCCAGCTCATGGACGGCTCCCAAAGTCCCCGGCTCCCCCTGACCGGACTCAGGGGGAGCCACCACCCGCCTGACGCGGGTCGTGTCCGGGGAGTGCACCGATGACCGCGTGGCTGCTGCTCGCGGCGGCGCTGCTCCTGATCGCCGCCTGCGGCGTGTTCGTCGCCGCCGAGTTCTCCTTCGTCACCGTCGACCGCAGCCAGGTCGAGCGGGCTGCCGCAGCGGGTGACGCCGGGGCGAGTGGGGTGCAGGCCGCGCTGCGCAGCCTGTCCACGCAGCTCTCCGGGGCCCAGGTCGGCATCACCATCACCAACCTCGCCATCGGCTACCTCGCCGAGCCGGCGATCTCGGACCTGATCGACGGGCCGCTGCGCAGCCTCGGGACGCCGGAGCGCGCGATCACGCCGGCCGCCGTCGCGATCGGCCTGACGCTCGGCACCATCCTCACGATGATCTTCGGCGAGCTGGTGCCCAAGAACCTCGCGCTGGCCAAGCCGATGGCGGTGGCGCGCGCGACGCAGCGCTTCCAGCGCGCGTTCACGGCGCTGGCCCGCGGCCCGATCCGGGTGCTCAACGGCTCGGCCAACGCCGTCGTACGCCGCCTCGGCCTCGAGCCCCAGGAGGAGCTGCGCTCGGCGCGCAGCTCGACCGAGCTCGCCTCGCTGATCCAGCGCTCGGCCGACCTCGGCACCCTCGACCTGGAGACCGCCGAGCTGATGGAGCGCTCGGTCGAGTTCGGCGCCCGCACCGCGGGCGAGATCATGACGCCGCGGGTGCGGTCCAGCAGCCTCGAGGTCAACGACCGGGCCAACGTCGTCATCGAGCTGACGCGCGAGACCGGGCACTCGCGGTTCCCGGTGCTCGACGCCGACGAGAACGTCGTCGGCACCGTGCACGTCAAGAACGCCGTCGCCCTGCCCGTGTACGAGCGTGCGACCACGAAGGTCAAGCACCTGATGGCCAAGCCGATCGTGGTCCCCGACTCGCTGCGGCTCGACCCGCTCCTGGCCCTGCTGCGCAAGGACGGCTTCCAGCTCGCGGTCGTCATGGACGAGTACGGCGGCTACGCGGGCATCGTGACCCTCGAGGACGTGGTCGAGGAGATCGTCGGGGACATCGCCGACGAGCACGACCGGCTCAGCGCCACCGCGCGGCTCCAGCGCGACGGGACCTGGTCGCTCTCCGGTCTGCTGCGTCCCGACGAGGTCGAGGACGTCACCGGCGTCGTGCTGCCCGACCACGAGGACTACGACACGATCGCGGGGCTGGTCCTCCAGGTGCTCGGTCGGGTGCCGCAGGTGGGCGACCTCGCGGAGGTGAGCGTCCCCGACCGGTCCGACCCCGACGAGCCGCGCGAGCAGCTCGCCGTACTCACCGTCGAGCGGATGGAGGGGCTGCGCATCGACCGGCTGACGCTGCGGCTGCTCGACACGCCCACCCGGGGGGAAGGGTCGTGAACAGCCTCACCGCCATCGCGCTCGCCGTCCTCCTGCTGCTCGGCAACGCGTTCTTCGTGGGCGCCGAGTTCGCGCTGGTCTCCGCGCGCCGCACGCAGCTCGAGCCCCGTGCCGAGGCCGGCTCGCGGATGGCTCGCACCACGATCAAGGCCATGGAGAACATCTCCCTGGTGATCGGAGTCAACCAGCTCGGCATCACCGTCTGCTCGCTGGTGCTCGGCGCGGTCGGCGAGCCCGCGGTCGCCCACCTGGTCGAGCCCGTGTTGCACGCGGTGCACGTCCCGGAGGACTTCGTGCACCCGGTCTCGTTCGTCGTCGCCCTGTCGGTGGTCGTCTACCTGCACGTCGTGCTGGGGGAGATGATCCCGAAGAACATCGCCCTGGCGGGACCGGACCGGGCCGCGCTCGTCCTGGGACCGCCGATCTGGGGCATCGTGACGGTGCTCCGGCCGGTCGTCGTGGTCATCAACGCGATCGCGGCCGGCGTGCTGCGCCTGATGGGCGCCCGGCTGACCACCGAGGTGAGCTCGACGTACACGCGCGAGGAGGTCGCCGCCCTCGTCGAGGAGTCGCGGGGCGAGGGTCTCCTGGAGGCCGACGAGTACGACCGGCTCGCCGGCGCACTCGGGTTCACCGAGAAGACGGTCGGCGCCGTCCTGATGCCGCCCGACTCGCTGACCACCGTGGCCCGGGGCTCGACCGGCGCCGAGGTCGAGGCACTGTGCGCCTCGACCGGATTCAGCCGGTTCCCCGTCGTGGGCGAGGACGGGGGGCTGCTCGGCTACCTGCACATCAAGGACGTCCTCGAGCCGGACGAGGCCCGCCGGGCCCGCCCGGTCGAGGACAAGTGGATCCGGCCGTTCGCCCCGGTGAGCGCCGACGAGCCGCTGCACGGCGCCCTCGAGACACTGCAGCGCCGCGGCGCGCACATGGCGCGCGTGATCGACGACAAGGGCCGCACCCTCGGCCTGGCGACGCTCGAGGACGTGATCGAGGAGCTGGTGGGGGAGATCCGCGACGCCGCGCACTTGGAGGACCACCTCTGACGGCGTGCGGCTGCCAGCGATCCGGGCGCCGTGGCCGCTAAGGTTGGCGCGGCAGCACGACCCGGGAGAGCGGACAGGCGAGCAGTGGCGGACGACTCGACGCGCAACCGCGTGTGGACACTTCCCAACCTGCTCAGCGTGGTCCGGTTGGCAGGCGTCCCGGTGTTCCTGTGGCTGGTGCTCGGCCCGGAGGCGGACGGCTGGGCGCTGGCGCTGCTGGCGATCGCCGGTGTCACCGACTTCCTCGACGGCTACCTCGCGCGCCGGCTCGGGCAGACCTCGGCACTCGGCCAGATCCTGGACCCGGTCGCCGACCGGCTCTACATCCTCGCGGTCGTCGTGGGCCTCGCGCTGCGCGACGTGATCCCCTGGTGGGCGGCGCTGTCGCTGCCGCTGCGCGACCTCCTGCTCTGGGGTCTGGTGCCCCTGCTGCGGACCCGCGGCTACAGCGCGCTGCCGGTGCACTTCCTGGGCAAGGCGGCGACGTTCAACCTCCTCTACGCCTTCCCCCTGCTGCTCCTCGGCGACGGGGAGGGCACCGTGGCGACCCTCGCGAACGTGTTCGGCTGGGCGTTCGCCCTGTGGGGCATCGGCCTCTACTGGTGGGCGGGCATCCTCTACGCCTGGCAGGTCCGCACCCTGCTGGCCACCACCGAGCGGCGCCGGGCGGCGGTCCCCGATGCCTGACACCCCGGCCGCGGCCGCCGAGCGGGTCAGCACGCCGCTGCTGACCCTGATCACCCAGCAGTCCCTCGACGAGGACTACCGCCACGTCGCCGAGCGGCGGGCCGACCAGGGCGCGATGCCCACCCACCGCCGGCGGGTGGGGACCGCGACCGTGGTGGTGGCCGTCTTCGGCCTGCTGGTGACGGTCGCGGCCGTCCAGAACTCCCAGCGCGCCGGGGTGGAGAGCGCCAGCCGGGCGTCGCTGATCGCCAACATCGACCGCGGCCGCGCCGACGTGGCGGCGCTCCAGGAGCGCATCGTCGACCTCCGCGAGCTCGACGTCTCGCTGCAGGACAACCTTGTCGACGTCACGGCCTCCGCGCAGGGGGCGCTCGCCCGGGTCGAGCGCCTCGAGGCAGTCACCGGCTTCGGCGCCGTCACCGGCCCGGGCGTCCGGGTCACGGTCGACGACGCCGAGAGCTTCTCGGTCCGCGACCGGGACCTGCGCCCGCTGGTCGACGGGCTGTGGAACGCCGGGGCCGAGGCGATCTCGATCAACGGCCAGCGGCTCACCGCCCGCACGCCGATCCGCAACTCGGGCGCCGCGATCCACGTGAACTTCCGGCCGCTGTCGCCGCCGTACGTCGTGCTCGCCATCGGCGACCCGCGCACCCTCCAGGCCGACCTGATGGAGACCACGAGCGGCCTGACGTTCCGCGACACGGCCAGCCACTTCGGCTTCCCCTGGAAGATGGACAATGTGGACCGGCTCGCCCTCCCCGCGGCCCCGCAGCGCCTGCAGCGCCTGAGCTGGGCCGTCGAGGGCACCGCCAAGGAGAACCTCGTCAAGCGTCGGAAGGAGACACCGCCGTGATCGCCGCACTCGGGCTGCTGGTCGGGATCGTGCTGGGCGTGGTGTTCCAGCCCGACGTCCCGGCCGGCCTCGAGCCCTACCTGCCGATCGCCGTCGTCGCCGCGCTGGACGCGGTCTTCGGTGCCCTCCGTGCCTACCTGGACGGCATCTTCGACGACAAGGTGTTCGTCGTCTCGTTCGTCAGCAACGTCGTGATCGCGGCCGCGATCGTCTACCTCGGCGACAAGCTGGGCGTGGGCGGCCAGCTGTCGACCGGCGTGATCGTGGTGCTCGGGATCCGGATCTTCTCCAACGTCGCCGCCATCCGAAGGCACCTGTTCCATGCCTGAGGAGCAGCCGACCGGACGGCAGCGCCTGCTCCGCGCCCTGGTGCGGCCCAGCCGCAGCCAGGCAGTGGTCGCGGTGCTGCTCGCCGTCCTCGGCTACGCCGCCGTCACGCAGGTCCGCTTCAACGAGGTCGACAACACCTACGGCAGCCTGCGCGAGCAGGACCTGATCGACGTGCTCAACGGCCTGGCCGGCACCAGCCAGCGCGCCGAGGCCGAGATCGCCCGGCTGCAGCGCACCCGCGACGACCTGCTCTCCGACACCGGCTCGCGCGAGGCCGCCCTCGCCCAGGCCCAGCAGGAGGCCGACACCCTCGCCATCCTCGCCGGGCTGGTCCCCGTGACGGGCCCGGGCATCCGGGTGACCGTCACCGAGCAGACCGGCGTCGTCGGGGTGCAGAGCATGGTCGACACCCTCCAGGAGCTGCGCACCGCCGGCGCCGAGGCGATCCAGATCAACGGCCAGGTCCGGGTGGTGGCCGACACGGCGGTGGAGGACGTCTCCGGCGGGCTCCTGGTCGGCGGCCAGATGGTCACCTCGCCGTACGTCATCGACGTGATCGGGGAGCCGCACACCCTCGCCAGCTCGGGCATCGACTTCCCCGACGGGCCGCGCGACCTGTTCCAGGACGACGGCGCGAGCGTCGTGGTCGACGAGCTCGCCTCCCTGGACATCGAGAGTGTGGTCAAGCCCGAGAGACCGGAGTACGCCGAACCCGACGGCGCGCAGTAGCCTCAGCGCTGGGCGCCCGTGCGCCCTCGACCCCGGCACCGATCCCCCGAGGAGACGCCTTGTACCCCGACGACCTGAAGTACAGCACCGAGCACGAGTGGGTCCGCGAGCCCGGGGAGCACGAGGGCTCGGTCCGGATCGGCATCACCCACTACGCGCAGGACGCGCTGGGTGACATCGTCTACGTCTCGCTCCCCGAGCTCGGGTCGACGGTCGACGCCGGCGACACCTGCGGCGAGCTGGAGTCCACGAAGTCGGTGAGCGACGTCTACGCGCCGGTCTCCGGTGAGGTCGTGGCCCGCAACGACGCCCTGGACGCGACCCCCGAGCTCGTCAACAACGACCCGTACGGCGGCGGCTGGCTCTTCGAGGTGGTCCCGAGCGATCGCACCGGCCTGGACGCGCTGCTCGACGCGGCGGCGTACGAGGCCTCGCTCGACGCCTGACCGGTCCTGAGCGGTTCTCATCGATCCTCATCGGTCCTGAGCGGTCCTGATCGGTCTTGATCGGCCGGGTCGGGCTGATAGGTTCGGACCAACCGTCAACCTCAACCCGGCCCTGAGGGTTTGCCCCCCGACCGAAGGACAGACCGATGCCGTTCTGCACAGCGTGTGGCACGCAGAACCCCGACGACGCACGCTTCTGCTCCCAGTGCGGCACCCGCCTGGTCACCGCGTCGCCGCCGGCGGGCCCCGCCGCGACCCGGGAGCCGTCCGAGGAGTCGACGGCGACGATCGCGATCGGTCTCGGCGCCGACAAGGTCGAGACCTCCGACCGCCAGCTCAACGCCGTGGACGCGGCGGCCGTGGACGCGCTCCCGGCCGGCCACGCCCTGCTCGTGGTGCAGCGCGGCCCGGGGGCCGGCAGCCGGTTCCTGCTGGACGCCGACGTCGTCAACGCCGGCCGTCACCCCGACAGCGAGATCTTCCTCGACGACGTCACCGTCTCCCGCCGGCATGCCGAGTTCCACCGGTCCGGCGACACGTTCACGGTGAGCGACGTCGGCAGCCTCAACGGCACCTACGTCAACCGGGACCGGATCGACCGGGTCCAGCTGACCGACGGTGACGAGGTCCAGATCGGCAAGTACCGCCTCGTGTTCTTCTCCGGACACGCGGCGAGGTGAGCCGGGCCGTGTCCACCGCCTCGGGGGCGTCCTCGGCAGCGCGGGCGCGGATGAACATCGGGCAGGTGCTCGACCAGCTGCGCCCCGACTTCCCGGGTGTCACGATCCCGAAGATCCGGTTCCTCGAGGACAAGGGACTGATCAAGCCCGAGCGCACGGCGGCCGGCTACCGGAAGTTCTCCCACGCCGACGTCGAGCGGCTGCGCTACGTGCTGCGCATGCAGCGCGACCACTACCTGCCGCTCAAGGTGATCGGTGAGCACCTCGACGCGATCGACCGCGGCCTGGAGCCGCCGCCGATCGACCCGGTCGTGCCGACGGTGCCGCGGGTCGCGCTCGCGGCCGACGGCCTGCCCAGCCCGGCGTCGTTCACCCGGCGTGACAACGTGCGGCTCTCGCGCCGCGAGCTGGTCAAGATCGCCGAGATCACCGAGGACCTGCTCGACCAGCTCGAGCAGTTCGGGCTGATCGCCCCGCACCGCGGCACCGGCCACTACGACACCGACGCCCTGGTGATCGCGCAGACCGCGCGCGAGCTGGCCGACTTCGGCTTCGAGCCCCGGCACCTACGGGCCTTCAAGACCGCCGCGGACCGTGAGGTCGGTCTGGTCGAGCAGGTGGTCGCCCCCCAGAAGCGGGGTCGCGACGCCGCCGCGAAGGCCCGCGCCGAGGAGACCGTCAGCGAGATCGCGGCCCTCTCGGTGCGCCTGCACGCGACCCTGGTGAAGAGCGCGCTGCGCTCGACCTGACGGCCCGCCCGGCCGCCGCCGTCGGTTTCCCCGGGTACCCGGGGAAACCAGCACTGTTCGGGCGAAACTTCGGCCCAGAAGTACTGGTATTGGCCGACAAGTACGCCGGGGTGCGGGCCCCCGCGCCGCCGGGCCGGCTCTCGCGCCGGGGGTACTGTGGAGTGGTGCGCGAAGTCGATGTCATGGGAGTCAGGGTGGAGATGCCCTCGAACCAGCCGATCGTGCTGCTGCGCGAGGTCTCGGGCGAGCGCTACCTCCCCATCTGGATCGGTGCCGTGGAGGCGACCGCGATCGCCTTCGCCCAGCAAGGGGTGGTCCCGCCGCGGCCGCTGACGCACGACCTGCTCAAGGACGTGCTCGAGGCGACCGGCAACGAGCTGACCGAGGTGCAGATCACCGACGTCAAGGACGGGGTGTTCTTCGCGACCCTGGTCCTCGGATCCGGGGCCGAGGTGAGCGCGCGCCCGTCGGACTCGATCGCGCTGGCGCTGCGCACCGGCAGCCGGATCGTCTGCGCGGAGGAGGTGCTCGACGAGGCCGGCCTCGCCGTACCCGCCGAGCAGGAGGACGAGGTCGAGAAGTTCCGCGAGTTCCTCGACCAGGTCACCCCGGAGGACTTCGACGCCCCCACCGAGCCCTGAGCGCACCCAGGCACGGCAGCTGGCAGGGGAGCGCCGCACGGCGACCTGCTTGCGGGAGGTCGACCCCGGGTCGACCAGAACCCTAACCCTCAGCCAGAGGTTGAGGGTTGCGACACGCCGCCGGCATCTTTGACGGGCCTGCGGCGGGGGCCTACCTTGAAGTGTCTCTGTTGTAACTCCCACGCTGTGGTGCCCCCCTGAACGGGCCGCGCGGCACCTTCCCCCGGGGGCTACGCACAACGGAGTAGCTCACGGAGGACCGTGTGAACGAGAACGAGCAGCAGTCGGACCACGCCGAGGTGGCCCGCGCCGCCCACACCGCGGAGGAGCAGGGTCTGCTCTTCACCGACGACGTCTCTCCGCTGCCCAGCGACACCGGCTACCGGGGCCCGACCGCGTGCAGCGCGGCCGGCATCTCCTACCGCCAGCTCGACTACTGGGCCCGGACCGGGCTGATCGAGCCCACCGTGCGCGGCGCCAAGGGCTCCGGGTCGCAGCGGCTCTACTCGTTCCAGGACATCCTGCTGCTCAAGGTCGTCAAGCGGCTGCTCGACGCGGGCATCTCGCTGCAGCAGATCCGCACCGCGGTCCAGCACCTGCGTGAGCGCGGCACCGACGACCTGACCCGCGTCACGCTGATGAGCGACGGCGTCTCGGTCTACGAGTGCACCAGCAACGACGAGATCATCGACCTGCTCCAGGGCGGGCAGGGCGTCTTCGGCATCGCGATCGGCGGCGTCTGGCAGGAGATCGAGGGCACCCTCGCCGAGCTGCCCAGCGAGCGCACCGCGGAGCCCGAGGCGGAGCCGTCGCCCGGCGACGAGCTCGCCGCCCGCCGCGCCGCGCGCAAGACCGGCTGACGAAGACCGGCTGACCAAGACCGGCTGGCATCGACAGCGGTGCGCGCACCGGCTTGATAGATTGGGAGTGCTGACACTCCTGCACGGGAGAGTCCCCGGGTACTCTCCGGGGCGCCGAAGGGGCAATTCCTCCCCGGAACCTCTCAGGCCTCAGGACCGTGCGGGTCAGGCACTCTGGAGCACCACCCGGCGGCGCGACAGAGGGGGAGGCACCCGAACACCTTTCGAGGAGCCCCGATGTCAGACCTCCGCCCGCTCGCCGACCTCGACGACGCACTGCCGTTCGTCGACCGCCACATCGGACTTCGCCCCGGCGACGTCGACACGATGCTGGCCCGGCTCGGCTTCGACTCGCTGGACGCGCTGATGGCCGCGGCCGTGCCCGGCGGCATCCGCTCGGCCGACCGGCTGGACCTCCCGGCCCCGCTCAGCGAGGAGGCCGCCGCGCGCGAGTTGCGCGCGATCGCCCACGCCAACCGCCCCGGCGAGGCGATGATCGGCCTCGGCTACCACGCGACGACCACCCCGCCGGTGATCCGGCGCAACGTGCTCGAGGACCCGAGCTGGTACACCGCGTACACGCCCTACCAGCCCGAGATCTCGCAGGGCCGGCTCGAGGCGCTGCTCAACTTCCAGACGGTCGTCGGCGACCTCACCGGGCTGCCGGTCGCGAACGCCTCGCTGCTCGACGAGGGCACCGCCGCGGCGGAGGCGATGACGCTGGTACGCCGGGCGCACCCGAAGGCCACCGGCCCGTTCGTGGTCGACGCCGACGCGCTGCCGCAGACGATCGAGGTGGTCCGCACCCGCGCGTCCGGCCTCGGCATCGAGGTCGTGGTCGCCGACCTGACCGACGGCCTGCCCGCGTCGGTGCTCGAGGACGGGCTGTGCGGCGTGCTCGTGCAGTACCCCGGTGCGTCCGGCCGGGTGCTCGACCCGCGGCAGGTCATCGAGCAGGCCCACGAGCGGGCCGCGCTCGCCGTCGTGGCGGCCGACCTGCTCGCGCTCACGGTGCTCGAGTCGCCGGGCGCACTCGGCGCCGACGTCGTCGTCGGCTCGAGCCAGCGCTTCGGCGTGCCGCTGTTCTACGGCGGCCCGCACGCCGGCTTCATGTCGGTGGGCGCCGGCCTGGAGCGGCACCTGCCGGGACGCCTGGTCGGCGTGTCGGTCGACGCCGAGGGACGCCCGGCGTACCGGCTCGCCCTGCAGACCCGCGAGCAGCACATCCGCCGCGACAAGGCGACGTCCAACATCTGCACCGCCCAGGTGCTGCTCGCGGTCGTGGCGTCGATGTACGCCGTCTACCACGGGCCGGAGGGCCTGCGCGCGATCGCGACCCGCACGCACCGGTACGCCGCGGTCCTCGCGGCGGCACTGGGCCAGGGCGGGTTCCCGGTGGTCCACCAGAGCTACTTCGACACGCTGAGCGTGGTGGCGACCGGCCGGGCGGCCGAGGTCGTCACCGCGGCCCGCGCGCTGGGCGTGCAGCTGCGGCTGGTCGACGCCGACCACGTCGGGATCAGCACCTCCGAGTGCACGACCCGGTCCACCGTCTCCAGCGTGCTCAAGGCGTTCGGGCTGTCGACCGGCGCGGGCGACCACGCGGTCCAGCTGGACGCCGTCGACGCGGCGACCGGTGACGCGCTGCCGGACGCGCTGCGGCGGACCACGCCGTACCTCACCCACGAGGTGTTCGCGGCCCACCACAGCGAGACGCAGATGCTGCGCTACCTGCGCCGGCTCTCGGCCCGCGACTACGCGCTCGACCGCGGGATGATCCCGCTGGGCTCGTGCACGATGAAGCTCAACGCCACCACCGAGATGGAGCCGATCTCGCTGCCCGGCTTCGCCGACCTGCACCCGTTCGCACCCGCGGAGGACGCCCAGGGCTACCGGCAGCTGGTCACCGAGCTCGAGGGCTGGCTAGCGGAGGTCACCGGCTACGACTCGGTCTCGATCCAGCCGAACGCCGGCTCGCAGGGCGAGCTCGCCGGCCTGCTCGCGATCCGCGCCTACCACCGGGCCAACGGCGGCGAGGCGCGCAACGTGGTCCTGATCCCGTCGTCCGCGCACGGCACGAACGCCGCGTCCGCGGTGCTGGCGGGCATGCGGGTCGTGGTCGTGCGCTCCGGGCCCGGCGGCGAGGTCGACCTCGACGACCTGCGCGCGCAGTGCGCGGCCCACGCCGACGACCTCGCCGCGATCATGGTGACCTACCCGTCCACCCATGGCGCCTACGAGGAGACCATCACCGAGCTGTGCGAGATCGTGCACGAGCACGGTGGCCAGGTGTACGTCGACGGCGCGAACCTCAACGCGCTGCTGGGCTACGCCAAGCCCGGCGAGTTCGGCGGCGACGTCTCGCACCTCAACCTGCACAAGACCTTCTGCATCCCGCACGGCGGCGGCGGCCCGGGCGTGGGCCCGGTCGCGGTGCGCGCCCACCTGGCGCCGTACCTGCCCTCGCACGGCATGCACCCCGAGGAGGCCAAGCGCACCGGGATCGGCCCGGTCAGCGCGGCGCCGTACGGCTCGGCGGGCATCCTGCCGATCTCGTGGGCCTACATCCGGCTGATGGGCGCCGCCGGCCTGACCCGCGCGACCGCAGCCGCGGTGCTCTCGGCGAACTACGTCGCCGCCCGGCTGGGCGAGCACTACCCGGTCCTCTACCGCGGCCACGGCGGGCTGGTGGCACACGAGTGCATCCTGGATCTGCGCGGCCTGACCAAGGAGACCGGCGTCACCGTCGACGACGTCGCCAAGCGGCTGGTCGACTACGGCTTCCACGCACCGACGATGTCCTTCCCGGTCGCCGGCACGCTGATGGTCGAGCCGACCGAGTCCGAGGACCTCGGCGAGATCGACCGGTTCGTCGACGCGATGATCGCGATCCGCGCCGAGATCGACCGGGTCGCGGCGGGGGAGTGGACCCCGGAGGAGTCGCCGCTGCGCGGTGCGCCGCACACGTCGCGGGCCCTCGTCGGCGAGTGGGACCGCCCCTACTCCCGCGAGCTCGCCGTCTTCCCGACCGGCGTCGACCCCGACAAGTACTGGCCGCCGGTGGCGCGGATCGACCAGGCCTACGGCGACCGGCACCTGGTCTGCGCCTGCCCGCCTCTGGAAGCCTTCGCGGAGTGACGGTCAGCGACACGACGGCGCGGCGGCTGCTCGCCCGCGTCGCCCGGTCGCAGTCGACCGGGCGGCTGCCCTCGGTGGTGGCCGGCCTGGTGCGCGACGGCGAGCCGGTGTGGTTCGGGTCGTACGGCGGACCCGCCGTACCTGATCACGACCCGCTGGACGTGCAGTACCGGATCGGCTCCATCACCAAGACCCTGACCGCGGTGCTGGTCCTCCAGCTGGTCCGCGACGGCCGGGTCGGCCTTGACGACCCCGCCTCCGCGGTGCTCGGCGAGCTCGCGGGGCACCCGTACGCCGACCGGACGCTGCGCACCCTGCTCGCCCACGGCTCCGGGATGCAGTCCGAGCCCGCCGGCCCGTGGTGGGAGCGGACGGCGGGAACCTCGTTCGCCGAGCTGATGGCCGCCAACGACGGGTCCGGGGCGGTGTTCGGCGTCCACGAGCGGTTCCACTACTCCAACCTCGGCTTCGCCGTGCTCGGCGAGGTCGCCGCCCGGGCGCTCGGCACGAGCTGGTGGGACGCCGTCCGCGACCGCATCCTCGCGCCGCTGGGCATGACGCGTACGTCGTACCTCCCCGAGGGCGCCGCGGCGCAGGGCTGGTCGGTGCACCCCTACGACGCCACGCTGCTGGCCGAGCCGGCCACGGACACCGGGGCGATGGCCCCGGCCGGGCAGGTGTGGGCGACGATCACCGACCTCGCGACGTACACCGCCTTCCTCGGCGGCGGCCACCCCGAGGTGCTGCCGGCCGAGGAGCTCGCCCGGGCGTTCGCGCCCCAGGCGGGCAGTCCCGAGGACGGGCTGCGCTCCGCGCACGGGCTCGGCTTCCAGCTGTTCGCCGGCGGCTCCGGCACGCTGGCCGGCCACACCGGCTCGATGCCCGGCTTCCTCGCGACCTGCCTGGTCGACCTGGAGCGGCGCACCGGCGGCCTCGTCCTCGCGAACGCGACCACCGGCTTCTCACCGGCGGAGGCCGTGGTCGGGCTCCTGGAGGAGCTCGAGCGCTGCGAGCCGTTCCTGCCCGAGCCGTGGCGGCCGGCCGAGGCGGTCCCCGCCGAGCTCGTCGACGTGCCGGGCGTCTGGCACTGGGGCAACACCCCGGTGGTGTTCACGATGGAGGGGGCCGAGCTGGTGGCCCGGCGCAACGGGGTCGAGGCCTACCGGTTCGGCGTGCGTGCCGGCCGGGTCGTCGGGCTGTCCGGCTACCACGCCGGCGAGGAGCTGCACGTGGTCCGCCGCCCCGACGGCTCCGCCGGTCACCTCGAGGTGGCGACGTTCGTCTACACCCGGACGCCGTACGACCCGGAGGCCCCCATCCCTGGGGGCGCTCCGGGTCGCTAGGGCCGCTGCTGTGCCGCTGCTGGGCCGCTGTTGGGGGCGACGGTCAGACCGTGGACTCCTTGGTGACCTGCAGGTCGTAGACGAACGCGTTGTCGCACGTCAGCGGTGCGGTCGCGCCCTTCCACGTCAGGGTCAGGTCGGTGTTGAGGCGCTTGTGGAAGCCGTCGACGGTGATGTGCTGGCCGGCGTCGTCGTGCTCCTCGTGGACGGCGATCCGCTCGCCGACCTTGCGGGCGGTGCCCTCGACGACGGCGCGGCGGCCGGCGACCTTGAGGACGCCACGGACCTGGCGGCCGTCGCGGAAGTCGCGGTCCGTGTCCCGGCTGCCGCCGACCTGGTGGCCGTCGTCGCCGATGAGGATCTGGATCGTGTTCCGCACGGTGTCGTTCTCGTAGAGGCTGGTGTAGACGTCCCGGCCCTTGATGGCGCCGGTGCACTCGATGACGATCCCGCGCTCGCGGGTGGTGGTCGGCTCGCTCGCGGTCGCCGGGGCGGCGAGGCCGACCAGGCCGGAGGTCGCGACGACGGCCAGGACGCCGGTGATCAGCCCGGTGACGGGCGAGGTGGTACGCATGAGGGTTCCTTGCTTCGGATGATCGGTCGTGGTGTTCGGACACAGGGGATACGCCCCGGCCCGGGATCCGGTTGCATCCGATTCCCAGACGACCTCAGCGGGCCTGCGACACGCTCGACATGTTGAAGTCGGGCACCCGCAGCGCCGGCATCGCCGTCCGCGAGAAGTAGTCGTCGCCCCACTCCCGGCTGAACGCCGGCACCGTCGCCGAGGCGTGCGTGAACCGGTTGAGCAGGTCGACCGGGCTCTCGTTGAACCGGAAGTTGTTGACCGCCCCGGTGATCTCGCCGCCCTCGACGAGGTAGACGCCGTCGCGCGTGAGGCCGGTCAGCAGCAGCGTCTGCGGGTCGACCTCGCGGATGTACCACAGGCAGGTCAGCAGCAGGCCGCGCTCGGTGCCGGCGACGAGGTCCTCGACCGAGCCCGATGCGCCGTCGACGGCGAGCACCAGGTTGTCGATCGCGGGCGTCACCGGCTGGTCGGTCATGGCCGCCGAGTGTCGGGTCTGCAGCAGCGCGGCGAGGCGGCCGTCGTGGATCCAGTCCGTGCGCCCCAGCGGCAGCCCGTTGTCGAAGACCGACGACTCGTTGTCGGAGCTCGCCGCGAGCGCGAACGGCTCGCACTCGAGCCCGGGCTGCGCCGGGTCCGAGTAGAGGTGGACGCCGGGCCGCGCGATCGGGTCGCCGATCCGGGTGCCGCCACCGCGCCGGCTGTAGACCGACTGCCCCTCGAACGCGGTGCGGGCGCCGGCGTACCAGTAGGCATCGATCATCAGGTCCGCCACCGCCGTCGGGGGCAGGATCGTGTCGTAGCGCCCGGCGGGCAGGTCGACCTGCCGCTCCGCCCAGCCGAGCCGGCGGGTGAGCGCCTCGTCGAGGGCCAGCGGGTCGACGTCGGAGAAGTCGCGCGTGGCGGCCCCGATCCACGCGCTGCGGGTCAGGTCGGCGCTCTTGGCGGTGCAGGCGACGTGGCCGGTCGGCTGCACGTGGCGAAGCCGCAGCCCGGTCGTCGAGCCGAGGTACGTCGTGGTGGACTCGTGGTTGACGAAGCCGTAGAGCACCCGGCCCTCGCCGGCGGCCCGGCCGAACGCCTCGCCGAGGGCGGGCGCGACCTCGTCGTACACGTGGATGTCGGTCGGCACCGGGGCGTCGTCCCAGTCCGGCGACACCGCGTCGCGGACCAGCTCGTTGGCGTCCTCGGCCGGCGCGGCCGCCCGGGCAGCGGCGTCCGCGGCCTCGACCAGCCCGGTGACGCCGGCCTGGGTGGTGACGGTGCCGGTCATCGAGCCGGTCGCCACGCCGGCGGCGGTCCGCACGAACGAGATCACCGTGACGTCGACGCCGGCCATCACGCCGTTGGTGGTGAGCGTGTTGTTGGCCCAGCGCAGGTTGGCGCTGGTCCGGTCGCGCACGATCACGACGCAGTCGTCGGCGATCGACGTCGCGACCGCGTGCTCGACGAACGACTGGGGGCTGATCGGGATGCTCATCAGTGGCCGGCCTCGTCGGTGGTGTTGAGGATGCGGACGCCGCGGAACAGTGCGGTGGGGCAGCCGTGGCTGACGCTGGCGACCTGGCCGGGCTGGGCCTTGCCGCAGTTGAACGCGCCGCCCAGCACCCACGTTTCGGGGCCGCCGACCGCCTCCATCGATCCCCAGAACTCGGTGGTGGTCGCCTGGTACGCCGCGTCCCGGACCTGGCCGACCAGCTCGCCGTCGGCGATCTTGTAGAAGCGCTGGCCGGTGAACTGGAAGTTGAAGCGCTGCATGTCGATGCTCCAGGACTTGTCACCGACGACGTAGAGGCCGCGCTCGACCCGGCCGATCAGCTCCTCGGTCGACGGCCCGTCGGGCGCCGGCTGCAGCGAGACGTTCGCCATCCGCTGGATGGGGATGTGGCCGGGGGAGTCGGCGTACGCGCAGCCGTTGGAGCGGCCGCCGTTCAGCTCGGGGTACATCCGGCCCATCGCGCGGTCGAGCTGGTAGCCGACGAGCAGCCCGTCCCTGACGATGTCCCACGACTGGGTCGCGACGCCCTCGTCGTCGTACCCGACGGTGGCCAGGCCGTGCTCGACGGTGCGGTCGCCGGTCACGTTCATGACCGGCGAGCCGTACTGCAGCGTGCCGAGCAGGTCCGGTGTCGCGAACGAGGTGCCGGCGTAGTTGGCCTCGTAGCCGAGCGCGCGGTCCAGCTCGGTCGCGTGGCCGATGGACTCGTGGATGGTCAGCCAGAGGTTCGAGGGGTGGACCACCAGGTCGTAGGTGCCGGCCTCCACGCTGGGCGCCTTCAGCTTCTCGGCGAGCAGCTCGGGCACCTCCTCGATCTCGGCGTCCCAGTCCCAGCCGTCGGGTCCGCCGGCCCCCTTGTCCAGGTACTCCCAGCCGCGGCCGACGGGCGGGGCGATGCTGGCCATCGAGTCGAACGCGTCCGCCCCGGCGCCCATGGCCTCGAAGCCCGGGTGCAGCCGGACCCGCTGCTGGGTGGTGCGGGTGCCGGTGAGGTCGGCGTAGTACTTGTTCTCCTGCACCTGGAGCAGGTGCGCGGAGGCATGGTCGACGGCAGCGCCCGCCCGCAGTCGATGGGTCCAGTCGATGAGGAGGTCCGCCTTGTCGCGCACCGGCACCTCGAGTGGGTTCACGACGTACGACGAGACCCACTCCACGTCGGCGTGCACCGGCTCGTCCGCCAGCTCCACGGGGCTGCTGGTCATCCCGGCCGCGACCTGCGCCACCGCGACCGCGGCCTCCGTGACCCGCACCGCCTCCTCGGGCGTGAGCACGACCCCGGACGCGAAGCCCCAGGCACCCCGGTGCACGACCCGCACCGCGAAGCCGAGGTCCTCGGTGTCGTTCGCACCCTGGAGCACCCCGTCTCGGACCCCGAGGGTCTGGTAGCGGACCCGCTCGAAGCGGAAGTCCGCGCGGCTGGCTCCGAGCTCCTGCGCGCGGGCGAGCGCGGCGTCCCCGAGGCTGCGGTAGGGGAGTGCGGTGAAGGACTGGTCGAGGGCGGGAGCAGCCATGCCGGCACGGTACCGGACCTCAGCCCGGGGAACGCCCGGCTGCTGCGATAGGGTCCGCAGCCATGGGCGCTCCTTCCTGGCTCGGCATCGGTGCGCAACGCAGCGGCACCACGTGGTTCACCGCACTGTTGTGCCAGCACCCGCAGGTCGACCTCGGCACCAACGACGTCAAGGAGCAGCAGCTGTTCCACCGGGTCGCGGACGGGCTCGTGCCCGAGGCGGAGTACTTCGACCTCTTCCCCGACGACGGCATCCGCCGCGGTGAGTTCTCGCCCAGCTACCTGCGTCACCCGTCGATGTCGGCCGTCGTGGCCCGCACGATGCCCGACGCCCCGATCGTCGTCCTGCTCCGCGACCCCGTCGAGCGCTACCGCTCCGCGATGCGGCTGGCGGCCTTCCGGGGCCGCTCCTACCCCTTCCCGGTGCCGCAGCAGCTGCAGACCTGGGCCGGCATGTACGCCGACCAGCTCGACGCCTGGGCGCACTTCGTCGGACGCGACCGGCTCAAGGTCCTGGTGTACGAGCAGGCGCGCACGGAGCCGCAGCCGGCTGTCGACCTGGTGTGGCGCGACCTGGGCCTCGAGCCCGTGCCGCTGCAGCACAGCGAGCGCCCCTCGCCGACCACCAGCAAGGCGAGCTGGGACTGGCCCGAGGGCACGCGCGAGATGCTGCAGGTGCTCTACCGCCCGCAGGCCCGCCGGCTCGTCGACGACTGGGGTCTGGACCTGTCCGCCTGGGAGTCGCTGGCCTGAGCAGCGCGCCGCTCAGCGGCTGATCGCCAGCGTCGACCCGCGCCGCGACTTCGACACGACGAGCTGGGTGGGGATCCGGTCGCGCATCTCGGCGACGTGGCTGACCACGCCGACCACGCGCCCGCCGTCGCGCAGCGAGTCGAGGGTGTCCATCACGTCGTCGAGGGTGTCGGCGTCCAGCGCACCGAAGCCCTCGTCGACGAACAGCGTGTCGAGGTCGGCCCCGCCGGCCTCCTGGGTGACGACGTCGGCCAGCCCGAGCGCCAGGGCGAGCGAGACCACGAACGTCTCGCCGCCGGACAGGGTCGCCGGGTCCCGGGACTCGCCGGACCAGTCGTCGCGCACCAGCAGGCTCAGGCCACCGCGGGCCTCGCCGGCGCCACGCCGGCCGGTGTGCTCCAGGGAGTAGCGCTGGTCGCTCATCGTGCCCAGCCGCGCGTTGGCGGCGGCGACGACCTGGGAGAGCCGGTAGGCGAGGACGTAGGCGGAGAGCCGCATCTGGAGCCGGTTGTCGGCGGACTTGCCCTCGACGAAGCTGCACAGGCGGGTGGTCAGGTCGAGCTCGGCGCGCAGCGGACCCCAGGCGGTCAGGGCCGCGTCCAGCTCGGCGACCAGGCCGGACAGCCGCCCGGCCCGGGCGGCCCAGGCCGACTCCTGGGCGCGGGCGGCGCCCAGGGCGTCCAGGGCGGCCCGGTGGCCGCGCTCGAGCCCACCCAGCTCGGGGAGGACCGCGGCCGCGATCTCGGCCGCCCCCGGCTCGGCGAGCACCGCGGCGACCGCCGCGAGCCGGCGGTCGTGGTCGGCGACGGTGGCCGCCAGTCGGTCGTAGGTGCGCTGGTCGAGGCTCGCCGCGACGGCCGCGTCGGCGCTCGCGAACCCGGCGTCGGCGACGGCCGCCGCCAGCGCCGCCCGGGCGTCCTCGACCGCGACGCTCGTGGCGTCGAGCCCGTCGAGGGCCGCGAGGGCGGCGCGACCGGCCTGCTCCTGGCGGGTGTGGGCCACCGCCAGCGACTCGTCGTACCCGACCAGCTCGGACTCGAGCCCCGACGCCTCCGCCGCGAGCCGCTCCAGCCCGGTCTCGGCGGCGGCGACCTGCGCCGCCAGCCCGGCCGGGACCTGGTCGACCTGCGCGGCCGCGGCGTCGAGCTGCGCGGACAGGTCGCGGACCTCGACGTCGCGCAGGTGCTCGGTGGCGGCCGCGTCGTCGGCGGCGCGCACGGCGGCCTTCTCCGCGACGTCGTCGGGGGCGCCGGCGCGGGTCGCCGCCTTGTGGGGGTGGTCGCAGGAGCCGCAGACCGGGCAGGACGCGCCGACCGCGAGGGCGCCGGCGATCTCGGCCGCCATCCCGTCGAGGCGCGCCTCGCGTACGTCGAGCGCGTGGCCGCGCAGCCGCTGCGCCTCCGACCGGGCGAGGGCGTGCGCGTCCCGGGCGTCGGCGACCCGGGCGGTGAGCGCCTGCACGAGGGCACGGGCCGCCTCCCGCGCGGCCTGGACCTCCTCGGTGAGCGCCTGCTGACGACGCTGGAGGCGAACGGTCTCGATGTGCACCTGCTGGAGGCGCGCGGCCCGCGGCTGCAGGGCCCGCATCCGGGCGGCGCCGTCGACCGCCTCCGCGACCGCGGCCTCGAGCGTCGCGCGGTCGGCGACCTCGAGCCGCTCGACGACGGTCCGGGCCGCGGAGTGGGCCCGCTGGGCCTTCACGGCGACGGCGTGCAGCGGCACCACGCCGGCGGCCCTCCGGGCGGCGTCGAGCCGGTCGCGGGCGGCGTCCTGCTCGGCAGTGGCCGCGGTGAGCCGTCGGTGCTCGGCGGCGGCCGCGTCGAGGCGGCCCCGGCGCTCGGTCAGGGCGCGGGCCGTCTCCCAGGCCGCGCGCGCCTCGGCCTCCGTCTCGGCGGCGTCGCCGGCGGCGGCCGCGGTCTCCGCGCACCGCGCGGTCGCGTCGGCGAGCAGGGCCTGCGCCCAGTCGGCCACCGGGTCCTCGGGGGCCGGGGTGCCGGTGGTCTCGCTGACCCGGTTGACCAACCCGTCGACGCGGCGGCGGACCTCCTCGCTCTCGCGCCCCAGGGCGAGCCGCCGGTCGCGCAGCCAGCGCTCGACACCCTCGAAGCGGCCGGCGCGGAACAGCTGCTGGAGCAGGCGATGGCGCTCCTCGGAGCGCGCCCGGAGGAACGCCTGGAACCGGCCCTGCGGGAGCATCGCGACCTGGGTGAACTGGTCGGCGTTCATGCCGACCAGGCGGGTGACCAGGTGTCCGGTCTCGTCGAGCCGCGTCGAGTGGGTCAGCCACCGGCCCTCGACCCGCTCGGCGATCGTGACCGACGCCTGCTCGGTGGTCAGGCCGCTGCCGCGCTTCTTGGGCCGCTCCCAGGACGGCGAGCGGACGATCCGGAACCGGCGGCCGGACAGCGTGGCCTCCAGGGTCACCTGCGGGCGGACGCCGGGGCCCGCCTGGTCGGAGCGGAGCCGCTTGGCGGTGCTGCGGTCGCCGGGGACGTCGCCGTACAGCGCGAAGCACACGGCGTCGAGCACGCTGGTCTTGCCGGCGCCGGTCGGCCCGGAGAGCAGGAACAGGCCGGCGCCCGACAGCTCGTCGAAGTCGACCGAGACGGTGTCGGCGAACGGCCCGAACGCGGTCACCTCGAGCTGGTGGATCCTCATCCGGACACCACCACGTCGACGTCGGGGTCCTCGGCGCACGCGTCGCACGCCGCGAGCAGGAGCGCGGACTCGGCGTCGGTCGCCGGGGCGCCGCGCAGCTGGTCGACGAAGTCCAGCGCGATCGCGTGGTCGGAACGGCCGCGCATCGTGGCAGACGGGACCGTGGGCTGCTGGCCGCCGGCCGGCTCGAAGCCGAGGACCAGGGTGTGCGGGAAGCGGCGGCGCAGCTGCTCCATCGCCTGGAGCGGGCGGACCTCGTCGGTGAGGGTCGCCTGGACCCAGGCCGGCTCGTGGGCCTCGAGGCGCGGGTCGCCGAGCAGCTCGGCGAGGGTGCCGCGCAGCCGCGCGAGGGCGCGCGGCACCGGCGCCTCGACGAACGTCGTGGCCCGGACCCCGTCGGCGCCGAGGTCGACCAGCCACGAGCCCTTGACCTGGGTCGCCTCGGAGAACGAGTAGGCCAGCGGTGAGCCGGAGTAGCGCACCGTCTCGGTCAGGGTGTGCCGGCCGTGCAGGTGGCCGAGCGCGGTGTAGTCGACGCCGTCGAAGACCGTCGTCGGCACCAGCGAGACCCCGCCGACGCTGATGTCGCGCTCGGAGTCGCTCGCCTGCACCGACGCGGCCGCGCTCGCGACGAACGCGTGCGCGAGCACCACCGAGCGGGCGCGGCGGCCCGCCAGATCGGCGCGCACCCGGCGCATCGCCTCGGCGAGCGCTGCCTCGTGGCTGCGGACCGGCAGCCTCCAGGGCTCGCGGACGGCGTCGGGGTCGAGGTAGGGGATGCCGTAGACGGCGACCGGGCCGTGCTCGTCCGCCAGCAGCACCGGGGTGCCGACGCCTCCGGCGTCGGTGCGGATGAACACCCCGGCGGCGTCGATCAGCCGCGAGCTGAACCCGAGCCGCTGCGCGGAGTCGTGGTTGCCGCTGGTGAGCACCACCTCGGCCCGCGACGCCGCCAAGCGCGCCAGGGTCTCGTCGGCGAGGCGTACGGCGTCCACGTGGGGGAGCGCCCGGTCGTAGATGTCGCCCGCCACGACCACCAGGTCCACCCGCTCCTGCTCGACGACCTCGAGGAGGTGGTCGACGTACGCAGCCTGGTGCCCGAGCATGCCCTCCCGGTGGAAGGACTGCCCGAGGTGCCAGTCGGAGGTGTGGAGGATGCGCACACCGCCACGCTAGGAGCGGGCGCCGACATCGCCGCGGGGGCGCGCCGAGGAGGGGCGGGCGCAGGGAGTCGTGTGGCTCACGGGGCGCCCCAGCGCACGCTCAGCCGCACGATCGTGGCGGGTGGATCTACGCGTCCGGAAGGCGGCGGAAAGACGCGCGTGGGCAACGGGCACAGGGTGCTGTGTGGGGAGAAAATGGCCAAAAGTGGGTTGGACGCTGGCGGGTGCTCGGTACATGTACGTGGTGAAGTAGCCCCCCAACCTGCAGGAGACGTGATGACGCTCGATGAGCAGCTGAGTGCCTCGGCCCCGCCGGTGCCCGCCCGCACGGCCGACCTCGACAGGGAGCTGCTGTTCGTCATCGCGGAGGCAGAGCGGCTGGCCTGGCCGGCCCGTCGGCACCGCCGCCGGCTGACCATCGGCGGCCTGGCGGCCCTCGGTGCGGTCGCGGTCGGTACGGCGGCCGCGGGTGCGGCCGGCCAGCTCCCTTGGTACGACAGCGCGCCGTCGCGGGGGTCCGCGACAACGGCAACCGGAGAGAAGTGCGACGTCGTCTACGGGGTCAAGGGCATCGAGGTCCAGGCCCACCCGGTGGGCGCCGCGACCCGGGCGGCTGCGATCGCCGCGGCGGAGGAGTTCCTCGAGAGCTTCGACGCCTCGAGCGTCCGCATCGACCAGGACTCCCTTGCTGAGGTGCAGAAGCTGGTCGACGCCGAGCTGGTGAAGCAGGGCCTGCCCACCACGGCGGTCGGCGTTTCGATGGCCCTCACCTGCGACGGAGTCGCGAAGTGAGTGCTGCCGCGCGGACGGCGCTACGCGACGCGTCCATGGACCTGCTGGCGTACTTCGTCCGTCGGGTGCCGTCGCGCGAGGACGCCGCCGACCTGTACGGCGAGACGATGCTCACTGCCTGGAAGCACATCAACAAACTGCCCGCCGAGCCCGAGCGCCAGCGAATGTGGCTGTTCGTGATCGCCGCCAACACACTGAGCAACCACCGGCGGACCGCCCAGCGCCGACTGTCCCTCACGGACCGGCTCCGCGACGTGCTCGCCGTCACCGCCCCGACGCCTGACGTGGAGGGCGCGTACGCCGTCCGCGACGCCGTCCTCCGCCTCCACGACGCCCAGCGCGAGTTGGTCATGCTGATCCATTGGGACGGCTTCACCATCGTCGAGGCCGCCGAGATTCTCGGCCTGAACGCCTCGACCGCGCGGAGTCGGTACGCCGCAGCCCGGGTCACGCTGCGCGAGGCGCTGGTGGACGCGCGGGCCTGATGGCCCCGGATACCAGCTGCGAGGCGACCCAGGGCGCCGGATAGTGCCCACTCGCCGGGGTGTCGAGAGCCTTGTGGCACGGCCAAGCAACGCCCTACGAGTAATCCCTGCACCGGCTCGCAGCCTCACAACTAGGCGGCGGTGTGTCGCAGGTCCTCAACGGCGCGGGAGCGCGCGACCGCCGGCTTTGACCGGGCGGGCAAGACTTCACCTATGACGAATCTCGCCTTGCGTTGCCCTCGGTGCAAGCAGGCCTTTTCCGACGACGACGCCGACCGTCTCGCGGACGCCCTGATCGCTCATATTGAACTTGAGCACGGGCACGCTCCGCCACGGGAACACGTCCTGAACCGGATCGAACGGCATGGCCCGACGACTTGAGGGCCACCTCGGAACGGATGTGAGCCACCGGGAAGGTCCGGGCGCCCAGCACTGGGATTCTCGCGGCGCAATGACGCGCTCCCAGATCCCAGAACGAGCGCCCGCGGTGACGGCCGCAGGGCGCGGCTGTGCACGTGCGGCTCAGGCGGCGTACTCGATGACCAGCGGGGTGTAGTAGAGCTCCGAGCGGAGGACGGGTCGGTGCCGGGTCGGGGTGGGGGCTCGGGGTGCGGTGCTGGTGACGGTGTGGCCGGTGGGGAGCCGGGTCTCGACCGTGTGCAGGTCGCCGGGAGGACCGAGTGGTCGGGCCGCCCAGCCGGCGACCTCCTTGGCGTGGTTGCAGCGCTCGCAGAGGCCCTGGCCGTTGACGGCGCTGGTGGGCCCGCCCTCCGCGTGGGCGACGGCGTGGTCGTGGTGCCGGATCGGCGCGTCACACCACGGGGTGCGGCAGGTCCGATCGCGGAGGTCCAGGAACAGCGCGAGGCCCTTCGGGAACGCCCGGGCGACCGAGTCCATCGCGACCAGCGCGCCGCTCGAGGGTGCGGCGTAGAGGCGGCGCAGGGCGGCCGTGGCGTCCGCGATGGCTCGCGCGGCGAGGTCGCGGGCGGTGTCGGCCGTGACGGGGCCGTAGTCCTCGACCCAGGCGGGCGCGGAGCCGCCGGTGAGCAGGGTCTCGTCGGAGACCACGAGGTTGACGACGATCGGCACGGCGTCGGCGCGTGCCTGGCCGGTGATCCGCTCGACGAGGGCGTCGGCCATCACCTGGCCACGGGAGCGGGGGTCGCCGGCGGCGCGGGCCTGGTCGGCGATCCGGGCGAGCGTGGCCCAGACGGCGACACCCTGGGCGGCCGGCAGCAGCGCGCTCAACCGGGCCATGGTGTCGGGAGCGGGACGCAGCGAGACCTGACGGTCGGCCTCGGCGCGGGAGCGCCGGTCGACCACCGCGACCGGATCGACCTCGGCGACCAGGGCGCGGACCTCGGCGACGAGCCGGCGGTCGCCCCATCCGTCGAGGGCCCGGACGCCGTCCTGATCGGCCGCCGCAACCTGCTCGTCGACGTCGGCACGGTCGTCCGCGCACAGGCAGGCGGTCTCGCGGGTGATCAGCGTCGCGCGCCACTCCGGGACCGCGCCGGAGTCCATCGCGGCCAGCGTGTGGGGAAGCTCGGTGGTCAATGCCGTCGCGAGGCCGACGTGCTGCCCGGCCCGGGCCGGTGACTCCCGCCGGGCGTAGCCGACCAGACCGGCCGCGTCGTCGGGCCGGACCGCTGCCAGGCGGGCGGTCAGCCGGGCCTGGGCGGCGCAGGTGCGGGACTTGAGGTCCTCCAGGTCCCGGATGGCGTCGACGAGCTCGGTCGAGGTCGCGTCGTCGCGGACCTGCCCGAGCTCGATCTGGATCACCATCTATATATGGTAACCGAACACCAGTTCGAAGTCAAGAGAGGATCCGGCGTGTTGCGGGGAGGGGGGAGCGGACCCGAAGACGGGACGCGGGCTACGCGTAGCGCACGCAGCGCTCGGGGGAGGCGAACCCGTAGAGCACCAACCCGGACTCCTCGGCGAGCCGCACCGACAGGCTGGTGGGGGCGCCGACGGCGACCAGGGCGCCGATGCCGGCGGCCACCGCCTTCTGCACCAGCTCGAAGCCGGCCCGCCCGCTGACGACCAGGCAGGCCTCGGCGGGCGGTGCGCCGCCCAGCACGCGGGCGCCGGTCACCTTGTCGACCGCGTTGTGCCGCCCGACGTCCTCGCGTACGACGAGCAGCCGGCCGTCCGCGTCGGCGAGGCCCGCAGCGTGCACGCCGCCCGTGCGCGCGAACACCGTCTGGCTCGCGTGCAGCCGGTCGGGGAGCGCCCGGACCACCTCGGGTGCGGGCAGCGGCCCGGCCCAGCGACCGGCGGAGGTGGTGGCCAGCGCCGCGTCGAGGCTGTCCTTGCCGCACACGCCGCACGCCGAGGACCCCGAGGAGAGACCGACGTGGCGGTGACCCGGCGGGGTCAGCGGCGGCGCGGACAGGGTGACGGTCACGACGTTGAACTCCTGCTCGGCGGCGAGCTCCGCGTCGGTGCAGTACGCGACGCCGTGCACAACGTCGGGCGCAGCGATGCCCTCGTGGACGAGCCAGCCGGCGGCCAGCTCGAAGTCGTGGCCGGGGGTTCGCATCGTCACCCAGACCCGCCGGGCCGGTGCGCCGGGCCACGCCAGTCGGATCTCCAACGGCTCCTCGGTCGCGAGGCGGTCCTCGTGCCGGCGCTCGCCCTCGGCGAGGTGCTCCTGCACGCGGGCGCGGACCGTCGGCCCGGGGCGCCGTGCGCGCTCGCCGCCGATCATGGGCAGGTCATGCGGGGTACGCCGCCCGGATCGCGATCCGTCGCTCGAGCTCGTCGGCGAGGTCGACGACCCGGCGCCGCATCGCGAGCTCGAAGTCCTCGCGCGCGATCAGCTCCCGCGCTCGCTCGAGGGTGTCGGTGGTCTCGAAGACGAGCGGGAAGAACCACATCGCGGCGTCGGCCTGCACCCACCCGCTGCGCACCCGGGCGGTGTCGGCGACCTCGGCGAAGTAGCGGTCGACGTACGGCGCCAGCAGCTCCTCCTGCTCGCCGCGCCACATCCCGACGCCGGCGGCCTCGAGCTCGTAGTTGGGCACGTCGACCCGGCCCGTGAAGCGCTCCCACGCCCAGGCCTTCGCGTCCGGGTCCGGCAGCGAGGCGAGCGCCCGGGTGTGCTCGACCCGGGACCGGGCGGTCGGCTCGGCGTCGAGCGCGGCCTGGAGCTCGGCCCGGTCGGTCGCGCCCAGCACGGCCAGCCGGACCAGGATCCGCCACCTCAGGTCGAGGTCGACCTCGACGCCGTCGGGGAGGGCACGGCCCTGGAGCCAGTCGCGGAGCGGCTCCGCGGAGCCGGCCGAGGACACGGCCGCCTGGAACGCCGCGAGCTGGAGCGGCGACCCGGCGCCCGAGGCCTGCGCCTTCGCGGCCGTCGCGCGGTGCACCCGCGCCAGGGCCGCGGCCGGGTCGGCGGTCAGCGGCACGACCTTCGCGAGCACCCAGGGCATCGTGTAGAACAGCGCGTCGTCGCTGTCCTCGATCGGCAGGCCCGCCTCGACCAGGTCGAGCACGTCCGCGGGGTCGAGCGCCGCGTTGTGGAAGGCGCTCCGCACGTTGTTCCAGATCCCGGCCCGCAGCAGCGTGTCCTCGGTGCGGGGGAGCAGGGACTTCAGCGCGGCGACCGTGGTCGGGTCGGGCTGGACCAGCGCCCAGCTGTCCTCGAAGGGGTCGAGCACGACCGCGGCGGTCTCGCCGGCGTCGTACGGCGTCTCCGCGCTCGCGACCGTGAGCGGCGCGACCTCCCACTTGCCGTCGGGCAGCGCCCGGGCCACCCGGAACGTGTGGGAGCGGTCGGCCGGGTCGCCGGCCGGGGGAGTGCGGCGGACCACACCCGCGGCGCGGTCGAGCACGATCGCGTCGGGGCCGGCGGTGCGCAGCCAGCTGCCGGTGAACGCCGACAGGTCGCCCGCCCCGGCCCGCTCCCAGCTCGCGAACAGGTCGTGCATCGTCGCGTTGGCGAACCGGTGCCGGGCGAAGTGGTCGAAGGCGCCGGCGAAGAACACCTCGTCGCCCAGCGCGGCGTTCAGCTGCTTGAGGATGCTCGAGCCCTTCGTGTACGAGATCCCGTCGAAGTCCTGGAGCGCCGAGCCGGCGTCCTCGGCGCCATTGCCGGCGACCGGGTGGGTGCTCGGCCGCTGGTCGGCCACCAGGCCCCACTGGCGGCGGGCGTAGGCGTTGTGGGTCCAGGCGTCGTCGTACTCGGTGACGTCTGCGGTGACCCGGTTGCCCATGTACTCGGCGAAGGACTCGTTGAGCCACAGGTCGTCCCACCACCGCGGGGTGACGATGTTGCCGAACCACTGGTGCGCCATCTCATGGGCCACCGTGGTGGCCCGCTGGATCCGCACGCCGCGGGTGACCCGGCTGGTGAAGACCAGCGGGTCGCGGAACGTGACGCAGCCCGGGTTCTCCATCGCGCCGGCGTTGAACTCGGGCACGAACGCCTGGTGGTAGTCGCCGAACGGGTACCGGATGCCGAACAGCCGGTGGAACTCGTCGAAGCAGGCCTTGGTCATGGTCAGCAGCTCGTCGGCGTCGGCGTCCAGCGCCCCGGCGATGCTCGCGCGCGCCGAGAGCCCCAGCGGGATGCCGTCGTGCTCGTCGCGGATCACGTGGTACGGGCCGGCGACCAGGGTCACGAAGTACGTCGAGAGCGGCTGGGTGCGCGCCAGCTCCCAGGACGAGACCCCGCCGGGGCTCGTCTCGGTGCGGGTCGCGGGCGCGTTGCCGATCACGGTCCAGTCGGCGGGCGCGAGCACGTGGAACGTGAACGGGGCCTTGAGGTCGGGCTGGTCGAAGCAGGCGAAGACCGTGGGCGCCGCCTCCATGAACGACATCCCGTAGACGTAGTGCCGGCCGTCGGCTGGGTCGACGCTCCGGTGCAGGCCCTCGCCGTCGTTGCGGAACGGCATGACCGCGTCGACGACGAGCTCGTGGGTGCCCGCGTCCGTCTCCAGCGGGAGCCGCCCGCGCTGGAGCAGGTCCGGGTCGAGTACCCGGCCGTCGAGCCGGATCTCGTTGACCCGGACCGGCTTCAGGTCGAGGAACGTCGGTCCGCCGCGGCTGGTGAAGCGGATGGTCGTCACCGACCCGAAGGTCTGCTCGTCGGCGGCCAGGTCGAGGCGGACGTCGTACTCCTCGACGGAGAGGAGGTCGCGGCGGGCGACCGCCTCGGCCTGCCGAAGACTCTGGTAGGGGCTGCTCACCCGATCACCCTATGACGGCGGCCGAGGAGCGTTGCGGGTCACCGATCGGTCGAGGTTCCGGCGTTCCGCGACGCGCATCGGTCCAGACCACCTAACCTCAACCCGGGCCACCGGGGTCCCGACGCAACCAGGCGGGGGTCTTCCGAGTCTTAGGGGTACGGCGCGACAGCCGCGCCGCAGTTTCGGGAGGAAGACAACTCACATGCAGCGGATCACTGCTCACCGGCGGGCCCGGGCCCTGGCCTCGCTCGTCACCGTCGCGGGGCTCGGCCTCGCGGTCGCCGCGGTCGGCCCCGGGTCGGCGCAGGCGGCCGACCCGACGGGGGACTGCGCCACGCCGTACCCGGTCGCCGAGCTCGCCGCCGACCAGCCGGTCACCGGCCTGACCGTCAGCCGCGGCACCACGCCCGAGGGCTTCACCGGCGAGGTGCTCGGCGTGCTCGACGACGGCATCGCGCCGGGCCTCGACATGGTGATGGTCCGCCTCACCTCCGCGGAGATCGACCGCGTCGGCATCTGGCAGGGCATGTCCGGGTCCCCGGTCTACGCCGCCGACGGGCGTCTGATCGGCGCGGTGGCCTACGGTCTGGCGATGGGCGCGTCCCCGGTCGCCGGGGTCACGCCGTTCGCGGACATGGACGACTACCTGGGCACGGGCGCCGCCCGCACCGTGACGGTCGACGGTGCCGCCGCGCGGACGATCGCGCGACACAGCGACGTGACGGCCCAACAGGCCGGTCTGGGCTTCGCCCAGCTCCCGGCCCCGCTGGGCGTCGCGGGCGTCGGCGCGCGCCAGCTCACGCTCGCCCAGCAGCACGCCGGCTCGCGCACCTACCTCCCGCGCTCGGCGTACGCCGTCGGCCGGGCCTCCGCGGACGCTGCGGGCCCGGACACGGTCGTCGCCGGCGGCAACCTCGCCGCCTCGCTCGCCTACGGCGACATCACGATGGCCGCCGTCGGCACGGCCACGTCCGTGTGCGACGGCAAGGTCGTCGGCTTCGGCCACCCGGTCCAGCGCCTCGGCGCCACCACGATGGCCCTGCACCCGGCCGACGCGATCTACGTCCAGGAGGACCTGGTCGCCGGGTTCAAGCTCGCCAACCTGGGCGCGCCGGCGGGCACGATCACCGACGACCGCACCACCGGCATCACCGGCGTCCTCGGCCCGCTGCCGGAGACCACCGGCGTCTCGTCGATCGTGACCTACGGCGACCGCAGCCGGACCGGGGTCTCGCAGGTCTCGGTGCACACGCCCGACGCGCTGGCGAGCACGACCTTCTACCAGTTCCTGGCCAACCAGGACCGGGTCGTCGACGGCACCGTGGACGGCAGCGAGCTGGCGTCGTGGACCGTGACCGGCACCGGGCCGGACGGCGCTGCCTTCGAGCTGACCAGCACCGACCTCTACGTCTCGAACTGGGACCTGTCCTACGAGGTCGGCTTCTCGCTCGGTGACATCGTCTACGCGCTCGCCCGGATCCCGGGCGTCTCGATCGACAGCGTGTCGACCGACGCCACCGTCCGGGACGACGCGACGTCGTACCGGCTCACCGCGCTCCAGCGGAAGGTCGACGGCGAGTGGACGAACGTGTCCCGCCGCCAGGCGATCCCGGTGCGCGCCGGGTCGACGCTCAGGCTCCAGGCCGTGCTCAGCGGTGCCACCGGGAGCACCACCGTCCCGGTGACGGTGCGGATCCCGCGCCGGATGGCCGGCGGCGCCGGCTTCCTGGACGTGACCGGGGGCCAGTACCTCGGTGGCCTGGGCCGGTTGACCAGCATCGAGCAGGCGCAGAAGGCGGTCGCGAACCTGGTCCGCAACGACCAGCTGAAGGTCACCTTGGTCTCGCTCAGCAAGCGCGGCCGCGGCCAGTCGGTCGGCAGCCAGGTGCTCGGACCCGTCGACGGCGTCGTCGCCGGGAGCAGGTCCGCGCAGCTCGTGGTCCGGTAGCCCTGCGGGAGGGCCTCCCGGGTGGGAGCATGACCGACATGGTGGTCGTGCATGCCTGACCGGGAGGCCCTCCTCGGGCTGATCCGCGACTCCGTGATCGGCGAGGACCACCTCATGGAGACGCCGTACGGGAGCCGCCGGGTGACGTACGCCGACTACACCGCGTCCGGGCGCGCCCTCACGTTCATCGAGGACTTCATCCGCGACCAGGTGCTGCCCGGCTACGCCAACACGCACACCGAGTCCAGCGGCACCGGCCTGCAGACCACCCGGCTGCGCGAGGACGCCCGGGAGATCATCCGCGAGGCCGTCGGCGGCGACGAGGACACCGTCGTGCTGTTCGCCGGCTCCGGGTCGACGGGTGCGATCGCGAAGCTGATCGGCGTCCTCGGCCTGCGGATCCCCTCCGCGCTCGAGGACGCCTACGGGCTCGCCGAGCACATCCCCGCCGAGCGGCGGCCGGTGGTCTTCATCGGTCCCTACGAGCACCACTCGAACGAGATCCCGTGGCGCGAGTCCGTCGCCGACGTCGTCACGATCCGGCAGGACGGCGACGGCGGCGTCGACCAGGACGACCTGCGCGCCCAGCTGGCGGCGTACGCCGGGCGACCGTTGAGGATCGGGTCCTTCTCCGCGGCCTCGAACGTGACCGGCATCGTGTCGGACACGGCGGCGATCGCCGAGCTGCTCCACGAGCACGGCGCGCTGAGCCTGTGGGACTTCGCCGCGGCGGCGCCGTACGTCGACGTCGCGATGGGTGCGCTGCCCGACCGGCCGCTGTCCTACAAGGACGCCGTGTTCATCTCGCCGCACAAGTTCATCGGCGGGCCGGCGACGCCCGGCGTGCTCGTCGGGCGGCGCGAGCTGTTCGCCAACCGGGTGCCCGACGTCCCCGGCGGCGGCACCGTCGCCTACGTCAACGACGACGACCACCGCTACCTGACCGACCCCGCGCAACGCGAGGAGGGCGGGACGCCCGCCATCATCGAGGCGATCCGCGCCGGCCTGGTCTTCCAGCTCAAGCAGGCCGTCGGCACCGGGACGATCCGGGCGCAGGAGGAGCGGCACCTGCGCCGGGCCGTCGCGGCGTGGCGGGACGAGCCGGCCCTGGAGCTGCTCGGGAACCTCGAGGCGGAGCGGCTCTCGATCGTCTCCTTCGTCGTGCGCTCGCCGTCCGGGCGCTACCTGCACCACAACTACGTGGTCGCGCTGCTCAACGACCTGTTCGGCATCCAGTCGCGCGGCGGCTGCTCGTGCGCCGGCCCCTACGGCCACCGGCTGCTCGGCATCGACCTCGAGCGCTCCCACGAGTTCGAGCGCGAGATCGCCGGCGGCTGCGAGGGGATCAAGCCCGGCTGGGTGCGCGTCAACTTCAACTACTTCGTCTCCGACGCGGTCGTCGACTACATCGTCGAGGCGGTCCGGCTGGTCGCCCGCGACGGCTGGCGGCTGCTCGACGACTACCGGTTCGACCCCGCCAGCGGTCGCTGGCGGCACCGGGCGGGCCTGGTCAGGCCGCCGCTGAGCCTGCGCGACGTCTCGTATGCCGGCGGCCGGGTCTCGATGCCCAGCAACGACGCCACCGGGGGAGAGGAGCTGCTCGCCGAGCACCTGCGCGAGGGCGTCGCGATCCTGGCGTCGGCGATCGGCCCGGACCTCACCACGCACCCCGGGAACCTCAGCGCGGACTTCGAGCACCTGCGGTGGTTCGACCTCCCTGGGGCGAGCTTGCTCGCCCCAGAAGGGGAGGGCAGGTCGAGTAGCCGCGCGACCGAGGCACGAGGTCGCGACCGGCGTATCGAGACCGAGTCGATGCCGGAACCGCCCGACCGAGGCGGCGAGCTTCACACGTAACCGGGACGGCGACGGGTTCGTTGCCCGAGCATGCGCCTCTGGACCGGAGTCATCGCCGTCGTCGCGACGCTGGCCGCGGCCACCGCCACCCTCGCCGCCGCGCCCGCGTCAGCCGACGACCCGCTCGAGCGGCGTGGTGACGACGTACGTCGCGCCGTCTTCGTCGGTAACAACTGGGACGGCACCGCCGACATCCTCGACCCGGACACGTTCGAGCGACTGGGCCGCATCGACATCGTCCCCGACAAGAACGAGCGGATCCAGGAGATCGCGACGGACCCGTACCGGTTCGCCTACTTCCTAGCCATCCGCGCGCTGATCGGCGAGGGCCACGACCAGTACGTCGACGACATGTACTCCTCGAACGACGGCCGCCTGCTGATCGTGTCGCGGCCGTCCTTCGCCGACGTCGTCGCGATCGACCTGGGCAGCAAGGAGATCGTCTGGCGCTTCCAGGTCGACGGCGCCCGCTCCGACCACATGGCGATGTCCCCGGACGGCAGGCGCGTGGTCGTCAGCGCCTCGACCGGCAACGTCGTGCACGTGCTCCGGGTCGCGGACGGCGTCGAGGTCGGCCGGTTCCCGTCGGGCGGGTCGCCGCACGAGAACATCTTCATCGACGACGGCTCGCGGATCCTGCACGCCAGCATCGGGATGGTCTACAGCCCGCTGGACGACCCGGCGCTCGACGCCACCAAGCAGGAGCGGGTGCTCCAGATCGTCGATGCCAAGACGTTGAAGGTGGTGCGCAGCTACGACCTGCGCAAGGCCCTCGACGACCGCGGGCTGACCAGGATGAGCACCGCCGTACGACCGATGACGCTCTCCCCGGACGACCGGACGCTGTACTTCCAGCTCTCGTTCTTCCACGGCTTCGTCGAGATGGACCGCGCCTCGGGGCGGATCACCCGAGTCAAGCACCTGCCGAACCTGGTGCCGGACATGCCGCGCGAGCAGTACGTCCTGGACTCCGCCCACCACGGCATCGCGATGAACCCGGCCGGCACCGAGCTGTGCGTGGCCGGGACGATGTCGGACTACGCGACGGTGGTGGACGCGAGGACGTTCCGTCGCGGGCCGCTGCTGAAGAAGCAGGACGGCAAGCCGTACTGGGTCACCCCGAGCTGGGACGGCCGGTCCTGCTACATCTCGTGGAGCGGCACCGACGAGGTCTCGAAGATCTCCTACCGCACCGGCCGGATCGTGCAGACCGCGCCCGTCGGCGACCACCCCCAGCGGGTCCGCAACGGCTGGGTGCGCACCGACCTGGTGCCGGGGCTGTAGGGCCGCCGCCCGCAGACGTCATCCGGGCGGAGCAACCGCTTGCTCCGCCCGGACGACGTGCCGCAGGCCGTCAGCCCTGCAGGGCCAGGGCGAACTCGACCTTGCCGGACGGGTCGACGGCGGCGTCGAGGATCTTGTCGCCGAGGAGCTCCGCGGCGGACTCGTCGAGGTAGACGGTCGCCCCGCCCTGCTCGACCACCTGGTCTCCCGGCTCGGCCTGCTCGGCGGCGGAGATCGCGAAGGCGGGCTCCGGGGAGTCGTCGGTGGTGATGCGCAGCCCCGCGGACTCGGCGAGGCCGGGCTGGTTGGTGATCTCGTTGACGATGGCACTGGCGTTCTCGGTGAGGGTGAGCATGCTCGCCTTCCGACTAGCTTGGCTGTGGTCAACCTCCACCGTCCCCGATGGCGGCGGACGAGACAAGGCCGGCACCCGTCCCGGGCGTGTCGCGGCCTCTGGCACCCTGGGGCCATGACCACAGCCGATCAGTCCGCCTCGGACGCCGCCCACCCGGACACGCTGCGCCACATCGACCTGCACAAGATCGGCGTCGGCCGGTTCATGGCGACCAACGGGCGGGGCGGTGTGCTGCCCGTGGGCTCGGGGGACGATCCGGACTTCACCCCGGTGGAGCTGCTGCTCGCCGCCCTGGCCGGCTGCAGCGCGATCGACGTCGACCTGATCACCGGCAAGCGCGCCGCGGCGACGACCTTCGAGGTCGCCGCCGAGGGTGAGAAGGTCCGCGACGAGCAGGGCAACCGGCTGGTCGACCTGCGGCTGAGCTTCCACGTGCGCTTCCCCGAGGGGGAGGACGGCGACCGGGCCCGCGAGGTGCTGCCCCGCTCGGTCGAGCAGTCCCGCGACCGGCTGTGCACGGTCGGCCGCACCGTCCAGCTCGGCGGACCGGTCGAGTACGGCATCCGCTGATCGCGGGGCGCCGGTGGCGCGGTGGGACGCCTCCAGCGGGCGCGACCCGGGTCAGTCGACCGTGACGGACTCGATGTCCACCGGCGTCCGGGGGTGCCCGTCGCCCGGGCCGTTGGCGTCGTCGGTGCCCGCCGCGGCGACCTTCTCCACGGCCTTCAGGCCGGCGTCGTCGACGGTGCCGAACACCGTGTAGTCGGGGGGCAGCGGCGTCTCGCCGTACACGATGAAGAACTGCGAGCCGCCCGAGTCCGGGGCCTGGGTCCGCGCCATCGCGAGGGTGCCCGCGGGATAGGTCTCCGACCCGTCCACCTCGTCCTCGATCGTGTAGCCGGGGCCGCCGGTGCCGGTGCCGGTCGGGTCGCCGCACTGGAGCACGTGGATGCCCTGGGTGGTGAGCCGGTGGCAGGACGTGCCGTCGAAGTAGCCCTGCTCGGCCAGCGACACGAACGAGTTCACCGTGCACGGCGCCGCGGCCGCGTCCAGCTCGAGGCCGAGGTCGCCGACGCTGGTCGCCATCGTGAGCGCGACCGTGCCGGAGGCGGGCGCGTCCTCGGAGGGCGGGTCGACCTCCTTGGCGGGCGCCTGGCCGTCCGCGGCGTAGGTGCAGGTCGTGGTCGCTCCCGGCTCCGGGGCGCTCTGGTCACCGCCGTCCTCGGAGCCGCAGCCGCCGAGCAGCAGGGCGGCGGTGGCGAGGGTGGCGACGGCGGCGGCGGTGCGGAGCGGCATGGCCGGAATCGTAGGGGAGCGGCTCAGCCGTTGCGCCCGCGGGCGGCGACCGGCCACGCCTCGAGCCCACCGCCGGTGTCGCTTCCGGTGTCGGCCCACAGCGTGTCGGCGAGGTTGACCGCGGCGCACACGTGGTTGGGGACCACGTCGACGTGGGCGCCGAGGCGGGGGAGCGGGGCACCCGCCAGGTCGACGACCGCGTGGTGCTCCGAGAGCTGCACGACGCGCGCGTCCGGGTACGCCGGCAGCCGGCCCCACCCGGTCGCGTACGCCGCCCGGTCCGCGCCGAGCGCCTTGCTGCCGGCGTCCAGGACCAGCCGGCCGCCGGCGTGGCTGACGACCGTGGCCCGACAGGTCAGTGCGAGGTCGCCGGGTGCCGCCGTGCCGAGCTCCCACTGCTGGGCGTCGCCGAAGACGTACACGCCGGGCCGCAGCTCGGTGAGCTCGTCGGTGTGGGTGTGGGCCAGGCTCGGGGTGGACCCGCCGCTGACGACGTCCGGCTCGAGGCCGATCGCACGCAGCGACGCCGTGGCCGCCTGCAGGGCCCGGGCCTCGTCGGCGGCGGCGGTCCGCAACGCGTCGGGGGAGTAGCTGTGGCCCGGAAAGGTGAACACCCCGCGCACCGGCAGGCCCGCCTCGACGGCCGCGGCCGCGACCGCCCCGGCCCCGGCGGGGGCGACCCCGGAGCGGTGCTGGCCGCTGTCAACCTCCACGAGGGCGGCCACCCCGCTGCCCTCGAGCAGTCGGGCGGCCTGCTGCGCCGCCTCGGCCGAGTCCACGCCGATGGCCAGGTCCGCGCGATCCGCGAGGTCGCGCACCCGTCGGGCGCCCGCCTCGGTCAGCCAGAGCGGGTAGGCGACGAACACGTCCTCGGCCCCGGCCTCGACGAACACCTCGGCCTCGCCGATCGTCGCGACGGTGAGCCCGAGCGCTCCGGCCGCGAGCTGGAGCCGGGCGATCTCGGGGCTCTTGTGGGTCTTGGCGTGCGGCCGCAGCGAGACGCCGGCCGTCGCCGCCCACCGGGCGGTGCGCTCGATGTTGGCCCGGAGCCGGCTGACGTCGACGCGGAGGTACGGCGTGGCCGGCTCGACCGCGGGCCCGCTCACATCTCCTCATGGGTGTCGGGGTCGCCGCCGAACAGCCGGCCGTCCGGGCGGCCGAGCGCGGTGATCGCCGCGACCTCCTCCTCGGAGAGCTCGAACCCGAGCACGTCGAGGTTCTGCCGCTGCCGCTCGGGCGTGGCGGACTTGGGGATCGGGATGTTCCCGAGCTGGAGGTGCCAACGCAGGATCACCTGCCCCGGCGTCACGCCGTGCCGCTCCGCCGCGGTGGCGACGGCCGGCTCCGCGAACGGCGCCTGGCGCTTGCCCAGCGGGCTCCAGGCCTCGGTCCGGATCCCCAGGCGCTCGTCGACGGCACGCATCTCGGCCTGCGGGAAGTAGGGGTGCAGCTCGATCTGGTTGACCGCGGGCGTCACGCCGGTCGCCTCGATGATCCGCTCCAGGTGCCGGGCGGTGAAGTTGGAGACGCCGATCGAGCGGACCAGGCCCTGCTCGCGCAGGTCGACGAGGGCCCGCCAGGCCTCGACGTACCGGTCGCGACTCGGGTTGGGCCAGTGGATCAGGTGCAGGTCGAGGTACTCCAGGCCCAGCCGCTCGAGCGACCCGTGCACGCTCGCGATCGCGTCGTCGTACCCGTGGTCGCGGCCCGGGAGCTTGCTGGTCACCTGGAGCAGCTCACGGGGCACGCCGGAGCGCCGGATCGCCTCGCCGACCGCGCTCTCGTTCTGGTAGTTCACGGCCGTGTCGAGCAGCCGGTAGCCCACCTCGATCGCGCTCCGGATCGCGTCGACCCCCTCCTCGCCCTTCATCGGGTAGGTGCCGAAGCCGATGGCCGGGAGCGTGCTGCCGTCGTTGAGGGTGTGGGACGGGAAGGACATGGTCGCCAACCTACCGACGCAGGCCCTCGGCGATGGACCACTGCGCGGCGGTGTAGGTCGCTATCACGGTCGCCTCGAGCGCGGCGGACGCCGGGCTCTCCTCGCCGACCAGGAAGGTGCGGACGCCCAGGACGGTGTCCGAGACGAGGAACAGCGCGGCGCCGACCAGGACCCGGTCGCGACCGCGGTCCCGGTCGATCGCGGCCGCCGCCGCGACCATGGTCGCCAGCGCGCCGGCGTACGCCGCGATCGGCGCGGCGAGGACCCGGTCCTCGCGGGCCGCGGCCAGCGTCATCCCTGCGGCGGCGAGGCCGCCGAACGCCAGGAAGCGCCGGCGTCCCGGCGTGGCGAGGACCGGCGCCGAGGAGCGGGCCCGGAAGGCGGAGAGGTACGCGACGTGGGCGCCGAGGAACAGGCCGACCCCGGCCAGGAACGACGTACGCCCCTTCCCGAGCAGGGCGAGGTCACCGCCCCAGGAGAAGGCCTGGGCCGTGGCGAGCGGGTGGTCGGCCGGTGCGGGCAGCGAGCGGGTCAGGAGCGCCGGCATCAGCAGCGGCTTGGTCAGCAGCCGGAGCCGCCGGATGCGCGGTGGCGCCCCCGCCAGGGCCGCGTCGGTCAGCGCCAGCAGGCCGAACGCGGCCCCCGGCACCCGCCGAGGGGCTCGGCCGTCCGCGTGGGTCATCACCGGAATCAGACCGTCGTCTCAGAGATCGTCGGGAGTGGCTTCGTGGCCGGGAGCGCCGTGGGTACGGCGGTCCTCCTTCATCTCGGCCTCGTAGAGGTGCCGGCGCCCGCCGACGAGCAGCTCGCGGGCGGCCCGCTCCAGCTCCTGGAACGTCGCGTAGTAGCCGTCGTCGTAGGCCTCGACGATCTGGAAGGTCCAGCGGCCGGGGATCACGTTCCGCCCCACCAGGTCCAGGTCGATGCGATCGGCGAGCTCGACGTGCCCGGCCTCGCGCAGCCTCCGGACGGCGTCGCCGAGCGTCAGGTCGGCCGTACCGGAGAGCCGGTGGAAGGCGTACAGATGGCCGCGGGCCACCTCCACGGCCTCCAGCGCCTCCGAGAGCCGACCCAGCGCCTGGACCGTGGCGTCGTCGACGCCCTCCGGGCGCCGGTGGGCGGCACTGGGTCCGTCGGTCATGCCTGGGGCGTACCCAGTGGGAGCTGGTCCCACGCGCGTGCGGGACCCTGTCCGCATGGCCGCGACGGACGTGCTCTCCGGGCTCTCCGGGATCTGGGACGACGTCGTCGGTCACCAGGCCCCGCTCGAGCAGGATCGGGTCCTGCTCGCGGGGGTGGCCGCGCTCCTGCTGGTGGTGCTGCCCGCCGGGTGGCGGTTCGGGCGGCACCTGGTGACGATCGCGCACGAGGGCGCGCACGGCGTCGCGGCGCTGCTCAGCGGCCGGCGGCTCGCGGGCATCCGGGTGCACTCCGACACCTCCGGCCTGACCGTCTCCCGCGGCCGCCCGACCGGCCCGGGGATGGTGGCCACGACCGCGGCCGGCTATCTCGGCCCGGCTGCGCTCGGCCTGGGCGCGGCGTACCTGCTCCGCGAGCGGCACGCGCTCGCCGTGCTGTGGCTCGCGGTGCTCCTCCTCGCGCTGCTGCTGCTCCGGATCCGCAACTTCTATGGGCTGTACGCCGTCGGGGTCGCCGTCCTGGTCGTGCTCGCCGTCTCCTGGTGGGGGAGCGGGCAACTGCAGACCGCGGTGGCCTACGCCGGCACCTGGTTCCTCCTCCTCGCCGCGCCGCGGCCGGTGCTGGTGCTCCAGGCGCTGCGCCACCGGGGCCGCGCGCGCACGTCGGACGCCGATGTGCTCGCGCGGCTGACCCGGCTGCCCGGGCTGGTGTGGGTCGGGGTCTTCCTGGCCGCGACGCTCGGCGCGCTGGTGCTCGGCGCGCGCTGGCTGCTCGCCGTGCCCAGCTAGGGAGTGGCCCGGTCTAGGCTCGGGCCGTGCAGATAGGGATCCACTACGCGAACTTCAGCCACCCCGAGTGGCAGAGCCGGCTGGCCGAGCGCCTCACCGAGACCGCGGTGACGGCCGACCAGGGCGGTGTCGCACAGCTCACCGTGATGGACCACTACTTCCAGATGGAGCAGCTGGGCGGTCCTCCGGAGCCGATGCTCGAGGGGTACACGACCCTGGGCTACCTGGCCGGCCGGACCGAGCACCTGCGGCTGGGGCTGCTGGTGACCGGCGCGACGTACCGGCACCCGGGCCTGCTCGCCAAGATCGTCACCACGCTCGACGTGCTCTCGCACGGCCGCGCCCTGCTCGGCCTGGGCGCGGCGTGGTACGAGCGCGAGCACGTCGGCCTGGGCGTGCCGTTCCCGCCGACGGCCGAGCGGTTCGAGCGGCTCGAGGAGACGCTGCGGATCTGCCGGCAGCTGTGGAGCGAGGACGACGGCCCGTTCGAGGGCCGGCACTACCGGCTCGCCGAGACCGTCTGCGTGCCGCCGCCGGTGCAGCGGCCGCACCCGCCGATCCTGGTGGGCGGGGGAGGGGAGCGGAAGACGCTGCGCCTGGTCGCGCAGTACGCCGACGCGTGCAACCTGTTCCCGGACAGCCCGGAGGGCGCGCGGCACAAGCTCGACGTGCTGCGCGGGCACTGCGACGCCGTCGGCCGCGACTACGACGAGATCGAGAAGACGATGCTCGGTGGCGCGAGTGGGCCCGACCCGCTGGCGGACACCGACGCCTACGTCGCCGAGATGGAGCGGTACGCCGCGCTCGGCATCACCCTCGTCGCGCTGACGCCGCCGACCGACGACCCGGCCGGCTGGACGGCCGCGCTGTGCGAGCGGGTCGTCCCGCGCCTGGCGCAGCTTCCGGGAGCGAGCTAGAGGACGCTCAGGCCGTACATCTCGCCGAGCGGGTCGGAGATCAGCTCCACCCGGGTCCCGTCCGGGTCGCGGAAGTACATCGAGGTGCCGCTCTCCAGGAGGTACTCCACGCCGTCCGCGTCCAGGTTGGCCCGCAGCCGCTCCCAGCGCGCCGGCTCGACCGAGATCGCCAGGTGGTGCAGGCCGCCGAGGACCTCGGCGTACGGCCCGACGTCGAGGCCCGGGAAGTCGAAGAACGCGATCAGGTTGCCGTTGCCGATGTCGAAGAAGAAGTGGTTGGAGCCGGCGTAGTCGCGGTTCTCGACGATCTCGGTCAGCGGGAACTCCAGCACCTGCTGGTAGAAGCGCACGGTCCGCTCGACGTCCGCGCACACGATCGCGACGTGGTGCAGGCCGCGGGCCGCGGACGGCGCCCGCGAGGACGTCGGGGAGAGGTAGGTGGCGCGGATCCGCTCGCGCTCGGCGGCGATCCCGGCCAGGTCGACCTCGGTCATGCCGGGAGGCTACTCCGGATCGCCCGCCGGGGCGTCACCTGACATAATGTCAGTTATCGGCGAACCAGACCGGGGTGTTGGGGTGGGCGTCGTACCTGACGGAAATGTCGTCTCCCAGGCCGATCCACAGCAGGTTCGTCAGGTGCGCGACCGCTCCCAGGTCCCGGACGACGGCTCAGGGCCCGACGTACGCCGCGAGGTGCTCGCCGGTCAGGGTCGACCGTGCGGCGACCAGGTCGGCCGGCGTGCCCTCGAAGACCACCCGGCCGCCGTCGTGGCCGGCGCCCGGGCCGAGGTCGATGATCCAGTCGGCGTGCGCCATCACGGCCTGGTGGTGCTCGATCACGATCACCGACCGGCCGGCGTCGACGAGCCGGTCCAGCAGGCCGAGCAGCTGCTCGACGTCGGCGAGGTGCAGCCCGGTGGTGGGCTCGTCGAGCACGTACACCTCGCCCTTGTCGGCCATCTGGGCCGCGAGCTTGAGCCGCTGCCGCTCCCCTCCGGACAGGGTGGTGAGCGGCTGACCCAGGCTGACATAACCGAGCCCGACGTCCGAGAGCCGCTCCAGGATCCGGTGCGCGGCCGGCGTGGCCGCCTCGCCCTCGGCGAAGAACGCCAGCGCCTCGGTGACCGGCATCGCCAGCACCTCGCTGATGTCCTTGCCGCCGAAGGTGTACTCCAGCACCGCGGCCTGGAAGCGCTTGCCCTCGCAGTCCTCGCACGGGGACTCCATCGTGGCCATCACGCCGAGCTCGGTGAAGATCACCCCGGCGCCGTTGCAGGTCGGGCAGGCGCCCTCGGAGTTCGCGCTGAACAGCGCCGGCTTCACCCCGTTGGCCTTGGCGAAGGCCTTGCGGATCGGGTCGAGCAGGCCCGTGTACGTCGCCGGGTTGCTGCGCCGGGAGCCCTTGATCGCGGCCTGGTCGACCACGACGACGCCGTCGCGGCCGGCCACCGAGCCCTGGACCAGCGAGCTCTTGCCCGACCCGGCGACGCCGGTGAGCACGCAGAGCACCCCGAGCGGGAGGTCGACGTCGACGTCGCGCAGGTTGTGCGTCGAGGCACCTCGGACCTGCAGCGCGCCGGTGGGCTCGCGGACCGAGTCCTTGAGGGCGGCCCGGTCGTCGAGGTGCCGTCCGGTGACCGTCGGACTGCTGCGCAGGCCGTCGTACGTGCCCTCGAAGACCACCTGGCCACCGGCGCTGCCGGCGCCGGGACCGAGGTCGACGACGTGGTCGGCGATCGCGATCGTCTCCGGCTTGTGCTCGACGACGAGCACGGTGTTGCCCTTGTCGCGCAGCTGCAGCAGCAGCCCGTTCATCCGCTCGATGTCGTGGGGGTGCAGCCCGATCGTGGGCTCGTCGAAGACGTAGGTGACGTCGGTCAGTGACGAGCCGAGGTGGCGGATCATCTTGGTCCGCTGCGCCTCTCCCCCGGACAGCGTGCCCGCGGGCCGCTCGAGCGAGAGGTAGCCGAGGCCGATCTCGGCGAACGAGTCCAGCAGGTGCTGGAGCCCGGCGACCAGCGGGGCCACCGTGGGCTCGTCGAGGTCGCGGAGCCAGGCGGCCAGGTCGGTGATCTGCATCCGGCACAGGTCCGCGATGTTCTGCCCGGCGATCCTCGAGGAGCGGGCCTCCGCGCTCAGCCGGGTGCCGTCGCAGTCGGGGCAGGTCGTGAACGTGATCGCACGCTCGACGAAGGCCCGGATGTGCGGCTGCATCGCCTCGACGTCCTTGGAGAGCATCGACTTCTGGATCTGCGGGATCAGGCCGAGGTAGGTCAGGTTGATCCCGTCGACCTTGATCTTGGTGGCCTCCTTGTACAGGAGGGCCTCCAGCTCCTTCTTCGTGTACTTCCGGATCGGCTTGTCGGGGTCGAACCAGCCGCAGCCGCGGAAGATCCGTCCGTACCAGCCCTCCATGCTGTAGCCGGGGATCCTCAGGGCCCCCTCGTTGAGCGAGAGGCTGTCGTCGTAGAGCGCGGTGAGGTCGAAGTCGCTGACCGAGCCCATCCCCTCGCAGCGCGCGCACATGCCGCCGAGGTAGACGGCCTTGCGCACCGTGATCCGCTCCCCGCGACCCTTGTCGACCGACATCGACCCGCTCGCCGTGCGGGTGGGGACGTTGAACGAGAAGGCGGTCGGCGAGCCGATGTGCGGGTCGCCGATCCGGCTGAAGAGGATGCGCAGCATCGCGTAGGCGTCGGTCGCGGTGCCGACCGTGGAGCGCGGATTCGCCCCCATCCGCTCCTGGTCGACGATGATCGCCGTGGTCAGCCCCTCCAGGACGTCGACCTCGGGGCGTGCCAGCGTGGGCATGAACCCCTGCAGGAACGCGCTGTAGGTCTCGTTGATCAGCCGCTGCGACTCCGCGGCGATCGTGTCGAAGACCAGCGAGCTCTTCCCCGATCCCGAGACCCCGGTGAACACGGTGAGCCGGCGCTTCGGGATCTCGACGTGCACGTCACGCAGGTTGTTCACCCGGGCGCCGTGCACGCGGATCACCTCGTGGCTGTCGGCGGGGTACGGCGTGCGGGCAGGTGCGGCGGACTTCGAGGGCATGCCGGGGCGGACTCCTTCGCGGATGGTTGCTCAGTCGATCTGCTGGATCCGGACCAGGTTGCCCGCCGGGTCGCGGAACGCGCAGTCGCGCACGCCGTACGGCTGCAGGGTGGGCTCCTGGACGACCTCGGCGTCGGTGGCCTGGACCCGGTCGAACGTGGCGTCCAGGTCCTTGGTCGCCAGCAGGATCCAGCCGTAGGTGCCCTTGGCCATCATCTCGGAGATCATCCGGCGTTCGTCCTCGGTGATGCCGGGGTCCGCGGCCGGCGGGGCCAGCAGGATGCAGGTGTCGGGCTGGCCGGCCGGACCGACGGTGACCCACCGCATGGTGCCGGTGCCGACGTCACTGCGGACCTCGAAGCCGAGGACGTCGCGGTAGAACGCCACCGACTCGTCCGGGTCGACGTGGGGCAGGGCCGTGGTGTGAATGGTGATGTCCATGGGGTTCACGCTAGGTGGGGTGCGTGGGCCGGCGCTTCTCGATTCCTGATCGGTCTGGTGACCTGCTTCGCGACGCACGACGGCAGGCCGGCCGGCACCTGCGCCTCCTGGCGGTAGACGCTCGGCGGCATGCCGACCAGCTCGGTGAAGCGGGTGCTGAACGTGCCCAGCGAGGAGCAGCCGACCGCGAAGCAGACCTCGGTGACCGACAGGTCGCCGCGGCGCAGCAGCATCATCGCCCGCTCGATCCGGCGGGTCATCAGGTAGCCGTAGGGCGACTCGCCGTACGCGAGCCGGAACTGGCGGCTCAGGTGCCCGGCCGACAGGTGCGCGCCCCGGGCGAGCGCCTCGACGTCGAGCGGCTGGGCGTACTCCCGGTCGATCCGGTCCCGGACCCGCCGCAGCCGCGCGAGGTCGCGCAGGTCCGGCGTCTTCGCGGGTCGGGTCGCCACGTCCGCGAGTCTTCCACATCGGGTCGCTCGGCCCGGTCGGTCGCGGTTCCTTCACTGCCGACCGTTCCGGCCGATGGCAGAGGTATCCGGTGGGTGATCTCGGGCCTCCTCTGGACACGGAGGTCCGAAGCCATCAGGGACGATGTGGGAGGAAGCGCCATGTGGGACACGGTCGAGACCAGCAGCGAGCACCTGTCGCACGACCGGCCGTGCCCGCTGTGCGGGCACGCACTGCACGTCTACCTGGCGTGCGACGGCTGCGACTGCGAGCCGCGCCCGGTCCACGCCGCCTGATCGGGCCCGCTCGGGCGTCGAGCCCGGGTCAGGATCCGGCGCGGCGGCGCTCGAGGGCGTCGAGGTCGCGCTCGGCGTAGAGCCGGTGCAGCCACTCCTCGTTGATGATCGCGCGCAGGCACCGGCGTACGGGGTAGGCGACCGGCGGCGGGTAGCCGGGAGCGTCGACCGGCTCGGTGTCGCCGGCCAGCCGCTCATCGGTGAGCCCGGCGAGCACCTCGCGCACCGTGGCCATCCGGTCGGCCCGCACGGCCAGCACCACCTCCAGGCTCGGCCGGGCGTCGGGGTCGTTCGGGACGCCCGGCACGTCCCCCATCTCGGTGTGCGGCAGCCCGAGCGGGTGGTAGGGAGCGGGGTCGCCCAGGACGGCGCGGAGCACCCAGGCGTCGGTGGCCATCACCAGGTGGCGCAGCGTCTCGACGAACGACCACTCGTCGTCCACCCGCTCGTGCAGCAGGTCCGGCGGCAGCCGACGGGCCCGTTCGACGGTGACCGTCCACAGCTGCTCGAGGGTCGCCCAGGCGACCCGGTAGCCCTCGGCGTCGGTGGGCCGCATCCGCACGCGCTGCGGATGGCGGCGATCGAGCTCGGCCTCCACCAGCGGCGCGACCTCGATGCCGTTGACGCGCAGGCCGTCGATGTCGCCGTCGATCTCCGCATCGGTGAGCAGGGCGCCGCGGATCACCGTGTCGGTCAGGTCCACGTTGTGGAAGCGCGACCGGCTCAGGTCGACGTTCTCGAAGCGCGACCCGGTGAGGTCCTCCTGGACATGTTCGACCACGGCGTCACCGTAGACGGGGCCACCGACAGCGGGTCCCCCTGGCCCGGTCGGGCTACTCCCCCCTGCCCCGTCCGGGTGGTTCGATGCCGTCCCGTCACATCCGTCCCACCGGATCCTTACCGTCGATGGCGAGGCGCCGCGCCGCACGCCCGGTCCGACCTGTTGTCCACAGGTCGTCCGGGGCCGGGTTGGCCGGGCCTCGCTGGGGGGCACGATCGACGGTACGAGAGGAGGTAGAGCCATGTGGGACACCGTCCAGACCAACGCGGTGCACCTGTCGCACGACATGCCGTGCCCACATTGCGGGCACGCCCTCCACACCTACCTAGCGTGCGGAGACGCCTGCAACTGTGAGCCGGCGCGTCCGCGCCGGTACGCCGAGGCCGTCCTCGCCTGAGTCGCACCACCGACTCCCCCGACCCCCACCCGGAGCGTCGGCCGGGCACCCGTGTGGTGTCCTCAGCCGACCGGGTCGACGGTCGCCACCCGCTTGAGCACGGGCAGTTCCGGGCGGCCGTCGACCTCCCCCGCGACCCACCAGAACCGCACGCCGCCGGCGCCGACCTCCAGGATCGCCAGGTTGTTGTCGTACCAGGGGCCCTGGGTGACGGCCCAGCGCAGCGGCTCGAGCGGCACCCGGCCCGCGAGCGAGAGCAGTCGGCCCACCCGGCCCGCGGCTCGCTTGGAGGTGGCCCTCATGAACCCGCGCATCACCCGCGGGAGCGGGTTCCGGATCGGCGAGCACACCGCCTGCACGATCCGGCTGGCGACCTCGCCGTGTCGTGGCCACGCCTCCGCCACGTAGCTGTGGTGGACGTCGCCGGACAGGAACGTGACCGTGCGCGGTGCCCGCCCGCGCCGGCCGGCGGCCACCTCGAGCACGATCTCGGCGACGTCGCGGAAGCCCTGTTGGAAGGCCGCCCAGTGCTCCAGGTCCGCGCCGGACCGGGCGTGCTCTCCCAGCCACATGCCCGGACGGCCCCACGCCCCCTCGGCGATCGACTCGCTGAACGACTCGATGTGGTGCAGCCCGGGCGCGAGCAGGAACGGCAGCGAGGTGCCGACCAGGAGGTGGTCGACGTCCCCGCGCAGCTGCGCGTCGAGCCACATCAGCTCGCCGTCGTCGAGCATCGATCGGCGGTCGGGCTCGAGCACGCGCGCGGCACGCGAGTCCACGACGACCAGCCGCGCCTGGGTGTCGAAGTCGCGGGAGTAGCTCCAGCGATAGGTCTCCGGCTCCTGGTCGGCGCGGTCGGCCAACGCGTCCAGCGTCTCGGTGACGTCCAGCTCCTCCCCCTCCCCGGCAGCGCCGTCGTACGACGTGATCCGCCGCCAGAGCTCGTCGGCGGCGCGCTCGTCGGGGCCGAGGTTGCCCAGGTGCTGGTAGACCCAGTACGACGCCAGCCCACCCACGACGCGGTCGTGCCACCACGACGTCGCCTCCATCGCCTGGCGCCAGGACCAGCTGGTGTTCCAGTCGTCGCGGATGTCGTGGTCGTCGAAGATCATCGCGCTGGGCAGGGTGGAGAGCAGCCAGCGGTTCGCGGGGTCACGCCAGGCGAGCGAGTACAGGTGGGCGTACTCCTCGTAGTCCTTGAGCTCGTACCACGGCGCCTGCTCGGGGTCGCGCCGGCGCTCGATGAAGGCGCGCATCTCGTCGCTGGTCTCGTCGGCGTAGACCTGGTCGCCGAGGAACAGCACCAGGTCCGGCCAGCGCTCGCTGTCCTCGGGCGAGTCCGCGGTCGTGACGCCGGCCATGAACAGCGCGTAGGCGCGCAGCGCGTCGACCCCGAACTGCGCGTTGCCGTGCTCGTCGTTGGAGACGCTGACCCGGCACGAGCCGAAGGCCATCCGCAGCGGCTTGCCCGGCTCGAGGGTCGGGATCACCGACGGCGGGAACTCCGCGAAGGCGGGGTCGTCCGAGGGCCAGACCCGGGCGCCGTCGACGTCGACGGTGTACGGCGTGTGGGTGCCGGGCTCGAGGCCGGTCAGCTCGACCAGCGCGTAGTGGTGGCCGTGCGCGGCGAAGGTCCGGCTCGTGGCCGCGTGCGCGCCGGCGGTGACCGTGACGGCGGCGTCTCGGGCGGTCTCGACCCACACCGCCGCGGTCGTGGCGTCGACGTACCGGAGCAGCGGGCCGAGCACCAGATCCGACATAGGAGTGAACCTAATACGCTAGGGCCCATGGCGACCCCTGTGCAGCGCACTTCCCACGTCCCGGCCCACCCCGCCGCCGACCTCCCGTCGGCCGAGCCCGTCCCCGTCGTCGCGCCGTTCGGCTGGCTGCTGGCGCTCCTCGGCGGCGTCGGACTGATTCTCGCGACGTGGCTGATCTACCCCCTCGACGAGGACGGCATGTGGGCCGGCTACCGCGGCAGCCTCATCGGCACGGTCGTGATCGTGGCGGCGCTGTGGCTGCGCACCTCGCTGCCGGCCCGGCCCGCGATCGGCCTGATCGGGCTGTCGGGTGTGCTGCTCGTGCTGTTCGCGGTGTTCCTCGACAACTCCCAGCGGGTGCTGGTCAGCGAGCTGGTCGCCGGGATCGTGCTGCTGCTGGGCGCCGGCCTGCAGGCCGCCGGTCCGCACCGCAGGTGAGCCTCACGGCTCGACCAGCACCTTGATCGCGCGGCGCTCGTCCATGGCCCGGTAGCCCTCGGCGACCTCGTCCAGCGGCAGCGTGCTGTCGAAGACCAGGCCCGGCTCGATCCGGCCGGCCAGCACCAGCTCGAGCAGCTCGGGGACGTAGCGCCGGGTCGGCGCCATGCCGCCCGACAGGCCGATGTTGCGCTGGAACATCCGGCGCACCGGGAGCTCCACGCCGTGCGGAACGCCTACGAAGCCGACGGTCGACCCGGGCCGGGCGATCGAGAAGGCCGTGCGCATCGCCTGGTCGGTGCCGACGCACTCGAGGACCGCATCGGCCCCCACTCCCCCGGTGATCTCCATGATCGCCGCGGTCCCGTCGTCGCCGCGCTCGGCCACGACGTGGGTCGCCCCGAAGCGCCGGGCCAGCTCCTGGCGCGGCTGGTGCCGGGACATCGCGACGATCGTCTCCGCCCCCATCACCGCTGCGGCCAGCACGCCGCACAGCCCGACCGCGCCGTCGCCGACCACGACCGCCGTACCGCCCTCGCGGACGCCGGCGGAGACCGCCGCGTGCCAGCCGGTGGGCAGCACGTCGGCCAGGGTGAGCAGTGAGGGCAGCAGGCCCGCGTCCGGCGCACCCTGCGTGGCGACCAGGCTGCCGTCGGCCTGGGTGACCCGGGCGTACTCCGCCTGGCCGCTGACGGTGAAGCCCAGGTTGACGCAGGCGGACTGGGCGCCGGCCAGGCAGTGCGGGCAGGTGTTGTCGCAGTGGTCGAACGGCACGATCACGAAGTCGCCGGGCCGGACCGTGCGGACCTCGGGGCCGACCTCCGCCACCACGCCCACGCACTCGTGGCCGATGGTGGCGCCGGGCGTGATGTCGTTCTCGCCGCGGTACGGCCACAGGTCCGAGCCGCAGATGCAGCCCGCCACCACCTTCACGACCGCGTCGGTGGGCGCCTCGATGGTGGGGTCGGGGACCTCGGAGACCCGGATGTCGCGAGGGCCGTGGATCGTCGTTGCGCGCATGCCAACATCCTGCCAGCCGGCGCTCCCCCGGCGCCGCGGCGGCCGACCGACCCGAGTCTGTGGCGTTATCTCATATGTGAGTTACCGTGCAGGTATGAGCGAGGGATACAAGAACCGCATCGGGAACCTCATTCGTGACGCCCGCAAGCACCGGGGCCTGACCCAGCACCAGCTCGCGGACCTGCTCGGGACCAGCCAGAGCGCGATCAACCGGATCGAGAAGGGCCACCAGAACCTCTCCCTGGAGATGCTCGCCCGGATCGGCGCCGCACTCGACTCGGAGATCGTGGCCCTCGGCGCCGGCCCCACCCACCTGCGGGTCAGCGGTCCGACGACCCTGTCGGGCGAGATCGACGTGAAGACCTCGAAGAACGCCGGCGTCGCACTGCTGTGCGCCACGCTCCTCAACCGTGGCCGCACCACGTTGCGCAAGGTCGCCCGGATCGAGGAGGTCAACCGGCTGCTCGAGGTGCTGACCAGCATGGGCGTGCAGTGCCGCTGGCTCAACGACGACAACGACCTCGAGATCGTGCCCCCGCGGACCCTCGAGCTGGACCACGTCGACGCCGACGCGGCCCGCCGGACCCGCTCGATCATCATGTTCCTCGGGCCGCTGCTGCACCGTGCGGACGCCTTCGAGCTGCCGTACGCCGGCGGCTGCGACCTCGGCACCCGCACCGTCGAGCCGCACATGGCGGCACTGCGGCCCTTCGGCCTGGAGGTCAAGGCGACCGAGGGCAACTACCATGCGGCGGTCAACCACGCGGTCGAGCCGACCCGTCCGATCGTGCTCACCGAGCGCGGCGACACCGTCACGGAGAATGCGCTGATGGCCGCGGCGCTGCACGCCGGCACCACCGTGATCCGCAACGCCTCGTCGAACTACATGGTCCAGGACCTGTGCTTCTACCTCGAGCGGCTCGGCGTGGGCATCGAGGGCATCGGCACCACCACGCTCTCGGTCACCGGCCTCGCCGAGATCGACGTCGACGTCGACTACGCGCCCAGCGAGGACCCGATCGAGGCGATGTCGCTGCTGGCCGCCGCGATCGTCACCAAGTCGTCGATCACGATCCGCCGGGTGCCGATCGAGTTCCTCGAGATCGAGCTGGCCCTGCTGGAGGAGATGGGCTTCTGCTACGAGCGCTCCGAGGAGTATGTCGCGCTCAACGGACACACCCGCCTGGTCGACATCACGACGCTCCCCTCCGAGCTGCACGCGCCGCTGGACAAGATCCACCCGATGCCGTTCCCCGGGCTGAACATCGACAACCTGCCGTTCTTCGCGGTGATCGCGGCCGTCGCCGTGGGCCAGACCCTGCTGCACGACTGGGTCTACGAGAACCGGGCGATCTACCTCACCGACCTCAACAAGCTCGGCGCGAAGGTCAAGCTCCTGGACCCGCACCGGGTGATGATCGAGGGGCCCACCAGCTTCACGGGCACCGAGCTCGTCTGCCCGCCGGCCCTGCGCCCCGCGGTCGTCATCCTGCTGGCGATGCTCGCCTCGAAGGGCACCTCGGTGCTGCGCTCGACCTACGTCATCCACCGTGGCTACGAGGACCTCGCCGAGCGCCTCAACCAGCTCGGCGCCAGCATCGAGACCTTCCGCGACATCTGAGCTGCCGTGGTCACCCGAGCTCGCTCGGGTGACCAAGCCCCGGAGCCAACGAACAGGGCTCAGTCGAAGAGGGTCTCCACCCACGCCCGGGGCGAGGGCTTGCCGACCGGCGGGGCGGTCATGTCGGCGGTGATCCGCGGCATCGGCGCGGTGTGCTGGCCGGCGTGGCGGTGCCAGTCGCTCTCGGCCTCGATCAACGCTCCCAGGTCGGCCCGCGCGAGGAACACGCCGTGCCCGTCGGGACACTGGCTGACCTCACCCTCGCCCAGGGACGAGCTCAGGGTGTGCGTGACCATCTCGGCGCCGCAACGAGGACAGGTCAAGGTCTCCATGGGCCGACGCTACCGCCCGGCCACCGGCGCCGGTCGCACCCGGGTCGGGTTTACTCATCCCGTGGTCACGCCCCGCACCGGATACGCCTACCTCGACGATCCCGGACCCGTTCTGGCCTTCGCCCACCGCGGCGGCGCGTACCACCCCGAGATCGAGGGCCTGGAGAACACCCTGGCGGCGTTCCAGCACGCGATCGCGCTCGGCTACGACTACCTCGAGACCGACGTGCACGTGACCCGGGACGGGGTGCTGCTGGCCTTCCACGACACCGTGCTCGACCGGGTGACCGACTGCAGCGGGGAGATCGGCGCGCTCACCCACGCCGAGGTACGCCGGGCGCTGGTCGGCGGCCGCGAGGCGGTCCCGGCCCTGGCCGAGCTGTTCGACGCGTTCCCGCACGCCCGGTTCAACATCGACCTCAAGTCCGACGGCGCCGTGCCCGCCCTCGCGGAGTTCCTCGCCGCCCGCCAGGCCTGGGGCCGGGTCCTCGTGGGCTCGTTCTCGCCGCGCCGCATCCGGCTGTTCCGCAGCCTCACCGCCGACCGGGTGCCGACCGCCGCCACCCCGGTCGAGATCGCCCTGTTCCGCTTCCTCCCCAGTGCCCGGCTGGCCGCCCTGCTCAGCCGCTGCCGGTCCGCCGCCCTGCAGGTCCCCCATCGCCGAGGGCGGGTCACGATCGCGACCGCCGGCCTGGTCCGCCGGGCACACGCCGCGGGCCGCCACGTCCACGTGTGGACCATCGACGATCCCGACGAGATGCGAGTGCTGCTCGAGCGGGGCGTCGACGGACTGTTCACCGACCGGACCGACATACTCAAGGCCGTCCTCACCGAGCGGAACCAGTGGCGGGGCCAGGACAGGGAGGCGCCATGACGGCCAGCGGCGTTGCGGACCTGGGGCCGCTGCGACGGGAGCGCGAGCAGAAGGCCTGGTACTGGTACGACTGGGCGAACAGCGCCTACGTCACGACCACCGCCGCGGTGCTGTTCGCGCCGTATCTCACCTCGGTCGCGGAGAAGTCCGCCTGCGGCTTCGTCACCGACGAGGACAAGGGGCTCAAGTGCACCGAGGACCTCCACGTCCTCGGCCTCGGCCTCTCCGCCGGATCGCTGGTCTTCTACATCGTCACCGCGGCCACGATCCTCTCGGCGGTGGTGCTCCCGGTCGTCGGCGCGATCGCCGACCGCAGCGGCAACAAGCCGCGGCTGCTGGGTGGCTTCGCCTGGGCCGGAAGCGTGATGGCGATGCTGATGTTCCTGGTCACCGGCAGCAACTGGCAGCTGGGAGCCGGGCTGCTGCTGCTCGCGACCCTGTTCCTCGGCGCCAGCCTGGTGGTGTATGACGCCCTGCTGGTCGAGGTCGCGGACCCGGACGACCGCGACCGGGTCTCCTCGCGCGGGTGGGCGCTCGGCTACCTCGGCGGCGGCATCCTGCTCGCGATCAACTTCGGACTGCTCACCGCGCTGAGCGACGACACCGAGCTCGCCGTCCGGATCAGCCTGCTCAGCGCCGGCCTGTGGTGGGCGGTGTTCACGATCATCCCGGTGCGGGGCATCCGCGCCCGCCCGCCGGTGAACCCCGTCGCCGAGCCGGGCGGGCTGCTCCAGGCGAGCTTCGGCCAGCTGTGGCGGACCCTGAGGGACCTGCGCCGCTACCCGGTCACGATGACGTTCCTGGTCGCCTACCTGTTCTACAACGACGGCATCCAGACGGTGATCTACGCCGCGTCGGTCTACGGCGAGAAGCAGCTCGGCTTCGAGAAGAGCACCGTGCTACTCGCGTTCCTCGTGGTCCAGTTCGTGGGCATCCTCGGGGCGCTGTGGTTCGGGCGGGTCGCCCGGGGCCGGGGTGCGTACCGGGTGATCCTCGGCGGCCTGGTCGTGTGGCTGCTGGTCGTGGTCGCCGGCTGGCTGATCCCCGACGAGAACCTCCCGATGTTCCTGCTGCTCGCCGTGGCGATCGGCATCGTGCTGGGCGGCACCCAGGCCCTGTCCCGGTCCTTCTACAGCCAGCTGATCCCCCGGGGCCGGGAGGCGGAGTACTTCTCGCTCTACCAGGCGTGCGAGCGCGGGACGAGCTGGGTCGGGACCCTGGTCTTCGGCCTGGTGCACCAGTGGGCCGACTCCTACCGACCGGCACTGCTCGCGCTGGTCGTGCTGTTCGTGCTCGGGATCGGGTTCCTGCTGCGGGTCGACCCGCGCCGCGGCATCCGGGAGGCCGGCAACCCGCTCCCCCAGGTCGTCTGAGAGCGTCCAGGAGCGGCCAGGAGCGTCCAGGGGCGGCCAGGAACGGCCCGAGCGGGCGTTCCAGCCGGCGATGCGGGGAATCTTGCCGGCGCCAGTACCGTTGAACGGGTTGAGACGTCGCCCGGCTGGGTACATGGAAGTCTGGAGTCCGGTGTCACGAACGCTGTCACGAACACGGGGTTCGTCCGTCTCGGTCAATGCATGGGGGACAAGAATTCGGGAGGTGGCTCATGGCGGAGCGCACATTGCGGGGAGCGCGGCTCGGGGGCCAGAGTTTCGAGGATGAGCGCGGCATCGAGTTCGCGGCTCGCCAGCAGGTCGGTTACCGGTGCCCCCAGGGGCACGAGTTCGAGATCACGATGTCGGTCGAGGCCGACGTCCCGGCCGTCTGGGAGTGCCCGCGGTGCGGTGCCGAGGGGCTGAGCGTCTCCGGCATCCTGCCCGAGGCCAAGGCGGAGAAGCCGGCTCGCACCCACTGGGACATGCTCCTGGAGCGGCGCTCGGAGAAGGAGCTCGAGGACATCCTCAAGGAGCGGCTGCAGCTGCTCCGCGACGGGGAGATCGGTCCCGCGCACCTGCACCGCGCGAACCAGAAGAAGCGGAAGGCGACTGCCTGAGCGCAGCCGCGTCAGCGTCGAGCCCCCCGTGACTGGGGGGAGCCCTCGCCCGCTACTCGTCGACGACCTCGCCCCGGACGACCGGCCCCTCGGGCCCGGGTCCGGGGCGAGTCGCATCTGCGACGACGCCGGCGAGCACCCGGCGTGACACCAGGCCGGCCAGGAGCCGGCGGAACAGGGGTCGGGTCACCGGCAGGATCAGCAGCACCCCGAACGCGTCGGTGACGAAGCCCGGTGCGAGCATCAACGTGCCGCCGACCAGGATGAGCGCGCCGTCGGCGAGCTCCCGGGCCGGCATCCGGCCGCCCCCGAGGGCCTCGCGCAGCGCGCGCCAGGCCCGGCCGCCCTCGTGGCGGATCAGCAGGGTGCCCAGGATGCTGTCGAGCACGAGCAGCAGGATCGTCCACCAGGCACCGATCACCTGGCCGACCTGGACGAGCACGTAGATCTCGACCAGCGGCATCCCGATGAACAGCGCCACCAGCAGGAGGGCGAGGGGCCGGCGCCGCCTGCTCATCGGCGTCCCCAGGTCCGGCGCACCTGGGCGCTGCGCTCCCGCAGACCCCATGCGGTGATCCGCCGGAGCGACTCGACGGCCACGGCGCCGCTCATCTTCGAGTCGCCGCGGACCCGCTCGACGAACTCGATCGGCACCTCGCGCACCGTCAGCCCGGCGCCGAGCGTCCGGGAGACCATGTCGGTCTGGAAGACGTAGCCGGTGGACTGCACCGACTCGAGGTCGATCTTCTCCAGCGTCGCCCGGCGGAACAGCCGGTAGCCCGCCGTCGCGTCGCGCACGGGCACGCCGAGCAGCATCCGGACGTAGAGGTTGCCGCCGCGGGAGAGCAGCTCGCGCCGCCGCGGCCAGTTGACGACCGATCCACCCGGCACCCAGCGTGAGCCGATGACGAGGTCGGCGCCGTGCAGCGCCTCCAGGAGCAGGCCGAGCTGCTCGGGCTGGTGGCTGCCGTCGGCGTCCATCTCCCCGATCACGTCGTAGCCCGCCGCCAGCGCGACCCGGAAGCCGTGCAGGTAGGCCGCCCCGAGCCCGGCCTTGGCGCTGCGGTGCACGACCGACACCGCCGGGTCCGCGAGGGCCAGCTCGTCGGCGATCGCGCCGGTGCCGTCCGGCGATCCGTCATCGACGACCAGTACGTCGACGTCCGGCTGCGCAGCGCGCAGCCGGCCCACGATCCAGGCCAGGTTGCTCGCCTCGTTGTACGTCGGGATCACCACGACGACGCGGCCGAGGCCCGCGATGCTCCGTGCGCTTGACGGCTCACTCACCTGCCGGTTTCCCTCCACTCGCAGTCGTGGCCGCGACCGGGAGGTCGGAGCCTGCCCGGCCGTCCGCGGCCTGCCGCCGGTCCCGCTCCCGACGATACGGGAGCCATCGTGAAGCCAGCGTGAACAGCAGGCCGAGGGCGGCGAGCGCGATGAGGAACCGTCCCGGCCAGGCGCCGAGCCGCACGGCCGGAGTGACGCCGTCGACCAGCCCGACCTGCTCGACGAGCACCTGCTGGGTGCGCGGCGCGGCGCTCGCGACCACGTGGCCGTCCGGGGCGATCACGCCGGAGACCCCGTTGGTCGAGGCGACCGCCAGCCAGCGGCCCGTCTCGATCGCCCGGAGCCGGGTGATCGCGAACTGCTGGTCGATCTGGTCGGTGTGGATGAACGTCGCGTTGCTGGTCTGCACGACGAGCAGCTGCGCGCCCCGGCTGACCTGGGCGTAGATGCCGTCGTCGTAGGCCACGTCGAAGCAGATGGCGTCGGCCACCTCGATGCCCGCGACCTGCAGCGGGGTCCGGCGGGTGCCGGAGAGCATGTCGCGTGGGATCTCGGCGAGCCGGCCGAACTGGCGGGTGAAGAGCTCACGGGCCGGGATGTACTCGCCGAAGGGCACCGGGTGCCGCTTGGTGTACCGGTCCCCCGCCCCGGTGACCGGGTCCCAGACGATGCCCTGGTTGAGCACGTGCTCGGGGCCTGCGTCGACGATGGCGCCGACCAGGATGGGCACCCCGATCGCGGCGCTGGCGGTGCGGATGCCGCCGTTGGTCTGGGCGTCCCGGAACGGGTCGATTGCGGTGGAGTTCTCCGGCCAGAGCACGAAGTCCGGCCGCGGCACCGTGCCGGCCGCCACGTCGCGCGCGAGCCCGACGGTCACATCCACCTGGTTCTGGGTGACCTGCCGGAAGTCGTACAGGATGTCGTCGCCGTCGCCGGGGACGTCGCCCTGCACGGCCGCGACCGTCGCCTCGCCCGTGGTCTCGGCCTGCCAGGGGAAGGCCACCGGCAGTGCGGTCGTGAGGACGAGCGCCAGCAGCGCGCCCGCCGCCACGCGTCGCTCCCGCCCGCGGGCCACGAAGATCCAGGCGAGCAGGGTGCCGCTGAGGGCGAGCAGGAAGCTGACGCCGACCGAGCCGACCCAGGGCAGCGCCTTCGCGACCGGCGTGTCGACCACGGCGAAGGCGAGGCGCCCCCACGGCATGCCGCTGAACGGCCAGCCGCTGCGCCACACCTCGATCGCGACCCAGGCGGCGGCGACCCACAGCGGCCACCAGCGGTTCCGGCACAGGATCGCCGTCAGTGAGGCCAGCAGCGCGATGAAGGCCGCCTCGACGGTGGCCAGCGCCAGCCAGGCATCGGGACCGACCGCGCGCATCCAGAACAGCAGCACGTACTGGAAGCCGATCCCGAACAGCAGGCCGGGCAGCCAGGCCGAGCGGGCCTGCAGCCCCCGCACGGAGAGCACGAAGCCGGCGACCGCGAACGGGATCACCACCGGCGCCGCGACGGGCTCGAAGGCGACGGAGAGTGCCACCCCCGAGAGGACGGCGAGGAGCAGGCGGGCGGGCACGAGACGAAAATACCGGTCCGGCGTTCGCCGGACCGGCTCTCCCCCATGCAGGCGCTGCTCCGATCCCTCTGCAGATCACGGAAGGGTCCCGCACCCTTCGGTCCAGCACGACGCCGACTGGGTGCCGAGAACGTGTCTGTTGTCTAGGGGACGCGGGTCCCTTCCGTATCCGTCCTCGCGGAGCGGACCGACCTCCGCGAACCAGGGCGGACGGATGGTTGGCACTGCCATCCTCGACCCGGCCACTCGGACGTCGGTTCGCCGGCCACGATCTGCATGAACGGACGGCCCACAGTGGATCGCTGGGCGCTCGCCTGTCAACCGTCCGATGACCTGCGAGAACGTGCGAAGTCGCAGGTCACGGACCTGGCCCGGGCGCCGAAAATCCTTCGAATTTGCCTGCGTCGCGGCGTGTCGGGGCGGGACGCGCCGAGAGGAGGACGCCCCGGGGCCGTTCAGGCGGGGACGACCACCGTGCCGGTGGCTGTGGTCGCCAGGATCGGCTCGGCGAGCAGCTCGGCCGCGCCCGGGCGCTCGTCGGTCGCGGCGCCCCGGGCGACGACGTGGACGGCGAGGTCGAGCACCCGGGAGCGGGTGCCGACCCGGGTCAGCTCGGCGGTGATCTCCAGGACGTCGCCGGCGCGCACCGGGGCGCGGAACTGCACGTCGGAGTACGACGCGAACAGTCCCTCGTCGCCGTCGGTGCGGATGCACATCTCGGTGGCGACGTCGCCGAAGAGCCCGAGGCTGTAGGCGCCGTCGACCAGGTTGCCGGCGTAGTGGGCGTGCGAGTACGGCACGTAGCGCCGATGGGTGACGCGGACGCCGACCTCGGGGGGCGGGGTGGTCATGCTGCGGCTCCCTTCGCTGCCAGCCGGTGGACGAGGTACGACGCGACCTCGGTCGGCGTCGTACCGCGGACGAAGATCCGGTCGACGCCCAGGTCGCCGGCCATCGACTCGTCGAAGCGCGGCCCGCCGACGACCAGGAGCGGACGTCGGTCCGCGGGGTAGGCCTCCCGGAACGCCGCGGACATCTCGCGGGTGTTGAGCAGGTGCGCGTCGCGCTGGGTGACGACCTGCGAGACCAGCACGGCGTCGGCCTTCTCGGCGCGGGCCCGCTCGACCAGCTGGGGCACCGACACCTGGGCGCCGAGGTTGACCACCTTGACCTCGCGGTAGTACTCCAGGCCCTTCTCGCCGGCGAAGCCCTTGATGTTGAGGATCGCGTCGATGCCGACCGTGTGGGCGTCGGTGCCGATGCAGGCACCGACGACGGTCAGCCGGCGGCGCAGCGCGCGCTTGATCGCGGCGTTCGCCTCCTTGGGGCTGAGCAGCGGGTAGTCGCGTTCGACGACGGTCACCTCGTCGAGGTTCACCAGGTGCTGGACCCGGCCGTAGACCACGAAGAACGTGAAGTCCGGCCCCATCGGCCTGGTGTGCACCACGAGGGCCGGGTCGAGGCCCATCTTGTTGGCCAGCTGCGCCGCGGCGCCCTCGGCGCGCCGGGCGCTCTCGCCGCGGCCGTCGACGGGCAGGGTGAAGCTGATCTGCACCATGCCGTCGCCGGTGGTGTCGCCGTACGGTCGGACGAGCTCGCTCATCGGTGCACCATCCCATCGGCCTCGAGGATCTCGCTGGCGGGGTTGTAATACACCGCGGACTTCGGGGCGACGCCCTCGAGGCCCCTGCCGGCGTCCGCGGGCCGCTTCATCAGCCCGAAGGTGCCGTCCGCGATGGCGTTCAGCAGCGTGTCGTCCACGATCCGGTCGAGCAGGTCGATCGACTCGGCGAGCACCTGGCGGGCGCGCTGCACGATGAACCCGTCGGGCTCGGGCCGGAAGTCCCGGTGCAGGTCGCCGGCCGCGTTCATCACGTACCGCACGTTCTGCAGCGCCAGGTCGCGGTCGGAGATCCACGGGGTCACGACCGCCTCGGTCATCATCCCGACCAGCAGGATGCCCTGGCCCGTGAGGGCGCCGACCAGGTTGAAGAACCCGTCGAGCAGGTAGCCGCGGAACACGTCGCCGGTCATGTGCCGGGTCGGCGGCATCCACTTCAACGGCGCGTCGGGGAAGAGCTCGCGTGCCAGGAGCGCATGCGCCAGCTCGAGACGGAAGGAGTCGGGGACCTCGGGGTCGATCTCGAAGGCGTGCCCGAGGCCGAGCTGCCAGTCTTCGAGGCCGGCCTCCTTGGCGAAGTACTCGTTGAGCAGCTGGCTGGTGGTGACCGTGTGCGCGGCCTCGACCGCGTCGGCGGTGGTGAGGTAGTTGTCCTCACCGGTGTTGATGATGATCCCCGCACGGGCGTGCACCTGGCGGCTGAACCGCTGGTCGACGAACGTGCGCACCGGGTTGATGTCGCGGAACAGGATCCCGTACATCGAGTCGTTGAGCATCATGTCCAGGCGCTCCAGCCCGGCCAGGGCGGCGATCTCCGGCATGCACAGGCCCGACGCGTAGTTGGTGAGCCGCACGTAGCGGCCCAGCTCGCGGCTCGACTCGTCGAGCGCGGCCCGCATCAGCCGGAAGTTCTCCTGGGTGGCGTAGGTGCCGGCGAAGCCCTCGCGGGTCGCGCCCTCGGGCACGAAGTCCAGCAGGCTCTGGCCGGTGGACCGGATCACGGCGATCACGTCGGCCCCGGCCCGGGCGGCGGCCCGGGCCTGCGGGATGTCCTCGTAGATGTCGCCGGTCGCGACGATCAGGTAGATCCACGGCTTGCGCGGGGCGTCGCCGTAGCGGCGGATCAGGCGGTCGCGCTCGGCACGGCGGCGGTCGATCTGCCGGATGCCGCGCTGGACCTGCGTGCGCGCCGCGCGTCGAGCCCGGTCGGCGTCCTTGCCTTCCGGGAGCCGGAACCGCACCGAGCCGGCCGACGCCTTCTCGGCGAGGGCGGCGAGGTCGTCGGCCTCGCCGCGCAGCAGCGCGTCCCAGACCGGCAGGGCGACCCCGTGCGCGAGGCCGCCGTCCTGGTCGAGGTCCGCGCGGACCGACTCGAGGAGCCGGTTGACCCACGGCGTGCCGTCCGGGTCGGCGCCCTGCAGTCCGGCCAGCCGGAGCGTCGCGCGCTCGACGGAGACCGTCGTGTGCCGCTTCGCCATCGTCACGATCGGGCGGCCGGCCTTGCGGGCGAGGCTCCGGGCCTGCCGGACCGTGGCCGGGTCCAGGTCGAGCTTCCCGCGGGCCCTGCTCATCCGAGCCTCCTTTCGAAGAGGCCGCGCACGCCTGGGACGTCGCGGAGCAGCTCGAGGGCGTACGCCGCGTGCCCGGGTGCGTAGCCGTTGCCGATCAGCATCGTGACGTCGGCGGCGAGGCCCTCCGCGCCGAGCGCAGCGCCCGAGAACGACGTGGCCATGGAGAAGAACAGCACCGTCCCCCGGTCCGCGGTGGCCAGGATCGCGCCGCCCTCGCAGCCGGGGACGTCGACGCACACGACCGTGACGTCGGCCGGGCCGCCGGCCTTCGCTGTGGCGTCGCGCAGCCCGATCGCGTCCCGCGCGTCGGCGATCACGACCTCGTCGGCCAGGTCGGCCTCGCGCAGCAGCGCGGCCTCGGCCTCGTGCGGGACGATCCCGATCGTGTGCCGCGCGCCGGCCCGGCGGGCGGCGGCCAGGCTCAGCGAGCCGGACTTTCCGGCACCGCCGACCACGGCGACCACGGGGGCGTCATAGGACGCGACGACCCGGGCGGTCAGCGCCGGGGCGCCGCACACGTCCATCACCGAGAGGCTGAGCTCGGCAGGCAGGTCATCGGGCAGCACGGCCGCGATCGATCGCCCGAAGAGCACGGCGTACCCGTCACAGGGCACCTGCTCCCCCAGCCCGTCCCACCGGGCCAGGCCGTCCTCGATGACCAGCGGCGTCAGCGTGAGCGAGACCAGGGTGGCGACCCGGTCGCCGACCGTCAGGCCGAGCGGCGAGTCGGGACCGACCTCCTCGACCGTGCCGACCAGCATGCCGCCGGAGCCGGTCTCGGGGTTCTGCATCTTGCCGCGGCGCGCGACGATGTCGAGGACCGCGGCCCGGAGCGCGTCGCCGTCGACCCGGCCGTCGAGGGAGTGCGTGCGCTCCAGCTGGCGGTACGACGCGGCGTCGAGGTTCAGCCGCTCCACGCGCACCCGGACCTCGTCGGGCCACAGCTCGCGGCGGGTGTCCAGCCGCTCGGCGGCCTGCGGGAGCCGCGCTCCCCCGCCGGGTACGTCGTCGAGCACCCGGTGCAGTCCGGTGGGGTCACTGATCCGAGGCGTCGACACGGCGCATCCTCCGATGAAACGGTATTGTGGCAGGAAGAGATCCGGTGTGCCTTTGGACAGACCGTATGATCTTCTCCTACTCTGGCAGACGAGGCGGGCCGGACACAACCGACGCGCCACCCGTCCTCCCGACGTCGTCCCCCCCTGTGCCAACCGAGGAGCACCACGATGACCACGAACACGAGCATCGAGACCTCCGTCGCCGAGGTCGAGGCACGCAGCGGCCAGCCCTACCCGTACCGGCGCACCGAGCTCGTCGAGCCGGACTGGACCCGCTTCCCCGGCTGGCGCGACGTGACCCGCGCCGAGTGGGATTCGGTGCAGTGGCAGCGCGCCCACTGCGTGAAGAACCTGCGGCAGCTGCGCGAGCTGCTCGGCGACCTGGTCGACGAGCGGTTCTACGCCGACCTCGAGCGCGACCAGGCCGAGCGCGCCACGATGTCGATGCTGGTGCCCCCGCAGATGATGAACACGATGGTGCCCGACCAGGTGCCAGCCGGTCCGGGCTCGTTGACCGATGGGTTCTACGCCGACCCGGTCCGGCACTACATGATCCCGGTGTTCTCCGACCGACGCACCGACTGGCCCTCGCACCCGCACGCCACGCGCGACTCGCTGCACGAGCACGACATGTGGGTGGCCGAGGGGCTGACCCACCGCTACCCGACCAAGGTGCTCGCCGAGCTGCTGCCGACCTGCCCGCAGTACTGCGGCCACTGCACCCGGATGGACCTGGTCGGCAACTCCACGCCGACGATCGACAAGCTGAAGTTCGTGGCCAAGCCGAACGACCGGCTCGGCGACATGCTGGACTACCTGCGCCGGACGCCGCAGGTGCGCGACGTGGTCGTCTCCGGCGGCGACGTCGCCAACCTGCCCTGGCCCCGGCTCGAGGACTTCCTGACCCGGCTGCTGGAGATCGAGAACATCCGCGACATCCGGCTCGCGACCAAGGCGCTGGTGGGCCTGCCCCAGCACTGGCTCCAGGACGACGTGCGCGCCGGCATGGCCCGCGTCGCCGGCACCGCGCGGGCCCGCGGCGTCTCGATCGCGATCCACACCCACGCCAACCACGCCAACTCGATCACCCCGCTGGTCGCCGACGCCACCGCGGCGATGTTCGAGGCCGGGGTGCGCGACGTACGCAACCAGGGCGTGCTGCTCAACGGCGTCAACGCCGGCCCGGACGCCCTGCTCGACCTGTGCTTCCGCCTGCTCGACGGCGCGCAGATCATGCCCTACTACTTCTACATGTGCGACATGATCCCGTTCTCGGAGCACTGGCGGGTCTCGGTCGCCGACGCGCAGCGGCTGCAGCACCACATCATGGGCTACCTCCCCGGCTTCGCGACGCCCCGCATCGTGTGCGACGTGCCGTTCGTCGGGAAGCGCTGGGTGCACCAGCTCGCCGACTACGACACCGAGCGCGGCATCTCGTACTGGACCAAGAACTACCGCACCTCGATCGAGAGCGAGCAGTCGGACGCGCTCACCCGGACCTACGAGTACTACGACCCGATCCACACCCTGCCGCCGGCCGGCCAGGCGTGGTGGGCCGAGCACGCCCTGGACTGATCCCCGGGCGGCGTCCGGCCGCCGCGACGGCCCTCAGATGGCCGAGCGGCCCTCGAACGGCGTCGAGAGCACGATGGTGGTGCGGGTCGACACGTTGGCCGACGCGCGGATCCGCGCGAGCAGGTCCTCCAGGTCGGTCGGGGTGGCCACCCGGACCTTGAGGATGTAGGACTCGTCGCCGGCAACCGACCAGCACGACTCGATCTCGGGGATGGTGCGGACCCGCTCGGGCGAGTCGTCGGGCTGCGAGGGGTCGATCGGCCGGATCGAGATGAAGGCCGTGAGCGGAAGGCCGAGCTGCTCGTGGTCGATGACCGCGCCGTAGCCCCGGATCAGGCCGCGTCCCTCGAGACGCTTGACCCGCTGGTGGACGGCCGACGTCGACAGGCCGGTGGCCTTGCCGAGGTCGGTGAACGACATCCGGCCGTCCTTCGCGAGAAGCTCGAGGATCTTGCGGTCGGTGCCTTCGAGTTCGGACTGGCTCACGGCGCTCAGCGTAGCGTCGCGTGGCAGGATGCGGGTCGTGGACCAGCCCGGGCGACTGATGCTTCTCGACTCCGCCTCGATGTACTTCCGGGCCTTCTTCGGGGTCCCCGAGATCCTGGCGCCGGACGGCACTCCGGTCAACGCCGTGCGTGGGCTGCTCGACTTCATCTCGCGGCTGGTCGCCGACTACCGGCCGACCCACCTGGTCGCCTGCTGGGACAACGACTGGCGCCCCCAGTGGCGGGTCGACCTGCTGCCGTCGTACAAGGCGCACCGAGTCGAGGCCGAGCGCACCGGCGCGCCGGACGTCGAGGAGGTGCCCGATCCGCTGGAGGTGCAGGTCCCGATCATCCGCGAGATGCTCGAGGCGTTCGGGATCTGCGTGCTCGGGGCGGACGGCTACGAGGCCGACGACGTCATCGGCTCGCTGGCCACGCAGGCGCGGCAGCCGGTCGACGTCGTGACCGGCGACCGGGACCTCTTCCAGCTCGTCGACGACGACGCCGATGTCCGCGTGCTCTACATCGCCCGCGGGGTGGGCAACCACGAGCGGGTGACCAACGAGTGGGTGCGCGCGAAGTACGGCATCGACGCCCGGCAGTACGCCGACTTCGCCACCCTGCGCGGCGACGCCTCGGACGGGCTGCCCGGCGTGGCCGGCGTCGGGGAGAAGACGGCCGCGACCCTGCTGGGTCGCTTCGGCGACATGGACGGGATCGTCGCGGCCGCCCTCGACCCCGACTCCGACATGGGGCCCGGCCCGCGGGGGAAGATCAAGGCGGCCTCGGCGTACCTCGAGGTCGCGCCCCAGGTGGTCGCCGTGGCCCGCGACCTCGACCTCGGCCCGGCCGACACCCGCCTCCCGGCCGAGCCCCGTGACCTGCCGCGCGTCGCCGATCTCGCCCAGCGGTGGGGCATCGAGAGCCCGGTCCAGCGGCTCACCGACGTGCTCGTGGGTCGCTGATCGCCGCGGTTTGGTCACCAACGACAGATCTGGCCGGTTCCTGACTGCGGTTGGTGACCAAACGACAACCGGGCCGCTCGTACGGTGAAGGACATGACTCGCATCGCCATCGTCGGCGGCCACGGCCAGATCGCCCGGCAGCTCGTCCCCCTGCTCCGACGTGCGGACCACGACCCGGTCGCGCTGGTGCGGAACGAGGCCTACCGCGAGGAGCTGGAGGGCCGCGGCGCCGAGGTGCGGATGCTCGACATCGAGCACCAGGGCGCGGCGGAGTTCGCGGCCGCGTTCGCCGGCTGCGACGCCGTCGTCTTCGCCGCGGGCGGCGGCCCCGACGGCAACGTCGAGCGCAAGCGCACCGTCGATCTCGAGGGCTCGCTGAAGTCGATCGAGGCCGCCCGGGCGGCCGGGATCCGCCGCCTCGTGCAGGTGTCCGCGATCGGGGTGGACGACCCGCTGGACGCCGACACCGGCGACGTCTGGCGGGCGTACGTCGAGGCCAAGCGCGACGCCGACGCCGCCCTGCGCGCCAGCGGCCTGGACTGGACGATCCTGCGCCCCGGCCGGCTCACCGACGAGCCGGCCACCGGGCACGTCGCCCTCGGCCCGGGGGTCGCCCGCGGCGAGGTCACCCGCGCCGACACCGCCGCCGTGCTGGCCGCGGTGCTGGACGTGCCGAGCAGCATCGGCCAGCAGTGGAACGTCGTGAACGGCGACGTCCCCATCGAGCAGGCGGCCCGCTCCCCCGGTCGCTGACCCGGCCCGGGCCCCGACTCACGCGTCGTCGGCGAGCGAGGAGTAGGCCACCACGCCGCGACGCAGCCGGCGGACCACCTCCCGCGCGGTGTCGCGCAACGGCGTCGGTCCGGCCGCATCGGCGACCTGCCCCGCCAGGTCGAGCAGCTGCTTCATCCAGCGCACGAAGTCGCCGGCCGCGAGGTCGCTGACGACCAGGACGTCGTCGAGGTCGTCGCCCTCCGCCCAGCGGTAGGCGACCCACGCGAAGCCGAGGTCGGGCTGGCGCAGGAAGTCGAGCTTGTGCTCGCGCTCGAGCGCCTCCAGGCTGCCCCAGAGCCGGACCATCTCGCCGACCACCTCACGCACCGCGCCGCCGGGGATCCGGGGCGAGGACGCGTCGTCGGGCCGGCGCGCCTCGAAGACCAGCACCGAGAGGGCCGCGGCCAGCTCGGAGGGCGAGAGCGCGTCCCAGAGCCCGTGCCGCATCGACTCGGCGGCGAGCAGGTCCATGTCGGAGTACAGGCGCCGGAGACGGCTGCCGCGCTCGGTGACCCGGGCGTCGGCGCCGTCGCCGCTGAGGTAGCCGAGCGCGGCCAGCACCTCGCACACCCGGTCGAACTGACGGGCCACGGTGTTCGTGCGCTGCTCGACCCGCCGCTTGAGGGTCTGGGCGTCCCGGTCGAGCTTGAAGTACCGCTCCGCCCACCGCGCGTGGTCCTCGCGCTCGGGGCACTCGTGGCAGGGATGCGCCTTGATCTCGGCGCGCAGCAGCGCGATCTCCTCGTCGGCAGCGGTGCGGACCTGGTCGCGGCCGCCCGCCGACCGACCCGACGAGCGGCCGGGTGGGGGCGGGGTGAGGTCGTGGGTGCGGGAGCGCAGCGCCGAGGCCAGGTCGCGACGCATCTGCGGGTTGCGCCCGTTGAAGCTCTTGGGGACCTTCACCCGGGCGAGCGCCGTCACCGGCGTGGGGAAGTCGATCATCGCCAGCCGGCGGGCCTGCCGATCCGCGGTGACGACGTACGGACGGGGGCCCTCGGCCGACCAGCCGGGGTCGACCACGACCGCGAAGCCGGCGAACTTGCCGGTCGGCACCTCGATCACGTCCCCGGGCCGGAGCGCGCGCAGCGACTCGATGGCGGCCTCGCGCTGGTCGGCACGGCGCGTGCGGCTGGCGCCCTTCTCGACCTCGCCGACCCGGCGGCGGAGCCCGGCGTACTCCATGAAGTCGCCGAGGTGGCAGGTCGCGGCGTCCCGGTAGCCCTCGAGCGCGTCCTCGCTCTTGCGCAGCTGTCGGGCCAGACCGACCACGGCCTTGTCGGCCTGGAACTGGGCGAAGGACTGCTCCAGCAGCTCGCGGGAGCGCTCGCGGCCGAACTGGTGCACGAGGTTGACCGCCATGTTGTACGACGGGCGGAAGGACGACCGGAGCGGGTAGGTGCGCGTGGAGGCGAGGCCGGCGAGCTCGCGGGGGTTCATCCCGGGCTGCCAGAGCACGACCCCGTGGCCCTCGACGTCCAGGCCGCGCCGTCCCGCGCGGCCGGTGAGCTGGGTGTACTCCCCCGGCGTGATGTCGGCGTGCGTCTCGCCGTTCCACTTGGTGAGCTTCTCGATCACCACGGTGCGCGCCGGCATGTTGATGCCCAGCGCGAGCGTCTCGGTGGCGAACACGACCTTGCACAGGCCGCGCACGAACAGCTCCTCCACGCACTGCTTGAACGCCGGCAGCATGCCCGCGTGGTGGGCCGCGACGCCGCGGGTCAGGCCGTCGAGGAAGTCGTGGTAGCCCAGCACGTGGAGGTCGTCGGCGGGCAGGTCGCTGCAGGCCTCCTCGACGTAGGCGTAGATCGTGTCCCGCTCCTCCGGCGAGGTGAGCCGCACGCCCGCGTTGAGGCACTGGGTCACCGCGGCGTCGCAGCCCACCCGACTGAAGATGAAGACGATCGCGGGGAGCAGGCGCTCGCGGTCGAGGCGGTCGATGACCTCGGGTCGGCTGGGGATCCAGACCCGGCGCCCGTTGCCGACGTTGCGCTGCCCCGGCTTGGACCGGCCGCGCGGGTTGCGCCGGTCCTTGATCCGGCTGCTGGCCCAGTCGTCCCGGGCGACCTTCACCAGCTCGTCGTTGACCGGGGCGCCCTCCTTGACGAACCCGGCGGCGGCGTCGACGTCGGAGGATGCGAACAGGTCGAGCAGCCGGCGGCCCACCATCACGTGCTGGTAGAGCGGCACCGGGCGCCGCTCCTCGACGATCGTCGTCGTGTCGCCGCGCACGGTCTCCAGCCACTCCCCGAACTCCTCGGCGTTCGACACGGTGGCCGACAGCGAGACCAGGGACACCGACTCGGGGAGGTGGATGATGACCTCCTCCCACACGGCGCCCCGGGAGCGGTCGGCGAGGTAGTGCACCTCGTCCATGACGACGAACCCGAGGCCGAGCAGGGTGCGGGACCCGGCGTACAGCATGTTGCGCAGCACCTCGGTGGTCATCACGACGACGGGCGCCTCGCCGTTGACGACGTTGTCGCCGGTGAGCAGGCCGACCTGGTCGGGCCCGTACCGGGCGACCAGGTCGTTGTACTTCTGGTTCGAGAGGGCCTTGATCGGGGTCGTGTAGAACGCCTTGCGCCCGGTCTGCAGCGCCAGGTGGATCGCGAACTCGCCCACGATCGTCTTGCCGGAGCCGGTCGGGGCGGCGACCAGTACCCCGCGACCCGCCTCGATCGCCTGGCAGCTCCGCACCTGGAAGTCGTCGAGGTCGAAGCCGTAGAGGGCCCGGAAGTCCCGGAGCACGGGGTGCTTGCGATCGGTGCGGTACTCGGCGTACCGCTCGGACGGGCTGCGGTCGTCCGAGGCGCTGCTCATGAGCCCAACCTACGTGAGGACGGTCAACGCGCCGGGCGCACACTCCACGGTCAGCGGCAGCGGCCCGAAGCGCTCCCCGTCGGCGTAGGACACGATGCCCGGTGCGGCGACGGTGATCGTGCGGACCCGGTGGTGCTCGTACTGCGGGTGGGTCACGTGGGTGCCCTTGAACAGCTTGGGGTAGGTGCGGATCAGGCCGGCCTTGCTCATCGGCTTGATGATCACCACGTCCAGCAGCCCGTCGTCGAGGAGCGCCCCCTCGGTGATCCGCAGTCCGCCACCGAACGACGGGCCGTTGCCGACGGCGACCAGCATCGCCTCGAGGTGGTGCGCGACGCCGTCGAGGTCGAGGGTGTACGGGATCGGCTCGAAGGTGCGCAGCTCGGCGAGCGTCGCCAGGTTGTAGCGCATCTGGCCCTTGGGCCAGGTCATCTTGTTGGCCCGCTCGTTGACGATCGCGTCGAAGCCGGCGGCGAGCACGGTGAGGTAGTACTGGCGGCCGCTGCGCGCCAGGTCCACCACCCGGGTGCGCCCGCCGATCACGACGTCGGCGGCCGCCCGGGGGTCCCTGCGGGGCACGTCGAAGTAGCGGGCGACGTCGTTGCCGGTGCCGGCCGGTACCAGCCCGAGCGGGATGCCGGTGCCGGCGAGCGCCTGCACCGCGAGGTGCACCATGCCGTCGCCGCCGACGATCACCAGCGCGTCGACGCCGTCCGCGACGGCCTGGTGCGCGAGGTCCTGGGACTCGTCGGCGTCGCGCCCGGTCAGGTTGCGGACGGTCAGCCCCGCGGCGCGCAGGTGCGCCAGGGCGGCGTCGCGGTAGCGGGCCCCGCGACCCTTGCCCGCGGTGGGGTTCGTCAGCAGCGCGATGTCCCGGTCGGTCACGCGGGTGAGACTAGGGCCTCTCGGCGCCGATCCGCAGCAGCACGGAGTAGCGCTCGACCGAGGCGCCGACCGCGAGCGCCAGCCGGCCGACCGCCTCGAGGACCAGGTCGGCGGTGAACCCGGTGCCCGGGACTGCGAGCGTCAGGCGGCCGTCGCGGCCGACGAGGAGCACCTGGCCGTACCGCCAGGCCTGGTGCGCGTCGTGGCGCACCGTCTCGGGGGCCACGGTGGCGGGGTACGCAGGGTCGACCGCGAGCAGGTCGCACCGGATCGGCTCCTGGCCGGGGCTGGTGAGCAGGCCCGTCACCGCGTGCCCGCGGCGGACGCCGGTCTCGGGGGCCCAGGTCACGTCCGAGACCCCGAGCCAGTCGGGCAGGTCGAACGGGTCGACCGCGTCGAAGCCCGCCGGTGCGGTCACAGCGGTGACGCCTCGTCGTCGGCCCACTGGTCGGTCGCCTGCCGGCTGCGGCCGCGCGCCCGATCGACGGCTCGCGCGATGATCTCGGCGACGAGGAACAGGACCAGCATCGGGATGGCGAGCATCGTCATCGAGAAGGGGTCGGTGGACGGGGTCGCGACGGCGGCGAACACGAAGGTACCGAGGATGATCCAGGGCCGGTACCGGCCGAGTGCCTTGCCGGAGACGACCCCGGCGAGGTTGAGCATGACCACGAACAGTGGGATCTCGAAGGCGATGCCGAAGACCAGCAGCATCCGGGTCAGGAAGGAGAAGTAGTCGCCGAACTCCACCAGGTTGTCCAGGCCTGCGGGGGTGAACCCGATCAGGACCTCCAGGCCGCGCGGCAGCACGTAGTAGCCGGTGCCGACGCCGACGATGAAGAGCGGGCCGGCGATGGCGGCGAAGATCCGGGTCCACTTCCGCTCCTGGTCGTGCAGGCCGGGCACGACGAAGGCCCAGATCTGGTAGAGCCAGTAGGGGCTGGAGGCGACGATCGCGGCGACGCCGCACAGCTTGAGCTGCAGCATCAGCGGGCCGGTGGCGCCCGCGACGTACGCCTTCGTCTGGACCTTCTCGCCGAGCATCGCACGCGCGTCGTTGTAGGGCCCGAGCACGAGCCCGAGCAGACCGTCGTGGGGACGGTCGAAGAAGAAGAGCGCGATCGCGAACGTCAGGACGAGGAAGAGCACCGACTTGAGCAGCCGGGCGCGCAACTCGCGCAGGTGGTCCGAGAGGGCCATCCGGCCGTCGGCACCCACCGGGTGGCGGGGTCGGCCGGAGAAGTAGTCGAAGACGCCGCTGAGGGACAACGGGCGGGTGCGCTCAGGCGCCGTCGGGACGCTGCAGGCGGTCCCGCTCCGCGTCCAGGTCCGCCTGGCGGCGGTCCAGCTCGGCCTGCCGGGACTCGAGCTCGCGCTGCTCGGGGGTCTTGGTGACGTCGTCCTGGTCGTCGTCCATCAGGCCCTTGGTCTCGGCCTTGAAGATCCGCAGCGCCCGCCCGCTGCCGCGGGCCAGCTCGGGGAGCTTCGCGGCGCCGAAGAGCAGGATGATGACAGCCAGGATGATGAGCAGCTCGGTCGTGCCGAGGCCGCCGATGGCGAGCGGAAGCATGTGTGTCCTCACGGGCTGGATGGTGACGTTCTCATGGTACGCCGGGTCAGGCGTAAAGGCTGAGGGTGGCGCGCGCCCGGCGGGTGAACGCCTGGTCGAGCTCGGTGGGGCTCAGCACCCGGGCGTGGGGTGCCAGGCGGAGCAACAGTCGCTGGAGCCAGCGCTCGTCGGCGATGAGCAGGTCGACGTCGAGTGCCGCACCCGGGCCGGGTCGCACCGCCTCGACCGGGTAGTACTCGACGATCCAGCGGGCCGGAGGCTCCACGCGGAGGGTGACCAGCGTGGTGTCCTCGGCCCTCTTGAACAGGCCCTCGGAGAGGTCGCGCGGCGGCTCCGGCGCGGTGCTGACAGGCGTGTCGAGCACCGCGGCCTCGCGGATCCGGTCGAGCCGGAACAGCCGCGGCGCCCGGGCGCTGTGGCACCAGGCATCGAGGTAGGTGAACCCGTGCGCAGAGACGATGCCCCGCGGGTCGACGGTGCGCTCGGACTGCTCATCGCGAGAGGGGACGAAGTAGATGAGCCGGACCTGGCGCTGCCGGGCGACCGCGTCGTGCAGGTCGGCCTCCAGGCGGACCTGGTCGAGGCGCTCGAGATCCACCTCCCCCGGGTCGATCTGGCGGGCCGCCGAGCCCTCAGTGGCGGCCGCCTCGAGCTTGGTGAGCGCCCGGTCGACGACCTCGCGGGTCTCCTCGCGGGCGCCCGAGCGCAGGGCGCGCAGCGCGACGATGATCGCGGTCGCCTCGGTGGGGGTCAGCCGCAGCGGCCGGGACAGGTAGTCGGCGTTCGACACCCGGATCACGCCGTCGGCCTCAGGGCCCTCCAGCGCGTCCAGATCGACGTCGATCAGGTCGTCGGGGTAACCCCCGGGCAGCCCACACATGAGCAGCACCTTGAGGTCGCTGAGCAGCTGCCCCGGTGCGACGCCCAGCGCCGCGGCCGCGTCGTCGAGGCGGACCCCGTCGTGGGAGTGGAGGAACGGGACCAGGGTGAGCAGCCGGGCGACCTGGTCCTTGGCGCCGCTGGCGGACGGGGTGCTCACGACGCCTCCCCCACGATCGCGCGCAGCCGGTGCACGACCGCCTCGCGCAGCGCCTCCGGCTCCTCGACGTACACGTCGGGGCCGTAGCCGAGCACCTCGTCGGCGGCACCGGTGCCGCCCCTGCTGGTCACGACCCGGTCCCAGCCGGTGCGCTCGTCCGGCCCGGCGACGCCCGGCTCCACGGACTCGGCGTCGCGGCGCAGCGCGAGCCCGGAGCCCTCGCGCACGAGCAGCACGGCACGGCCGGTGGTCGGCTCGGGGGCCAGCCGCATGGTCGTGGCGCGGACGTCGGTGCCCGGCGGGACGTCGTACGAGCCGGGCTGCCCGGCCCTGCGGGCCTCGCCCTGCACCCGTGAGAGACGGAAGACCCGCTCCTCGTCGCGGTCGGTGTCCAGGCCGACGACGTACCAGCGGCCGGAGTAGCGCACGACGCCCCACGGCTGGAGGTGCCGGGTGGTCGCGGCGGTGGCGCCCGGGCGGCGGTACTCGAACTCGACCGGGATCCGCTCCTGGATCGCCTCCCAGAAGAGGTCGAAGGAGGGCTCGTCCGCGCTCAGGCGCGGCTGGGCGATGTCCAGCGCGCTCACGTCGAGCGGCAGGCCCAGGGCGGTCAGCTTGCGGACCGCCTCGGTGGTCGCCTCGGCCAGCCGGGCGTGCTCCCAGACCCGGGTCGCCAGGCCGATGACGGCGGCCTCGTCGGCGGTCAGCGAGATGTCGGGCAGCGCGAACTCGTCGGGGCGGATCCGGTAGCCCGGCTCGTCGTCGAAGTAGGCGTCCATGTTGCCGACCTCGATCGGGACCCCCAGGCTGCGCAGCTCCTCCTTGTCACGCTCGAACATCTTCTCGAACGCCTCGGTGCTGGAGTCCGGGTAGAGGATCGCCCGGATCCGGTCCTTGGGGACGTAGTGGCGCTGGACCAGCAGCATGATGAGCAGGTTGAGCAGTCGTTCGCTCTTCGCCACCGCCATGCTGCTGATCCTCGCGCGTCCGGGTGTCGGGCGCTACTTGGCGTCGATGATGTCGACGACGAAGTACAGCGTGCTGTTCGCCGGGATGCCGCTCTGCTCGGATGCGCCGTACCCGAGGGCCGGCGGGATCTGGAGGAGTACCCGGCTGCCGACCTTGAGGCCCTCGAGGCCGTAGGTCCAGCCCTGCACGACCTGCGAGAGCGCGAACGGCACCGGGTCCTTGGAGTAGCTCTCGTCGAAGGGCTTCTTGGCGCCGTACACCATGCCGAGGTAGTTGGCCGTCACGGTCATGTCGGTGGTGACCGTCGTTCCCTTGCCCTCCTTGACGACGCTGCGCAGCAGGTCGCCGTCGGCCTTCGGCTCGTCGATGCCCTTGAAGTCGAGCGCGACCGGCTCGCCCTTCTTCTCCACGATCCCCGGCAGCTGGGCCGACGGCACGTCCTTCGGCGTCGGCGGCTGGTACATCTCCATCAGGTCCACGATGATCAGCACCGTGTCGGTGGGAGCGATCCCGATCGAGGTGTTGCCCGCCTCGCCGAACGCGTCCGCGCCGGTCGCGGTGACGGCGACCCGGGAGCCGAGCTTCTGGCCGAGCACGGCGTCCTTGAACACCGGCGCCAGCTGGTCGCTGGCCGTCACGGTCTCCTCCTGGCCGCCCTCGGCGTAGCTGCTGTAGGCCTCCTCCTGGGTGAAGCCGTTGCCGATCCAGAGGTTGACCTGGACCTTGTCGCCGTCCTTGACCACGTCTCCGTCGCCCTCGGTGAGCACCGTGGTCTCGGTCTTGTCGACGTCGAGCTTGCCGTCCCACTTCACCTCCGGCCCGCTGCCGAGGTCACCGGTCACGGTGATCCCGTGCAGGCTGTCGGACGACGACGAGGAGTCGCCGTCGGAGGAGTCGGAGCCGCACGCGACCAGCGTGGTGGCCAGCATGGTGGCCAGGACCAGCGGGAGCAGGACGGCCGAGAGACGGCGGGGACGTCGAAACACTGAGTTCAACCTTCGCAGTTGGGTGCTGGGACAGCGGCGCTCAGACTAGCCGCCAACCCTGAGCGGAGTCTGATCGCGGGTCCGCCCGGTGGTCGCTGGGGACTGTGGTTTGGTCACCAACGACACTCCTGGGGCTCATCCGGTTGCAGTTGGTGACCAAACCGCAACGAACGAGCCTCACATGCCGTCGATGAGCCGCTGGACCCGCTCGTCGTGGGCTCGGAACGGGTCCTTGCACAAAACGGTGCGCTGGGCCTGGTCGTTGAGCTTGAGGTGGACCCAGTCGACCGTGAAGTCGCGGCGGCGCTCCTGGGCGCGGCGGATGAACTCGCCGCGCAGCCGGGCCCGGGTGGTCTGCGGCGGCACCGACTTGGCCTCGAAGACCTTCAGGTCGGTGGTCACCCGGGCGACCGCGCCCCGCTTCTCCAGCAGGTAGTAGAGCCCGCGGCCACGGTGGATGTCGTGGTAGGCCAGATCGAGCTGGGCGATCCGGGGATGGCCCAGGGGCAGGCCGTGCTTGGCCCGGTAGCGGTCGATGAGCTTCCACTTGATCACCCAGTCGATCTCGCGGTCGACCAGGCCGAGGTCGTCGGACTCGACCGCCTTCAGGCCGCGCTCCCAGAGGTCGAGCGCCCGCTCGATCAGCGGCGTGCTGATCTCGCGGCGGTCGACGAAGTCGCGGGCCTTCGTGAGGTACTCCTGCTGGATGTCCAGCGCGCTGGCCTCGCGGCCGTTGGCCAGCCGGATCTTGCGGCGACCGGTGACGTCGTGGGAGATCTCCCGGATCGCCCGGATCGGGTTCTCCATCGTGAGGTCGCGCATCACCACGCCCTCCTCGATCATCCGGAGTACCAGATCGCAGCTGGCGACCTTGAGCATCGTCGTGGTCTCGCTCATGTTGGAGTCGCCGACGATGACGTGCAGCCGGCGGTACTTCTCGGCGTCGGCGTGCGGCTCGTCGCGGGTGTTGATGATCGGGCGGCTGCGGGTGGTCGCGCTGGAGACGCCCTCCCAGATGTGCTCGGCACGCTGGGACACGCTGTAGCTGGCACCGCGCGGCGTCTGGGTGATCTTGCCCGCCCCGACCACGATCTGCCGGGTCACCAGGAACGGGATCAGCACGTCGGCGAGCCGGGAGAACTCGCCCGCCCGGCTGACCAGGTAGTTCTCGTGGCAGCCGTAGGAGTTCCCCGCGGAGTCGGTGTTGTTCTTGAACAGGTAGATCTCGCCGGCGATGCCCTCGTCGTGGAGCCGCTGCTCCGCGTCGAGGAGCAGACCCTCCAGGACCCGCTCCCCCGCCTTGTCGTGGGTGACCAGCTCGATCACGTCGTCGCACTCGGGGGTGGCGTACTCGGGATGGCTCCCGACGTCGAGGTAGAGCCGGGCGCCGTTGCGCAGGAAGACGTTGCTGCTGCGTCCCCAGCTGACGACCTTCCGGAACAGGTAGCGCGCCACCTCGTCCGGGCTGAGACGGCGCTGACCCTTGAACGTGCACGTCACGCCGTACTCGTTCTCGATCCCGAAGATCCGCCGGTCCACGAGGTCAGCCTAGGCGCAGCCTGGTCGGCTGGGGCGGCAAGTCCGTCGCGTGGCGGCACGCCGGGATGGCGCAGCCGGCCCTGACGGCGCAGAACGTTGCCCGGTCAGGAGGCCCGTGACCAGTCCATGATGGCGCTCTGGCGCCGCCACCGGTTCATGAGTCGTTCGCGGCCGGCCTCGGAGTACAGCGAGTTCTTCACGATCGCGCGCCAGCGACGCAGCCGACGCGCTCGGTGGGGACGGTCGAGGGCCCGGTCGATCTCGTGCATCACGACCGCGGGGTGGTTCAGCAGGTCGTCGAGCGCGAAGCCGCTGCGGGTGTACGGCGAGCCCGCCCACCCCCGCTCCCGCCGCATGTCGACCCGGTGCTGGTCCTTGTCGCGATGGTGCTCGCCGTCGTACTCGTGGATGTCCGTGGTCCCCGTGACCAGCAGGTCGACGCGGCCGATCAGGTTCCCGCGATCGTCGAACAGCTCGACCTGCGGCTGCACGGGCACGTCGATCGCCTCGTCGAAGATCCGCAGAATCGTCTCTCCCTCGGACTCGCTCAGGGGGTTCGCCAGCCGGTATGCGATCCGCAGCATCCGCACCCCCGGTCGCCTGGACTGGAGCAGCCGTTCCATCCGAACCGGGTCCAGGTCACCCATGCGGAGGGCGGAGTCGATCACGATGACCATGTCGAGGACGCCCAGGTCCCGCGACAGTCTCAGCAGGATCTCCTCGGCCTCCTCGACCGGCAGGCCGAACCGCTCGGTGGGCTGACGGTCGGAGGTCAGCCTCGAGCAGATCAGGCCGTGCCGTCGGGGCCGCGGATCCTTGAGCCGCACCGCCACGAACACCGGCACCTGCTCGGGCAGCTTCGGCAGCCGCCACCCGCGCAGACGCGCACCCGTGAAGTGCGTGAAGACGGCTGACTTCGGAAGCACCAGCCGATAGGCCTCGAGCTCCCGGACGAACTCCTCGTCCTCGGTCAGCCCATCGCGCTGCAGGACGTACAGCCCGTGGCTGACGCGCCGGTAGCTCGCCAGCCTGACCTGCCCCCGGATCGGCTCGTCGCCGGCGGCCCGCTTCTTCGTCGTCGTCCCCATGGCCTCAGGCTGCGCGCTCCCAGGCCACCACAAACCGGGCTCCCCCGGGCCTGTGGATGACGCCGCGGGTCACCGATGGTCGTGGTTTAGTCACCAACGACAGAGAGTGGCGCTCCAAAGATGTCGTTGGTGACCAAACCGCGGAGGTCGAAGACCGATCAGCCCGGCGGCGCGACCGGTGGCTCGTCGTCGCCGGTGTCGTCGGCGGCCGGGTCTTCGGGCGGCTGCTCGGCGGGCGCGTGCTCGGCGGGTCCGCGCTCGCCGAGGAGCTCCTCGAGCCGCGCGGGCCGCAGCCGGGCGAACTTGCGCGGCTGGGCGCGGGTGCGATCGAGGATGGCGACCTCGAGGTCGTCGATGGGAACGACCCGGTCCTCGCTGGCGGTGTGACCGAGCGAGCCGACGGCGAGCCGGATGGCGTCCGCGAGCGAGGCGCCCTCGGCGTACCGCTCCTTGAGGTACGACGCCACCGTGTCCGCGGCGCCGCCCATCACGGCGAAGCCGTGCTCGTCGGCGACCTGGCCGTCGTAGGTGAGCCGGTACAGCTGGTCGTCGGCGGCCGAGTCGCCGATCTCGGCGACGAACAGCTCCACCTCGTAGGGCTTCTCACCGCCGCTGGAGAAGATGGTGCCCAGGGTCTGGGCGTAGGCGTTGGCCAGGGCGCGGCCGGTGACGTCGCGGCGGTCGTAGGCGTAGCCACGCATGTCCGCGAGCCGGACGCCGGCGATCCGCAGGTTCTCGAACTCGTTGTAGCGACCGACTGCGGCGAACGCGATCCGGTCGTAGATCTCCGAGACCTTGTGCAGCGCCTGGGAGGGGTTCTCGGAGACGAACAGGATGCCGTCGGCGTACTGCACGGCCACCACCGACCGGCCGCGGGCGATGCCCTTGCGGGCGAAGTCAGCGCGGTCCTTCATCAGCTGCTCGGGCGAGACGTAGAAGGGCATGCTCATCGGGGTCACGCACCTTCCGTGGTCTGCGCCGGGGGTCGGGCCGTCAGGGGGGCGTTGGGGCCGTCGGGGTTGCTCATCCGGCCGGCGATCACCCGGTCGGCGATCGCGGCGACCTCGGCGTCGGGCATCCGGCGGCCCCCGTCGGCGGTCATCACCTGGACGACGGGGAAGATACGGCGGGTCACATCGGGTCCCCCGGTGGCCGAGTCGTCGTCGGCGGCGTCGTACAGCGCCTCGACGACGGCCTGGACGGTCTGCTCCGCGGTGAGGTCGGCGCGGTAGAGCTTCTTCAGCGAGCCGCGGGCGAACAGCGAGCCGGAGCCGACCGAGTGGAACGCGGTCTCCTCGTAGCGGCCGCCGGTGACGTCGTAGCTGAAGATCCGGCCCTGGTCGGCGACGAGGTCGAAGCCGGCGAAGAGGGGGACGACGGCGAGCCCCTGCATCGCCATCCCCAGGTTGGACCGGATCAGCGCCGCCAGGCGGTTGGCCTTGCCGTCCATCGAGAGCGTGCTGCCCTCGATCTTCTCGTAGTGCTCGAGCTCGGTCTGGAACAGCCGCACCATCTCCACCGCGAGGCCCGCCGAGCCGGCGATGCCGACCGCGGAGAACTCGTCGGCCGGGAAGACCTTCTCGATGTCGCGCTGGGCGATGATGTTGCCCATCGTGGCGCGCCGGTCACCGGCCATCACCACCCCGCCGGGGAACGCCGCGGCCACGATCGTGGTGCCGTGCGGGGCGAGCTCGCCGGCGTGGCCCTGCGGCACCGCCCGGCGGCCGGGCAGCAGGTCCGGGGCCTGGACGGCGAGGAAGTCGCTGAACGACGAGGAGCCCGGCTGCAGGAACGCAGCCGGCAGACGGGGGTCGCTCATCCGGGCTACTCCCCGCCCTTCTGGATGAAGGACTTCACGAAGTCCTCGGCGTTGGTCTCGAGCACGTCGTCGATCTCGTCGAGGATGTCGTCCACGTCGCTGTCGAGCGCCTCCTTGCGCTCGCTGACGTCGGTCTCGGGGACGGTCTCGACGGACTCCTCGGCCTCCGACGACTTCCGCGGTTGCTTCTGCTCCTGTGCCATACCCACAACCTAACCACTCAGCGGGTGAGAGCGGTGAACAACTCCTCGGCCGTCTCACAGCGATCGAGCAGGTCGCCCACGTGGGCCCTGCTGCCGCGCAGCGGGTCGATGGTCGGGACCCGCTGCAGCGACTCGCGGCCGGGCAGGTCGAAGATCACCGAGTCCCAGGAGGCGGCCGCGACGTGCGCGGCGTACTTTTCGAGGCACCGGCCGCGGAAGTAGGCCCGGGTGTCCTCGGGCGGGTCGTGCATCGCGGCGTCGACGGCGGCGTCGTCGAGCAGCCGGTCGATGCGGCCGCCGGCGGCCAGCCGGTGGTACAGCCCCTTCTCGGGCCTGATGTCGGAGTACTGGAGGTCGATCAGCTGCAGCTTGGCGTCGTCCCAGGCCAGACCGTCGCGCTGGCGGTACTGCTCGAGGAGCTTGAGCTTGGCGACCCAGTCGAGCTCGCGGGCGCACAGCATCGGGTCGCGCTCCAGCCGATCCAGGACCGACTCCCACCGCGCCAGGACGTCCACGGTCTGCGGGTCGGCGTCCGCGCCGTAGCGGTCCTCGACGAACTTGCGGGCCAGGTCGAGGTACTCGAGCTGGAGCTGGATCCCGGTCAGCCGGCGGCCGTCGGTGAGCGTGACCGTGGTCCGCAGCGTCGGGTCGTGGGAGATCGCCCGCAGTCCGGTGACCGAGCCGTCGACGGTCAGGTCGGCGGTGATGAACCGCTCCTCGATCATGGCCAGCACCAACGAGGTGGTGCCGACCTTGAGGTACGTCGAGATCTCCGAGAGGTTCGCGTCACCGAGGATGACGTGCAGCCGACGGTACTTCTCCGGGTCGGCGTGCGGCTCGTCGCGGGTGTTGATGATCGGACGCTTGAGGGTGGTCTCGAGCCCGACCTCCACCTCGAAGAAGTCGGCCCGCTGGCTGATCTGGAAGCCGTCCTCCCGGCCGTCCTGCCCGATCCCGACCCGCCCCGCGCCGCAGAAGACCTGCCGGCTCACGAAGAACGGTGTCAGGTGCCGGACGATGTCGCCGAACGGCGTCGAGCGCCGCATCAGGTAGTTCTCGTGGGCGCCGTACGACGCGCCCTTGTTGTCGGTGTTGTTCTTGTAGAGCACGATCTGCGGTCCGCCCGGCAGCTGGCCGGCGCGCCGCGCGGCGTCGAGCATCACCTGCTCCCCCGCCTTGTCCCAGCGGACGATGTCGAGCGGGGTGGTGACCTCGGGCGTGGAGTACTCGGGGTGTGCGTGGTCGACGTAGAGACGGGCGCCGTTGGTGAGGATCACGTTGGCCAGGCCCATGTCCTCGTCGGTGAGCTGGGTCGGGTCCGCGACCTGGCGGGACATGTCGAAGCCGCGGGCGTCGCGCAGCGGCGACTCCTCCTCGAAGTCCCATCGCGCCCGGCGGGCCTTGGCGGTGGCCGACGCGTAGGCGTTGACGACCTGGGAGGAGGCGACCATCGGGTTGGCCAGGGGCTGTCCCTGCACGGCGATGCCGAACTCCACCTCGGTCCCCATGACCCGGCGCACGCTCATGGGCCGAGCCTACGCGAGGCGACACGTCCTACCCTCGTGGCATGGGCTACTGGACTGATCACGTCGTACCCCGGATCGCCGACCGATCGCTGTCCACACCGGAGGTCGGGCGCTGGCGATCGGTCGCGTGCGCCGGCCTGGACGGGCGGGTGCTCGAGATCGGGTTCGGCAGCGGCCTGAACGTCCCGCTGTACCCCGCGCGGGTGACCCAGGTCGACGCGGTGGAGCCGTCGGAGCTCGCGTGGGAGATGTCCGCGCGGCGGCGTGCCGGATCGAGGGTCCCGGTGGAGCGGACCGGCGCGGACGCGCAGCGGCTCGCGGCGGCGGATCGGCAGTACGACGCGGTGCTGTCGACCTTCACGCTGTGCACGATCCCGGACGCGGAGCAGGCGCTGCGCGAGGTACGTCGGGTGCTGCGCCCCGGGGGCACCTTCTGGTTCCTCGAGCACGGGCTCGCCCCCGACCGCGGCGTCGAGCGGTGGCAGCACCGACTCGAGCCGCTGCAGCGCCGGCTGGCCGGGGGCTGCCATCTGAGCCGCGACATCCCCGGGCTGGTCGCCGACGCCGGGCTGGACGTCGTCGACGTGACTGCGTCGTACCTGCCCGGCCCGGCGGTCAGCCGCCCCTGGACGCACGGCTTCGTCGGGTCCGCCCGGCGCCCGTCGTGACCGAGGGTGCGGGTCAGGCCGACGGCGACACGGACGGCGACATGGACGGCGACGGCGCGGCCCGGGCGCTCGCCGCCGCCGAGGCCCTCGGGCTGGCCCCCACGGTGACCCGGCACGGACCGGTGCGGTCGCTCGACGAGGCGGCCGCGGCTCGCGGCCTCGTGCCGCACCAGATCGTCAAGACCATGGTCGTGCGGGTCAGCGCACAGGACCATCGGTTCGTGCTGGTCCCGGGCGACCGCGAGATCGCCTGGCCGAAGCTGCGCGCGCTGCTCGGAGTCAACCGGCTGTCGATGCCGAGTGCGGACGCGGCGTTCGAGGTGACCGGCTACGAACGCGGGACCATCACGCCGCTCGGGGCGTGGACGGCGCTGCCGGTGATCGCGGACAGCTCGATGACCGACACGGTCAGCATCGGCGGCGGCGCCCACGGGGTGGCGCTCACGGTCGACGCGGCCGAGCTGGTCGCCGCCCTGGGGGCGACGGTCGCCGACGTTACCGAGCCCCGGTGAGAGTCAGCCGATCCCGGGGCTGCCGTGGATGCCGTCGTTGTGGATCCGGTTCTGGTTGAGGGCCCGGCCGCGGTCGATCTCGGCCCCGGCGTCGGGCCGGGGGGCGATCCTCCTGGTGCGGCCGCTGCTCCACCAGGCCAGTGCGAACAGCACGGCCGCGACGACGAGAACGCTGAGCCAGAACATCGTGGCGACTCCCCCGAGCTCGGGCGGGTGACGCCCGCCGTTGGCTCGACGGTACTCCTGGTTCCGCGCTCCTGCGCTAGTGCCGACCTGACGTCGTTTGGTCACCAACCACAGATGCGATCGCTCACGATCTGTGGTTGGTGACCAAACGACGTGCCTCGGCCGGCCCGGGCACCCCGGGCAGTAGCCGGCGGTGCCCGGAGCAGACCTACCGGATCAGAGGTACTGGCCGGTGTTGGCGACGGTGTCGATGGAGCGGCCCGGCTCGGTGCCCTGCTTGCCGGTGATCAGCGTGCGGATGAACACGATCCGCTCGCCCTTCTTGCCGGAGATGCGGGCCCAGTCGTCGGGGTTCGTGGTGGTCGGGAGGTCCTCGTTCTCCTTGAACTCGTCCACACACGCCTGGAGCAGATGGGAGACCCGCAGGCCGCGCTGGTCGTGGTCGAGGAAGTCCTTGATCGCCATCTTCTTCGCCCGGTCGACGATGTTCTGGATCATCGCGCCGGAGTTGAAGTCCTTGAAGTACAGGACCTCCTTGTCGCCGTTTGCATAGGTGACCTCGAGGAACCGGTTCTCCTCGGTCTCGGTGTACATCCGCTCGACCGTGGCCTGGATCATCCCACCCACGCAGGCCTCCCGATCCCCGCCGAACTCGGCGAGGTCGTCGGCGTGCAGGGGCAGCGTGGTGGTGAGGTACTTGCTGAAGATGTCGCGCGCAGACTCGGCGTCGGGCCGCTCGATCTTGATCTTCACGTCGAGGCGGCCGGGACGCAGGATCGCCGGATCGATCATGTCCTCGCGGTTGGAGGCGCCGATGACCAGGACGTTCTCCAGCGCCTCGACACCGTCGATCTCGCTGAGCAGCTGCGGGACGATGGTGTTCTCGACGTCTGAGGACACCCCCGAGCCGCGGGTGCGGAACAGCGAGTCCATCTCGTCGAAGAACACGATGACTGGGGTGCCGCCACTGGCCTTCTCCCGGGCCCGCTGGAAGACCAGCCGGATGTGCCGCTCGGTCTCCCCGACGTACTTGTTGAGGAGCTCGGGGCCCTTGATGTTCAGGAAGTAGGACTTCCCCTCCTGGCCGGTCTTGGCCGCGACCTTCTTGGCCAGCGAGTTGGCCACGGCCTTGGCGATCAGGGTCTTCCCACAGCCCGGGGGTCCGTAGAGCAGCACGCCCTTCGGCGGCTTGAGCTCGTGCTCCTTGAACAGCTCGGGGTGCAGGTAGGGCAGCTCGACGGCGTCGCGGATCTGCTCGATCTGGCCGGCCAGGCCGCCGATCGACTCGTAGGCGATGTCCGGGACCTCCTCGAGGACGAGCTCCTCGACCTCGGACTTCGGCACCTTCTCGTAGACGTAGCCCGCGCGGGAGTCGAGCAGCAGCGAGTCGCCGGCCCGGATGGTGTCGCCGCGCAGCGGCTCCGCCAGGCGCACGACGCGCTCCTCGTCGGCATTGGCGATCACCAGCACGCGGTCACCGTCGGCTAGCAGCTCCTTGAACATGACGACTTCGCCGACCTCCTCGAAGTCGAGGGCGGCGACGACGTTGAGGGCCTCGTTGAGCATGACCTCCTGGCCCCGCTGCAAGGTCTCGAGGTCCACGCTCGGGCTGACGTTCACGCGCAGTTTGCGGCCGCCGGTGAACACGTCGATCGAGTCGTCCTCGTTGCGCGCCAGGAAGGTGCCGAAGCCGGCCGGCGGCTGGGCCAGCCGGTCGACTTCCTCCTTGAGCTTCATGATCTGCTCGCGGGCCTCGCGCAGCGTCTGCGCGAGCCGCTCGTTCTGCGAGGTCAGGCCTGCGAGCGAGCGCTGGGCGTCCGCGAGCCGCAACTCGAGGCCGTGCGAGCCGCCGGGGCTCTCGCTCAGCCGTCGGCGCAGGTCGGAGACCTCGGCCTCCAGGAGCCGGACCTGGCTCACGAGCTCTTCGGGGCTGCGACCGCCCGTGCTGGGAACGCCATCCGATGTCGACATCAGCGCCACCTCCTGTGCGATTGACCCTACCCGCGAGCGGTGATGAGGAAAGACCTCATTTCGCGGTGTTGATCACGATTTGGACGCGACGGGTCCGCTGCCGTTTGGTCACCAACCGCAGGAACCGGCACCGCCAGGTCGTGGTTGGTGACCAAACGACGAGGCATTTCGGCCGGCGGGTGGGTCAGTCGGTGGGGTCGTCGACGGGGGTGCCGGGTGGGCGGGGGCCCGTGTAGTCGGGGCCGTAGGCGCCGGGTGCGGGACGGCGGCGCTTGAGCGGCGGCCGCTCGCCGGGGGCCATCCGGCGGGCGGTGACCAGGAACGCGGTGTGGCCGATCATCTTGTGGCCGGGGCGCACGGCGAGGCCCTCGACGTGCCAGTCGCGCACTAGGGACTCCCAGGCCTGCGGGTCGGTGAAGCCGCCGTGCACCCGGACCGTCTCTACGAACCGGGACAGCTGCGTGGTGGTCGCGACGTACGCGCAGACGATGCCGCCCGGACGCAGGGCGTCGGCCGTGGCGTCGAGGCACTCCCAGGGGGCCAGCATGTCCAACACCACCCGGTCGGCGCGCTCCCCGGACGCGGGCAGCGCCTCGGCCAGGTCGCCGACGGTGAGCCGCCACGCGGGGTGGGTGGCGCCGTCGGGGGCGCCGAAGAACTGCGTGACGTTGCGTCGCGCGACCTCGGCGAACTCCTCGCGGCGCTCGTAGGACGACACCCGACCGAACGGGCCGACGGCACGCAGCAGCGAGCAGGTGAGGGCGCCGGAGCCGACGCCGGCCTCGACGACATGCGCGCCCGGGAAGATGTCGACCAACGCGACGATCTGGGCGGCGTCCTTCGGGTAGACCACGGCCGCGCCCCGCGGCATGGAGACCACGAACTCCGAGAGCAGCGGGCGGAAGACGAGGTACTCACCGCCGGCCGACGAGGTGACCGTGAACCCCTCCTCGCGGCCGATCAGCTCGTCATGGTCGAAGTGCCCGCGGTTGGAGAAGAACCGCTTCCCGGGCTCGAGGCAGATGTTGTGCCGGCGGCCCTTGCTGTCGGTGAGGCGCACCCACTCACCCGCACGGAGCGGTCCGCGGTGGACGCCGGACCACGCCTCGGTGGGGACGTCGGGATGCTCGGACACGGGCGGAACCCTAGTGGGCCGAGTCGCGGAACGCCCTATCCACGTCGGCGGTGGCGAGCACCCCGACGACCGACCCGTCGGGCTCGACGAGGAGGTACTCCGCCGCCGGAGTGCGGCTGATCGCCATCACCAGCTCCTCGCCGGCGAGGTCGGCGGGCAGCCGCAGCCCGTCCTGGAGGGACCGCGACACGGCGGAGACCGCCACCCACGGGCGGCGCTCCTCCGGGGTCGCCTGGACGGCCGCCTCGCTGACGATCCCCTCGGGCATGCCGCTGGCCGTGACGGTCACGATGCTGCCGGCCCGGGCGTCGTGGGCCCGGCGTACCGCCTCGGCCAGGGGGAGGTCGCTGGGCACCGCGAGGGTACGGCGGGCCAGCTGGCGGGCCACCAGGTGCGGGAGCCGGCTGCGCAGCCGCGCCGACGCCATGGCGGCGCTCGAGCCCGACCAGAGGAACGCGGCGATCACGAACGCGAGCACGAAGTCGAGGATGTCCGGCTCGGTGCCGAGCACCGGCTCCTGGACGGCCGGCCAGAACAGCACCGCGGCCGCCGTGAGGCGCCCGCCCCAGCCGGCCACGATCGTGCCTCGGTGGGCGTTGCCGGTCAGCCGCCAGACCAGTGCCTTGAGCACGCGGCCACCGTCGAGCGGGAGTCCGGGAACCAGGTTGAGCACGCCGACGAGCAGGTTCGCCCCGGCCAGTCCCTCGACGGCCATCAGCAGCAGGCCCTCGGGCGTCACCGGGCGCAGACCGAGCGCGACCGCACCCACCAGGATCGACGTCAGCGGGCCGACCACCGCGATGAAGAACTCCTGCCGAGGCTTGCGGGCCTCACCCTCGATGGCCGTCATGCCGCCCAGGAAGTGCAGCGTGATCGAGGACACCGGGAAGCCGAAGTGGCGGGCGGCGAGGGCGTGCGACGCCTCGTGCAGCAGCACCGAGAGGTAGAGGATCACCGCGAACGCCAGGCCCGCGACGTACTTCCACCCCCCGAGGCCCGGCTGGGCCTCGTCGACCACCGGCGCCACGATGACCGCGATCAGCCCGGCGACGAGGAACCAGGACGAGGAGACCAGCACGTCACTGCCTGCGATGGTGCCGACCTTGAGCATGCCCGGCGGGCGGGTCCGGGGCGTGGAGTCGGGCACCTGACGAGGCTATCCGACGGGGTCCGACGCGCTCGGAGCCGCCATCGAGACGTCGGTGGCCTCACCTAGGGTGAGGGCCATGAGCACGCAGTCGGAGTCGCCGGCGACCCGAGTGTCGACCCCGGTGGACGGAGTCAACGTGCTGGGGGCGCTCTCCCCGAGCCGGGCGGGCGACTTCATGAGCTGTCCGCTGCTCTACCGGTTCCGGACCATCGACCGGCTGCCGGAGCGGCCCTCCCCGGACGCCGTGCGCGGCACCGTCGTACACAAGGTGCTCGAGGACCTCTTCGACCTGCCGGCTGTCGAGCGCACCCCCGACCGGGCCCAGGCGATGCTCGAGCCGGCGTGGGAGCGACTGGTCGAGGCGGAGCCCGAGCTGAGCCAGATGTTCCCCGCCGACGGCGAGGGCGCCCAGGCCGCTGGGTGGCTGGCATCGTGCCGGGCGGTCCTCGAGCGGTACTTCACCCTCGAGGACCCGCGGCGGCTCGAGCCCGCCGAGCGCGAGCTGTACGTCGAGGCGCTGCTGGACTCGCGGCTGCTGCTGCGTGGCTTCGTCGACCGCATCGACGTGGCGCCCGACGGCGCGATCCGGGTCGTCGACTACAAGTCGGGACGCTCGCCCTCGGAGATGTTCGAGGCCAAGGCGCTGTTCCAGATGCGGTTCTACGCCCTGGTCATCTGGCGCACCCGTGGCGTCGTCCCCGCCATGCTCCAGCTGATCTACCTGGGCAACGGCGAGCTGCTGCGCTACGTCCCCGACGAGCCCGACCTCCTGGCCACCGAACGCAAGGTGGAGGCGATCTGGCAGGCGATCCGGCGGGCCGAGGAGTCCGGCGACTGGCGGCCCAGCCCCGGCCGGCTCTGCGACTGGTGCGCGCACCGGGCGATCTGTCCCGCCTGGGGCGGCACTCCCCCGCCGATCCCGGCCCGCGAGGCGTCGGCGGACCGCTCCGTCGACGCATCGGTCGACGCATCGGTCGACGCATCGGTCGACGCGGTGTGAGGCTGCCGCCGGCTCCTGTCGTTTGGTCACCAACGGCAACCCGACCCGCCCAAAATCTGTCGTTGGTGACCAAACCGCACGGCGGCGGCGCTGCGGGCTAGAGGCCGTTGCGCTCGGCCCAGAGGGCGGCCTGGGTGCGGTCGACGACGCCGATCCGGGCGAACGCCGAGGTGAGGTGGGCCTTGACGGTGCGCTCGCTGATGTCCAGGCGACGGGCGATCTGCTTGTTGGCCAGCCCCTCCCGGACCAGGGTCAGCACCTCGGTCTCGCGGCTGGTCAGCTGCACCTGGGGGGAGCCCGCGCGCACGCCGAGGAGGGCGCGGGCGGCCTTGGGGTGGATCGGCGACTCGCCGCGGCTGACGGCCCTGATGCCCTGGAGCACGTCCTCGGGGTCGGCGTCCTTGAGCAGGTAGCCGACCGCGCCGGCGTCGAGGGCCGCGATGATCCGCTCGCTGTCGGAGAACGACGTCAGCACGAGCACATCGACGCCCAGCTTCGCGGCCATGATCGAGCGAGTGGCGGCGACGCCGTCGACCTTCGGCATCTGCAGGTCCATCAGCACAACGTCCGGCCGGATCCGGCGGACGACGTCGAGAGCCTCGGCTCCGTCTGCGGCGGTGCCGACCACCTCGATGTCGTCGGTCCCGGCCAGGAGCTGCTCGAGCCCGGCCCGGATCACGGCGTGGTCGTCGACCAGGACGACCCGGATCGGCCGGGGCGTCGTCGGTGTTGTGGGTGTCGTCACTGGGTTTCCACCTCCATGCGCACGGTGGTCCCCTCTCCCGGGGCCGACCGGACGTCCAGCACGCCGCCACTGTCGGCGACCAGGCTGCGCAAGCCTCGCAGACCGTAACGGTCGGGATCGCGCATCGAGCTCGGGTCGAACCCGATCCCGTCGTCGACCACCTCGAGTGTCAGTAGCCGACCATCGCCGCGGACGGTGACTGCCAGGGTGGATGCGCTCGCGTGCCGCAGCGCGTTGCGGACGGCCTCCTGCGCGACCCTCCAGACCAGGGCCGCCTTCTCGTCCGAGGCCGTCTCCGCCCCCTCGACGCTCACCGACGCCTGGACGTCGGTGGTGCCCGCGGGGGCGATCAGGTCGGCCAGCGCAGCGGCGAGACCGTCCGCGCGCAGGTCGGGCGGATGGATCTCGACGAGCAGTGACCGCAGGGACTTCAGGCCGTCGCGCAGCGATGATCCCGCTCCTTCGAGGGTGTCGCGAGCGTCGGCGGGGGTCTCGGGACTGCGCGACAGGGCGCCGATCGCGAACGCCGTGCCCGCCAGGTCCTGGACCACAGTGTCGTGCAGGTCCCGCGCGATCCGGCGGCGCTCCGCGTCGGAGGCCTCCATCGCCGAGCGCAGCAGGCGCTCACGCTCGGCAGCCGCCTTGCGCAGCTCGCGGGTCAGTGTCACCAGGATCGCGGTGGCGACCAGGATGAGCAGGAGCAGCGGCGCGAGCGTGATCCACCGGAACGACGAGTAGATCTCGCTGCGTCTCTGTTCGATCTCGTCGAGGGTGTAGTAGGCCTCCACCAGGAGCGGCTGACCTTCTGGCGAGGTGATCCGGGTGTAGGTCTGGACCAACCCGCTGGCCCCCTCCTCAGCGGCGATCTCGCGGTTCTCCGGGCTATGGGGGTCCGCGATGACCGAGCCGCTGCCGCCATTGACGATGACGTCGAGCTGATCGTCGGTCAGCGGGAACTTCCGGCCGAGCAGCGCACTGCCCGCGCTCGAGTACACGTTCCGGCCGTCCTTGGTCCAGATGTTCACGCGATCAGCCGTCTCGACGTCGAGCAGCCGGGGTGTGATCGCGCGGTCCATCTGATCGGCAGCGGCCAGCTTGCGCCGGGTTGTCCGCACCAGTCCCTCCGGGACGTCGGGCTCGACCACGGACCTGGCCACGACCTCGGTCGTCCCCTGTGCCTCGGCGATCGCCTCCTGGCGTGCCGCGCGGTCGGCGAGCTTGTTGGTGCCCAGGAAGATCGCGGTGACGGTGAGGGTGCCGATCAGCAAGAAGAGCGCGACGGGGCTGCGGACGACGCGCAAGCGGGACACCTTTCGACGGGGCCTGCTCAGGATAGGTCCTGCCCGGCGCGCCTAGTAGTCCACGAAGGTGCGGCAGACCTCACCGGTGCGGATGTTCTCGGCGCGGAACACGACGTCGTCCACGCCGTAGCCGTTGAACATGGTCCGGGAGATCCGGAAGCTGAGGTCAGCGTCCTCACTCCCGCGAGCGCGCCCCTCGTCGGAGACGTCGCCGTTGTGCTTGAGCTTCCAATCCCAGCTGTCGCTGTCGTTGCTCCAGACGGTGCCGACCACAAGAAGCCGGGCGTTGTTGCCCTCGACGGTGCTGACCCTGAGCTTGGCTCGGGTCGCGGTGCCCTCGCCGCAGGAGTCCCGGTCCTTCTGCACGTCCGTTGCGTTCCCGCCATCACCCGCGAATGCGATAGGAGCACTCACGAGGGCCGCTGCACCCAGCGCGAGGCTGAGCACGATGGCGGGAACGCGTCGGACGAACATCTTCAACCTTTTCGGACCTATCCAGGTGGAACAGCTCCCCCCGAGATGTCCTCATCCTCCGACGCCGCGAGGGCGGTGCGCCATTGTCCGGTGGTACTAGGACCTTGCGGCCGGGTGACTAGTCATCGACTAGTCACCTCGTGCGTCCCGTGACCACACCTCGCCGATGTCGAGCCCGTCGAGGGTGTCGGCGAAGACCCGCCGCGGACCGGCCAGGACCGGGACGTGGTTCTCCACGACCAGCACCAGGCACCCGGCGGCCTCCGCCGACTTCGCGCCGGTGTTGGAGTCCTCGATCGCCAGGCACTGGTCCGGTGCGAGCCCCAGCGCGGCGGCGGCGGTCAGGTACGGCTCGGGGTGGGGCTTGCCCCGCTCGACCCGGTCGCCGGTCACGACCACGCGGAACGTCTCGGCGGGCAGCCGCGCCAGGATCGGAGCCACGAACCGCTCGTAGGACATGGTGACGAGCGCGCACGGGATGCCGGCGCCGCGGATCCGGTCCAGGAGGTCGACGGCCCCGGGCCGCCACGGGACCTGGCGCTCGACCCGGCCCACCACGCCGTCGAGGAGCTCCTCGACGATCTGCTCGGCACTGACGTCGATCCCCATGTGCTCGCGGATGTAGTGGCCCGAGGAGAGCAGGTCGTTGCCGACCAGGTTCAGCGCATCGGCGTCGCTCCAGCGGCCGCCGTACCGCTCGGCCAGCTCGTACTCGGCCTCGATCCAGTAGGGCTCGGTGTCGACCAGGGTGCCGTCCATGTCCCAGAGGACGGCCGCCGGCAGCCGCCGGGGCCCACCGGGAAGGTCAGTCATCCGGGTCGTAGCCGAGGTTGGGCGAGAGCCACCGCTCGGCCTCCGCGAGCGTCCAGCCCTTGCGCTCGGCGTAGTCGGCGACCTGGTCGCGGCCGATCCGGCCCAGCACGAAGTACTGCGATTGCGGGTGGCTGAAGTACCAGCCCGACACGGCCGCGCCGGGCCACATCGCCATCCCGTCGGTCAGCTCGATGCCGGTGCGCTCCGTCACGTCGAGCAGGCGCCACAGGGTGCGCTTCTCGGTGTGCTCGGGGCAGGCGGGGTAGCCGGGCGCGGGCCGGATGCCCTGGTACCGCTCGGCGATCAGCGCGACGTTGTCGAGGTCTTCGTCGGCCGCGTGGCCCCAGAACTCCGTGCGCACCCGCTGGTGCAGGCGCTCGGCGAAGGCCTCGGCGAGCCGGTCGGCCAGCGCCTCGAGCATGATCGCGGAGTAGTCGTCGAGCCGCTCCTTGAACTCCAGGATCCGGTCCTGGGCGCCGAGCCCGGCGGTGACCGCGAACGCCCCGACGTGGTCCGCCAGCCCGGTCTCGCGCGGGGCGACGAAGTCGCCCAGCGAGCGGTTGGGGATGCCGTCGCGGTGGTCGCCCTGCTGGCGCAGGTTGCGCAGCGTGGTCAGCACCTCGGCGCGCGAGTCGTCGGTGTAGACCTCGACGTCGTCCCCGACCGCGTTCGCGGGGAACAACCCGAACACGGCGTTGGCTCGCAGCCACCTCTCCTCGATGACCCGGTCGAGCATCGCCTGGGCGTCGTCGTACAGCCCGCGTGCGGTCTCGCCCGTCGTCGGGCTGTTGAGGATGTCGGGGAACTTGCCCTTCAGCTCCCAGGCGTTGAAGAACGGCTGCCAGTCGATGTAGTCGCGCAGCTCGGCGAGGTCGTAGTCCTGGAGGACGTGGACACCTGGGGCCCGCGGCGCGGGGGGCGCGTACGCCGACCAGTCGATCGGGGTGCGGTTCGCCCGGGCCTGCTCGAGGGGCACCATGGGACGCTCGTGCTTGGTGGCGTGCCGGGCCCGCAGGGAGTCGTAGTCCTTCTTGATCTCGGCCATCAGCCGGGGGCGCTGCGCCGGGTTGAGCAGCGTCGCCATGGTCGGCACCGAGCGCGAGGCGTCCTTGACCCACACGACCGGGCCGTCGTACTTGCCGTCGACCTTGACCGCCGTGTGCGCCCGCGAGGTGGTGGCGCCGCCGACCAGCAGCGGGATGTCCATGCCGCGGCGCTGCATCTCGGCGGCCACACCGACCATCTCGTCCAGCGACGGCGTGATCAGGCCGGAGACGCCGACGGCGTCGGCGCCGACCTCCTCGGCCGTGTCGAGGAGCTTCTGGGTGGGGACCATGACACCGAGGTCGATGACCTCGAAGTTGTTGCACTGCAGCACCACGCCGACGATGTTCTTGCCGATGTCGTGGACGTCGCCCTTGACGGTGGCCATCACGATCGTGCCGTTGGTCTCCTTGGCCGTCGCGAGCTCGGGGTTGTCCAGCTTCTCCTGCTCGATGAACGGGATCAGGTAGGCGACCGCCTTCTTCATCACCCGCGCCGACTTCACGACCTGCGGCAGGAACATCTTGCCGGCACCGAACAGGTCGCCGACGACGTTCATCCCGTCCATCAGCGGGCCCTCGATGACCTCGATCGGGCGTCCGCCACGGGCGGCGATCTCCTGGCGGAGCTCCTCGGTGTCCAGCTCGACGTGGGCGTCGATGCCCTTGACGAGCGCGTGGGTGATCCGCTCGTCGACCGGCAGCGTGCGCCACTCCTCCGTCGCGGCCTCGGCGGTCTCCCCCGTCCGGTTGTGGGCCTCGGCGATCTCCAGCAGCCGTTCGGCGGCGTCCGGGCGGCGGTTGAGGATGACGTCCTCGATCCGCTCCCGCAGCTCCGGCTCGACCTGGTCGTAGACCACGAGGGCGCCCGCGTTCACGATGCCCATGTCGAGCCCGGCCGCGATCGCGTGGTACAGGAACACGGCGTGGATCGCCTCGCGGACCGGGTTGTTCCCGCGGAAGGAGAAGCTCACGTTGGAGATGCCCCCCGAGACCCTGGCGCCGGGGAGGTTCTGCTTGATCCAGCGGGTGGCCTCGATGAAGTCCACGCCGTACGACGCGTGCTCCTCGATGCCCGTGGCGACCGCGAACACGTTGGGGTCGAAGATGACGTCCTCGGGCGGGAAGCCCACCTCGTCGACCAGGATCCGGTACGCGCGCTCGCAGATCGCCTTGCGCCGCTCCACGTTGTCGGCCTGGCCGTCCTCGTCGAACGCCATCACGACCGCGGCCGCGCCGTACCGACGGCACAGCCGCGCCTGCTCGCGGAACTTGTCCTCGCCCTCCTTCATGGAGATCGAGTTGACGATCGGCTTGCCCTGGATGTTCTTCAGGCCGGCCTCGATCACCTCCCACTTGGAGGAGTCGACCATCACCGGGACCCGGCTGATGTCGGGCTCGCTGGCGATCAGGCGGGTGAAGCGGTCCATCGCCGCCACCCCGTCGATCATGCCCTCGTCCATGTTGATGTCGATGACCTGCGCGCCGTTCTCCACCTGCTGTGCGGCCACGCTCAGCGCGGTGTCGTAGTCGCCGTCCTTGATCAGCTTGCGGAAGCGCGCCGAGCCCGTGATGTTGGTGCGCTCCCCGACGTTGACGAACAGGCTCTCGTCGGTGACCGCGAACGGCTCGAGGCCGGAGAGGCGCAGCGCCGGCGCCGCCTCGGGGACCGGGCGGCGGGTCTTGCCCTCGACGGCCCGGGCGATCGCCGCGACGTGGGCGGGGGTCGTGCCGCAGCAGCCGCCGACCAGGTTGACGAAGCCGCTGGCGGCGAACTCCTCGATGATCGCGGCGGTCTCCTCGGCGGCCTCGTCGTACTCGCCGAAGGCGTTGGGCAGGCCGGCGTTCGGGTAGCAGGAGACGAAGGTGTCCGCGATCCGCGCGATCTCGGCGATGTAGGGCCGCATCTCCTTCGCCCCGAGCGCGCAGTTCAGCCCCACGGCCAGCGGTCGGGCGTGCCGCACGGAGTTCCAGAACGCCTCGGTGACCTGCCCCGAGAGCGTGCGACCGGAGGCGTCGGTGATCGTGCCGGACACGATCACCGGCCAGCGGCGGCCGTGCTCCTCGAAGAGGGTCTCGACCGCGAAGATCGCGGCCTTCGCGTTCAGGGTGTCGAAGATCGTCTCGATCACCAGCAGGTCGGCGCCGCCGTCGACGAGGCCGCGCGCCGAGTCGAGGTACGCCGCGACCAGCTGGTCGTAGGTGACGTTGCGGGCGCCCGGGTCGTTGACGTCCGGCGAGATCGACGCGGTCCGGGTGGTCGGGCCGAGCGCGCCCGCGACGTAGCGCGGTCGGTCCGGGGTGCTGACCGCGTCGACCTCGCGCCGGGCCAGTCGAGCCGCCTCGAAGTTGATCTCGTAGGCGAGCTCCTGCATGCCGTAGTCGGCCAGCGACACGGCGTTGGCGTTGAACGTGTTGGTCTCGATGATGTCCGCGCCGGCGGCGAGGTACTCACGGTGGATGCCCGCGACGATCTCCGGCCGGGTGATCGTCAGCAGGTCGTTGTTGCCCACGAGGTCGCTCGGCCAGTCGGCGAACCGCTCGCCGCGGTAGCCCGCCTCGTCGGGGCGGTCCCGCTGGATCGCAGTGCCCATTGCGCCGTCGAGCACCAGGATCCGCTCCTCCAGGGCGCGGGTCAGCTCCTCGGTCAGGTCGGGGCGCAGGTGCGGTGACCGGGACAACGGGACTCCTCTCTGCCGCCCGGAGGGACGACGTCTATAGCGTAGGAACCGTGTCCACGACGTGGACCCGCCATCCAGATCGTGACATCGCGCATCCGCCGGGGAGAAATCCTCACGGCGACTACGCTTGTGGGGTGATCGAGCTCGAGGACGTGCCGGACCTGGTGGACCCCGTCGTCATCGCCGCCTTCGAGGGCTGGAACGACGCCGCGGACGCGGCGTCCTCGGTGGTCGACCACCTGATCCAGGTGTGGGGCGCCCGGACCGTCGGCGCCGTGGACCCGGAGGACTTCTACGACTTCCAGGTCAACCGTCCGGTGGTCGGGACCGACGAGTTCGGTCATCGCCGGCTCACCTGGCCGAGCACCGAGATCGCGATCGCCTCTCCCCCGGACCTCGACCGGGACGTGATCCTGATCCGGGGCATCGAGCCGAACATGCGGTGGCGCCAGTTCTGCGCCGAGCTGCTCGCCGCCTGCGACGAGCTCGACGGCCAGCTCGTGGTGACACTCGGCGCGCTGCTCGCCGACACCCCCCACACCCGCCCGATCCCGGTGAGCGGCACCGCGACCGAGCCCGAGCTCGTCGACCGGCTCAAGCTCGTGCAGTCGACGTACGAGGGGCCGACCGGCATCGTCGGGGTGTTCCAGGACGCGTGCATGCGGGTGGACGTGCCGGCGGTGTCGTACTGGGCAGCCGTGCCCCACTACGTCGCGCAGCCGCCGTGCCCGAAGGCGACGCTGGCGCTGATCGGGCAGCTCGAGGACCTGCTCGAGGTCAGCATCCCCCTCGGCGACCTGCCCGAGGACGCCCGTGCCTGGGAGCGCGGCGTCGATGAGCTCGCGGAGGAGGACGAGGACATCGCCGACTACGTGCGTGCGCTCGAGGAGACCCGCGACACCACCGAGCTGCCCGAGGCCTCCGGCGAGGCGATCGCGCGCGAGTTCGAGCGGTACCTCAAGCGCCGTCAGGGCGACGAGTAGGCGCCGGGGCGGGTCAGGGGCGCCGGCGGCGCCCGTCGTTTGGTCACCAACCGCGATTGGGAGCGCTCCCGTTCTGTCGTTGGTGACCAAACCACGACAGTCGGGGCCCGCGCCAGGTGAGAGCGAGGGTCAGCTGAGCCAGAGAGCCAGGCCGAGGGCGGCGTCGAGGGCGGCGAGCAGCCGGCTGCCCGCGTCGGGGTCGCTGGTGTCGGCGAGGTCGTCGGTGCCCAGGGTGGCCGCGACCCACCGGTCCACCGCCGCGGTCGCCCGCGGGGCGTCCAGGTCGTCGGCGAGGGCGGTGAGCATCTCGTCGATCACCGGGCCGGCGGGGGCGCCGGCGCCCAGCGAGAGGGCCTTGCGCCAGCGGGCGACATCGTCGACAGCGGTCCACAGCTGGTCGTCGGTCCACTCCCAGTCGGCGCGGAAGTGGTGGCGCAACAGCGCGAGCCGGATCGCCATCGGGTCGACGTCGCTGTTGCGCAGCGCCGAGACGAAGACCAGGTTGCCGCGGGACTTCGACATCTTCTCGCCGTCGTAGCCGACCATGCCGCCGTGGCTGTAGACCTGCGCGAACGGCGTGCCGGGGACCGCGACCTGGGCGTGACCGGCGCACATCTCGTGGTGCGGGAACACCAGGTCGCTGCCGCCGCCCTGGACGTCGAAGCTCGAGCCGAGGTGACGCTGCGCGATCGCGGTGCACTCCACGTGCCAGCCCGGGCGCCCCGGACCCCACGGGCTCTCCCACGACGGCTCACCCTCGCGACGGCCGCGCCACACGACGCAGTCGAGCGGGTCCTTCTTGCCGGGCCGGTCGGGGTCGCCGCCGCGCTCGGGGTAGATCGCGAGCATCCGCTCGCGGTCCCAGCCGGACTCCGCGCCGAAGGCCGGGTCGGCGGTCACGGAGAAGTAGAGGTCGTCCTCGACCCGGTAGATCGCCCCCGCGGCCTCGAGGCGCCCGATCAGGTCGATGACCAGCGGAATCGACTCCACGGCACCGACGTAGTGGTCCGGGGGGATCACCCGCAGCGCGGCCATGTCCTGCCGGAACAGCTCGGTCTCGCGCTCGGCGAGCTCCACCCAGTCGACGCGCACCTTCTCGGCACGCTCGAGGAGGGGGTCGTCCACGTCGGTCACGTTCTGCACGTAGGTGACCTCGTGCCCGGCGTTGCGCCAGGCGCGGTTGAGCAGGTCGAAGGCGACGTACGTCGCGGCGTGCCCCAGGTGCGTGGCGTCGTACGGCGTGATCCCGCAGACGTACAGGCGAGCGGGCCCGTCCGGGGTCGTCGTGACCTTGTGACCCGACGGCGTGTCGTGCAGCGCCACGGGCGGTCCCGGGACCGGCAGCGTCGGGATCTCCGGGGTGGGCCAGGCTCGCATGCGGCGAAGCCTATCCGCCGATCTCAGAACGGCGGCCACGGGATCGCGGGCCACTCGCCGTGCGGCGAGGGCATCACGGCCCGGTCCGCGAGCCGCGCGCAGCGCCGCACCAGGGCCTCGATCTCGGGGTCGCTGAGGTGGGGCGCGAGAGCGTCGCCGAGCGCCGCGCCGGCCTCGACCCCGAGCCGGCGCACTGCGGTCACCTCGTCGGCGGTGAGCTCCTCGCCCAGCCACCCCCACAGCACGGTGCGGTGCTTGTGCTCGGTGTGGAAGGTGACGCCGTGGTCGACGCCGTACCGGTGCCCGTCGGTCATCGCGAGCACGTGTCCGCCCTTGCGGTCGGCGTTGTTGACGAGGATGTCGAAGATCGCCATCCGGCGCAGCGGCGCCGAGTCCTCGTGGATCAGCGACACCGGCCGGTCGTGGCCGTCGAGGCCGTCGAAGACGTGTCGCCAGCCTGCGGGCACCTGCCCCTCCGGCACCAGCGTGACCGCGACCTGCTCGTCGTCGGGCTCCTGCCAGCGTTGCACCATGCCCGGACCGTGCGGGCCGTCCCGCAGCCAGGTCTCGGGGACGACGTTCCAGCCGGTCGCCTCCGAGACGAGGTACGCCGCACGCTCCCGGCCGGCCAGGGTGCCGTCCGGGAAGTCCCACAGCGGGCGCTCGCCGGCGACCGGCTTGTAGACGACCTTCACCCCGCCGATCTCGCCGACGAAGGTCGCGTTCGAGGCCGGCATCACGCGGCCGTGCAGCACGAGGTCACCCTCGAGCAGGTCGCGCCCTGCGTCGGTGGTCACGGATCGCGGCGCCGGAAGCCGTTGGCGCGGACGCACAGGTGCCCGTCCGGGTCGATCGGGTTGCCGCAGAAGGGGCAGGTCGGGCGGCCCGCCTCGAGTACCTGCTCGGCCCGCTTGACGAAGGCCCGGGCCGGGCCCGCGGCGAGCCGGACCAGGAACACCTCGTCGGGCTCGGGCTCCTCGAAGTCCTCGTCGAGCTGGTCCGGGGTGACCACTGCCGCCTCGGTGAACGGGAAGACCTCGATCACGACCCGCTCGTCGGCCGGGTCCCACGACAGTGTCATGGTGCCGGCGCGGAACTCCTCCTCGATCGGCTGGTCCAGCGGCTCGGAGTCCTCGAGCCCGAGCGGGGCCACCGCCGGGACGATCGTGTCGCCCGGCTCGCCGGCCATCACCTCGTCGAGCAGCTCGTCCACCCGCTCGGCCAGCGCTTGGACCTGCTGCTTCTCGAGCGCGACGCTGACCACGCGGCTGCCGGAGCGGGCCTGGAGGAAGAAGGTCCGCTCCCCTGGGGGGCCGACGGTGCCGGCGACGAACCGCTCCGGCGGGTCGAATCCATGGACGACAGGCATGCGCCCACCCTAGGACCCTGTCGAAGGCCCGGCTCCCCCGCCGACGACCGCGTCGTCGGAGCGCTGGGTGCGGGACCGCCGCCGCTGGCCGCGAGGGCGGGCCGGGGCGAGCCAGGACAGGTCGCCCGCGTGCGTGTTGGTCGCGAGCACATAGGGGCGCGTGGCGGTGTAGCGGATGACCGAGATCGACGCCGGGTCGACGTGGAGCCGCTGGAACAGGTCGAGGTGCATGCCGAGCGCGTCGGCCAGGACGGACTTGATGACGTCGCCGTGGCTGACCGCGACCCACACGGCACCGGGGCCGTGCTCGGCGTCGACGGCGGCGTCCTGGCGGCGTACGGCGGCCACGGCGCGCGCCTGCATCGCCGACATCGACTCGCCCTCGGGGAAGACGACCGCCGAGGGCTGGGTCTGGACGGTGGACCAGAGCTTCTCCTTGGCGAGCTCCTTGAGCGGCCGGCCCTGCCAGGCGCCGTAGTCGCACTCGGTGATCCCGCGGTCGGTGGTGACGCGGATCGGGTCGGTCCGGGCGCCGGCGATCGCCTTGGCGGTCTGCCGGCACCGCTCGAGCGGGCTGCTGATGATCGCGGCGAGCGGCACGCTGCTGAGCCGCTCGGCGGCTCGCACGGCCTGCTCCGCGCCGGTGCCGTCGAGCCGCACCCCGGGGAGCCGGCCGGTGAGCGTGCCCGCGGCGTTCGCCGTCGTCCGGCCGTGCCGGACGAGGATCACGGTTGCCATGCGGTGGACTGTAGTGGGGCTACCGTGGGCCCGTGATCGTCGACTGCGCCCTGTACCGCCAGGGTGTCCGCGTCGAGGGCGGCGGTGACGTCCGGGCCCTACGAGCGCGGGCCGACCGCGACGGCGACTTCGTGTGGGTGGGCATGCACGACCCGAGCGCCGAGGAGATCGCCGAGGTCGCCGAGGTCTTCGGGCTGCACCCGCTCGCGGTCGAGGACACCGTGAAGGCGCACCAGCGGCCGAAGCTGGAGCGCTACGACGACACGCTCTTCGTGATCTTGAAGACGCTCTGGTACGTCGACGCCGATGACGCCGTCGAGACCGGTGAGATCGCGCTGTTCGTCGGCCGCGACTTCGTGGTCAGCGTGCGCCACGGGGAGGGCAGTGCGCTGCACTCGTCGCGAGAGTTCCTCGAGTGCAGTCGGGACCTGCTCGTCCACGGACCCCCGGCCGTGCTCTACGCCGTCTGCGACCACGTCGTCGACGGGCACGTCGCCGTCGTCGACGAGCTGGTCGTCGACGTGGACGAGATCGAGACATCGGTGTTCTCCGATGAGCGCACCGACGACGCTGCTCGGATCTACGTGCTCAAGAGGGAGCTCGCGGAGGTGCGCCGGGCCGTGCTGCCGTTGCGGGACCCGATGGCGCGGCTGGCCGCCGGCACGAGCGAGGGCATCCCGAGGGAGACGGCGCCGTTCTTCCGCGACGTCGGTGACCACCTGGCACGCGCGGCGGAGACCGTGGACAGCCTCGACACCCTGCTCTCGACGGCCTTCGACGCCCACCTCGCTCAGATCTCGGTGCAGCAGAACAACGACATGCGCAAGATCTCGGCCGGAGCAGCGCTCGTGGTCGTCCCGACGCTGATCGCCGGTATCTACGGCATGAACTTCCGGCACATGCCCGAGCTCGACTGGACCTACGGCTACCCGTTCGCCATCGGCCTGATGGCAGTGGTCGCCCTCGGACTGTGGGTGTTGTTCAAGAGGTCCGGGTGGCTGTAGCTACGCCGCAATCACGCCGGTCGCGACGAGGACCAGGGTCGCGGCGCCGAGCAGCACCCGGTAGAGGACGAACGGGGCGTAGGACCGGGTGGTGACGTAGCGCAGCAGCCACGCGATCGCGGCGTACCCGACCACGAAGGACACGATGGTCGCGACGATCGTGGGGCCCCAGCCGTAGAGGTTGTCGCCGTTCGGGATGTCCTTGAGCTCGAAGATCCCGGCCCCGATCACGGCGGGGATGGCGAGCAGGAACGCGTAGCGGGTGGCGGCCTCGCGCTCGTAGCCGAGCAGCCGGCCCATGGACAGGGTCGCGCCGGAGCGGGACACGCCGGGGATCAGCGCGAGGGCCTGGGCCAGGCCCATCAGGATCGCGTCGCGCAGCGAGATCTGCTTGATCGTCCGGTCGGTGCCGCCGAGGCGGTCGGCGACGCCGAGGACCACGCCGAGGACGATGAGGGTGGTGCCGATCAGCCAGAGACTGCGGAAGTCCTCCTCGATGACGTCCTTGAGCGCGACGCCGAGCACCACGATCGGCACCGAGCCGAAGATGATGAACCAGCCCATCCGGGCGTCGAGGTGACCGCGGTACTCCGGCTTGAACAACGACAGCAGCCAGGCCCGACCGATCCGCCAGATGTCCTTGCGGAAGAACATCAGCACCGCGACCTCGGTGCCGATCTGGATGACAGCCGTGAAGGCGGCACCGGGGTCGCCCCAGCCGAACAGCTCGGGGTAGATCCGCAGGTGCGCGCTGCTGGAGATCGGGAGGAACTCCGTGAGTCCCTGGATGAGCCCGAGCACCACAGCCTGGAGGAAGTCCACCACGGCCGGAACTCTACGGGCGGCCGCCGGGCGTGCCGTTGTGGGCCCGCGTGGTGTCGCCTACTACCTTGGCGCCATGCAGCAGCGGCGCGTCGGCTCGACCGGCCTCACCGTGTCCCGTCTGGCGCTCGGCACGATGACGTGGGGGCGCGACACCGACGAGCACGAGGCGCGCGACCAGCTGGTCGCGTTCACCGAGGCCGGCGGCACGCTCGTCGACACCGCGGCCGGCTACGGCAACGGCGCCTCCGAGGAGCTGATCGGCTCCCTCGTCGGCGATGTCGTCGCCCGCGACGAGGTGGTGCTCGCCACCAAGGCCGGGATCACCGCCCGGCGCGGCGGGCGCGAGTACAACACGTCCCGCGGGCATCTGCTCGCCACGCTCGACGCCTCGCTCCGCCGGCTCGGCGTCGCCCACGTGGACCTGTGGCAGGTGCACATCTGGTCCGACGACTCGCCGCTCGAGGAGACCCTCGGCGCGCTCGACACCGCGGTCCAGAGCGGGCGGGCGTCGTACGTCGGCGTCTCGAACTATGCGGGCTGGCAGACCGCCCAGGCCGCGACCTGGCAGCGGGCGGTGCCCGGCCGGACACCGCTGGCCAGCACCCAGGTGGAGTACTCCCTGCTGAACCGCGGCGTCGAGCACGAGGTGCTCCCGGCCGCCGCGGCGCTCGGGCTCGGGGTGCTGCCGTGGTCGCCGCTGGGCCGGGGTGTGCTGACCGGCAAGTACCGCACCGGGACCCCGTCCGACTCGCGGGCGGCGTCCTCGCACTTCGCGAACTTCGTCAACCCCTACCTCGACGAGCGCTCCGGCGGCATCGTCGAGGCCGTCGCCCGGGCCGCGGACGGCCTGGGCTGGACGCCGCTCGAGGTCGCGCTGGTCTGGGTGCGCGACCGGCCGGGCGTCACCGCGCCCGTCGTCGGTGCCCGCACCGCGGCCCAGCTGCGCGGCGCCCTCGGCGTCGAGGAGCTGAGCCTGCCAGCCGAGATCACCGCCGCCCTGGACGACGTGTCCGCCGATTGACCCGCTGACCGAGACGGAGACCAGATGAGCACAGAGCTGCGCCGGCCCCCCGCTCGTGGTGTCGAATGGGAGTTCGACAAGGTGACGTTCTCGCGGGAGTACCCCCGCAACGTGGTCACCAGGCTGCTCGTCGAGCGTGCCGAGCACGGCGGCTGGGAGCTGGACCGGGTGCGCATCACCGCCGACGGCACCCGCCGGGTCGTGCTCCGGCGCAAGATCATCCGAGCCGTCCGCACCGCCTGAGCCGTGGCTCGGCGCTCCGGCGCGCGGGGGTCATGCCGTTTGGTCACCAACGGCAGATCCCAGCAGGTCAGATGTGTCGTTGGTGACCAAACGACAACAGGTGGGCGACGCGGATCCGGGCGCCGGGTTGGTCCGGGCGGTCCGGAGTTGGCACGCTGCCTCCATGGCCGCGCCGCTGATCACCATCCCCGTCACCTCCGAGCTGGTGCACGGCGCGATCGAGCTCGAGCCGACCGAGCACGGCCTCCGGCCGCACCGGCTGCCCGCCTGGGCACGCGGGCAGTGTGCCGACGGCCAGCTGGCGATGGCGGAGGCACAGCCGTCCGGGGTGCGGCTGGTGTTCCGCACGGAGGCCACGACGATCGAGCTGGACGTGCTCGCCACCAAGATGACGTACCCCGGCCTGCCGCCCCGGCCGGACGGGCAGTACGACCTCGTCGTCGACGGCCGGCTCGCGGCCCGGGCGACCGCACCGCGCGGGCACCTGCTGACGGTCGACCTCGCGACCGGCGGGTCCGCGCTCGAGCCCGGGCCGGTCGGCACCGTCGCCTTCCACGGGCTCCTGCCGGGGGCCAAGCACGTCGAGCTCTGGTTGCCGTACTCCGAGGTCACCGAGATCGTGGCGTTGCGCACCGACGCCCCCGTGCAGCCGGTCGGCACCGACGACCGACGGGTGTGGCTGCACCACGGCAGCTCGATCAGCCACGGGTCGAACGCCGAGAGCGCGTCGACCACCTGGCCGGCGCTGGCGGCCGCCGCGGGCGGGGTGGAGCTGGTGAACCTCGGCCTCGGCGGCAGCGCGCTGCTCGACCCGTTCACAGCGCGCACGATGCGCGATGCGCCCGCGGACCTGCTGAGCGTGAAGATCGGCATCAACCTGGTCAACCTGGACCTGATGCGGCTGCGCGCGTTCGGACCCGCGGTACACGGCTTCCTGGACACCGTGCGCGAGGGCCACCCGGAGACCCCGCTGCTGGTGGTCTCCCCCATCTACTGCCCGATCCACGAGCAGACGCCGGGGCCGAGCGCCCCGGACCTCTCCGAGGGGGTGCGCTTCGTCGCCCTCGGCGACCCCGCCGAGCGCGCGGTCGGCAAGCTCACCCTACGCGTGATCCGCGACGAGCTCGCCGCGATCGTGGCGGCGCGGGCGGCCCTCGATCCACACCTGCACCACCTCGACGGTCTGGAGCTGTACGGTCCGGCCGACCACGACCGGCTGCCGCTGCCCGACCAGCTGCACCCCGACGCCGCGACCCACCGGCTGATCGGCGAGCGCTTCGGCCGGATCGAGTTCGGGCCCGGCGGCGCCTTCGCCTGCGGCTAGGCGCTCAGACCTCGTCGAGGAACCGGTCGAGGACCCGCGCGCCGAACTCCAGCGCGTCGACCGGCACCCGCTCGTCGACGCCGTGGAACAGCGCGGTGAAGTCCAGGTCCGCGGGGAGCCGCAGCGGCGCGAAGCCGTAGGAGCGCAGCCCGAGCCGGCGGAAGTGCTTGGCGTCGGTGCCGCCGCTCATCAGGTACGGCGCGACCACGGCCTCCCCGTCCTCGGCCAGGAGCGAGCGGGTCATCGCGTCCACCAGGTCGCCGTCGTACGGCGTCTCCCAGGGCTGCTGGTGGCTCAGGTGCTCGACCTCGATCCCCTCGCCGACCAGCTCGGCCAGGGTCGCGAAGAACTCGTCCTCGAAGCCCGGCAGGAAGCGTCCGTCCACGTGCGCCGTCGCCTCGGTGGGGATGACGTTCACCTTGTAGCCCGCGCCGAGCATCGTCGGGTTGGCGGTGTTGCGGATCACCGCACCGAGCATCCGGGCGGCGCCGCCGAACTCCTCGACCAGCGCGGCGGCGTTCTCCGGGGTCGCCTCCGTGCCGGCCAGCTCGGCCACCGCGGCGAGCAGCGTGCGCATCGTGGGGGTGAGCCGCACCGGCCAGTCGTGCGTGCCGATCCGCGCGACCGCTGCGCTGAGTCTCGTGACGGCGTTGTCGGGGTTCATCATCGACCCGTGACCGGCGCGGCCCCGAGCCGTCAGCCGCATCCAGGCCATCCCCTTCTCGGCGGCCTCGATCAGGTAGACCCGTCGACCGCGCACCGTGGCGCTGAAGCCACCGACCTCGCCGACGGCGTCGGTGCAGCCCTCGAGCTCCTCGGCCCGCTCGTCGACCAGGACCTGGGCGCCACGGTGGCCGCCCGCCTCCTCGTCCGCGGTGAAGCACAGCGTGATCGGCCGCTCCGGCACCCGCCCGGCCCGCTGCCGGGCCCGCACCACGGACAGCAGCATCGCGTCGAAGTCCTTCATGTCGACCGCCCCGCGGCCCCAGAGGTAGCCGTCCTGGATCTCGCCGGAGAAGGGATGGACCTGCCAGTCGTCGACGGCGGCGGGTACGACGTCGAGGTGGCCGTGCAGCAGCAGCCCGCCCTGCTCCGCCGCGGACCCGCCCCACCGGGCCAGCACCGAGGTGCGCCCCGGCTCGGACTCGTGCAGCCGCGCCTCGATGCCCACCTCGTCGAGCAGCGCGGCGACGTACTCGGCGGCCTTGCGCTCCCCCGGACCCTCCTGGTCGCCGTAGTTGGAGGTGTCCATCCGGATCAGGTCGCGGCACACGTCGACGACCTCCGCGGCAGGGTCGTGAGCGGCCTGCGCGGGGTCGTTGCGGGGGTGCTGGGCCATGGCCCCAGCATGACACCCAGGGGTGCCGATGCCGATGCGAGGAATGCCCGTCCCCTTTGCTACAGTTCCACCCGCACTCGTCCGGGTGGCGGAATTGGCAGACGCGCTAGCTTGAGGTGCTAGTGCCCGTATTAGGGCGTGGGGGTTCAAGTCCCCCCTCGGACACCGATCAAGGCCCCTGTCCCGGCTCTCGCCGGGGCGGGGGCTTCTGCGTGGCGGCCCTCGGACCCGATGCCAACACCCTCTCCGGCAGCGGCAGCGGCACGGTCGACGCCGCCCGCGGCTGCCGCGCCCGATCGCGCTCCGCAGCAGCCAGGCAGCCAACCCGGCGGGCGGCTCTCAGGCGGGCACGTACATCGAGTCGAGCAGGTCGTGGTAGGCCGTCTCGATCACCTTCCGGCGCACCTTCATGCTCGGGGTGAGCTCCCCGTTCTCGACGCTCAGGTCGTGGTCGAGGATCCGGAACTGCTTGATCGTCTCCCACCGGTTGAGCCGGCTGTTCAGCTCCGCCACGCAGGCCGCGACGTACTCGTGGACCGCGGGGCTCGCGGCGAGCGCCGAGTAGTCGGTGACCGGCAGGCCCTCGGCCCGGCTCCACTGGGTCAGCGCCTCGGGGTCCAGGGTGATCAGGGCCGTGGCGTAGCTGCGCCCGTCGGCGTGGACGAGCATCTGGCTGGCGAGCGGGCAGACCGCCTTGAAGATGATCTCGATCGCCTGCGGCGCGATGTACTTCCCGCCGGAGGTCTTGATCAGGTCCTTCTTACGGTCGGTGATCCGCAGGTGGCCGCGCTGGTCGAGCTCGCCGACGTCACCGGTCGCGAGCCACCCGTCGGCGCTGAGCACCTCGGCGGTCGCGTCGGGCAGGTGGTGGTAGCCGCGCATCACGCCGGGCCCGCGCACGAAGATCTCGCCGTCGGAGGCGATCCGCACCTCGGTCCGGTCCAGCGGCCTCCCGACGGCCCCGAACGCGACGTCGTCCGGGAGCACCATGCAGGTGCCGGCACTGGTCTCGGTGAGCCCGTAGCCCTCGAGCACCAGCAGGCCGGCCGCGTGGAACCACCGCGCGACGTCGGGTGAGAGCGCGGCGCTGCCGGAGACCAGGAACCGGATCCGCCCGCCGAGCCGGTCCCGGATCCTGGTGAGCACCAACCGGTCCGCCACGGTGTGCTGCGCCCTGACGTACGGCGAGGGCCGGCGCCCCTCGACCCGGCTCCCTGCCACCTCCTCGCCCACCCGGAAGGCCCAGGTGAAGAGGCGGCGCTTCAGGCCGCCCTCCTCCTGGACGGTCTGCACGACCTTGGCGTGCACCTTCTCGAAGATCCGCGGCGGTCCGGCCATGAACGTGGGGCGCACCTCGGCCAGGTTCTCCACGATCCGGTCCAGCCGTCCGTCGACGGCGGTGGGGAACCCGATCTGGAGCTGGACGGCCTCGAGCATCTTCCCGAAGGAGTGCGACAGCGGCAGCCACAGGAACTGCAGGTCCGCGGCGGAGAGGATGCCGAGGTTGTCGGCGGCGGCGCCGATGTAGGTCCAGCACCGGTGCGGCAGCTCGACGCCCTTGGGCTGGCCGGTCGTCCCCGAGGTGTAGATGAGGGTGGCCAGGTGCTCCGGCCCGATCGCGGCGACGGCCCGGTCGACGGCACCGGGGTCCTCGACGAGGCGCCGCGCCCCGAGCGCCAGGAGGTCGTGCAGGCTGAGCACCCACTCCCCGTCCGCCTGCCCGTCGAACGTGATGACGCGGACCAGGTCGGGCAGGTGGTCGCGCCGGGAGCGCAGCTTGGCGATCTGCGTGTCGTCCTCGGCGAACGCGATCCGCGACCCGCTGTCGGCGAGGATGAACGCGACGTCGTCGGCCGTGGTCGTCGGGTAGACGGTGGTGGTCGCCGCACCCGCGCACATGATCGCGAGGTCGGCCTCGAGCCACTCGACCCGGGTGTTGCTGAGGATCGCGACCCGTTCCTCGGGCCGGATGCCGAGGGCCAGCAGCCCGGCGGCGACGGTGCGGACCGTCTCGCCGGTCTGTCGCCAGGTGACCGAGCGCCAACCGGAGCCGTCGGGGAAGCGGAAGGCCTCGCGGTCAGGCGTCGCAGCGACGCGGTCGTAGAACATCCGCGCCAGCGAGACCGCCGGCTCCGGACGCGTGTCGTCGTACGTTGGGGTCGTCGAGGCCACGGTGCCACCCTCTTCCGGACACGATCACCCTTCCCCGGCCACCGGGGCCGCGCTAGAGGATTTCGTCCTCCGCTGCGGCGCGCGCCTCGACCTGGGATCCCGCGCCCGGCTCGCCGCCCGGCCCACCGTCGGACGGCAGCTCGACCACGACGTCGAGCCGGTTCGGCCCGGCCGGCTCGGCGACGGTCGGACCGAGCCGCCGGAGCATCGCGAGGGAGGCGGCGTTGTCGGCGGTGACCGTGGTGACGAGCCGCCTGATGCCGACCGGTCGGCGGCGCATCAGCTCGCCGAGCAGCGCGGTCGCGACCCCACGTCGCTGGAACTGGTCGATCACCGTGACCGCGACATCGGCGGCGTCGCGCTGCTCGGAGTACCGGATCATCCGGGCGACCCCGGCCGGCACCCCGGTGCCGTCCGCGTCGAGGACCACGAGGGCGATCGCGACGTGGTCGACGCCGTCGACCTCGTCGACGAGGTGGTCGAGCATGGTGTCGGTCAGGTGCGGCACCGCGGCGAGGAACCGGTGGAACCGGGTCTCCTCGGAGAGCTGCTCGAAGCCCTCGCGCACGGCCTCGCGGTCACCGGGGCGCAGGTCCCAGATCAGCGCACGAGTGCCGTCGTTGAGCCGCGCCTCCGCGAACACGCCCCCACCTCCCCGCTCAACCTACGCGAGTCACGGGTCCCCGGGCGGGTTTGGGACGCCCGTCACGTCGGCGACGCGGTCTGGTCCAGCCGGGCCTGGAGGTCGTCGCGCACCTGCCGGCGCAGCACCTTGCCGATGACCGAGACCGGGAGTGCGTCGACGGCGTACACCCGGCGCGGCACCTTGTACGCCGCGACGTGCTCGCGGCACCGGGCCCGCACCGCGTCCTCGTCGAGCGACGTGCCCGGCTCGAGGACCACGACGGCGACGACGTCCTCGTCCCCGCGCCCGGAGGGCAGCCCGACGACCGCGGCGTCGGCGACCCCCGGCAGCTGCCGCAGGGCGTGCTCGACCTCGCTCGGGTAGACGTTGAAGCCGCCGGTGATGATCAGCTCCTTGATCCGGTCGACGATGGTGAAGAACCCGTCCTCGGACATCACCACCACGTCGCCGGTGCGGATCCAGCCGTCCGCGAGCACCACCTCCGCGGTCTCGGCGGGGCGCTCCCAGTAGCCGGCGAAGACCTGTGGCCCGCGCAGGAGCAGCTCGCCGGCCTGGCCGGCCGGCAGGTCCTGGGACGGGTCGTGGCGGTCCACCACGCGCACCTGCGTCGACGGGAACGGCACCCCGATCGCGCCGATCCGCCGGGCGTCACCGGCGGGGTTCCCGAGCGCGACCGGCGAGGTCTCGGTCATGCCGTAGCCCTCGACGAGCAGCCCGCCGGTCGTCGACTCCCACAGCGCGGCCGTCTCGGCCGGCAGTGACATCGCGCCGGAGATGGCGTACCGGATCGACGAGAGGTCGACGCCGTGCTCGACGGCGCCCGCGGCGAGCCGCTCGTAGACCGGCGGCACCGCGGGCAGGAAGGTCGCCGGGCGCCGCCGCATCGCCTCGAGCACCAGGTCCACGTCGAAGCGCGGCATCAGCACCAGGGTCGCGCCGATGCTCATCGAGAAGGTCAGGCACAGGGTCAGGCCGTAGGCGTGGAACAGCGGCAGCACCGCATAGACGACCTCCTCCCCGTCCGCGAGCCCGGGCATCCAGGCCCGGCCCTGGGCGGCGTTCGCGCGCAGGTTGCGGTGAGTGAGTACGGCGGCCTTGGGCCGCCCGGTCGTGCCACCGGTGTACTGGAGCAGTGCGACGTCGGCGCTCGTCGGCCGCGGGTGGTCCGCTGCCAGCGCCGGTCCGCGCACGATGCGCTCCCAGCGCCGGATGCCGCGGGCCGGACCGGTCATCGCGGCCCGGGTGCGCGCGGCCCGCGGGACCGGCAGCCGCAGCGCGAGCCGCTTGAGCCGGGGCAGCGCGGACGTGAGGTCGACCGCCAGCAAGGCCCGGACGCCGAGCGGCTCGGCGATCCGGCGCACCATCGGCGCCACCTTGTCCCAGGCGATGACGACCGTGGGCCGGTGGTCGGCCAGCTGGAAGGCCATCTCCTCCTCGGTATAGAGCGGGTTGTGCTCCACGACGACCGCGCGCAGCCGCAGCGTGGCGTAGAACGCGACCACGTGCTGGGGGCAGTTCGGCAGCACCAGCGCGACCCGGTCGCCCGGCGCGACGCCCAGCCGACGCAGGCCCTCCGCCGCGCGGTCGACCAGTTCGCCCAGCTCGGCGTACGTCGTGGTCGCGCCGAAGAAGTCGAGGGCGACGAGCGGGGCGAACCGGGCCGCGGACGCCTCCAGCAGGTCGACCAGGGACTCCTCGGGGACCTCGATGTCCAGCGGCACACCGGGGGCGTAGCTGTCCGCCCAGGGACGGTCGTCGGGTCGCATCGGCCTCATTTCCTCTCGTTCGCAGCCTAATGGCCGATCAGAGGAGTGAGACCACGGGAGAATTACACCGGTGTAAGTTTAACCTTCGTTCTCGGCGTGTCTCCTTGACATTTTCGTCACTTCGTTCCCACGAGGACTCAAATGTCCCTAGACTCCCATCCGTGCCGCTGCGCTCCCGACTGCTCGCGCCCCTGACCGCTGCCCTCGTCGCAGCCCTGGTCACCGGGCTGCTGGTGCTCGCGCCGGCACCCGCCGGTGCGGCAGCGCCCAGCCGGCCGCCGACGGGCAAGGCTGGGGCCCTCGATCCCGACGGCCGGGCGCCCTCGGCCGTCTTCAAGCGCAGCGCCTACCTGTGCATGGGCTACCAGGCCTGCCGCGACGCCGGGATGGGCAATGGCGGCTACGCCTCCAACAACCGGACCATGTACTGGCGGATGTACTCGGGTCACAACTGCACCAACTACGCGGCCTACCGGATGGTCAAGAGTGGGCTGCCGAACGAGCGCCCGTGGTCCGGCGGCGGCAACGCGACGTTCTGGGGCAGCTCGATGTCGAGGGTCACCGACGGCACCCCGCGGGTCGGCGCGGTGGCGTGGTGGCGCGCGAACACCGGGCCGGCCGGGTCCTCGGGACACGTCGCGTACGTGGAGCGGGTCGTCTCCGCCGACGAGATCGTGATCTCGCAGGACAGCTGGGGCGGCGACTTCTCCTGGGCGGTCGTCACCCGCGGCAGCGGCAACTGGCCGAGCGGGTTCGTGCACTTCAACGACAAGGCGCTGCTCAACACCGCCGCCCCCGTCGTGACCGGGACCGCCAAGGTCGGCGCGGTCCTCAGCTCGACCGCGGGCACGTGGCGACCCGCGTCGGCCACCGTCGCCTACCAGTGGCTCGCCGACGGCCGGCCGATCAAGGACGCCGTCGGCGCCAGCCTCAAGCTGACCCGGGCCCGCCTCGACCAGGTCATCACGGTCCGCGCGACCGGCTCCCAGCTCGGCTACCCCACCGCGTCGGCCACCTCCACGCCCACCGCGCCCGTGCAGCCCGGACAGCTGCGGAACCTCTCCGCGCCCACGATCAGCGGCGAGGCGAAGGTGGACTCCTCGCTGACGCTCTCGCCCGGCACCTGGAACCCGGAGCCCGCGCTCGCCTTCCAGTGGCTCGCCGACGGGCAGCCGATCGTCGGGGCCACCGGCACCACCCTCGACCTCGGGCCGGAGCTGGTCGGCCGGGTCATCACCGCCCAGGTGACCGCGACCCGCGAGGGGTACGAGGCCGTCACCGCCGCGGCCGCCCCGACCGTGCCGGTCGCCCCCGGCACGTTCACCGTCACGACCGCGCCGAGCCTGGACGGCACCGCACGCCTCGGTGAGACGCTCACCGTCGACCCGGGCCTGTTCCGCCCCGCGGACGCCGAGGTGCAGGTGCAGTGGCTGCGCGACGGCGAGCCGGTCCCCGACGCGACCGGCACGACGTACCAGATCTCCAACCTCGACCTCGGCACTCGGCTCTCCGCCCGGATCACGCTGACCAGCGCGGGCTACACGACCACCACCCTGGACACCCCGCGGTCCGCACGAGTGAAGAGCGACCCGCGGATCCGGGTGGCCGTCGACCGCAGCGCCCGCCGGGTCCGGGTCACCGTCACGGTGACCGCACCGGGCGTCAGCGAGGTCACCGGGCCGGTCGTGGTCCGCCTGGCCGGGATCTCCCAGGAGGTCACGCTGCGCCACGGCTCGGCGAGGGTGACCTTCAAGGGCCTGCCGGCGGGCAAGCGCACGATGACGGTGCGGTACGCCGGCAGCGAGTTGGTCAAGCGCCTGGTCACCACGCGGACGGTGCGGGTCGGCTGAGCGGCCCGGGTGAGACGTCCGGGCCGGCGCCCGGTCGCGGTCAGCCCTCGGGGTGGTAGCCGCAGGCGTCGTCGGTCCGCACCGCCCGATCCGGGTCGTCCTTGGCGCCGCCGCCCGAGCGGGGCCCGAGCGCCTTGGCGACCACCGACTGCATCCAGGTGTAGTCGGGATCGCCGGAGAAGAACTGCTCCGAGCTGACGAAGGCCACCGACCGGGTCTTCTTCTCCTGGACCTTCAGCGCCAGGTCGACGAACGCCGGCATCAGCCGGCGGGGCACGTCGGTGCGCAGGATCTCCTCGCCTGCCTTCGCGAGGTCCTGGTAGCGGCGCAGCACGTTGAGCGGGTCGGCCTCGTCGATGATCGCGCTCACCATGCAGCGCTGGCGCAGCATCCGGTCGTAGTCGTCGGACCCCCAGCGCCCGCGGGAGTACCAGAGCGCGTGGAAGCCGTCGAGATGCTGGTCGGGCCCGGGCTGCAGGTAGCCGGTCGGCGGGATGTTGAGGTCGGTGTTGCCGTTGATCGCGATCGGCTCGTTGATGTTGACCGTCACGCCGCCGATCGCGTCGACGAGCTGCTGGAAGCCGAGCAGGTTGATCAGCACGTAGTAGTCGACGTGCGTGCCCAGGCTGCCGGCGACCGCCTGCTTGACCGCGTCGGCACCCTCGTTCTCGGAGTCGCCGAGGATGTGCGGGTAGAGCGCGGGCACCTGGCCGTAGATCGCGTTCAGCATCCAGCTGCCGGGGTCGCCCGCGCCGCGGAAGCCCTCAGGGAAGGCGTCGTGCAGCGGGCTGTCCGGGGGGAACTGCGCGTTCATCATGTTGCGGGGCAGGCTGAACATCACCGACCTGCCGGTGTGGGTGTCCATGCTGAGCAGGATCACCGAGTCGGTGCGGATACCGGTGCGGCCGACACCGCCGTCGCCGCCGAGCAGCAGCACGTTCACCTGGTCCCGCCCGGCCCAGGGGTCCTCCTCGGTCACCCCCTCGGGGGTGGTCTGGGTCTGCTCGTCGTCGAAGACGGTGGCGACGAAGTGCGCCTGGGTCATCGCGATCCGCACCGTCTGGAACGCCGGCAGCGCGACCAGGACGCAGAGCAGTGACACGACGAGGGCCCCGAGCCCGCCCTCGAGGCGGCTCATCCCCCGTGGCCGGGCCATCGCGTAGGTCGTGACCACGACGAAGGCCCAGACCAGGAACGCGAGCGCGAGCACGACCGCAGCCGCCCGCAGGCGGGCGGGATCGAAGGCGAAGTCGACGAGCCGGTGCAGGTCGCGTGCGTACAGGCCGACGAGGGCCAGGCCGGCGAGGAAGGGCAGCAGCACGACGTACCCGAGCCGGCGGCGGGTCCACAGGTAGCCGGAGCCCGGCACGGCGGCGCCGAGGATGGTCACGCCGAGGGCGCCGGCGAGGGTGCGGGCCCGGCGGAACACCCGCGGGTGGCGCCGCGCGCGGTGCCGGGCCGCGTGCCGACCCTGGGACCGGGCGGACCGGGCGCGCACGGGCGGGGGTGCGGGCACCTCCGGGCGCGCCTCGGGCGCGACCGTGCCGCCCGGACCCGCCATCTGCACCCTCCCGGCGCCTCGAAATCCGGGACGAGGCTACCCGAGCGGGCCGGTCGGGTCCGTGCCGGCGCGAGCGCGCGGCTCAGGTCACCGCTCGTCCTCGAAGGCGACCGAGGTGGACGGGGCCGGGGCGCCGGCGTCGATGGTGCTGCTCGGGACGTGCTCGATGGTCGCGCGGACCCGCGGACGCTCGCGATCCGTGCCGCCCGGGCAGTACACGCGGACCAGCTGCGTGTCGGTCGGCGACACCGCCGCGGCGTACCCGTCGCCGGCGAGCGCGGCGAGCACGGTGGCCGGGTCCTGGCCCTCCGGCACCCGGTAGTCGAGGGTGGGCGTCCCGGGCGCGTTGATCTCGTCCGCGGTGTGCTGGCGCCGGCGCGCGAGCGGGACGACGATGAGCGCGACCGCTGCCAGCACGACCAGCAGGGCGAACGCGATCACGAGTCCGGTCAGGCCACCACCCATGCCCGCCCGGTGCCCCGTCGACGGCGGCGCAAACCCCTGGCCGACCGGGCTCAGGCAGGGACCTCCGCGCCGGCGGCGACGTACGCCGTCCCGCGCTCGTGGCGGGTCCACAGCACGCCGTCGCCGGCGGTCGGTCCCTGGGCGGCGAGCTCGCGCTTGAGCACCTTGTTGGTGGCGGTGCTCGGCAGGTCCGGGGCGATCCGGACGAACCGCGGCCAGGCCTTCGCCGAGAGGTCCGGCTGGTCGGCCAGGAGCCGCTGCAGCTCGGTGGGCTCGAGCTGCGCGCCGTCCTGGAGGACGAGCGCGGCCATCACCTGGTCGCCGACGTTCGGGTCCGGTACGGCGTACACCGCGACCCGGTTGACGACCGGGAGCCGCTGCAGGATCCGCTCGATCGGCGCGGCCGCGAGGTTCTCACCGTCGACCCGCATCCAGTCGGCGGTGCGTCCGGCGAGGTAGATCCAGCCGTCGGCGTCGCGGTAGGCCAGGTCGCCCGACCAGTACATGCCGTGCCGCATCCGCTCCTCGTCGGCCGCGCTGTCGTTGTAGTAGCCGCTGAAGTAGCCGGCGCCCTGGGTGTTGACCAGCTCCCCCACCGCGCGGTCGGCGTTCACGAGGGCGCCGGTCGCGTCGAACTCGGCGACGGCGCACTCGGTGACCGTGTCGGGGTCGTAGATCGCGACGCCGTCGGCGCCGCGGCCGATGGAGCCGCGCGGGGTGCCGGGCTCGCGGGTGATGATGACGGCGAGCTCGGTCGAGCCGAAGCCGTCCCAGACCTCGCACCCGAACCGGCGGCCGAACTCCTCGATGTCACGGTCGCTGGCCTCGTTGCCGAACGCGATCCGCAGCGGGTTGTCCGCGTCGTCGGGCCGCTCCGGGGTGGCGAGCACGTACGCGAGCGGCTTGCCGACGTAGTTCAGGTAGGTGACCCCGTACCGACGGACGTCGCCGAGGAACCCCGACGCGCTGAACCGCGCCGGGACGATCGTCGACCCGCCGCAGGCGGCCACGCTCCAGCCGGCGACGACGGCGTTCGAGTGGAACAGCGGCATCGAGACGTAGCAGACGTCGTCCGGGCCGAGCCCGAAGCGGCCCTGCAGGTTGAGGCCGGCGAAGAGCACCATCAGGTGGTTGACCTGGACGGCCTTGGGCTCGCCGCTGGTGCCCGAGGTGAAGATCATCATGAACGTGTCCATCGCCCCGACCTCGCGGTACGGCGTCAGGCCGGCCGCCCCGGCGACGAGGTCGGCCCACTCGTCGGTGGAGGTGTCGAGCACGCGCACCCCGCCGAGGTCCAGGCCCTCGAGGAGCGGCCGGTGCTCGGCGTCGGTCACCAGCAGCTGGCACTCCGCGCGACGGATGTCCGCGAGCAGCCCCTCCCCGCGGCGGGTGTTGTTGATCCCGCAGAGCACGTAGCCGCCGAGCGCCGCGCCGGCCATCGCGCGCAGCATGTCCGGGGTGTTGGCGAGCAGGGTGCCGACGTGCAGCGGCCGGTCCGGGTCGGCGATGCCGATCAGTGCGGACGCCACCGCCTCGGACTCGGCCACGTGCTCGCGCCAGGACCAGCTCTCGTCGCCGTACCGGACGCCGGGGTGGTCGTCCTCGGCCCGCTCCCTCAACAGCTGCTGGACGGTCTCCGCCACGTCGCCTCCCTCATCGCCTGGCATCGTCTGACGCGCGTCAAACTAGGCGAGGATCGGCTATTCTGCAACACGTTCTAGTTTCGAGGGTTCCTGGAGGCTCGATGCCCAGCCGCTACGCCGGCCTCTCCCGGGCCGAGCTCGCCACCCTCGTCCCGGAGCTGCTGCTGATCGGGCAGCTGATCGACCGCTCGGGCATGGCGTGGTGCATCTCCGCGTGGGGCCGCGAGGAGATGGCGCGGATCGCGATCGAGGAGTGGGCCGGGGCCAGCCCGATCTACACGCGGCGGATGCAGCGGGCGCTGCGGTACGAGGGCACGGACGTCGTCACGATCTTCAAGGGCCTCCAGCTCGACATCGGGGCGCCGCCGCAGTTCATGGACTTCCGCTACGAGGTGCACGACCGGTGGCACGGCACCTTCCGGCTCGACCACTGCGGTGCGCTCATGGACGTGGAGCCGATGGGCGAGGAGTACGTGGTCTCGATGTGCCACGACATCGAGGACCCGACCTTCGACGCCACCGCCGTGGCCACCAACCCTCGGGCCCGGGTCCGGCCGGTGCACCGTCCGCCGCGCATCCCGGCCGACCGGCATCCGCACTGCGCCTGGACCGTGACGATCGACGAGTCCCACCCACCCGTCGAGCCGCTGGCGCCGTACTTCACGATCGAGCGGACCCGGGCGGCGGCGGTCGAGCTGGACCCGATCGACGCCGCTGACGAGGGCGCGCCCGACTACGCCGGCCCGTTGCTCGGCGACGTCGACTTCGCCGCGTTCTCGCACTCCGCCCTGGTCCGGATCGCCGACGAGGTGTGCCTGCAGATGCACCTGCTGAACCTCTCCTTCGGGCTCGCGGTGCGCCGCCGGGCCGCGGACGCCGACCAGGCCCTGGACGTCGCCACCAAGCAGCTGGTCGGCATCGCCGGGGTGGCCGCCGAGCGGATCGCCCGCGCCCTCCACCTCGACGACCCGCTGCGGGTGCTCGAGCTGCACCCGCTGCTCAACCCGGCGGCGTACGTCGCCGCCACGGTCACCGACGAGGCGGTGCTCGTCGAGCCGTCCCCCGCCGCCGCCGACGGCGCGTGGATCGCCCTGTGCGGACCCGGCCGGGTGCGGCCGCTGCAGGCGGTCGTGCAGACGCTCGACCCCCTGCTCGACGTCGCGGTGGAGGGGACCGCGGAGCGGTGGACGGTCCGCCTGGCCCGCCGGACGGCGCCGGCCCCGGAGCTCGAGGAGGTCGCCGTCACCCGGTTCAGCACGGGCGCGTCGTTCGCGTTCGAGCCACGGCGGTCCCTGCCCATCACGCCGGTCTAGGGCATCCGACCGATTGGGCCGGGGACCATACTGGAGGGGTGCCGATCACCCGAGGCTTCACCGGCAACCGCCGCCGCGAACGCCCCGACCGGCTGCCTCCCGGGCAGTACGACACCGGCAGCTCCTGGCCGACCCTGACCGCGGAGGCCACCCCCAGCGGGTCCCTGGAGCAGTGGACCGAGCGGTGGCGGCTGCGCGTGGACGGGCTGGTGGAGAGTCCCCAGGAGTGGTCCTGGGCCGGCGTCCACGCGCTGCCGCGCTCGTCGTACGCCGGGGACATCCACTGCGTGACGACCTGGTCGAAGTTCGGCATGACGTTCACCGGCGTCAGCGTCGACACGCTGCTCGAGGCCGCGCGCCCGCAGCCCGAGGCGAGATTCGTGCTCGCCCACTCCACGACCGGCTACACGACCAACCTGCCGCTCGAGGACGTCACCGGCGGCCGGGCCTGGGTGGCCTGGGAGGTCGACGGCGAGCCGCTCCCCCGCGGCCACGGCGGCCCGGTCCGGCTGATCGTCCCGCACCTGTACTTCTGGAAGTCCGCGAAGTGGATCACGCGCCTCGAGCTCCTCGCTCGCGACCAGCCCGGCTTCTGGGAGCAGAACGGCTACCACGACCGCGGCGACCCCTGGCTCGAGCAGCGCTACCAGGGCGACCCGTGACGGGACCGGCCCCGGCCGGCGGCTGGACGGTGGGCAGGATCGTCGAGATCGACCACCCGACCGACCGCCTGGTCCGGCTGCGGCTGCATGTCGACGACCGCGTGGACCACCTGCCCGGCCAGCACTACGTGGTGCGGCTGCGGGCGCCGGACGGCTACACCGCCCAGCGGTCGTACTCGGTCGCCTCCGACCCCGACGACCCGCTCCTGGAGCTCATGGTCGAGTGCCTGCCAGGCGGCGAGGTGTCCGGGTTCCTGCACGACGTCGCCGAGGTCGGCGACGTGCTCGAGTTGCGCGGGCCGATCGGCGGCTGGTTCGTCTGGGAGGGCGACGTGCCCGCGGTGTGCCTCGCCGGCGGGTCCGGCGTGGTGCCGGTCGTCGCGATGACCCGCTACGCCCGACGACTCGGGATCGAGGACCGGCTCCGGGTCGTGGTGGTCGCCCGCACCTGGGAGCAGCTCCCCTACGCCGCCGAGCTGAGCCGGTACGGCGCCTTCGTGGCCTTGACCCGCGAGAACCTGGGCGAGCGGGTCGCGGCCCCGCCGTACCCCTCCGAGCTGGCGGCGTACGTCGCCGGCGCCGGGCGGGCCTACGTGTGCGGCTCGGTCGGGTTCGCGACGTACGCCACTCGCCTGTTCGAGGAGGTCGGCGTCGCCACCGACACGATCCGCGTGGAGCAGTTCGGCGAGACCGGCTGAGGCGTCCCCGCGTCCGGCCGTCCTGTCGTTTGGTCACCAACGACAGCCCGGAGCGCCCCCGGTCTGCGGTTGGTGACCAAACGACACGCGGACCCGGCGGAGGGTGACCGACCGTAGGGTGGGCGGGTGAGCGAGGCGTTCGGACACTTCCGGGTGGGTTTCGTGACCGGCGCGACCCCGGACAAGTGGGCCCGCACCTGGCGCGCGCGGTACTCCCGCGACCCCCTGGAGCTGGTGCCACTCGATGAGGAGGAGCAGGAGGCCCGGGTGCGCGAGGGCACCCTCGACATGGCGATCGTGCGGCTGCCGATCGATCGCGACGGGCTGCACTGCATCCCCTTGTACGACGAGCTCCCGGTCGCGGTGATGGGCGCCGAGCACGTCCTCACGCTCGCCGAGGAGGTCACCACCGCCGACCTGGTCGACGAGCAGCTGGTGCTGCCCCATGCGTCGGGCTGGACCCCCCGGGCCGAGCAGCTGGGGTGGCCGCCGATGACCGTCAAGGACGCCGTCGAGGTCGTCGCCTCCGGCACCGGGGTGGCGATCGTGCCGATGTCGATCGCGCGGTTGCACCACCGCAAGGACGCCACCTACCGGGTCGTCACCGACCTGCCGTCGACGACCGTGGGGCTGGCCTGGCTGATCGAGAACGAGGACCCGTGGGTGCAACGCTTCATCGGGATCGTGCGCGGCCGGACGGAGCGCAGCTCCCGAGGGTGAGCGGGCTCACCGTTTCATCACCGCGCGGCAGTGGTACCCGACTGTGATGACCACTCGCCACGACCACGACCATCCTCGTGCCAGCCGTGTGGCGGACGCCGTACGCACGCCCGCCGCCGACGTCGTCCCGCACCCAGCTCTCGACCAGCCGTTCGAGGCCGCCGCGCCCGACCGGGCCGGCCTGGACAAGGTCGTCTTCGGGGTGACCGCGGCGATCGCGGTGGCGTTCCTGGTGTGGGGCTTCGTGAGCACGGCCACCCTGGCGTCGGCGTCGTCCGAGGCGCTCGGCTGGACGATGACCAACACCGGCTGGCTGTTCGTCCTCACCGCGAGCGGCTTCGTCGTGTTCGTGCTGTGGCTGGCGCTGAGCCGGTTCGGCAACATCCCCCTGGGCCGCGACGACGAGGAGCCGGAGTTCCGTACCGTCTCCTGGGTCGCGATGATGTTCAGCGCGGGCATGGGCATCGGTCTGATGTTCTACGGCGTCAGCGAGCCGCTGACGCACTACGTCACACCGCCCCCCGGCACCGGCGCCGAGGGCAACCCGCAGGCGGTCCAGCACGCGATGGCCACGACCCTGTTCCACTGGACGTTCCACCCGTGGGCGATCTACGCGGTCGTCGGCCTCGCCATCGCGTACGGCGTGTACCGCAAGGGCCGGCTCCAGCTGATCTCGTCGGCCTTCGAGCCCCTCCTCGGCCGGCACGCGAAGGGCGGCTGGGGACGGGTGATCGACATGCTCGCGATCTTCGCCACGCTGTTCGGGTCCGCCGCCTCGCTCGGTCTGGGTGCGCTGCAGATCCGGAGCGGGCTCGAGATCGTCGCCGGGATCGGTGCGGTCGGAAACGGCATCCTGGTCGGCATCATCGCGGTGCTGACCGTCGCCTTCGTGCTCTCCGCGGTCTCCGGGGTCGCCAAGGGCATCCAGTGGCTCTCGAACATCAACATGGTGCTCGCGATCGCCCTCGCCGCGTTCGTCTTCGTGCTCGGCCCGACCGTCTTCATCCTGAACCTGGTGCCGACCTCGATCGGTAGCTTCGTGCAGGACCTGCCGATGATGGCCGCGCGCACCAGCGCGGAGGGCTCGGAGACCAGCACCTGGCTGCAGTCGTGGACGGTCTTCTACTGGGCGTGGTGGCTCTCCTGGACCCCGTTCGTCGGCATGTTCATCGCACGCATCTCCCGCGGCCGCACGATCCGCCAGTTCGTCACGGGCGTGCTGCTGGTCCCGAGCCTGGTCAGCCTGGTGTGGTTCTGCATCTTCGGCGGCGCGGCCATCGACCTGCAGAGGTCCGGCACCGACCTCGCCGGCGCCAGCGGCGTCGAGTCGCAGCTGTTCGGCACCCTCGACGCCTACCCGCTCGCCACCCTCGCCAGCGTCGTCGTCATCGCGCTGGTCGCGATCTTCTTCGTCTCGGGGGCGGACGCGGCCTCGATCGTGATGGGCACGCTCTCCGAGCGCGGCACCCAGGAGCCGAGCCGCGCGACCGTGGTCTTCTGGGGCGTCGCGACCGGCGCGGTCGCCGCCGTGATGCTGCTGGTCGGTGGCAACGAGGCGCTCACCGGGCTGCAGACCATCACCATCGTCGCGGCGCTGCCGTTCGTCGTGGTGATGGTGGGCCTGGCGGTCTCGCTGGTCAAGGACCTGCGCACCGATCCGCTGATGGTGCGCAGGCAGTACGCCGCCGAGGCGGTCGAGCAGGCCGTGATCGCCGGTGTCACCGAGCACGGCGACGACTTCGTGCTCGCCGTCGACCGCGACCCGGGCACGGTGCGCGACGACAGCGTGTCGCGCGACCACGGCGACGGCTAGAGGCACGCCCTCGATCCGCCCGTCACGACCCGCGGGCCGGCCCCGCTACCAGCTGGTGGCGAGCGGCCGGCCCTCGTGGAAGCCGGCCGCGGACTGCACGCCGACCAGCGCGCGCTCGTGGAGCTCGGGGAGCGTCCGCGCGCCGGCGTACGTGCACGCCGAGCGCAGCCCCGAGCAGATCTGGTCGACGAGGTCCTCCACGCCGGGCCGGGCCGGGTCGAGGTACATCCGCGAGGACGAGATGCCCTCCTCGTACAGGCCCTTGCGGGCCCGGTCGTAGGCCGACTCGGTCGCGGTCCGGTTCGCCACCGCACGCGCCGAGGCCATCCCGAAGGAGACCTTGTAGGCACGGCCGTCGGAGTCGAGCATCAGGTCGCCGGGCGACTCGTGGGTGCCCGCGAACCACGAGCCGATCATCACTGCCGACGCCCCGGCCGCCAGCGCGAGGGCGACGTCGCGGGGGTGCCGGACGCCGCCGTCCGCCCAGACGTGCTTGCCGAGCTCGGCGGCGGTCCGGGCACACTCCAGCACCGCCGAGAACTGCGGGCGTCCGACCCCGGTCATCATCCGCGTCGTGCACATCGCGCCGGGGCCGACACCGACCTTGACGATGTCGGCGCCCGCCTCGATCAGGGCGCGGGTGCCCTCGGCCGAGACCACGTTGCCGGCGGCGACCGGGACCCGGGGGGCGAGGGTCCGGACCGCCGCGAGTGCCTCGAGCATCCGGTCCTGGTGGCCGTGGGCGGTGTCCACCACCAGGCAGTCCACACCCGCGTCGAGCAGCTCCGCCGCGGTCCGCGCGACGTCGCCGTTCACACCGATCGCGGCCGCGACCCGGAGCCCGCCGTGAGCATCGACGGCCGGCGCGTAGAGCGTGGCGCGCAGCGCCCCGGTCCGGCTCAGCACGCCGACGAGCGCGCCGGCTTCGTCGACGGCGACCGCCAGCGCCGCGTGGGACCCGTCCAGGGCGTCGAAGGCGGCCCGCGGGTCCGCGTCCGCCGGGAGCACCACGGCGGGCGGGCGCATCACGTCCCGCACCTGGGCGAAGCGGTCCACCTCGACGCAGTCGGCCTCCGCCACCACCCCGACCGGGCGACCCTCGTCGACGACCACCGCGGCGCGGTGTGCGCGCTTCGGGATCAGCGCGAGGGCCTCGGCGACGGTCTGGTCGGGGGCGAGTGCGATGGGGGTGTCGAAGACCAGGTGCCGCGACTTCACGTAGCGCACCACGTCGGCGACGACCGGGACGGGGATGTCCTGCGGGAGGACCGTCAGCCCACCCCGGCGCGCGACCGTCTCGGCCATCCGCTTGCCGGCGATCGCCGTCATGTTCGCGACCACGAGCGGCAGCGTGGCGCCGGTGCCGTCGGCCGTGGCGAGGTCGACGTCGTACCGGCTGGCGACCGCGGAGTGCCGCGGGACCATGAACACGTCGTCGTAGGTCAGGTCGTGGTGCGGGGTCACCGCGTCGAGGAACTGCACGTCGCGTCACTCTACGTCGCAGCCGCTCCTTAGGGTGATCCCATGGCCTTCGTCGAAGCTGGTGACCCCGCAGAGCTCGCGGACGCCGTCCGCACCGCGTTCGCCGAGGCGTACGGCGGTGCTCCGACCGCCGTCGGCCGCGCGCCCGGGCGGGTCAACCTGATCGGCGAGCACACCGACTACAACCGCGGGCTGGTGCTGCCGGTCTCACTCCCCCACGCCACCTACGCCGCGGCGGCGCCGCGCGTCGACGGCCGGATCCGCATCGGCAGCCTCGAGCAGGCCGACCCGTGGACCGGCTCGGTCGACGACCTTGCTCCGGGGACCGTCGACGGCTGGGCGGCGTACGCCGCCGGCGTGCTGTGGGCGATGCGGGAGGACGGGTACGACGTCCCGGGCGTGGACCTGCTCGTGCACGGCACGGTCCCGCTGGGGGCGGGCCTCTCCAGCTCGGCGGCGCTGGAGTGCTCGGTCGCACTCGCCGCCTGCGGCGTCCTCGGGGTCGACCCGGACGCCGCCGTACGCCGTCGTCTCGCCGCCGCCTGCATCCGCGCCGAGACCGAGATGGCGGGCGCCCCGACCGGCGGCATGGACCAGACCGTGTCGCTGTTGGCGTCCGCGGGATCCGCCCTGCTCATCGACTTCGACGTCGCGGCGGGCCGCGACGGCGCGGCCCGGGACGTCGCGCTCGGGCTGGACCCGGCCGGCCTCGCGCTGCTGGTGACCGACACGCGGGTCTCCCACGCCCTTGTCGACGGTAGGTACGCCGCGCGCCGGGCCGACTGCGAGGCCGCCGCGGCGGCCCTGGGAGTGCCGTCGCTGCGACAGGCCTCACTCGCCGCGGTCGAGGGACTCGAGAACGACCGGGTGCGCCGGCGGGCCCGGCACATCGTCACCGAGATCGACCGGGTCCGCGACACCGTCGCCGCCCTGGACGAGGGCGACTGGCAGGCGATCGGCAGCGCCTTCCGCGACTCGCACGTGTCGATGCGCGACGACTTCGAGATCTCCTGCCCGGAGCTGGACGTGGCCGTCACCACGGCGGTCGAGGCGGGGGCGGTCGGCGCCCGGATGACGGGCGGAGGCTTCGGCGGCTCGTCGATCGCGCTCGTCCCGGTCGAGCGCCTGGAGGCCGTGGCCCGCGCGATCGACGCCGCGTTCGTCGCCGCCGGCTTCGGCGCACCCCAGCACCTGCGCGCCGTGCCGTCGGCCGCCGCCGACCTGGTGGACGCGGCCGAGGTCTGACCTCGTCCTGACCCCGGCTGCTCCGCGTGCCGGTCATGTCATTTGGTCACCAACGACAGTCCGGAGTGGAGGATGCCCGTCGTTGGTGACCACACCGCAAGGCCCTGCCGCAGCGGTCAGGTGGCGGAGACGCCGATCCGGCCCTCGCGGAAGGCGGCGACGAACAGCGCGTGGTCCTCGCGGACCCGGTCGGCGTAGCCGAGGGCGAAGTCGGTCACCCAGGCGACCAGCTCCTTGCGCCGCCCCTCCAGCACCTCGGCGATCGCCTCCTCGACCTGGAAGGCGACCAGGTCCTGCTCGCTGTCCTCGTCGGAGGCGCAGTGGATCTTCGCGGTGGCACAGCCGAGGAGGTCCACCACGCCGAGGATCTGGTCGGGCTCGGTGAGCACGGACCAGTCCAGGTCCACCTCGTAGGGCGAGAGCTCGGAGACGACGTAGCCGACGCCGTCGTGGTCGGTGTAGCCGAGCAGCGGGTCGGTGTGCACCTGCAGCGCCCGCTGGCTGACCACCGTCCGGTGTCCCTCGTGCTCGAAGTAGCGCTCCATCTCCGCGGAGTCGACGAACCGGCTCAGCGCCGGGACGTTGGCCTGCTTCATGGACAGCACCACGTCGTTGTCCAGCGCCTGGCTGTAGCCCTCGACCAGCAGGTTGTACGCCGGCAGGCCGGCGCTGCCGATGCCGAACCCGGACTTGCCGACGACGTCGCGCAGGTCGTAGAAGAGCGCGCGGTCGAAGCGCTTCTCGTCGGGGATCGACTCCAAGTAGCGCTCGAACGCGGCCACCACGGAGGCCCGCTCCCGCTTCCCGAGCCGGCGCACCGAGTCGTCCTGGCGGAACGCGCGGGTGCCGCCGGCGACCAGCGTCAGGCCGTCGAGCAGGTCCGCGCGGCGCCGCAGCCGGGCGCTGACGAGCGCGTCGCGGATCGGCCCGTCGGTGTTGTCCAGGTGCAGCGCGTAGTCGTCGTCGTCGCTGCGCCGGTAGGCGTCGACCTGGGCCAGGTAGCACCGCAGGTAGCGGCCGATCAGGCGGCGCACGTCGTCCTCGGGCAGCGCCTTCTGCCAGCCGACCAGCGCGAGCGAGGCCGCGAACCGCTGCAGGTCCCAGGTGAAGCGCCCGAGGTAGGCCTCGTCGAAGTCGTTGACGTCGAAGACCAGCCGGCCGTCGGAGTTGAGGTAGGTGCCGAAGTTCTCCACGTGCAGGTCCCCGTGGATCCAGATCCGGCCGCTGCGCTCGTCGCAGAACGGGTCCTCCGTCGCCGTCACGTCCGCGTAGAACAGGCAGGCCGTCCCGCGGAAGAACGCGTGCGGGTCGGACGCCATCGTCCGGTACTTGCCGCGGAACGCCACCGGGTCCGCGACCATCAGCGGCGCGAAGGCGTCCTCCAGGGTGTCCACGATCAGGCGGGCGCGGTCGTCGCGGGAGTGGGCCATGCCACGCAGCATGCCCCGGTTCACTGGGTACATGCTTCAATCCAGAGCACGACCCAGAGAACCCGATCGAAGGGAAGCCACGTGGCCAGCAAGAGCCCGCTCCAGAAGCTCCAGGACGCCCTCGTCGAGACCGTGAAGGGCGCGATCACGCACCCGCGCGACACTGCCGCGAAGGCCGGCGAGCAGGCGAAGGGCACGATGTCCCTCGGCAAGGCGGTGGCCGGACACGTCACCAGGAGCGCCGCCGGCGTGGTCGCCAGCCGACTCCCGGGCCACCGCTCCCCGACCGGTACGCCGGGCCGGACGCCCGAGGTCGACGTGCCGCGGTCCCGTGCCGAGGCGCCGGCGGACCCGTCGCCCGCGGGCCGGCAGCCCACCCCCACCAAGCCGCCCGTGACGGACGTCGTGACGGACCTGGTCAAGCAGCAGGCGGCCAGCCGACCGGCTGCGAAGCGGGCCCCGGCCCCGGTCAGCCCCATCGACGCAGCCGCCGACGCCGCGCACGTCGAGGCGACGCCTGCCGACCTGGCCAAGAAGGCGACCACCGCGCAGAAGGCGAGCGCCAAGCGGACGAGCACCAAGTCGGCGGCGAAGAAGGCTCCGGCGAAGAAGGCTCCGGCGAAGAGGACCCCGGCGAAGACTGCCGCGACCCCGAGCGACCGGCTGCCGGCCCGCAAGCGGGTCCCGGCGCCGGACGCCGACCAGGGCTGAGGACGGCCGCGGGCGGGCCGAGCCTCGAGCAGAGGCTCGGCCCACTCCTCAGCCCACGCTCGGCCCGGGCCTACTTCAGCTCGGTGCTGGTCAGGCCCAGGACCCGGCGGGCGACGATGAGCTGCTGGATCTGCTGGGTGCCCTCGAAGATGTCGAGGATCTTGGAGTCGCGGGCCCACTTCTCCAACAGCTCGGCCTCGCTGTAGCCGACCGATCCGGCGAGCTCGACGCACGACAAGGTGATGTCCGAGCCCACCCGGCCCGCCTTCGCCTTGGCCATCGACGCCTCGAGCGAGTTGGGCTGCCGGTTGTCGGCCATCCAGGCGGCCTGGAGCATCAGCAGGTACGCGGCCTCCCAGTCGGCCTCCATCTGGAGGAACTTCGCGGCGGCGGCGGACTGGGTCAGCGCCGGCCGGTCGTAGTCGATCTCGACCCCGGCCTGCTCGAGCAGGTCCCGGGTGAGGTCGAGGGCCGCCTTGGCGCACCCGACGGCCATCGAGGCCACGAGGGGGCGGGTGTTGTCGAAGGTGGCCATCGCCCCCGCGAAGCCCTGCTTGACGTCGATCTCGGGCGAGCCCAGGAGGTTCTCGGTGGGCACGCGGCAGTCGTCGAAGATGATCGTCGCCGTGTCGGACGCCTTGATGCCGAGCTTGTGCTCGAGACGCTCCACGCGCATGCCGGGGGTGCCCTTCGGCACGACGAAGGACTTGATCGCCGCCCGGCCGAGGTCGCGATCCAGCGTCGCCCACACGACGACCGCGTCACAGCGGTCGCCCGAGGTGACGAAGATCTTCTCGCCGTTCAGGACGTACTCGTCGCCGTCGAGGACGGCGGTGGTCGTGATGTTCGCCGAGTCCGAGCCGGTGCCCGGCTCGGTGATCGCCATGCCGGCCCAGACCCCGGCGAATCGCGCGGCCTGCTCCTCGTTCGCGACGGACGCGATCGCGGAGTTGCCCAACCCCTGGCGGGGCATGGAGAGCAGCAGGCCGACGTCGCCCCAGCACATCTCGGCGATCGACATCACCGAGGCGAGGTTGGCGCCGTTCGCGACCCGCTGGTCGGTGCCGGCCGACTCCTCGCGCCGGACTCCGGCCGCGCCCGCGCCCTCGCTCGCGCCGGACTCGGAGAGCCCGTCGATCATCGCGGCGAGCATGTCGAGCTCCTGCGGGTAGGCGTGCTCGGCCTTGTCGTACTTGCGCGAGATCGGCCGCAGCATGTTCATCGCGACCTGGTGGGCCTGACCGACGAGAGGCCGGAACTTCTTCGGGTCGTCCAGATTGATCGCCATTACACGAGCACCGCGCCTTCCATGACACCGATGGCCCGGAGGTCGCGGTACCAGCGCTCCACCGGGTGTTCCTTGACGTAGCCGTGGCCGCCGAGCAGCTGGACTCCGTCGTTGCCGATCTGCATGCCCTTCTCGGCGCACAGCCGGCGGGCGAGGGCCACCTCGCGCGCGAAGTCCTTGCCGGCGGCGGCACGTGCGGCGGCCTTCCAGGTCAGCAGCCGCATCGCCTGCAGCTCGATCGCGATGTTGGCGACCATGAACGCGACCGACTGGCGGTGCGCCACGGGTTCCCCGAACGCCTGGCGCTCCTTGACGTACGGCGTGACGTAGTCGAGCACCGCCTGGCCGGTGCCGACCGCGAGGGCACACCAGGCGAGGCGGGCGAGGCGGACGCACTCGGCGTACGTCGATCCGTCGGACGCCCCGAGCACCGCGTCGGAGGGCAGCGCCACGTCGGTGAGGACGAGCCGGGTCAGCCCGGCGGCGCGCACCCCCATCGCCGGGTCGGCCACCACCTCGAGGCCGGGCGTGCTCGAATCGACGAGGAACAGCACGGGTGCGCCGTCGAGCCGGGCGCCGACGACGAACAGCTCGGCGTCGGCACCGCGCGGCACCGCGGACTTCACGCCGTTGAGCACGAAGCCGTCGTCGGTCCGCTCGGCGGTGGTCGTCGGCGCGAGGGGGTCGAAGAGGACGGTCGGCTCGGTCAGTGCGATCGCCGCGGCGGGGACCGCGTCGCCGGTGAAGGCGGGCAGGTAGGTCTGCTGCTGCGCGTCGGTGCCCCACAGGCCCAGCGCGGTGGCGACCGAGCCGGGCGCGAGGGACGCGACGGCGAGGCCGAGGTCGCCGCGCGCGAGCGCCTCGGCCACCAGGGTGCCGGCGACCGCCGAGCGCTCCTCGGAGATCCCGCCGAGCGACTCCGGCACGCCGAGGATCGGCAGTCCCACCTCGAGGCCCGCCTTGAGCACCGCCTCGGGGGCGGTGCAGGTCTCGTCCGCCTCGGCGGCCGCCGGCCGGAGCACCTCGTCGGCGAGCTCGGTGACGACGTCGACGAGCATCTGCTCGTCCTCGGTCGGAGTCAGGTCGAAGACGCCAGCTCCCGCAGCGGGCGCCGGCCGGGTGCCTGCTGCCCCGGACGTCCCGGCCCGGGCGAACTGCCGGCTCGCGGCGGTCGCGGTGCGGAAGCCCGTGCGGGTCGCGGTGAAGACGCCACGCTCGGCCTGCTTGCGCAGTCCCAGCCGGTCCAGCACGTCGCTCTGCGCGAGCCGGCTCAGGGCGGCGACGGCGTACCCGATCGGGTCGCGGGTCTCCTTCGAGGACAACCCGTGCCGGCCGCCGGGCCGGAGGTTCCAGACCTTGGATGATGGAGACATGCGGTTAATGTAACTCGGAGTTACACCTCACGCTACAGGTGGCTGCGTGCGTCGGGTCACACGCTGGCTACGCTGCTCCCCATGCCTTCCCCAGACGACCAGGAACCGCCGCGCGCCCCGCACGGCACGTTGCCGGCGGGCGGCACCGTGCGGCCGATCACCCGGTGGGGCGCGCCGGTGATGCACCGGACCCAGCAGCCGGTCACGACGTACGACGAGGGGCTGCGCGCCCTGGCGGCCGACATGGTCGCGACCATGTACGCCGCTGACGGGGTGGGCCTGGCCGCCTGCCAGATCGGCGTCGATCTGGCGATGTTCGTCTTCGACTGCCCCGACGACTCCGGTCGGCACACGGTGGGCGTCGTGTGCAACCCGCAGCTGGGCCTCCCCGAGGGCCGCGAGCGCCAGCTCGACGAGTCCGAGGAGGGCTGCCTGTCCTTCCCCGGTGCGTACGTCGAGTGCGCCCGGCCCGACCAGGCCTCGGTCATCGGGACCGGCCTGGATGGCGAGCCGGTCGCCTTCTCCGGTGACGGGCTGCTCGCGCGCTGCCTCCAGCACGAGACCGACCACACCCGCGGCACCGTCTTCGGCGACCGGCTCTCCACCAAGCTGCGCAAGCGGCTGCAGAAGGAGCACGACCGCGCGGTCGAGGACTATCCGCCGGAGTGGCCGGCCGACTGAGGCGGGTCCCTGCGCCGCCCGCCGGCAGCGCGGGGGCGTTGCGGTTTGGTCACCAACGGCGGATCCGGGCCGCGCCAGGATGTCGTTGGTGACCAAACCGCACGCCGTTCCGGCGCGCGCCGGGTCAGCGCCGGGTCAGCGCCGGGCGGCGATGTAGCAGGCGACGGCCGTGGCGGCGGCGACGTTGAGCGAGTCGATGCCTTCGCGCATCGGGATGATCCCCCGCCGGTCCGCCGCCTCCTCCCAGCGCGCGGAGAGGCCGTGGCCCTCCGAGCCGAGCACCAGCGCGACCTTGTCCAGCCCGCTGACGGCGGCCTCGATCGGCACGGCGTCGGGGGCGAGCGTGAGCGCCACGGTGGTGAACCCCGCGCCGGAGAGGGACGGGAGCGCGTCGTACCAGTCCGGCAGCCGGGTCCACGGCACCGCGAACACCGCGCCCATCGCCACCTTGATCGACCGCCGGTACAGCGGGTCGGCGCACCGCGGCGCGAGCAGGACGGCGTCGAACCCCAGGGCGGCGCCGGAGCGGAAGATCGCGCCCACGTTGGTGTGGTCGACGACGTCCTCCAGCACCAGGACCGACCGGGCGCCGGCCAGCACGGAGTCGACCGACGGCAGCGGCCGGCGCTCGAGCGAGGCCAGCGCGCCGCGGTGGACGTGGAAGCCGGTCACCTCCTCGGCGAGCGCCTCGGAGACGACGTAGCACGGCGCGTCGGAGCGGTCGAGGACGTCGGCGAGGCCCTCGAGCCAGCGCGGCGCCATCAGGAAGGACCGCGGGGCGAACCCCGCCTCGACCGAGCGTCGCACCACCTTCTCGCCCTCGGCGAGGAACAGCCCGTGGGTGGCCTCGAGGTGCTTGCGCAGCTCGACGTCGCGCAGGTCGCGGTAGTCGGCGAGGCGCGGGTCGGTCGGGTCGGAGATCTCGAGCTGGGTGGCCATCACGCAAAGTGTCGCGGATGGGCGACCCGCACCACCTCGCCGACCACGATCACCGCGGGCGGCCGCACGGATTCCTCCTCGAGTCGCGCGGGCAGGGTGTCGAGCGTGGCGAGGACGGTGCGCTCCCCCGGCATCGTCCCCTCGCAGACGACGGCCACCGGCGTCGAGCCCGCACGCCCGCCGGCCACCAGGGCCGTTGCGATCCGGGGCGCGTTCTCCACCGCCATCATCAGCACGACGGTCCCGCTCAGCGCGCCGATCGCGGCCCAGTTGACCTGCGACTCCGCGTGCCCGGGCGGCAGGTGCCCGGACACGATGGTGAGCTCGTGCGCGACGCCGCGGTGCGTCACCGGGATCCCGGCGACGGCGGGTACGGCGACCGAGCTGGTCAGTCCGGGCACGACCGTCACCGGCACGCCCGCCTCGCGGCACGCGATCACCTCCTCGAACCCGCGGCCGAAGACGAAGCTGTCGCCCCCCTTGAAGCGGACCACCCGCTTGCCCGCCAGGGCGCGCTCGACGATGACCCGGTTGATCTCCTCCTGCCGGGCCGACCGGCCGCGGGGCAGCTTCGCGACGTCGATCAGCTCGACGTCGGCGGGCAGCTCGCCGAGCAGCTCGCGCGGCGCCAGCCGGTCCGCGACGACCACGTCCGCCTCGACCAGCGCCCGGCGACCGGCGACCGTCATCAGCTCCGGGTCGCCCGGGCCGCCGCCGACGAGCACCACACCGGCGCTGCGGTCCCGCTGGTGCCGGGCCACGATCGTGCCCTCGCGCAGCCCCTCGAGGATCTCGTCGCGCACGGCGGCGGAGCGTCGCGGCTCGCGCTGGCCGAGCACGGCGACGGTGACGCCCGCGTGCCGGCCGACCGCCGGGGTCCAGGCGGTCGCGCGGGTCGCGTCGTCGGACCGCACGCAGAACACCCGGCGCGCCTCGGCCGCGTCCGACACCTGCTCGTTGACCGCGCGGTCATCGGTCGCGGCGACGACGTACCACGCCTCGTCGAGATCGGTCTCCTCGAAGCCGCGCCGGTGCCAGGTCACCTCGGCCGAGCCGACCATGCCCTCGATCGCCGGGGTCACCTGGGGGCTCACCACGTGCACGTCGGCACCGGCGGCGATCAGGTGCGGCACCCGGCGCTGGGCGACCTGCCCGCCGCCGACCACCACGACCCGGCGTCCGGACAGCCGCAACCCCGAGGGGTACGTCGTGTACTCGTCCATCCGGACATCATCGCCGCCCCGGCCCCGCCGGCCGTGGCGCGCGTTCAGCCACCGGACTACGTTGAGGGCGTCCCGGACCCTGAGCTATCAGTAGGAGCGTCATGAGCCTCGACCGGCCCGTCAGCCCGAACCCGTACGACCTGCTCCCCGCCGCCCCGTCGTTCACGGTGACCAGCGCGGACGTCACCGACGGCCGGCCGTTGAAGGACGACCAGGTCGCGGCGGCCGGGAACACCTCGCCCCAGCTCTCCTGGGAGGGTGCTCCGGAGGGCGCGAGGAGCTACACGGTCACCTGCTTCGACCCCGACGCGCCGACGCCGAGCGGCTTCTGGCACTGGGTGCTCGTCGACCTGCCCGCCGACGTGACGTCCCTCGACGCGGGGGCGGGTGCGGAGGGGGCTGACCTCCCGGGTGGTGCGTTCATGTGCCGCAACGACGGCGGCTCCAAGGCGTTCATGGGGGCGGCTCCCCCGCAGGGCGACCAGGTGCACCGCTACTTCTTCGTGGTGCACGCGGTGCAGGAGGACTCCCTGGGCGTCGACTCCGACGCCTCACCCGCGGTCGTGTCGTTCAACCTCGCGTTCAAGACGGCGGGCCGGGCCATCCTGCACGGCACCTACCAGCACTGACCGGCCGGTCGTCCGGCGCGGCCGCCCTCAGGCGCCGCGGAGCAGCTCCTCGAACGGCGTCGGGTCCGCGAACTCCTCTTCGAGCGTGCGTGCCCGCCGGCGCGGCGCACCGGTGAGGAGCGCGGCCAGCTCGCCGGCCGCGCGCTCGATCCGGGCCTCCAGCCCGGGCGCGCCGAAGTCCTCGCTGGCGGCGAAGACCGCGGTCGGGACGACGACGGCGTGCAGGTAGGTGAACAGCGGCCGGAGGGCGTGCTCGAGCACCAGCGAGTGCCGGGCGGTGCCCGCCGTCGCCGCGACCAGCACCGGCATCCCGTCCAGCACGTCGCTGTCGAGCACGTCGAAGAACGTCTTGAACAGGCCGCTGTACGACGCGGAGAACACCGGCGTCACGACGATCAGGGCGTCGGCGCGGCGGACCGTGTCGATCGCCGCGGCCAGCTCGCCCGACGCGAAGCCGGTGAGCAGGTTGTCAGCCAGTCCGTGCGCCAGGGGGCGCAGCTCGATCGCGTCCACCTCGACCGGCTCGTGCAGGGCCGCCACGGCCGCGTACGCGAGCCGGTCGGCCAGGAGCCGGGTGGAGGACGGCACGCTCAGTCCGGCGCTGACGACGACCAGTCGGGTGCTCATACCGAGATCCCGGTGACGTCGTCGACCGCGTGCAGCGTCGAGTCGTGGGGCCCGCCGGCAGCGGCGACCAGCGCGGCGTGGTTGGGCGCGTCCGGAACGTCCGCCGGGCGGCCCTCCGCGAAGCCCGCCCGCAGGTCCGGCAGGATCTCCCCGAGCAGGTCGAGCTGCTCGAGGACGATCTTCGTCGGGAGGCCGGCGTGGTCGAGGAGGAACAGCTGGCGCTGGTAGTCGCCGACGTACTCGCGGAAGCCCAGCGTGCGCTCGAGCACCTGCTGGGTGGAGCCGACGGTCAGCGGGGTCTGCGCGGTGAACTCCTCCAGCGACGGGCCGTGGCCGTACACGGGCGCGTTGTCGAAGTACGGACGGAACTCACGCACGGCGTCCTGGCTGTTCCGGCGCATGAAGAACTGGCCGCCGAGGCCGACGATCGCCTGCGCGGCGGTGCCGTGGCCGTAGTGCTCGTAGCGGCGCCGGTAGAGCGCGACCATCTGCTTGGTGTGGGAGGCCGGCCAGAAGATGTGGTTGGAGAAGAACCCGTCGCCGTAGTACGCCGCCTGCTCGGCGATCTCGGGGGTGCGGATCGAGCCGTGCCAGACGAACGGCGCTACGCCGTCGAGCGGCCGTGGCGTCGAGGTGAAGCCCTGGAGCGGTGTGCGGAACCGGCCCTCCCAGCTCACGACGTCCTCGTGCCAGAGCCGGTGCAGCAGCGCGTAGTTCTCGATGGCCAGGTTGACGCCCTCGCGGATGTCCTTGCCGAACCAGGGGTAGACGGGTCCGGTGTTGCCGCGACCGAGCATCAGGTCCATCCGGCCGTCGGTGAGGTGCTGGAGGGTGCCGTAGTCCTCGGCGATCCGCACCGGGTCCGTGGTCGTGATCAGCGTCGTCGAGGTCGAGAGGACGATCCGCTCGGTCTGGGCGGCGATGTAGGCCATCGTCGTGGTCGGCGAGGAGGCGACGAACGGCGGGTTGTGGTGCTGGCCGACCGCGACCACGTCCAGGCCGACCTCCTCGGCCTTCTTCGCGATCTCCACCTGCGCCTTGATCCGCTCGTGCTCGGTCGGCGTGCGTCCGGTGGTGGGGTCCGCCGTGACGTCGCCGACGGAGAAGATCCCGAACTGCATGGCCACTTCACTCCTCAGGTCATGTGGTTGAAAGTCGAACTATGTACTCAACCGGACCGGCGCGCGGGGTATTCCGGGATCCCCTGCCACCATGGCCCCCGTGCCGATCCGTCGCTGTCCGTCCTGGCTGCCCGCGCTCGTCCTGGTCCTGACGGTCGCCCAGCTCGCCGTGGCCGAGTGGGTGCCGGGCATCGACCGGTTCGCCGACAAGGCGTTCGGGGCGCGGCTGGTCGCCTACCCCCTGCTGATGCTGCTCACGCCGGCCCTCTGGGTCCTGGTGGCGCGGCGCCGCGGGTCGACCCGTGAGAATGCGCCGTACGGCGCCTTCACGCTGGTGATGCTCCCGTTCCTGGTCGACGTCACCGGCAACAGCCTCGACCTGTACGACGCGATCGGGTGGTGGGACGACCTCAACCACTTCGCGAACTGGGCGCTGCTGCTCACGGGTCTCGGGCTGATCCTGTGCCGGCGGGTGCGGCCGGCCTGGGCGGTGGTGGTGCTCGTGACCGGCCTCGGCGCCGTCCTCGCCATCGGGTGGGAGCTCGGCGAGTGGTACACGTTCATCCGGCACGGGACCGAGATCGACACCGCCTACGAGGACACCCTGGGCGACGAGACCCTCGGCACCCTCGGCGCCCTGGTCGCGGGTCTCGTCGTCGCCCGCGCGTCGCGAGCCTCGGCTACGCCACCGGTGTCGCGGTGACGACGACGTTGCTCAGGTAGCGCTCGCCGTCCCAGTCCTCGCAGGTGATCAGGACCAGGCGTCCCGGCACCCGCTGGCTGAACAGCGTGGTGGCGTGCTCGGCGAGCGACCCCTTGCTGTAGACGTGGACGCGTCGCACGTCGTACCGGATCGTGCTCTTGTCGGTGCGGACGACGACGCGGTCGCCCCGCTCGAGGTCCTCCAGGTGGTCGAGCGCGCCCCCGCCGTCGTGGACGGTGTGGCCCGCGACCAGCGCACTGCCGGTGGTCGCGCCCGGCTTCGCGCCGTCCGCCCACCAGCCGAGCCGTTGCGGGTCGCTGGGCGGTACCAGGGTCCGCCCGGGTGCCCGCACCGGGAGCACCGGCGCGTCCACCCGCAGTGCCGGGATCCGGACCCGCTGCGGCGCCCCGGGCTCCCGGCGCGCGAGCACCGGCTCGGCCGGGGAGCCGGCGGAGGGCGCGCCCGCGGCACGACCGCCCGGGTCGGCGGTCAACGCCTGGGTGCGCGTCGACTGCGCCCACCACAGGGTGGCGCCGACGGCTACCAGCGCGAGGCCGACCGCCGCCACCCACCCGGGGTGGCGGCGGGTGGGCGCCCTCCGCGTTCCGGCCTCAGGCATGACCAGACATGGTCGGCACGACCCGGACAGGGTCAGGCACGGGACCGGTTCCGCAGCACGATGCCGGCACCCGCCAGTACGAGAGCGAACGAGACCAGCGTCAGCGGGAGCGGGTCCTGCGCCCACGCCGGGAGCATCGAGTCCTCGCCGGCGTCCACGGCGGTCGGGACCGCCGACTCGTCCGCGGCGGCCGCTCCGGCGACAGGCGCGGCGCTCCCGGCGGTGAACATCTCGCCGAGGACGCCTTGGTCGACACTCGCGCCGGTGCCCCGGTCGCCGTTGGCCCGGGTCCCGTTCGACAGCGTGCCGCGGCCCCCGCCCGGTGCGACGTCACCGGTCTCGGAGCCGGTTGCCGTCGCCGCACACGGCTCGACCCAGAAGACCTTCGTCTTGGTGTCGTTGCCCTGCGAGCGCGGCGTCGCCACGGTCAGCCGCACGTGGTAGCCCTGCTGCGGGTGCGGCTCACCGACGAAGGAGAGCGTGTAGTCCTGGACCGCGTCGAGGCCGGTGTCGGTGCCCGCGCCGGACGCGGCGTCCCCGCCCACCGGCACCTGGCCGGGTCCGTCGACCGTGACCGTCGCGTCCGAGGTCGGCGCCTGCATGGCGAAGGTCACCGTCGAGACGACGTCCTGGCCGCTGTCGAAGCCGTACCACTCCACCTGGAAGGTGCAGCCCGGGTGCGGGGTGTTGTTCGGGATCCCGTCCAGCTCGCCGAGCTCGGCGATCTTCACCGTCCCGTTGTTGCCCAGCGGGTCGCTGTCGGCGGCGTCGGTGCCCCGGTGGCCGTCCTGCTGGCCGGGCGCCTGCGCCTGGCCGGCGTGGCTGGCGTGGTCGGCGTGGTCGCCCTTGGTCCTGGCGCCCTGGCTCTGACCCTGACCGTGCGCCTGACCCTGGCCGGGCTGCTGGCCCTGACCGAGGTGCCTGCCCTGGTCGGCGTGGTCCGCCCGGTGATCGGCGGTCGCGGCGATGGCCACGCCGCCGAGCGAGCCGAGCCCGAGCAGGCCCGTGGTCACGAGCGCGAGAGCGCGCAGGCGTACCGAGTTCCGCATGATGGTGCTCCGTTGTCCAGGCCGCCTCGGCGGCAGATGGTCCCCTCAACGGAGTGGGTGTTGCCGGTTGTTACCGGCCGGAAACCTGTGCCGTCCGTACTAGACCAGTGGACTAGACCAGTTCCGGGTCACACTCGGGCTCGTCGCACGACGGGGCGCATTCGCGCGGCCACCGCCCGGGACTGGCTAGGTTCCTCCCGTGACGACGGGCGGCGCGGTCGAGAGCCCCAGCGCGCGCGTCGGCCTGCTCCAGGTCTGCGCCGCGGGCGTGCTGTGGGGCACCGGCGGGGTCGTCGTGACCGTCCTGCACGAGCGCGACGGGTTCGGTGCGATGACCGCGAGCGCCTGGCGGATGGCGCTCGCCGCGGTGGCGCTGATCGGGTTCTCCCTCGTCACGGGCCGGTGGGGCCGCACCCGCGAGGCGCTGCGCGTGCACCCGACCCTGGTCGTCCTGGTCGGAGGTGGCACCGCCGCCTACCAGGGCCTGTACTTCGTGTCCGTGCTGATGGTCGGGGTCAGCGTGGCCACCGTCGTCTCGCTCGGGCTGGCGCCGCTCCTGGCCGCGGTCTGGGAGCATCTGGTCGGGCAGACGCGGCCGTCGGGACGGGACGTCCTCGTGCTGGCGGCGGCCTTGGGCGGGCTGGTGCTGATCAGCGTCACGGCCGGCGACGGCGCCGACGCGCCGGGGGACGATCCGACGCTCGGGCTGGTGCTCGCGGTGCTGGCCGGCACGACGTACGCCGCGACTACCGTGCTGGGGCACACGCTGGCCCGACGGGTCGATCCCGTCGCCCTCACCACCTGCGGGACCGCTGCCGGCGCCGTCGTGCTGCTGCCGTTCCTCGCGGTCGCGGGGGCTCGCGGGGAGCCGGTCCTCACCTCGGACCCGGCCTCGCTCACGCTGCTGCTCTACCTCGGCGTCGCGACCATGGCGCTGTCGTACGGCCTCCTGTACGCCGGCCTGCGCACCACGCCGGCCTCGGCCGCCACGATCGCCACCCTGGTGGAGCCGCTGTCCGCGGCCGTGTTCGCGGCCGTGATCCTGGGCGAGCGGCTTCCGTGGCCGGCCCTCGTCGGCGGGGCGCTGGTCCTGGCCGCCGTCGCCGCCCTGCGCCCGAACGCGGGGGAGGTCACCGCGGTCGGTGCTCCGTGAGCCAGCGCGACCGGCGAGCGGCCGAGGCGCGCGCGAGCCACGCGTCCTGCACGACCTCCGCCAGCTCGGCGTAGGTGATCTCGCCGAGGCGGCCGGCCCGCAGCAGGATCGAGAGGTGACCGTCGAAGTGCGGTGTCGTGAAGAACGGCGAGGAGTCGTCCTGCACCAGGGCGAGCTTGTCGCCCTCGTCGGGCACCCAGAACACGATCACGTCGTCGTACCGCTCCCCCGTCTCCGGGTCGGTTGCGTCGGGTCGCGGGTTGCGGAAGAACACGAACGACCTCCCGCCGACCTGGTAGACGGGCCGGTGCTCGGTACCGGGGGACACGGTGACGTGGGGCATCGCCCGGGCGAGCTCGTGCACGTCCTCGACCCGGGCCGGCCGCGACTGCGTCGTCATGGGCCCATTGCACCAGCAACCCCGAGCCACGCCCTAGGTTGCTGGCATGAGGACCCTCGGAGTGGCGGTGCTCGTCGCCGTCCTGCTCCTGGGTGCGCCGGCGACCGCGGCGTCGCCCACCGGCCTGGACCGTCCCGACCGCAAGGAGATCGCCATGCAGCTGGTCTCGAGCGCCGAGAACTCCTCGCTGGCCTGGCGTGAGCAGTACCGCTACCTCGAGGACATCGGCGACGGGCGGGGCTACACCGGAGGCATCATCGGGTTCTGCTCCGGCACCGGGGACATGCTGGAGCTGGTGCGCCGCTACACCCGCGCCCACCGGGACAACCCGCTGGCCCGCTTCCTGCCGGCGCTGCGCCGGGTGGACGGGACCGACTCCCACGCCGGCCTGGGTCGACCGTTCGTGCGCGCCTGGCACCACGCGGCGCGGACGCCCGGCTTCCGCCGGGCGCAGGACGCGGAGCGCGACCGGGTCTACTTCGACCCGGCGGTCCGGCGCGCGAAGCGGGACGGGCTGCGCACGCTGGGCCAGTTCGTCTACTACGACGCGATGGTGATGCACGGTCCGGGTAGCGACCGGCTGAGCTTCGGCGGCATCCGGCGCGCGGCGATGCGGCGGGCCGACCCACCGGCTGCGGGCGGCTCGGAGGTGCGCTTCCTCGACGCGTTCCTCGACGTCCGCCGGCGGGTGATGCGCACCGAGGCGACGCACGAGGACACCTCCCGCATCGACACCGAGCAGCGGCGGTTCCTCCGCGAGCGCAACCTCGGCCTGCGGCCGCCGCTGACGTGGCACGTGTACGGCGACCGGTACCACATCGCAGCCTGATCGGGCAGTGGGCTGAAGCGTCTCAGGCCAGCGGCGCCCGGAGCGCGACCCGGACCGGGTACCGCTCCCCCGCGACGTCGACCTCGAACGCGGCGCCCGCCAGGCTCTCCGCGGTCACCGCGCCATCGGATCGCAGCAGGGCCAGGCCCACGCAGGATCCGACCGTCTCGCCCCAGGCTGCGCTGGTGACCTGGCCGGTCGGGTGGCCGTCGCGCAGCAGCAGCTCGCCACCCCAGAGCATCGGCTCGGGCGACTCCACGACGAAGGAGACCACTCGTCGTCGCGGACCGCCGGCCGCGAGGGCCGCGCGGTGCGCCTCGAGCGCCGACCGGCCGAGGAAGTCGCCGTCACCGGCGAGCCCGGTGGCGAAGACCAGGCCGGCCTCGATCGGCCCGAGGTCCGGGGTGAGCTCGCGACCGAATGCGCGGTAGCCCTTCTCCAGGCGCAGGGACTCGATCGCGTAGTAGCCGGCGTCCGTCGCTCCCCCCGCCCGGACGGCTTCGTAGACGGCGACCGCGTCGGAGGCGGCGACCAGCAGCTCCCAGCCGAGCTCGCCGACGTAGGTCATCCGGGTCGCCCGCAGCGGCACGCCCGCGACGGTGACCTCCCGGCTGGTCGCGAACGGGAAGCCCTCCTCGGACCAGTCGTCGGGTGAGCGCGAGGCCAGCAGGCTGCGGGACCGCGGACCCATCACGCCCAGCACGGCGTACGCCTCGGTGACGTCCTGCGCGGCGACGCCGTGCCGGGCCAGCCAGTCCAGGTCGCGGACGGTGGTCGCGGAGCTGGAGACCAGGAGGAACTCCTCGGGCCCCGTCCGGGTGACCGTCAGGTCGGCCTCGTAGGTGCCGCGCTCGTTGAGGAACGGCGTGTAGACGCAGCATCCGACCGGGACGTCGACGTCGGCGGCGCACACCCACTGCAGCCCGGCCAAGGCGTCCGGCCCGGCCACGACGTACTTGGAGAACGAGGTCTGGTCGAACACCGCCGCGTCGGTGCGAGTGGCTCGTTGTTCGGCTCCCGACCACGGCAGCCAGGCCGGCTTCTCCCAGGAGTAGTCGAGCCGGGCGCCGGGCGGTCCGAAGACGTTGGGGCGCTCCCAGCCCATCCGGGTGCCGAACAGCGCGCCCGCGGCGGCCGTGCGCTCGTGCAGCGGGGAGCGGCGCTGCGGCCGGCCGGTCTCGAGCTCGCGGTTGGGCCAGGGCACCGCGTAGTGCAGGCCGAGCACCTCGGCGACCCGCGAGCGCAGCCAGCCGTTGTCAGCCTGGAACGGCGCGAAGCGGCGTACGTCGACCCCGACCAGGTCGTCCTGCGGCTCCCCGGAGACGATCCACTCTGCGAGCGCCCGCCCGGCACCACCCGCCGACGCGATGCCGACCGAGTTGAACCCCGCACCCACGAAGAAGCCGCGCAGCCCCGGGGCCTCGCCCAGCAGGAACTGGTTGTCGGGCGTGAACGACTCCGGTCCGTTGTAGAACTTGCGGATGCCGGTCTCCTCGAGGACCGGGATCCGCAGGAGCGCCTGGTCCATCAGCACCGAGAAGTGCTCCCAGTCCTCCTCGAGCAGCTGGAACTCGAACGGGTGGGGCAGGTCGTCGGGTGCGCGCCACGGCTTGGCCTCCGGCTCGAAGCCGCCGACCACGAGGCCGCCGGTCTCCTCCTTGAAGTAGGTCCAGCCGTCGGGGTCGCGCATGATCGGCAGGTCGGGGTGGGCGCCGGGGACCGCCTCCGTCACGACGTAGAAGTGCTCGGCCGAGTGCAGCGGGACCGTGACGCCGACCAGGTCGCCGAGCGCCTTGGCCCACTGGCCCGCGCAGTTGACGACCACCTCTGCCTCGACCGTGCCGTGGTCGGACACGACGCCGGTGACCCGGCGGCCGGCGGCTCCGTCCGCCACGGTGAAGCCGGTGACCCGGACCCGCTCGGCGATCCGCGCGCCGCGCTGGCGGGCGCCCCTTGCGAGCGACTGGGTGAGGTCCGTCGGGTTCACCTTGCCGTCGCCGGGCAGCCAGATCGCTCCGAGCAGGTCGTCGACCTGCATCGGGGGCCACAGCTCCTGGGCCCGGGCCGGCGACACCAGCTCGCAGGGCAGGTCGTAGGCCGCGGCGTTCGCCGCCGTCCGGCGCAGCTGCACCATCCGCTCGGGCGTGCGCGCGACGATGACCCCACCGACGTTGCGGTAGCCGGTGGCCAGGCAGGTCTCCGCCTCCAGGGAGGCGTACAGCTCGGCGGAGTACTGCACCAGCCGGGTGCCGCTCTCGGAGGCGCGCAGCGGGCCGACCAGGCCGGCGGCGTGCCAGGTGGTGCCGCAGGAGAGGCTGCCCTGCTCGAGCAGGAGCACGTCGGTCCAGCCGAGCCGGGTGAGGTGGTAGGCGACCGAGGTGCCGACCACGCCGCCCCCGACGACGACCACGCGGGCGCGGGCGGGCAGGTCAGCCACCGTCGCCGACCTCCGCGAGGAGCCCGGCGAGGTCGGGCCCCCGGAACGTCGCGACCGCCTTCTCGTAGCGCTCCATCCCCCAGGCATGGAAGTCGAACGCGATCGGACTCACCGCCTCCTGGATGAAGCCCCACAACGACCAGCCGTACGCGCTGCACAGCATCTGCAGCCGCACCCGGGCCAGGTCGGCCCGGGTAGGCGAGCCGTAGTAGGCCGCGACGTACGCCTCGACCTGCGCGGGCGTGAAGCCGCACTCGGTGGCGGTGTTGCCGAGCTCGAACGCCGCGTCGTTGTTGCCGGAGTACTCGTAGTCGATCAGCCAGGCCCGGTCGCCGTCATCGATGAAGTTCGCCGCCAGCAGGTCGTTGTTGCACGGGACCTTCGGGCGCGGTGCCGCGGCGAGGACGCGACGTACGTCGGCCCAGGCGTCGGCGTGGTCCGCGTAGTCCGCCGGCACCCGGTAGCCGTGCTCGCGCACCGTGCGCAGGTAGTCGGCCTGCCGCGCGAACATGTCGAAGTCGGCGCCGAACGGCGGACCGGCGTGCAGCACCCGGCAGGACGTGGCGGCCCGGGTGAGCACGCCGGGGTCCGCGAAGTCGGCGTTCGCCAGCGCCTTCCCCTCGAGGAACTCGATGACGAGCAGGCCGAGGTCCGGGCGGTACTCGACCACTCCGGCGGCCACGCCGGTCGCCGCCGCGATCTCGGTGTGGGCGGCCTCGGCGTCCCGGTCGATCCCCAGCAGCGCCGGGTCACCCTGCGACCACCGCACCACCAGGTCGAGCCGAGGCCCCCCGTCCTCGGTGACGACGTGGAGGTTGACGTTGGTCAGACCGCCGGGCAGCTCCGTGCAGGACCAGGACCGCCCCGCCAGGCAGGCGAGGCGGTCCAGGTGCGGCCCGGAGGCCCCACACCCCCCGGCGGACGTGCGCGTCGAGGTCAACTCAGGCGTCGAACGCCTCGACCACGGCCTGGTCGATGGTGTGCTTCGGCCCGGTGAACCAGTTCTTGGCCGAAGTGAACCACCACAGGGTCAGCAGCAGCAGCGTGCCGAGGGTGACGATCGGCGCGTAGTTGACGAACTTCCACTCGAAGTCCGACTCGCTGAACGGGTTGCCACCGGGCAACGACGGCATCATCAGGTACAGCGTGACGATCAGGATCTCGGCGACGGCCACGAGGTTCATCCACTTGTACTTCGAGCCGTTGTTCCACGACCCGACCTCGAACCGGCTGCCGTGCCGCCACCGCAGCCAGATCGGGATCGCGAAGGCGAGGTAGAGGCCGATCACCGCGATCGACGTGACCGCGTAGAACGCGACCGGGATGACCAGCGGAGCCTCCGGCGTCCCGATGTTGACCTCGATCAGGGCCGGGAGCGTGACCACGGCGGCGGCGATGCCCACGAAGACGACCGCGTTGGCGGGGACCCGGGACGACGTCAGTCGCTGCAGGACCGGCGAGCCCGGGATGGCACCGTCGCGGCTGAACGCGAACGTCATGCGCGACGCCGACGTCATGCAGGCGGTGGCGCAGAAGAACTGGGCCGCGGCCGAGATGAACAGCACGAAAGTCGCCCAGTTGGTGCCCAACGACTGCACGAAGATGTAGGCGACGCCACCGGCACCTACACCGGCGTTGTCAGGGGCGCCGTCCGGCGTGCTGGGGATCGCGAAGACCACGGCCAGCAGCAGGATGTAGCCACCGATGACCGAGTAGAAGATCGAGCGCCAGATCCCCTTGGCGGCCACGGTGGAGGCCGTCGCGGTCTCCTCCGAGAGGTGCGCCGAGGCATCGAAGCCGGTGATCGTGTACTGGGTGAGCAGGAAGCCGAACGGCACGATCGCGAACCAGAACATCAGGTTGGAGGTGCTGCCGTCGCCGTACCCGGAGTTGTTGAAGCGCTCGGTGAACACGTAGCTGAAGCTCTGGTGCTGATCGGGCACGAGGACCAGGATCAGCACGATGCCGGCCGCGCCCGCCACGTGCCACCAGACCGAGACGTTGTTCATGACTGCCATCAGGTGGCCGCTGAAGATGTTCAGCACGGAGGCGAGCGCCAGCACGACCACGAAGATGACGAAGACCCGCGTGAGCGAGTAGTCGGCGGCGAACGAGTCGGAGTAGGTGCTGATGGTCAGGTCGATGAACGTCGCGCAGCCGTAGGAGACGCCGGCGGTCACCGCGACCAGGCCGATCAGGTTCAGCCAGCCGGTGTAGAAGCCGGCCGCGGGTCCGCCGAGCTTCGAGGCCCACCAGTAGATGCCGCCCGAGGTCGGGTAAGCCGAGACCAGTTCGGACATCGTGAAGCCGATGATCAGGATGAACACGCCGAGGATCGGCCACGACCACGAGATCGAGATCGGCCCGCCGTTGTTGAAGCCGGCTCCGAAGTTCGTGAAGCAGCCGGCCAGGATCGAGATGATCGAGAACGAGATCGCGAAGTTGGAGAAGCCGGACCAGGAACGATTGAGCTCCTGCTTGTATCCGAGTCGCGCCAGGTGGGCTTCGTCCGCATTGAGGTGATGAGCCTCGACGGGCTCGTGTGCTTCGGGCATGCGACACCTTCCAGGGGAGGATCGTGCGAATGTGAACGGACGCTAGACCCGTCCCGATCCGGGTGTAAATGGTCGCCAGCAAATTGGTATGAACTCAGACCATTGCGTCATTGACAGGTGCTGCGGGGAAGTCGAAGGTTGAGCCCGTGACCGCCTCCCCCGACGATCGGCTGCCCGTCGCGGTGCTGCGTCCGGTGCGCGGGCACCACGCGTTCGAGGCGTGTGTCGAGCAGCTCGCCACCGCGATCCGGCTGGGTGTCTACCCGCTCGGCGCGACGCTGCCCGCCGAGCGCGAGCTCGCCGAACAGCTGGCGGTGTCCCGGGCGACGTTGCGCGAGGCGATGGCGGCGCTGCGCGAGGCGGGGCTGGTCGAGACCACGCGCGGCCGGGGCGGCGGCACGGTCGTCACCCTCAAGCCGCGCTCCCCCAGCGGCCGCCGTGCCGCGCGCCTGACGGCCGTCCAGCGGCGGGACTGGCTCGACGCGCTGGAGTTCCGGCGGATCGTCGAGCCCGGGGCGGCGTACCTCGCGGCCCGGACCGACCTGGACCCGGCAGGGCGCGAGCAGCTGGAGACCGCGCTCGCGGCGGTCAGCGCGGCCCGCAAGCCGGCCGCGCACCGGCAGGCCGACTCCCGGTTCCACCTGACGGTCGCCTCGCTGGCCGACTCGCCCCGGGTGATCGAGGCCGTGACCTCCGTGCAGGCGACCCTGCACGAGATGCTGCTGACGATCCCGGTGCTGGGCACCAACATCGCCCACTCCGACCGGCAGCACGCCGCGCTGGTCAGGGCGATCCTCGCCGGCGACGCCGAACGGGCCCGCCGGGTCATGGAAGAGCACTGCGACGACACGGCCGCGCTCCTGCGCGGCCTCGTGGGATAGGAGACAGCGTTGGCCCAGAAGGCGACCCAGGACGAGACCGGACTCCGCAACAGCCGGCACCTGACGATGCACCAGCTCATCGATCGGATCGAGAGCGGCGTGATCGACACCGTCGTCGTCGCGATGACCGACATGCAGGGCCGGCTCCAGGGCAAGCGGCTGCACGGGAGGTACTTCGTCGACCACGTCGCCGGGCACGGTACCGAGGGCTGCAACTACCTGCTCGCCGTGGACGTCGACATGAACACCGTGGACGGCTACGCCAACTCGTCGTGGGAGACGGGCTACGGCGACATGGAGTTCCGGCTCGACGAGCGCACGATCCGCATCCTCACCCACCTGCCCGCGACCGCGATGATCCAGTCTGACCTGGTCTGGCCCGACGGGTCGCCGGTCACCCAGTCGCCGCGCGGGATCCTGCGCCGCCAGCTCGACCGGTGCGCCGAGCAGGGGTGGACGGCGCTGGCCGGCACCGAGCTCGAGTTCATCGCGTTCGACACCACCTACGAGCAGGCCCACGCCGACGGCTACCGGGACCTGACCCCGGCGAACCAGTACAACGTCGACTACTCGATCCTCGGGACCAGCCGGATCGAGCCGCTGCTCCGCGCGCTGCGCAACCACATGTACGGCGCGGGCCTGGACGTCGAGGGCGCCAAGGGCGAGTGCAACCTCGGGCAGCACGAGGTCGGCTTCCTGTACGCCGACGCGCTCACCACCGCCGACAACCACGCCGTCTACAAGACGGCCGCGAAGGAGATCGCCGCCCAGCAGGGCAAGGCGATCACGTTCATGGCGAAGTACGACCAGCGCGAGGGGAGCTCGTGCCACATCCACCTCTCGCTGCGCGGCCCCGACGGTGCGCTGGTCTTCTGGGACCGCGAGACGGGGACGCGAACCCCGCTCTACGACCACTTCGTCGCGGGCGTGCTGGCCACGATCCCCGACTTCACGCTCCTCTATGCGCCCAACATCAACTCCTACAAGCGGTTCGCCGACGGCTCCTTCGCGCCGACCACCCTGGCGTGGGGGCTCGACAACCGCACCTGCGCCGTCCGTCTCGTCGGCCACGGACCGTCCGCGCGGATGGAGAACCGGATCCCGGGCGCGGACGTGAACCCCTACCTCGCACTGGCGGCCATGGTCGCCGGCGGCCTGCACGGCATCGAGAACGAGCTCCCGCTCGAGGACGAGCTCGTCGGCAACGCCTACACGTCGGGCCGGCCGCAGGTGCCGCGCACCATGGCCGAGGCGCGGGGCCGGTTCGCCGGGTCCGCCGTCGCACGCGCCGCCCTGGGCGACGACGTCGTGGACCACTACGTCAACATGGCAGACGTGGAGCTCGCGGCCTACAACGCGGCCGTCACCGACTGGGAGCTCCGCCGTGGATTCGAGAGGCTGTAAGTGAGCGACACGCGAGCCGACCTGCATACGGTCCTCAACCCCGCGACCGCGGCGCCGGTCACCGACGTCCCCCTGGCCTCGACGGCGGACGCGGACCGGGCGATCGAGAGCGCACACGCCGCGTTCCCGGCCTGGAAGGCGCTGCCGCCCGGCGAGCGGGCCGGCTTGCTCCGGCGCTTCGCCGCCGTCGTCGACGCGCACGTCGACGAGCTCGCTGGCCTCGAGGTGCGCAACGCGGGGCACACCTGGGGCAATGCCCGGTGGGAGGCGCGCAACGTCCGCGACTGCCTGAACTACTACGCGGGTGCGCCCGAGCGGCTCTTCGGCCGACAGATCCCGGTGCCGGGCGGCGTCGACATCACCTTCCACGAGCCGCTCGGCGTCGTGGGGATCATCGTCCCCTGGAACTTCCCGATGCCGATCGCGGGCTGGGGTCTCGCGCCGGCGCTGGCGGCCGGGAACACCGTCGTCCTCAAGCCGGCCGAGCTCACCCCGCTCACCGCGCTGCGGCTCGGCGAGCTGGCGTTGGAGGCCGGCCTGCCCGAGCACGTCCTGACCGTCGTCGCCGGGAAGGGCTCGGTGGTCGGCGAGCGGTTCGTGACCCATCCGCTGGTCCGCAAGGTCTGCTTCACGGGGTCGACCGAGGTCGGCAAGCGGATCATGGCCGGCTGCGCCGAGCAGGTGAAGCGGGTGACGCTCGAGCTGGGCGGCAAGAGCGCGAACATCGTGTTCGCCGACGCCGACATCGACGCCGCGGCCGCGAGCGCGCCGTACGCCGTCTTCGACAACGCCGGCCAGGACTGCTGCGCCCGCTCGCGGATCCTCGTGGAGCGCTCGGCGTACGACGAGTTCCTCAGCAAGCTCCAGCCGGCCGTCGAGGGCCTGCGCGTGCTCGACCCCGGCGACGAGGCCAGCGAGATGGGCCCGCTCATCTCGGCGCAGCAGCAGGCCACGGTCACCGGCTACCTCGACGAGGTGGAGGTCGCGTTCGCCGGGTCGGTGCCCGGCGGTGCGGTGGCCGACGGCTTCTGGGTGCCGCCGTCGGTGGTCACCGTCGAGGACCCCGCGACCCGGATCTGGCGTGAGGAGGTCTTCGGCCCGGTCGTCGCGGTGATGCCCTTCGACGACGAGGCGGATGCAGTCGCGAAGGCCAACGACACCGAGTACGGCCTGTCCGGATCGATCTTCACCACCGATCTCGGCCGGGGTCTGCGGGTCGCCCGCGCCGTCGAGGCCGGCAACCTCAGCGTGAACTCCCACTCCTCGGTGCGGTACTGGACCCCGTTCGGGGGGTACAAGCAGTCCGGGCTCGGCCGCGAGCTCGGTCCGGACGCCCCGATGGCGTTCACCGAGGAGAAGAACGTCTTCATCGCCCACTAGCAGGTCTCGACACGGCCGCTCGTTCCGCGCGGCCTACTCGACCAACGATCGGAGTGACATGGCAGGACGCATCCAGGACCGGGTCGCGGTCATCACCGGGGGCTGCTCGGGCATCGGCCTCGCGACCGTCCAGCGGTTCGTCCAGGAGGGCGCCAGGGTCGTGATCGGCGACATCGACGACGACCGCGGGCACCAGCTCGTCGAGCAGCTCGGCGGAGCGGGCGTCGCGACGTACGTCCACGTCGACGTCACCAGCAAGGACGAGGTCGACGCGCTCTTCCGGACCGCGAAGGACGTCTACGGCTCGGTCGACATCGCGTTCAACAACGCCGGCATCAGCCCGCCCGAGGACGACTCGATCCTCGACACCGACCTGGACGCCTGGCGCAAGGTGCAGGAGGTGAACCTGACGTCGGTCTACCTGTGCTGCAAGGCCGCTCTCCCCCACATGCTCGAACAGGGCCGGGGCTCGATCATCAACACCGCGTCGTTCGTCGCCGTCATGGGTGCGGCGACCAGCCAGATCTCGTACTCCGCGTCGAAGGGCGGGGTGCTGTCGATGACCCGGGAGCTCGGCGTCCAGTTCGCCCGCCAGGGCGTGCGCGTCAACGCACTGTGCCCCGGGCCGGTGAACACGCCGCTGCTGCAGGAGCTGTTCGCCAAGGACGCCGAGCGGGCCGCGCGCCGGCTGGTGCACGTGCCGATGGGACGGTTCGGCGAGCCCGAGGAGATGGCGTCGGCGGTGCTGTTCCTCGCGTCGGACGACTCCTCGTTCATGACCGCGAGCACGTTCCTGGTCGACGGCGGCATCTCCGGCGCCTACGTCACCCCGCTCTGACGTGGCGACCCCGGTCATCGGCCTGACCACCTACCGCGAGGAGGCTTCGTGGGGGGTCTGGCACCAGCGCGCCGACCTGCTGCCCACGCAGTACGCCGCCGCGGTCGAGGAGACCGGCGGCGTACCCGTGCTGTTGCCGCCCGTGGGACGCCCGGAGGCGGCCGACGCGCTGGTCGCCCGCCTCGACGGGCTGGTCGTCAGCGGTGGCGCGGACGTGGACCCCGGGCGGTACGGCGCCGACCCGCACCCGCGGACGGCGGGCTGGCGGCCGGACCGGGACGCGTGGGAGTCCGCGCTGCTGGACGCCGCCGACGCCGCCGGCCTGCCCGTACTGGGCGTGTGCCGTGGGATGCAGGTGCTGGCCGTCCACGGCGGCGGCACCCTCGAGCAGCACGTCCCGGACCTGGTCGGCCACGAGCGGCACAGCCCGGGCGGGGACGAGTTCGGCGCCGTCTCGGTCGCGACGTCCCCCGGCACCCGCGTCGCGGGCCTTCTCGGCGAGCGGGTGACGGTGAACTGCCACCACCACCAGTCCGTGCGCGAGCACCCCGGCTTCGTCGGCGCCGCGCACGCCGACGACGGCACGCTCGAGGCGATCGAGCGGGCGGGCGACCGGTTCGTGGTCGGGGTGCAGTGGCACCCCGAGACCGCAGCGGACGTCGGGCTGCTGGCGGGGCTGGTGCGAGCGGCCGCGGCGTACGCCCAGGATCGACGACCCCCAGGATGACGCTGGTCAGCGCGCATCGCTGCCTCGGCCGCGCAGACATCGAGCAGGCGATCGCGCTCGGGGCCGACTACGTCGAGTTCGACGTCCAGCGCATCGCCGACGGCTCGCTGGTGCTGCTGCACGACCTGGTCGACGACCCGCCGCCGGACACCCTGCGCTACGACGAGGCCCTGGGGCTGCTCGCCGGGAGGGCCCGGGCCCATCTCGACCTGAAGCTGCGCGGTGGGGAGATCCCGATCGTGGCCGAGGCCATCGCCCGGCTCGGCACCGACCGGCTCCTGGTCACCACCCACCACGACGACGCCGTCCGTGCCCTGCGCGCCTGGGCGGACCGCGAGGGTCACGACCTCCAGGTCGGGCTGTCGCTCGGTCGCGGGGTCAAGGGGTTCTCGCTGCGGCACGCGATCCGGGTGCGGGTCTCCGAGCTGTTCCCGGGCGTCCGCTACCGCACGACGGGCGCCAACGTCGTGGTCGCCCACCACTGGCTCGCCCGGCTCCGCGTGCGTCGCTTCGCCCGACGGCACCAGCTGCCGCTGGTCGTCTGGACGGTCGACACCCGGCGCTCACTCGCCTACTGGCTGCGGCCGGGCCGCGCCTGGCTCGTCACGACGAACGAACCGGAGGTGGCGCTGGGCCTGCGGGCTGGAAGACTGCGGCCATGACCAGTGGCGCCTTCGACGAGCTCCACCCCGACGTCCTGGGCGAGCCCTACCTGGCCGAGACCATCGGCCTGCCACCCGACGAGGAGGGCGCGGTCGTCGCGACCCTCGTCGTCCGCCGCGCAGCACGGCCCACCGGGCGGGCGGTGCTGCACGTGCACGGCTTCGCGGACTACTTCTTCCAGACCCAGTACGCCGAGTGGTGGAACGCGAGGGGCTACGACTTCTACGCGATCGACCTGCGCAAGTACGGCCGCTCGATCCGGCCGCACCAGACGCCGAACTACGTGACCGACCTGCGGGACTACTTCGCCGACCTCGACGCGGCCCGGAACCGGATCGTGGACCGGGACGGGCACGACCACCTGGTGGTGAGCGCCCACTCGACCGGCGGACTGATCGTCGCGCTGTGGGCGGACGCCCGGAAGCCGGCGCTGGACGGGATGGTGCTGAACTCCCCGTGGCTGGACATGCAGGGCGGGCTGTGGATCCGAACCCTCGGCACCCAGCTCGTGAAGCGGGTCGGGACCCGACAGCCGAAGCGGGTGGTCCCCCGCAGGATCGAGGGCTTCTACGCCCGCAGCCTGCACATCGACCACGAGGGCGAGTGGGACTTCAACACCGCGTGGAAGCCGATCGACCCCTGGCCGGTGTACTTCGGCTGGCTCCGGGCGATCCGGGTCGGCCACAACGCCCTGCACCGCGGCCTGGAGGTGGGCTGCCCGGTGCTGGTGCTGTCCTCGGGCGGCACCCGCTGGCCCAAGGAGATGGGCCCGGACGTCCACAACTTCGACACCGTCCTCGAGGTGCCGCAGATCCGGCGGTGGGCCGTGGCCCTGGGCCGGCACGTCACCTACATCGCGATCGAGGGCGCCCGGCACGACGTGGTCCTCTCCCTGCCCGAGCCCCGGGCGCAGGCGTACGCCGAGCTCGACCGGTGGGCCGCGGCCTACCTCGGAGCCGCGCCCTCGTCAGCACCGTCAGGCTCCTGACCCGGCGCCCGGAGCGGCTCGCCGTCGAACGTCTCGAGGGTCGCGAGCTCCTCGACCGGGTGGCGGCGCAGCCTGGTGACCTCGCGGACCGGCCGGCCGATCGGCACGACCGCGGCCAGCGCGAACCGATCGGGGATCCCGAGCAGCTCCTTGACCCCGTCCTCCTCCGCGACCGCCATCGTGGTGATGGTGCCGCCGTACCCCTCGTTGCGTGCCGCCAGCAGGATGTTCCACACCAGCGGGTACACCGACGCGCCCGCCACCAGTCCCACCCGGTCCAGGTCCTGGTCCATGGCGGCGACCAGCCCGAGGTCGACGCACACGACGAGCACCGCGCCGGCGCTCAGCAGCGGGGCGGTGAACGCGTCCGGGATCTCCGTGGCCGCGATCTCCGCCACGCTCGGGGCGGGCGGCTCGAGGGGGTTCCAGGGGCTCTGGCCGGCCTTCGCCTGTGCGACGTAGCGGCGCACCGCGGGCCCGTTCAGCTCCGCCAACCGCCGGCGGGCGGCCTGGTCGCGGACCACGACGATCCGGGTCCCCTGCCGGTTGCCCCCGCTCGGAGCGAACCTGGCGTGGTCGAGGATCCGGTGCAGCGTCTCGTCGGGCAGCGGGTCGTCGGTGAACTCGCGGACTGCCGGGGTGGTCCGCATGACGTCGTACAGGTCCATGCCCCGAGACTGTCACGCGTGCGCCCGCCCCGGCGACCGGCACGCGACCGAGGCCGGAACGATCCGGGACCGCCCCGGGACCGATAGCGTGCGCGCCATGAATCCAGTGATCGGTCTGTCCCTCGGGCGGGTCGCGGTCGGCACCGTCGCGCTCGCGAACCCCGACCTCGCCGCCAAGCTCTTCCAGCTCGACCCCGCGACCAACCCGCAGCTGCCCTACCTGACCCGCCTCTTCGGCTCCCGCGAGATCGCACTCGGCCTGATCACGCTGCTCGCCCGCGACAAGAGCCGTCGCAACCTGGTGCTCGCGGGCATCCTGGTCGACGGCGCCGACGCCGCCACCGGCTACCTCGCGATGCAGGAGGGCACGGTCTCGAAGCGGACCGCCCTCACCCTGATCGTCCCCGCCGTCGGCGCGATCGGCTCCGGGATCTCCGGCCTGTTCCGCCGCTGACCCCACCAGGTCGCGCCCCGCCCCGTCGCTCGTCCCGTTGTCGTTTGGTCACCAACTGCAGAGATCCGTCCTCCCGGGCTGTCGTTGGTGACCAAACCGCAGCACATTCGGCTGCGGCCGGCCGGCGGCGTCAGCCGACCAGGAACGCCACCAGGGCGACGACGCCCACGCAGACGATGACGACGCGCAGGACGGCGCCGGGCAGCCGGCGGCCGACGGTGGCGCCGAGCTGGCCGCCGATGACCGAGCCCACCCCGATCAGCGCCACGATCCGCCAGTCGACGTCAGCCACGACTGCGAACAGCAGGCCGGCGATGGCGTTGACGACGGCGGCCAGGACGTTCTTGACGGCGTTGAGCCGTTGGAGCGACTCGTCCAGGCCAGTGCCGAGGACCGCCATCAGCAGCACGCCCTGGGCGGCGCCGAAGTAGCCGCCGTACACGCCGGTGAGCAGAACGCCCGGCCATACCCACCAGGTGCCGTGGTGCGGGAGCCCGCCGACCGCCTCGTGGCGGCGGGCCACCCAGGCGGAGATCCGGGGCTGGAGGACCACCAGCACGCAGCCCAGCAGGATCAGGGCCGGCACGATGGCCGCGAACGCGTCGTCCGGCAGCACCAGCAGCAGGACCGCGCCCGCGAGGCCACCCACCAGGGACCCGACGCACAGCCGCAGGACTCGGGATCGCTGCCCGGCGAGCTCGCGCCGGTAGCCGACGGCCCCCGAGACCGAGCCGGGGACCAGACCGATGGTGTTGGACACGTTCGCGGTCACCGGTGGCACGCCGAACGCGAGCAGGGTCGGGAACGTGATCAGCGTCCCCGACCCCACCACGGTGTTGATGGTGCCGGCCGCGACCCCGGCGAGCAGGATCGCGACGACCTCGTACGCCGTCACTGGGCGGGAGGCACCTCACCCGGGTCGACGGCCGGGTCGGTCGCCGTCGGCGGCTCGGGCTCCGGGTCGGCGCTGCGGCCCGGGTTCGCCGCCCGGTCGGCCTCGGCGATCGCGGCCTCGACCGCTGCGTTGGTCTGGCTGAGCTGGGTGTCCGGACCCGGCACGGTCGGCTCCGAGGGGCCCATGTCCACCCGCTTCGCCGGCCCGTCGACGTGCTGAGGGATGCCTTGGAGGCTGTTCATCGTGGAGCCCAGACCCTCCAGCGCGCGGCCGATCTCGCTGGGCACGATCCAGACCTTGTTGGCGTCGCCCTCGGCGATCTTCGGCATCATCTGGAGGTACTGGTAGGCCAGCAGCGACTGGTCCGGACGCCCGTCGTGGATGGCCTGGAACACCGTCTGGATCGCCTGCCCCTCACCCTGGGCGCGCAGGATCGAGGACTCCCGATCCGCCTGCGCCCGCAGGATCTGCGACTCGCGGGCGCCCTCGGCGTTCAGGATCGACGACTGCTTCGCGCCCTCGGCGGTCAGGATCGCCGCCTGGCGCTGGCCCTCCGCGGTGAGGATGACCGCGCGCTTCTCGCGGTCGGCGCGCATCTGCTTCTCCATCGAGTCCTTGATCGAGGGCGGCGGGTCGATGCCCTTGAGCTCGACCCGGTTGACGCGGATGCCCCACTTCCCGGTGGCCTCGTCCAGGACGCCGCGCAGCCCGGAGTTGATCGAGTCGCGGCTGGTCAGCGTCTCCTCGAGGTCCATGCCGCCGACGATGTTGCGCAGGGTGGTCATCGTGAGCTGCTCGATGGCCTGGATGTAGTTCGCGATCTCGTACGTCGCGGCGACCGGGTCGGTCACCTGGAAGTAGATGACCGTGTCGATCGACACCACCAGGTTGTCCTCGGTGATCACCGGCTGGGGCGGGAAGCTCACGACCTGCTCACGCAGGTCGATGATGTAGCGGACCCGGTCGATGAACGGCGCGACGACGTTCAGGCCCGCGGGCAGCGTCTCCTTGTACTTCCCGAAGCGCTCGACGATGCCGGCGCGGGCCTGCGGGATGATCCGCACGGTCTTGGCCAGCATCACGATGACGAACAGGACCAGGATCGCCAGCAGGATCAGGATCACGGGAGGCACGGCAGGCTCCTTCTCACTCGCAGGGCACTCGCGGGTTCACTCCCCGAGCTCGGACACGGGGTGGACGTACGCCGTGGCGCCGCGGATCTCGAAGACCTCCACGGTGGCGCCCGGCTCGATCGTGACGTGCTCGTCGTACGGCGCGGCCGACCAGGTCTCCCCCGCGAGCCTGATCCGACCGACGCTGAGCCCGGTGATCGTCTCGGTGACCACGGCCCGCTGACCCACCAGCTTCGAGGTACCGAGCCGCAGCTCGGGCCCCCGGTGCAGCCGGGCCACGAGCGAGGGCCGGACCAGGGCCAGCATCGCGACGGCGGCGCCCCCCGCCACCAGGACCTGCACGACCACCGCGGCGCCGATGGCCGCCGTCACCATCCCGGCCATCGCGCCGACCGCCAGCATGATCAGCACCAGGTCGAGGCTCACCAGCTCGGCCATGCCCAGCACCGCGGCGACCCCCAGCCAAGCAGCCCATGCGTGCTCGCCCAGCCAGTCCATGTCCCGACCCTATCCCCGCTGCGGCCCGCCCCGCTGCGGAGCCCGCACAACCGTTCCCAGGAGGGAGGTCAGAGGTGCCGCGTGCGTCGCCGGGCGCTCCAGCGGCCGTCCTCGTGCGCCAGCACGAGAGGCATCCCGAAGGTCGCCGCCAGGTTGGCCTCGGTGACCACCTCGGCGACCGGCCCGGCCGCCACGACCCGGCCGCGGCGCAGCAGCAGCGCGTGGGTGAATCCCGGTGGGATCTCCTCGACGTGGTGGGAGACGAGGACCGTGGCCGGTGACGACGGGTCGGACGCCAGCACCGACAGCGTCGATACGAGGTCCTCCCGCCCGCCGAGGTCGAGGCCCGCCGCGGGCTCGTCGAGCAGCAGCAGCTCGGGGTCGGCCATCAGCGCCCGGGCGATCTGCACCCGCTTGCGCTCGCCCTCGCTCAGCGTCCCGAACGTGCGGTCGACCAGGTGCATGGCGCCGACCTCGGTCAGCAGCTGGCCGGCCCGCTCGTGGTCGAGCTCGTCGTACGCCTCGCGCCAGCGGCCCACGACGCCGTACGACGCGGACACGACCACGTCGTGCACCCGCTCGCTGCGCGGGATCCGCTCCGCGAGCGCGGCGCTGGTCAGGCCGATCCGCGGGCGCAGCTCGAAGACGTCGACCGTCCCGAGCACCTCGTCGAGGATGCCCGCGACCCCGGACGTCGGGTGGATCTGTGCGGAGGCCACCTGGAGCAGGGTGGTCTTCCCGGCGCCGTTCGGCCCGAGGACGACCCAGCGGTCCCCCTCCTCGACCCGCCACGACACCGCGTCGAGCAGCGTCGCCTGCCCACGCCGGATGGTCACCTCGGCGAAGTCGAGCACGGCGGTCATGGACCTCACCCTATCGATCGGCTCCGGCGCCGCTGCGGCGTATCCTCACCCGCCGTGACCCTGCTGCTCCCGCCCTCCGCGCGTCTGGCCTGGTGGGGCACCGCGTGGCTGCGCGGGCACGTGGTCACCGACCTCCTGGTCGACGCGGTGCTCGGCGACGACGCGACCCACGCCGTCGCCGGGCTGCCCGGCGCGGACGGCACCGAGACGGTCGTGGGCGCGCTGGCCCGGCTGCGAGCGCTGGGCGCCACCGGCTTCGGAGCCACGTTCCCGGCGGAGGGCGACCCGGTCGGCCTCGGCGGGCCGCCCGCCTTCAACGCCGACGCCCTGGAGGCCGGCGAGGCGGTGGTCGTCCTGGGCGCCGGGCTCGGTCTGGTGCCGCATCGCACCGGAGCCGCGACCGTCTGGACCGTCCACCCGGCGGCCGAGCGCCGCCAGCTCCCCGACGTGGGCGAGGCGGACCGCGGCCTGCGGGCCGCCCTGCTCGGGTCGGCCGAGTCGCTGGCCCGCCTCGACGTCGCACGGTGGCGCCCCGAGGTGGCGGACCGGCTGATGGACCTGCGCCACCGGCCCGTCCTGGCCGCTCCGGACGGCGTGCCGCCACGCTGCACGGACCTGGCCGGCCGCGCACTGCAGGCGACCGAGATCGTGGACCTGGCCCTGGAGGACGAGGGCGGCACGCTGACGGCGTACGAGCTCGAGGAGCGGCGCGCGGCCCTGGTGCCGCTGGCCCGCGCCGGCCGACGGGCCCTGGTGGCCGCCTGCTCACCCGAGGCGTGGCCGCCGTCGTGAGCCCGGCCCGCCGCGATAGCCTCGGCCACTGAGATGACAGACCCACATCCCGGCCGCAAGCCGGAGACCCTCCTGATCACGCTGACCGGCAAGGATCGTCCGGGCGTGACGTCCTCGGTGTTCGCGACCCTCTCCGGGGCGGGGGTCGAGGTCGTCGACATCGAGCAGATCGTGCTGCGTGGACGGCTCATCCTCGGGGTCCTGGTCACCGCTCCGCACCAGCCGCGTCGGGTGACGGAGGCGGTCCAGGAGACCGCGGCCGCGCTCGGGATGAGCGTGGACGTCGAGCGCGGCGTCGGCGACAACACGGCCCGCCGCGGCGGTCGGTCGCACGTCACGATCATCGGATCGCCGCTGCGGGCCGCGGCGATGGGCGCGATCGCCGGCCGGATCGCCGACGCCGGCGCCAACATCGACCGGATCGAGCGGATGGCCCGGTACCCCGTCACCGCGATCGACCTGCACGTCTCCGGCGTCGACACCGCGGCGCTGCGCACGGCGCTCGCGGCCGAGGCCGCCCGGCAGGGCGTCGACATCGCCGTGCAGCCCGCGAACCTGATGCGGCGCGGTGCCCGGCTGATCGTCATGGACGTCGACTCGACCCTGGTCCAGGGCGAGGTCATCGAGATGCTGGCCGCGCACGCCGACTGCGAGGCGGAGGTGGCGGCGATCACCGAGGCGGCGATGGGCGGCGAGATCGACTTCGAGGAGTCACTGCGCGCGCGGGTCGCCCTGCTCGAGGGGGTGCCCGCGAGCGCTCTCGACGAGGTGTACGACGCGATCCTGCTCGCCCCGGGAGCCCGCACCATGGTGCGCACCCTGCGCCGGCTCGGCTACCACTTCGCGATCGTGTCCGGGGGGTTCAGCCAGATCACCGACCGGCTCGCCGCCGACCTCGACATCGACTACTCCCGGGCCAACGAGCTGGAGGTCGTCGCCGGGCGCCTCACCGGCCGGATCGTCGGCCCGGTCGTCGACCGGGCGGGCAAGGCCGCCGCCCTGCGGGAGTTCGCGGCCGCCGCCGGCGTCGCCGAGGCCGCCGTGATCGCCATCGGCGACGGCGCCAACGACCTGGACATGCTCAACGCGGCGGGCCTGGGCATCGCCTACAACGCCAAGCCCCTGGTGCGCGACGCCGCGGACACCGCGGTGAACGTCCCCTACCTCGACGCGATCCTGTACCTCCTCGGCATCTCGCGCGAGGAGATCGAGGCCGCCGACGCCGAGGCGGGCATCGTCACCCCCGCGCCGCCACTCTGACCCGATCCGGACGGGTCCGGCCTAGCCCCGAGCGACGTGGAAGGCCACCAGCCGGGCGCTGCCGGCGGCGAGGTCGGCCCAGGCGCCGTCGTACTCGAAGACCGCCACAGCACCGGTCGGATAGCCGCTCAGCAGCTGCCCGGCGAGGTCGGGGTCGCTGTCGCCGTCGTCGAGCACCTGCGCGAGCACCCCGATCGTCGGGTTGTGGCCGATCAGCAGCAACCGGCGGACGTCGTCGTCCACCACACGCACCAGGTCCAGGGCGGTCTCGGCCCCGGCGGCGTAGAAGCCCGGGTCCAGCTCCGGGTCCAGGTCCCAGTCGGCGGCGGCCGCCAGGCTCGCCCACGTCTCGCGGGTGCGCAACGCCGCCGAGACGATCGCGTGGTCGGGCTCGAAGCCCTGGTCGGACAGCCACGCACCCGCAGCGGCGGCGTCTCGACGGCCGCGGTCGGCGAGCGGCCGGTCGAAGTCGGTGGGCCCGTGCTGCTGGGCCTTGGTGTGGCGCATGAGCGCGATCAGACGCGTGGTCGTCCCGGCTGGCAGCTGCACGGGTCAACTCTGGCAGCCGACGGGCGGACTGTCATGCCCGGGTCGGGCCCAGCCGGGCTCTCAGCCACCCATGGCGTGGAAGCCGCCGTCGACGTGCACGATCTCGCCGGTGGTCGCGGGGAAGAAGTCCGACATCAGCGCGCAGACGGCTCTCGCGGTCGGCTGGTGGTCCCTGTTGTCCCAGCCGAGCGGCGCCCGGCTGGCCCACATCTCGTCGAGCGCCTCGAAGCCGGGGATCGCCTTCGCGGCCAGCGTCTTGAGCGGACCGGCGGAGACCAGGTTGACGCGGATGCCCTCCGGGCCGAGGTCGCGCGCGAGGTAGCGCGAGGTGGACTCCAGGGCGGCCTTCGCCACTCCCATCCAGTCGTACGCGGGCCAGGCGACGGTGGCGTCGAACGTCAACCCCACCACCGATCCGCCGGGCCCCATCAGCGGCCGGCAGGCCTGCGTCAGCGACTTGAGCGAGTACGCCGAGACCTGCACCGCCTGCGCGACGTCGGGCCATGGCCCGGAGAGGAACTTGCCACCCAGCAGGGTCTCGGGGTTCCCGTAGGCGATCGAGTGGACGACCCCGTCGAGGCCGTCGACGTGCTCGCGGACCAGCTCGGGCAGCCGGGCGAGGTGCTCCTCGTCGGTCACGTCGAGCTCGAGGACCGGCGGCTCCACCGGCAGCCGCTTGGCGATCCGCCGGGTGATGCCGAGCGCGCGCCCGAAGTTCGAGATCAGCACGGTGGCGCCCTGCTCCTGGGCGACCTTCGCGGTCGCGAAGCCGATCGAGGTGTCCATCGTGACCCCGGCGACCAGGATCCGCTTGCCCTCGAGAATGCCCGTCCCAGCCATCAGTGCCCCATTCCCAGTCCACCGTCGACCGGGATCACTGCCCCGGTGACGTACGCCGCGCCGTCGCCGGTCAGCCACAGCACGGTCTTCGCGATCTCCTCGGTCGTGCCGTAGCGGCCCAGCGGCACCTGGGTCCTGATCGCCGCCTTCTGGTCCTCGGTCAGCACGGCGGTCATGTCGGTCTCGATGAAGCCCGGGGCCACGACGTTCGCGGTGATCGACCTGGACCCGAGCTCACGGGCGATCGAGCGCGCCATGCCGACCAGCCCGGCCTTGGACGCCGCGTAGTTGACCTGACCGGCCGAGCCGAGCAGGCCGACCACCGAGGAGATGAAGACGATCCGGCCGCGGCGCAGCCGGAGCATGCCCTTCGAGGCGCGCTTGGCCAGCCGGAAGGACGCGGTGAGGTTGGTGTCGAGGACCGAGGACCAGTCGTCCTCGCTCATCCGCAGCAGCAGCGTGTCGGCCGTGATCCCCGCGTTGGCGACCAGGACCTCGACCGGGCCGTGCGCCTCCTCGGCCCGGACGAAGGCGGCCTCGACCTGCGCGGGGTCGGTGATGTCGCAACGGAGGTCGAGCGCACCGTCCGGGGCGCCGCCGCTTCGCGTCGTGACGGCGACGCGGTCGCCGTGGGCGACGTACGCCGCCGCGATCGCGCGGCCGATCCCGCGGTTGCCGCCGGTCACCAGGACCGATCTGGGCTCGTGGGTCTGTGTCACGTGAGGTGACGCTAGCGACTACTGATCGGTACGCCGAGCCGGCGGCTAGTCGTCCTCCATGCGGAAGCCGAGCTTGAGCCCGACCTGGAAGTGCTCGACGGTGCCGTCCTTGACCTGGCCTCGGACCTGGGTGACCTCGAACCAGTCGAGGTGGCGCAGCGTCCGGCTGGCCCGCTCGATGCCGTTGCGGATGGCCTCCTCCATGCCGTCGGGCGAGGTGCCGACGATCTCGGTGACGCGGTAGGTGCGATTGGTCATGGTTGCCTCCCGGTGCGGACGTAGGTGGCCGAGCCTACCGACGTACGCTGACGGTATGACCCGGGACCTTCGTCGACACCGCGACGAGGCCGTCCGCATCACCACGGCGTCCTCCGACCGGCGGGAGGAGATCGCGGCGCGCCAGCGGCGCTACGTCTTCTCGATGGGGATCCGCACCATCTGCTTCGTGGCCGCGATCGTCGTCGGGCCCGGCTGGCTGCGCTGGGTGCTCGTCGCGGCCGCGATCCTGCTGCCGTACGTCGCCGTGGTCATGGCCAACGCCACGCCTTCGAGATCCGACGGGATCGAGCTGCTCGACAACGAGTACGGCCCGCACCAGCTCGGGTCGGCGACCGATTCCGAGGACCACCGCGAGAGCGGGATGCTTTGACAACCCGGCCACCCGTGACAGAATCGCCGGCGCAAGCCGAGTCTCCCCCGTCTCGGTTGGCAGCGGTGCCGGACGGCTTCCCCCGTGGCTGTCCGGCACCGTTCATGTCACCTGGAGGAGCACCGTGAGCGACCCGCAGCCCGACGTCATCGAGGGGCCGGCGATCTGCTCGGCCCGGGGCTGCCAGGCGGCGGCCACGTGGCAGCTGCTCTGGAACAACCCGAAGCTGCACACGCCCGACCGGCGCAAGGTCTGGCTGGCCTGCGACGACCACCGGGAGCAGCTCTCGCAGTTCCTCGGGGCCCGGCAGTTCCTCAAGGACGTCGTACCCCACGTCGAGGGCTGAGGCCCACCGTCTCGCCGACCGCCGCCGTCAACCCCCGATGGCGGACATCGGCCGGTCGGGCTGGAGGAACGACGGGTCGTCGATCCCGTGGCCGGCCCGCTTGCCCCGCATCGCCACCACCCAGCGGTCGGCGATCACCTCGTCGGAGGCACCGGTGCGCAGCGCGGTGCGCAGGTCCGACTCCTCGCGGGCGAACAGGCAGTTGCGGATCTGCCCGTCCGCGGTCAGCCGGACCCGGTCGCAGTCACCGCAGAAGGGTCGGGTCACCGAGGCGATCACGCCCACGGTCGCGGGTCCGCCGTCCACCCGGAACAGCTCGGCGGGGGCGCTCCCCCGCGGCTCGTCGACCGGCTGCAGGTCGAACTCCGCCTCCAGGCGCTCGAAGATCTCCTCGGCGGTGACCATCTCCTCGCGGTTCCAGACGTGCTGGGCGTCGAGAGGCATCTGCTCGATGAACCGGAGCTGGTAGCCCTCGGCGATCGCCCAGCGCAGCAGCTCGGGGGCCTGCTGGTCGTTCTGGCCGCGCATCAGCACGGCGTTCACCTTGACCGGGCCGAGGCCGGCGTCGCGCGCCGCGGCCAGCCCGGCCAGCACGTCCGAGAGGCGGTCGCGCCGCGTGATGGCGAGGAACGTCTCCTGCCGGATGCTGTCCAGGCTGACGTTGACCCGGTGCAGGCCCGCCTCGGCGAGCGCAGGGGCGACCCGGGCCAGCCCGAGCGCGTTCGTCGTGAGGGAGGTCTCGACCGTCGGGTCGATCTCGTGGGTACGCCGGACGATGTCGACCAGGCCGCGTCGTACCAGCGGCTCGCCGCCGGTGAAGCGGACCTCGAGGATGCCGAGCAGCTCGATGCCGATCCGCACCAACCGCACCACCTCGTCGTCGGTGAGCACCGATTCGTCCGGCAGCCACTCCAGTCCCTCGGCCGGCATGCAGTAGGAGCAGCGCAGGTTGCAGCGGTCGGTCAGCGAGACGCGCAGGTCCGTCGCGACCCGTCCGTAACGGTCCGAGAGCGTTCTGGTGTGCGGCACCCCTGCAGTCTAGGCGGACGATGGTCGCCGGATAGCCTCGGTGAGTGCGGTCGTTGCGGTTCCTGCTCAGTCGGCGCTGGTTGGCGTTCGCCCTGATCGTGGTGCTGCTCGGCTACGGCGCCTGGCGGCTGGGCGAGTGGCAGTTCAGCCGGCTCGCCGACCGCAAGGACAGCAATGCGGTGGTCCGCGCCAACGAGCACAAGGACCCGGCGCCGGTCGCCGACGTGCTCGCCCCGGGACAGCAGGTCGACGACGACCACGAGTGGCGACTGGTGACCGCCACCGGGACCTACGCCACCGCGGACACGGTGATCGTGCGCTACCGCACCCGCGAGGGGGCCTCGGGCATCGACGTCGTCGTCCCGTTGGTGACCGGCGACGGGACCGCCCTCCTCGTCGACCGTGGCTGGATGGCGACCGACAACCAGGGCGCCGGGCCGGCGGACGTGCCGGACCCGCCCGCGGGGCGGGTCACCGTCGAGGGATGGGTGCGCGCCGACGCGGAGGGCGACAGCACCGTGGTCCACGACGGGTCCACCCGGGCCATCTCCAGCGAGCGGATCGGTGCGGCGCTCGGGCGGACCGTGTACGGCGGGTTCGTGGTGCTGCGGGCGGAGGACGGACAGCCCGCCGCCGCACTCGAGCCGGTCGAGCTCCCCGAGCTGGACAACGGTCCGCACTTCTTCTACGGCCTGCAGTGGTGGTTCTTCGGCATCCTGTCCGTCGCCGGCTTCCTCTACCTCGCCTTCGACGAGTGGCGCAGCCGCCAGCGCGGCGAGGACCCGGCCCCGGCGAAGGTGGACGTGGCCGCCCCGGCTCCCGACGGCGCGGTCGCGGACCGGGTCCGCCGCCGGTCGGCCAGGAACGCGAGGAAGCAGGCCGTCCGGGCTGCCTACGAGCGAGCCTGGGAGGAGGAGCGGCGCCAGCGCGATCGCGGCGCGAGCTCTCGGTAGCCGCCCAGTCTCACACCGTCGCGGACGGCTGGTCCTCGATGAACTGGGTGCGGTACAGGTCGGCGTACAGGCCGCCCCGGGCGAGGAGCTCGGCGTGGGTGCCGGACTGGACGATCCGGCCGTCGTCGAGCACCAGGATCTGGTCGGCGTTGCGGACCGTGGACAGCCGGTGCGCGATCACCAGCGACGTGCGCCCCTCGAGCGCGGCGTCCAGGGCGCGCTGCACGGCCGCCTCGGACTCGCTGTCCAGGTGGGCCGTGGCCTCGTCGAGGACGACGATCGCGGGTGCCTTGAGCAGCAGCCGCGCGATCGCGAGCCGCTGCCGCTCGCCGCCGGAGAGCCGGTAGCCGCGGTCGCCGACGACGGTGTCGAGGCCATCCGGCAGGCCGCGCACCAGGGTGGCGATCTGGGCGGCCGCCAGCGCGGCCCACAGCTCCGGGTCGGTGGCGCCGGGACGCGCGTAGAGCAGGTTGGCGCGGATCGTGTCGTGGAACATGTGGGCGTCCTGGGTGACGTAGCCGACCGCGTCCTCCAGTGACTGCAGGGTCACGCCACGTACGTCGTGCCCGCCGACCCGGACGGCTCCCGCGCCGACGTCGTACAGGCGGGCCACGAGGTGGGTGACGGTGGTCTTCCCGGCGCCCGAGGGACCGACGAGCGCGACCATCTGCCCGGGCTCGGCGGTGAAGCTGATGTCGGTGAGCACCTGGCCGGTGTCCCGGGCCTCGGTGCGCGCGACCACCTCGAGCGAGGCGAGGGAGATGTCGTCCGCGCGCGGGTAGGCGAACGCGACGTGGTCGAACTCCAGCCGGGACGCCGTCGCCGGCAGCCTGGTCGCGTCGGGTCGCTCCTGGATCAGCGAGGGCAGGTCGAGCACCTCGAAGACCCGCTCGAAGCTGACCAGCGCCGTCATCACATCGATGCGCACGTTCGAGAGGCTCTGCAGCGGTCCGAGCAGCCGCAGGAGCAGGGTGGCGAGCGCGATCAGGGTGCCGACGGTGAGCGCGTCGTCGACGACCAGGTTGCCGCCGACGCCATAGACCAGCGCGGTCGCGAGCGCCGGGACGGCCATCATGGCGGCGCCGAAGAGACGGGTGAGCAGGGAGATCCGGACCCCCAGGTCGCGCACCCGGGCCGCCTTCGTGGCGAACAGCGCGTCCTCGTCGGCCCGACGGCCGAACAGCTTGAGCAGCATCGCGCCGCCCACGTTGAACCGCTCGGTCATCGCGTTGCCCATGTCGGCGTTGCCGTCCATCTGCTCGCGGGTCAGGCCGGCCAGCCGCGCGCTCACCCACCGCGAGACGAGGAGCAGCAGCGGGAAGACGGCCAGGCAGAGCAGAGTGACCTGCCAGCTCAGCGCGACCATGGCGATCCCGACCACGATCACCGAGATGGTGCTCGCGACCGTGGTCGACAGGGTGGAGGTGAAGGCGCGCTGGGCGCCGATCACGTCGTTGTTCAGGCGCGAGACCAGGGCGCCGGTCTGGGTGCGGGTGAAGAAGGCGAGCGACTGCCGCTGGACGTGGGCGAACACGCGGGTCCGCAGGTCGTAGATCAGGCCCTCGCCGATCCGCGAGGACAGCCACCCCTCCCCCACGGCGAGCGCAGCGCTGACCAGCGCGGTCACGGCCATGGCCAGGGCGAGCAGCGTGATCAGGTCGTGGTCGCCGGCCACGATCCCGTCGTCGATGATGTGCTTGGCCAGCAGCGGGCTGACGACGACGAGGCCGGCGTCCACCACCGTGAGCACCAGGAAGACGCCGATCAGCCGGCGGTGCGGCCGGGCGAAGCCCAGCACGCGGCGCACCGTGCCGCGCTCGATGCGGTTGTGCACCACGCTGCGGTCCGAGCGCAGGTGCCGCCAGGCCGCGCCTCCTCCGTGCATCCCCGACACGATCCGTCTCCCTGTCTGCCTACTCCGGCCCCGCGCCCATCAGCGCCGCCAGCTCGCGGAACCGGCGCGCCTGCGCCTCCCGCTCGAGGCGACGCTGGTCATCGAGGCTGCGGTCCGCCGCGCCCTGGAGCAGCGCCTTGGTCTCGCTCACCGCGCCGGGAAGCGGGGCCGTCAGCGCACCGACCAGGTCGGCAACGGTGGCGTCGAGGTCGTCGACGGGCACGGAGGTCAGCGCCAGCCCGATCGCCACGGCCTCGGCAGCCCCGACCATCCGGGCGGTCGCGCAGATCTCCAGCGCCCTGGCGTAGCCAACACACTCGACCAGCGGCTTTGTTCCCGTCAGGTCGGGCACCAGCCCGAGCGCGGACTCCTTCATGCAGAGCTGGACGTCGTCGGCGACGACCCGCAGGTCGCACGAGAGCGCGAGCTGGAACCCGGCGCCGATGGCATAGCCCTGGACCGCGGCGATGGACACGTACCGGGGGTCGCGCAGGAAGGTGAAGCCCTGCTGGTAGGCGTCGATGGTCGCCGATACCTCCTCGTCGGAGAGCGCGAGCAGCCCGGCGACCGACTCCTCGCCGGAGGTGTTGGCGGGGTCGAGCATCGAACGGTCCAGCCCCGCCGAGAACGCCTGGCCCGACCCGCGCAGGACGACGATGCGGACGTCGGCGGGGATCTGCTCGCCCAGCGCTGCCAGGGCACGCCACATGGCGGGGGTCTGCGCGTTGCGTACGTCGGGCCGGTCCAGCGTGATCGTGGCGACCGGCCCGGTGACGTCGTAGCGCAGGCCGGCCCGCTGGAGGGCGTCCGCGTCCGTGCTCGTGGTCATGCTCAGACCCTAGTGGCGTCCGGGCTCAGGCCAAGGAGACGAGGTCGGCGTACTCGGCGTTCCAGAGATCTTCGACACCATCGGGGAGGATCAGGACCCGGTCCGGCTCCAGCGCGAGCACGGCCCCCTCGTCGTGGGTGACCAGGACGATCGCGCCCTCGTAGGTGCGGATCGCGGCCAGCACCTCCTCGCGGGAGGCCGGGTCGAGGTTGTTGGTGGGCTCGTCGAGCAGCAGCACGTTGGCGCTGGAGACGACCAGGGCGGCCAGGGCGAGCCGGGTCTTCTCGCCTCCGGAGAGCACCCGGGCCGGCTTGTGGGCGTCCTCGCCGGAGAACAGGAAGGAGCCCAACACCGAGCGGGCCTCGGTGTCGGTGAGCTGTGGGGCCGCGCTCTGCATGTTCTCCAGGACGGTGCGGTCGACGTCGAGGGTCTCGTGCTCCTGGGCGTAGTAGCCGATCTTGAGGCCGTGTCCTGGGACCACGGCGCCGGTGTCGGGCTGGTCGACGCCGGCGAGGATCCGCAGCAGCGTGGTCTTCCCGGCGCCGTTGAGCCCGAGGATCACGACCCGCGAGCCCTTGTCGATGGCGAGGTCGACGTCGGTGAAGACCTCCAGCGAGCCGTAGGACTTGGAGAGCTCGGCCGCGGTGAGCGGCGTCTTGCCGCACGGCGCGGGCGCCGGGAACTTGATCCGCGCCACCTTGTCGGACTGCCGCTCCCCCTCGACCCCGGCCAACAGCTTCTCCGCGCGCTTGAGCATCGACTGGGCGGCCTGCGCCTTGGTGGCCTTGGCCCGCATCTTGTTGGCCTGGTCGGTAAGCGTCTTCGCCTTGTTCTCGGCGTTCATCCGCTCCCTCTTGCGGCGCTTCTCGTCGGTCTCGCGCTGCGTGAGGTAGGCCTTCCAGCCCATGTTGTAGACGTCGATCTCCGCGCGGTTCGCGTCCAGGTGCAGCACCCGGTTGACGGTCGCCTCGAGCAGGCTGGTGTCGTGGCTGATCACGATCAGGCCGCCCTTGTGGGCCTTCAGGAAGTCGCGCAGCCAGACGACGGAGTCCGCATCGAGGTGGTTGGTCGGCTCGTCGAGCAGCAGGGTCTCGGCCCCGGAGAACAGGATCCGGGCGAGCTCGACCCGGCGTCGCTGCCCGCCGGAGAGGGTCTTCAGGGGCTGGGTGAGCAGCCGGTCCTCGATGCCGAGGCTGTGTGCGATCTGCGCGGCCTCCGACTCCGCGGCGTAGCCACCACCGGCGTGCAGCTGGGCGTCGGCACGCTCGTAGCGGCGCATCGCCCGCTCGCGTACGCCCGGATCGTCGCTGCCCATGTCCGTCTCCGCCTGGCGGAGACGTCGTACGACGTCGTCGAGGCCGCGCGCGGACAGGATCCGGTCGCGGGCGAGGACCTCGGGATCGCCGATGCGGGGATCCTGCGGCAGGTAGCCGACCTCGCCCGTCGCCTGCACGGTGCCGCCGGCCGGCAGCGCCTCGCCGGCGAGGATCTTGGTGAGGGTGGTCTTCCCGGCGCCGTTGCGGCCGACCAGGCCCACCTTGTCGCCCGCGGCGACCCGGAAGCTGACGTTCTCCATGAGCAGGCGCGCGCCGGCCCGGACCTCCAGGTGGTGGGAGGTGATCATGCGGGGTACCCGGGGAATCGGGAGGTGGCGGAGCGAAGCGGGGGAATCTCGCGATGTCGTGGGGTGAAGATCATGAGGGTTCGATCCTAGATGTGGGTACGGTCCGTCCAGACATCGGCGGCGACGCAGGAGGACGCATGAGGTTCAATCCCAAGGCCCGGCTGGACACGAGCCGGGTGCGCGACCGGGGCCGCGGGAGCGGCGGCGGCCGCGGGGCGGGCGTCGGCGGTGGCGGGCTGCCGATCCCGGGCGGCCTGCTCGGCGGCGGCGGCATCACCGGCGTCATCGTCGTCGTGCTGTTCCTGGTCCTGACGCAGTGCCTCGGCGACGGCGGCGGCCTCGGCACCAGCGGGTCGCTCGACGACAGCCGGATGAGCGGCACCGACCGCTACGCGTCCTGCCAGACCGGCGCGGACGCCAACGACAGCGCCGACTGTGCCCGGGTGGCGGTCGAGAACTCCCTCTACGACTTCTGGGGCGACGAGCTCGGCTCGAGGTTCCACCCCGAGAAGGAGGTCGACACGTTCACCGGCTCGACCAGCACCGGCTGCGGCCAGGCGTCCTCCGACGTCGGCCCGTTCTACTGCCCTGTCGACGAGACGATCTACCTGGACACGACGTTCTTCGACGACGTGCTCGAGCGCCAGCTCGGCGGCCCCGAGGGCGGGTTCGTCGAGCCCTACGTCCTGGCGCACGAGTACGGCCACCACATCCAGAACCTGCTCGGCACGATGGGCAAGGTGAAGACCCAGCAGGGTCCCACCAGCGACTCGGTGCGCCTGGAGCTCCAGGCCGACTGCTACGCGGGCATGTGGGCGAAGGCCGCCACCACCACCGAGGACGCCTCGGGTCAGGTCCTGTTCGCCGAGCTCACCGACCAGGACATCCAGCAGGCGATCGAGGCGGCCGCGGCCGTCGGCGACGACCGGATCCAGCAGCGCAGCGGCGGACGCGTGAACCCCGATCAGTGGACCCACGGCTCGGCCCAGGAGCGGATCGACTGGTTCACGACCGGCTACACGAAGGGCGATCTCGACGCGTGCGACACGTTCGCCGCCGGGGCGCTCTGATCCGGTCGACCCTCGGGCTCAGCCCTCGACCAGCGCCTCGATGTGGGCGAACTGGCGCTGGAGCGCGCGCAGGTGCGGTGCGACCGACGGGTGGCGGAACTTCCCGGCCAGGGCGCCCTCGCCGCCCGCGACGCGGGCCAGCGCCCACTCGGCGCGGTTGAGCACGGTGTACACCGCGGTGACCCGCGCGCCGAGCGTGACCTCCTCGCGGGTGGCCAGGCCGTCCGGCAGCCCCATCAGGTAGGCGTCGAGCAGCGGCTCGAGGTCCTCGCGGGCGGCCAGGGCGTAGTAGCCGAGGTCGGCGCCGACCGGCCCGGTGCCCAGGGTGGACCAGTCGATCGCGACCACGTCGTCGTCCTCGCGCCCGGGCAGGTTGGCGGGTACGGCGTCCCCGTGCATCGGCACCTGGACCAGGGCGTCGGCGGCGGCCAGCAGCTCGGAGCGGCGCTCCCAGAGCTGCGCGGCGACGTCCGCGACCGTCGTACGCCCCAGCGTCCGCCACCCGCCGCGGTGCTCGACCCGCACCATCCGGTCCCGCAGCTGGTTGCGCGCCAACCACGGCGTCGGGCTCAGCCGGGCACCGGCGAACCGGCCCAGCGCGTGGGCCACGAACAGGCCGCTGGTCGCCGCGTCCTCGACCCACTCCTCGGTGATCGTGATGCCCTCGACGTCCTCGTCGACGGCGGCGAGCCGGGGCGCGCGCAGCCCGGGGGTGGCGACGACCAGTCCGCTGGTGACCACGTCCGCGGCTCGCCGCCAGTAGGCGAAGTGCCGGGGGTTGCTCAGCTCGGCCGGGTCGTGCTCCAGGGGCGCGGCGAGGCGCTTGACGACCACAGGCTGGTCGCCGAGCACGGTGCGCCACACGCCTAGCGTCGAGGCGCTCGAGCTGCCTGGGAGGGCGAGCCACCCGGGTTCGGGCTGCCACATGGCTCCGACGCTAGTGCACGTCGCGCCGCCGGAAGGCGATCTGGCCCGCGACACTCAGCGCGGCTGCCACGGCGGTGAGGGCCACGAACGGGCCCCACCGGAAGGGCTCGAGGGGCACGAGCGCCAGGTGTTCGAACGGCGAGAGGTCCTGGAACCACCGGGGCAGCTGGAAGAGCTCCCCGAAGAACAGCACCACGCACGCCAGCAGCAGCGCCAGCCAGGACAGCAGGACGGCGCGTGGGAGGGCGCCGTGCACCAGCCGCGCGAAGCCGCTCAGCACCAGCACGGCGGGGCTGAGCGAGAGCACCTGCCAGGTCATCCGCAGCACGGCGTCGCCGTCGCCGGTGACCAGGGCGTAGCTGGTGCCGAGGCCGAGCCCGGCGGCCGCCATCGTCGCCACGGTGCCGGCGACCGTGACCACCACATGCCCACCCAGCCAGGTCGACCGCCGCAGGGCCGTCGCCAGCAGCGTCTCGACCCGGCCGGCATTCTCCTCGCCGTGCGGCCGCAGCGACGAGGAGATCGAGAAGCCGGCAGCCAGCAGCGCGAGCATCAGCATCAGCGTCGCGTAGAAGCCGTCCACCAGGTCGGTGCTGCCCTGCAGCATCAGGTCGCGGGAGGTCCCGGAGTCGCCGATCAGGTCGCCGATGTCATCGCCCATCGTGCCGAAGCCCAGGCCGCCGAGCAGCAGCCCGAGCGTCCAGGCGAGGACCGCCGGGCGCTGCAGCCGCCAGGCGAGCCCGAGGCCCGTGCTCAGGCCGCGGCCCGCGCGCGCGGGGCCGGGGCGAGCGGGCAGCACCCCGGACCCGTAGTCGCGGCGGTCGAAGACCGCGTACGCCGCCGCCAGGCCGGCGACCGTCCCGACGAGGAGCAGCACTGCCGGCCACCAGCGCAGACCCGAGAACGCGTGCATCGCCTGGTACCAGCCGATCGGCGAGAGCCAGCTCAGCGCCGCCGTGCTCACGTCGCCGAAGGCCCGCAGGGCGTAGGCCAGCCCGATCACCGTGCCGGCCAGCCCGTAGGCGGCACGGGTGCTGGTGGTCAGCTGCGCGCCGAGCAGGGCGGTCCCGGTGAAGAGCCACCCGCAGGCCGTCAGCCCCAGTCCGAGACCCAGTGAGTCCGCGACCGCCAGGCCGTACGCCGCCAGCGACCCCGCCGTCAGCAGGCCCACGACCAGGTTCGCCAGCGCGGCGTCCAGCACCGCCGCCGTCAGCGCGGCGTACCGCCCCACGGGTGCGGCTCGGAGCAGCTCGTCGCGACCGGACTCCTCCTCGCTGCGGGTGTGCCGCCCGATGAGGAACATGCTCATCAGGCCCACGAGGATCGCGCCGAACGCGGCGGCCTGCCAGGCCACCTGGCCGCCGGTGGTGTTCAGCGCCCGCGCCGGGCCGGCCATGGCGATCAGGGCGGCGTTGCCCTCCATGCCTGCGGCGGCCTTGTCGAACTCCTCCTGGGTCCGGTAGAGCCCGTCGACGCTCCAGCCCTGGCTGACGTAGAGGATCACGATCCCGACCGGCCACCACAGGTACATCCAGCGGTCCCTGCGCAGGAACGCCCGCAGCAGGACCAGCGTCCCGGTCATCGTCGGACGTCCTCCCCCGCCCGATCGGCGCGCTCGGTCTCGGCGTGGTCGACGTAGTGGCGCAGGAACAGGTCCTCGAGCGTCGGGGGCTGGCTCTCGAGCGAGCGGACACCCCCGGTCTGCAGCAGGTCCAGCACTGCGTCGAGTGCGGTGGTGTCCACCTCGAGGTGCACCCGGTGGTTGTCGACGTCGACGTCGTGCACGCCCGGCAGGTCGGCCAGGCCGGCCGGGACGGTGGCCAGGTCGGCGGTGATCGACGTACGGGTCAGGTGGCGCAGCCCGGCGAGCGTGCCGGACTCGACGCAGCGACCCGCCCGGATGATGCTCACCCGGTCGCACAGGTGCTCCACCTCGGCGAGGATGTGGCTGGACAGCAGCACCGAGTGCCCCTCGCTGCGGAAGTCGTCGATGCAGTCGCGGAAGACGGCCTCCATCAACGGGTCCAGCCCGGAGGTCGGCTCGTCGAGCAGCAGCAGCTCCACGTCGGAGGCGAGGGCCGCGACCAGGGCGACCTTCTGCCGGTTGCCCTTGGAGTAGCTGCGGCCCTTCTTGGTGGGGTCGAGGTCGAAGCACTCGAGCAGGTCGGCCCGGCGCCGTTCGTCGAGCCCGCCACGGAGCCGGCCGAGCAGGTCGATGACCTCGCCGCCGGTCAGGTTCGGCCACAGGTTGACGTCCCCGGGGACGTACGCGAGCCGGGCGTGCAGCTCGGCGGCCTGGCGCCACGGGTCCCCGCCCAGCAGCCGGGCCTCGCCGCCGTCCTTGCGCAGCAGGCCCAGGAGCACCCGGATCGTCGTGGACTTGCCCGCGCCGTTCGGCCCGAGGAAGCCGTGCACCTCGCCCCGCTCGACCGTGAGGTCGAGGCCGTCGAGCGCCCGCAGGCTCCCGAACTCCTTCACCAGCTCCCGGATCTCGATCACACAGTCGGTCACGCCCTCGACCGTACACCCCTTTCAGATTCTTCTGAATCTAGTAACATTGGGTCATGGCGAGTGGCGAGAAGCGGGACCGGTTCGTGGAGCGGATGGGCGGCGCGCTCGCCTCGGCGGGGCTGGCCCGCCTCCCCTCCCGGATGTTCGCCGCGCTACTCATCGACGAGGACGGCCGGATGACGGCGGCCGAGCTGGCCGCCGCGCTCGGCGTCTCGCCCGCCTCGGTCTCGGGCGCGGTGCGCTACCTCGACGGAGTCGGGATGATCCGGCGCGAGCGCGAGCGCGGCTCGCGACGCGACATCTTCGTGGTCGACGACGACGCCTGGCACGACACGCTGATGCGGGCCGACCAGATCTACGCGCCCATGCAGGCGGCGCTGCGACGCGCGCTCGAGGAGCTGACTCCCGAGGACCCCGCGTACCGGCGGCTGCGGCTCTCGAACGAGTTCTTGACCTTCATCCTCGACGAGCTCGCCACCATGAACGACCGGTGGGCGGCCCGGGTCAAGGAGCTCGGCCTCTGACCGGGCGCTCGCCGCGACGCAGTCGGCGAGCGCGCTGGTGAACTCATGGCGTGGAAGGCGAGGACGCTTCTCGGCGAGGTGCGCGAGACCCTCGCGCTGCTGGTGGACCCGTGACGACTACCGCATTGGTCGGCTCATACTGGAGCCGCGACGGCTCACAAGTCGGCTACTGAGACCTGCCGGGAGAACACATGCTGAACGTGATCGGTATCGCCCTCACGGTGGCACTCGCAGCAGGAACAGGCTGGCTCGTCCGCCGTCGCGGCGACGTCCTCAGCTATCACCAGACCGACACCACGGCCAATCGGGTGGGGCGGAGCTGGGTGTGGTCTCGCCACGGTGGACGCTGACCGAACCGAGGAACAGTCTCGCTGCGGCTCGCGCATCTGCCGGGTTCCGCGCGGTTGCGCTGGGAGACCCGGGCTGAGATGGGGTCAGGCGTTGACGACCTCGACAGCCACGGCGCACGCCTCTCGCACCGCCTCCTCGAGCACCGAGCGACGCGGGTCGGGTACCGCGAGCCACGGACCGGTCACCACCGGGCCGCGCAGGCGCGGGTCGGCCAGCACCTCGTCGACCGCGGCGTGGTCCCCCCCGGTGACGAGGGGACCGCGCAGCCCCGCGAGGATCCGCGCCGCATGCTCGGCGGCCGCCTCGTAGGCCTGCCGGGCCTGGTTGTCGCGGCGCCGGGCGAACCGTTGCTGGCTCTGCCCGCCGGCCTTGGTGCGGCCCTGGACGTGCCGCTGGCCGACTTTGCTCTCCGTGACCCGTGAACCGGCCAGTCGCGCGATCGCGAACCCACCCTTGCGGACGAGCAGCACGCCCCAGTCGGCCGGGGCCGTGACCGTGTCCGCGAACGTTCCCGGCTCCGCAGGCCCGTCGTACGCCGTCTCGAACGGCATCCGCGCCACGAACGTCGAGCCGTCCTCCGCCGCACCGCGGAGCGCCCCGTCACCGACGCTGAGCGCGGTCGCGCCGTGCCGGGTCGCGAAGTTCGTGACCCAGCGCTCGATCCGCTCGGCAGGCACCTGGACGCGGGACACGGCAGCCAGCCTAGTGACGCAGCGGCCCGGCACCGGTGATCGAGCTTGTGACGGGTCGGGGTCGCGCCCGCACTCGCCCGGGTGGCGACCCGCTCGGCCGCGGGCTTGCCCGGCCGCCTTGCGACTCAGGTCTCGACCCGCCCGTCGCGCCTTCGCAATCTCAGGCGCGGGGCTCGCTCGACCTCTTCGCGTTGTCGCCGGTCACTTCGTTCCCGGCCAACAGCTCAGACGTTGAACCCGAGGGCGCGCAGCTGCTCGCGGCCGTCGGGGGTGATCTTGTCCGGGCCCCACGGGGGCATCCAGACCCAGTTGATCGCGACGTCGTTGACCAGGCCCTCCAGGGCGCCCACCGTCTGGTCGGTGATGACGTCGGTCAGCGGACACGCCGCCGAGGTGAGCGTCATGTCGAGGACGACGTTGGTGGTCTCGTCCACGTGGACGCCGTAGACCAGACCCAGGTCGACGACGTTGATCCCCAGCTCGGGGTCGATCACGTCCTTCATGGCCTCGGTGACGTCGTCCACGGAGACCGTCGAGGTGGCAACGCCACCGCTGGCCTCGGGGACCTCGGGCAGGTCAGAGTGGTCAGACATGGGAATCCTCCTGGGCTCGGGCGAGGGCGTCCTGGTAAGCCATCCACGACAGTAGTGCGCACTTGATGCGGGCGGTCAGCTTGGCGGCGCCGGCGAAGGCGATCGCGTCCTCGAGGACATCCTCGTCGGGCTCGACCTGGCCCTTGCCACGCATCATCTCGAGGAAGGCGTCGAAGACCGGCTGGTTCTCGGCCGCCGTCTTGCCGATCAGCAGTTCGGTCATCACCGACGCCGACGCGGACGAGATCGAGCAGCCCTGGTTGTCGTAGGAGATGTCACGCACGACGTCGCCGTCGAGGTGCAGCCGGAGGGTCACCTCGTCGCCACACGTCGGGTTCACGTGGTGCACCTCCGCCTCGAAGGGCTCACGCAGGCCGGAGTTCAGCCGGCGCTTCGCGTGGTCGAGGATGATGTCCTGGTAGAGGGAGTCGAGATCGTGGCTCATCACTCACCCCAACCTGAAGTACGAGCGGGTGTATTCCAGGGCCTCGACGAGCGCGTCGATCTCCGCGGGCGTCGTGTACAGGTACGACGACATCCGGGTCGAGCTCTGCACGCCGAACCGGGCGTGCGCCGGCTTCGCGCAGTGGTGACCGGCCCGCACGGCGACCCCGCGCGAGTCGAGGACCTGCGCGACGTCGTGCGGGTGCACCCCGTCGATCTCGAACGCGATCGCTCCCCCGCGGTCCGCAGCATCCAGCGGGCCGAGGACGCGCAGGCCGGGCACGGTGGCGAGGCCCTCGAGGGCGTACGTCGTGATCGTCTGCTCGTGCCGGTGGATCGCGTCCAGGCCGATCATCGAGAGGTAGTCGACCGCGGCACCGAGACCCACAGCCTCGACGATGGGCGGGGTGCCGGCCTCGAACTTGTGCGGGATCGGCGCGTACGTCGAGCCCTCCATCCGCACCGTCTCGATCATCTCCCCGCCGCCGAGGAAGGGCGGCAGCTGGTCGAGTACCTCGCGTCGGCCCCAGAGCACACCGATGCCGGTCGGGCCGACGACCTTGTGGCCGGTGAACGCCAGCAGGTCGGCGCCGGAGGCGACGACGTCCACGGGCAGCTGGGGGGCGGCCTGGGAGGCGTCGACGACGACGAGCGCGCCGACCTCGTGGGCCCGCCTGGCGATCTCGGCGACCGGGTTGATGGTGCCGAGCATGTTCGAGACCCAGGTGAGGGAGACCACCTTGGTCCGCTCGGTGATCAGCGAGTCGATGTCGGAGAGGTCCAGCCGGCCGTCGTCGGTCAGCCCGAACCACCGCAGCGTCGCGCCCGTCCGCTCGGTGAGGAGCTGCCAGGGCACGATGTTGGAGTGGTGCTCCATCTCGGTGATGACGATCTCGTCACCGGTACCGATCGAGAGGTCGCCACGTGCCCAGGCGAGGGTGTTGGCCACCAGGTTGAGCGCCTCGGACGCGTTCTTGGTGAAGATCACCTCGTCGCGGCTCGGTGCCTTGATGAACGCCGCCACCTTGTCCCGGGCCGCCTCGAACGCCTCCGAGGACTCCGCGCCCAGCTGGTGCATGGCGCGGGCGACGTTCGCGTTGTGGCGCTCGAGGTGATCGACCATGGTGTCGATCACGACCTGCGGCTTCTGCGAGGTGTTGGCGCTGTCGAGGTAGACCAGCGGCAGGCCGCCCGCGAGCGTCCGACCCAGGATCGGGAAGTCCGCGCGGATCACCTCCAGCTCGGGGAGCAGACCGGCCAGCTGGGTCGTCGTCATCTCAGACCGCCGCCCCGGCGACGTACTTCTCGTAGCCGTTGGCCTCCAGCTGGTCGGCCAGCTCGGGCCCGCCGGACTCGGCGACCTTGCCGTCGACGAAGACGTGCACCTGGTCGGGCATGATGTAGCGCAGGATCCGGGTGTAGTGCGTGATCAGCAGGACGCCCTTGCCCTCCTGGGCACGGAACCGGTTCACGCCCTCGGACACGATCTTCAGCGCGTCGATGTCCAGGCCGGAGTCGGTCTCGTCGAGGATCGCGACCTGCGGGTTCAGCAGCTCGAGCTGGGCGATCTCGTGACGCTTCTTCTCACCACCGGAGAAGCCCTCGTTGACCGAGCGGGTCCCGAAGGTCGGGTCGAGGTTCAGGTTCGCCAGGGCGGTGTTCACGTCCTTGACCCAGGTGCGCAGCTTCGGCGACTCCCCGTCCAGCGCGGTCTTCGCCGTGCGCAGGAAGTTCGACACCGAGACTCCGGGGACCTCCACGGGGTACTGCATCGCCAGGAACAGGCCCGCGCGGGCCCGCTCGTCGACCGTCATCGCCAGCAGGTCGACGCCGTCGAGGGTCACGCTGCCGCCCGTGACCGTGTACTTCGGGTGCCCGGCGATCGAGTAGGCCAGCGTGGACTTGCCCGACCCGTTCGGCCCCATGATCGCGTGCGTCTCGCCGGACCGGACGGTCAGCGTGACGCCCTTGAGGATCTCCTTCGGGCCGTCCTCGGTGTGGACAGACACCTGCAGGTCCTTGATTTCAAGCGTGCTCACGTGGGTGTGACTCCGTTCAGGGTGGTGGTGGTGTCGACGTAGATGTCGTTGGTGCCGTCGGGCAGCGCGCGGACCTCCAGGGGGAAGGTCGAGACGGGCTCGGTGGCGGGGAGGCCGGTCGGCTTGCCGGTGCGCAGGTCGAACCGGGACCCGTGCAGCCAGCACTCCACGGTGCAGTCGCTGACCTCGCCCTCGCTCAGCGGGACGGCCTGGTGCGAGCAGAGGTCCTGGATCGCGAAGAACTCGTCGCCGTGCCGGGCCACCGCGACGGCGTAGGCGCCGATCGTCACGGCGAGCGCCTCGTCGGTGGGCACCTCGTCGGCGGCGCAGGCACGCTCGAAGCTCACGGCGCCTCCTCGGCGGGACCGTCGGAGCCCGCGTTCAGGACGTTCTTGGCGAGCTCCGCCTCGACCGTCTTGAGCAGGCGCTCCTCGACCGACGGGATCCCGACCTTGCGGATCAGGTCGTTGAAGAAGCCGTGCACCACCAGGCGCTGCGCCTCCTTCTCCGACACCCCGCGCGAGCGCAGGTAGAACAGCTGCTCGTCGTCGAAGCGGGCGGTCGCCGACGCGTGGCCGGCGCCCGCGATCTCGCCGGTCTCGATCTCGAGGTTGGGCACCGAGTCGGCCTGGCAGCCGTCGGTCAGCACCAGGTTGCGGTTCTCCTCGTAGGTCTCGATGCCCTCGGCGACCTTGCGGATCAGCACGTTGCCGATCCACACCGTGTGGGCGCCCGCGCCCTGGAGCGCGCCCTTGTACAGGACGTGGCTCTTGGTCTTCGGTGCCATGTGGTCGGCGAAGAGGCGGTGCTCGAGGTGCTGGCCCTCGTCGGCGAAGTACAGGCCGAGGAGCTCCGCCGCGCCGCCGGGTCCGGCGTACTCGACGTTCGCGTGCATCCGGACCAGGTCGCCGCCGAAGGAGATCGAGGTGTGCTTCACGCTCGCGTCCCGGCCGACCCGGATCGCGTCGCGGCCCAGGTGCACCGCGTCGTCGTCCCAGTCCTGCATCGTGAGCACGTTGACCCGCGCGCCGTCGCCCACGAGCACCGTGGTGATCGCGGCATAGCGCGCCGAGCCGGTGTGGTTGACCACCACGGTCACGTCGGCGTTGGCGCCCACGCGGACCAGCAGGCGGCCCCAGACCAGGTCCTCGACCGACTCCCCGTGCAGGTGCAGCACGACGGGCTCGGTGACCACGGCCTCGGCGGGCACGTCGAGCAGCATCGCCCGGCCGGCATTGGCCGCTGCCAGGGCCGAGGGCCGGTCGTTGGGCGCCAGCTCGCCCATCGCCACGACCTCCTCGCCCGTGACCTCGCGCAGGGTGACCCCCTCGGGCACGGTGGTCTCCCAGGTCAGGTGCGCCTCGGACGCCGCGCCGTCGAGGATCCCGCGCAGCCGCTTGAGCGGCGTGAAGCGCCAGATCTCCTCGCGACCGCTCGGGACCGGGTGGTCCGCCAGGTCGTAGGACGCGGGCGGGTTGAGGTGGCTCTCCACCCGATCCACCTCGAGGGCGGCCGACACGCTCTCGCGTGCCACATCAGTCACAGTCATCTATCAACTTCCAGCTTTCAGATCAGTTCTCGAGATAGCGGCCCGAAACCGGCGAGACCGCCGCAACCAGGTGCGGAATGGGCAACCACGCGTGCGATCTCGCGGCCCGCGTGGCGGCGGAGCCGACACGCGAGACGCGAACGCGCTAACCGACGGCCCCCTCCATCTGGAGCTCGATGAGCCGGTTGAGCTCGAGGGCGTACTCCATCGGGAGCTCCTTGGCGATCGGCTCGACGAAGCCGCGCACGATCATCGCCATCGCCTCGTCCTGCTCCATGCCGCGCGACATCAGGTAGAAGAGCTGGTCGTCGGAGACCTTCGAGACGCTCGCCTCGTGGCCCATGGAGACGTCGTCCTCGCGGATGTCGACGTAGGGGTAGGTGTCCGAGCGGCTGATCTGGTCGACCAGCAGCGCGTCGCAGAGCACGTTCGACTTGGAGCCGTGGGCGCCCTCGTTGATCTGGATCAGGCCGCGGTACGACGTACGCCCGCCGCCCCGCGCGACCGACTTGGACAGGATGGAGGACGAGGTGTGCGGCGCCGCGTGCACCATCTTGGCGCCCGCGTCCTGGTGCTGGCCCTCGCCCGCGAAAGCGATCGAGAGGGTCTCGCCCTTGGCGTGCTCCCCCATCAGGTAGACCGCGGGGTACTTCATGGTCACCTTGGAGCCGATGTTGCCGTCGACCCACTCCATGGTGGCACCGGCCTCGCAGGTGGCCCGCTTGGTCACCAGGTTGTAGACGTTGTTCGACCAGTTCTGGATGGTCGTGTAGCGGCAGCGACCGCCCTTCTTCACGATGATCTCGACCACCGCGGAGTGCAGCGAGTCCGAGCTGTACACCGGCGCGGTGCAGCCCTCGACGTAGTGCACGTACGCGCCCTCGTCGACGATGATCAGGGTCCGCTCGAACTGGCCCATGTTCTCGGTGTTGATCCGGAAGTAGGCCTGCAGCGGGATCTCCACGTGCACCCCCGGCGGCACGTAGACGAACGATCCGCCCGACCACACCGAGGTGTTCAGCGCGGCGAACTTGTTGTCGCCGACCGGGATGATCGTCCCGAAGTACTCCTTGACCAGGTCCTCGTGCTCGCGCAGGGCGGTGTCGGTGTCGACGAAGATCACGCCCTTCTCCTCCAGGTCCCCACGGATCTGGTGGTACACGACCTCGGACTCGTACTGGGCGGCGACACCGGCGACGAGGGCCTGCTTCTCGGCCTCGGGGATGCCGAGCCGGTCGTAGGTGTTCTTGATGTCGTCGGGCAGGTCGTCCCACGAAGTCGCCTGCTTCTCCGTGGAGCGCACGAAGTACTTGATGTTGTCGAAGTCGATCGTCGACAGGTCGGAGCCCCACGAGGGCATCGGCTTGCGGTCGAAGAGCTTGAGGCCCTTCAGCCGCAGGTCGAGCATCCACTGCGGCTCGCCCTTCTTGGCCGAGATGTCGCGGACGACGGTGTCGTTGAGGCCCCGCTGCGCGGTTGCGCCGGCGGCGTCCGAGTCGGCCCAGCCGAACTCGTAGCGACCGATGCCCTTGAGCTCCGGGTTGAGTTCTTCGATGGAGGTCATCGGCTGACGTGCTCCTTCTTCTCGGTGGTCATGGGCTTCTCGACGGATGCGGGAAGGTCTGGGATGGAGGTGGTGCAGACCCCGTCGCCGTGGGCGATGGTGGCCAGCCGCTGGACGTGCCGGCCGAGGACCTTGCCGATCGCCTCGGTCTCGGCCTCGCACAGCTGGGGGAACTCGTGCGCGACGTGGGAGACCGGGCAGTGCTGCTGGCACAGCTGCTCCCCCACGGGTAGGTCGCGCACGGCGGCGGCGTACCCCTCGTCGGTGAGCACCCGGGCCAGGACCTCGGCGGGGGTCAGGCCGGGCTGGTCGGCACGGACGTGCTCGAAGCGCTCCGCGATGAACGACGCGCGGCGGACCGCGAACTCGCGCACCGCCGCCGTGCCCCCGGTCTCGGAGAGGAAGCGCAGCGCCTGGACGGCGAGGTCGTCGTACTGCTGGTCGAAGCCGTCGCGGCCGGACTCGGTCAGCGCGAACACCTTGGCGGGGCGGCCCCGCCCCCGGGCGGCGAGGCTCCGGGGCTCGCGGGCCTCGACCGCCCCTTCCTCGACCAGCTGGTCGAGGTGGCGCCGGACCGCTGCGGGCGTCAGGTCGAGCCGCTCGGCGAGCGCCGCGGCCGTGGAGGGTCCGTGGTCGAGGATCGACCGGGCCACCCGCTGGCGGGTGGGCTGATCGTGCCCGGCCTGCGCCGCGGGAGGAGCGACCACGGGGAATTCCACAACGCCAGTGTGCCGTTATTGGCCTCCGCCCTTCAAGTAAGGACGACCTAACCCCCGTTTGGCCATTGCCCGCCCGTCGGTGACACTGGAGATCCTGCGCTGCAACGACGCTGCGACCACGCCGATCCGAAGGTCCCCTCCTGCTCGCATGATCGCCCGCCTCCGCGCCGTCCTCGGCTCCCGCACCCTGCTGGCCCTCGGTGTGCTCGTCAGCATCCTGGTCCCGGTGCTCACGCTCCCCCGCCTCTCCCAGGTCTCGGTCTGGCCGGTCGTCGCCGGCCTGCTCCCGTGGGTCGTCGGGAAGTACCTCCTGTGTCCGCTGCGCTGGCGGGCGCTCACCGACGCCGACCTGACCCGCCGGTGGCACCTGCGCGCGTACGCCGAGTCCGAGCTCCTCGGCCTGCTCACGCCCGGCCACGTCGGCGCCGACCTGTGGCGCCTCAAGCGGCTCATCGGCGTCGGGCTGGGGCGCGGCGACGCCGTGCTGAGCGTGGGCACCGACCGACTCGTCGGGGCGCTGGGGCTCGCCGCGTTCGTGGCGTTCGCCGGTACGGCGCTCCCGGTGGCCCTGATCCTGCCGGTCGCGGGCCTGTCCCTGGCTGCGGTGGTCGCCGTCCTGGTGCTGCGCCGGGTCCGGCCCGACCTGCTCCCCAGCCGCCCACTGCCCCCGTGGCGCGCGCTGCTCCACGGCCTGGTCCTCTCCGCGGGCTACCAGCTCTCCATCGCCGCGCTGCTCCTCGGTGCGGTCGCCGCCACCGGCAACACCGTGTCGCCGCTCGCCGTGCTGGGGGCGTTCGGCGCCAGCCAGATCGCCGGCGCGGTGCCCGGACCGAACGGCGCCAGCCCGCGGGACGGTGCCCTCGTCGTCGCGCTCGCCGCCGCCGGCGTACCCCTCACGGCCGCGGCCGCCGCGGTGGCGCTGAAGGCCGCGGTCGCCTGGCTGCCCGCGCTCGCCCTCGGTGGCACCAGCCTCCTGGCCGGCCGACGGTCCGTGGCCGCCCCGGTCTGACGGACTCGGACCGAGCCAACTCGGGACCTTTGCCACGCGACGCGAGGCGCGCGGCCGGGCAGGATCGATCGTGGGCCACCCCGACGCCGTCACCGAGCGCAGGCAGGAGGCCAGGGGATGTTCATGCCGCAGTCGAGCGCGGTGCAGCACCGCGCGCGCTGGGTCCTCGGTCAGGTCGCGATCGTGCTTCTCGGGCTCTTCTTCTACTTCCAGGTGCGCGGCCTCACGGCGATCGCGCCGTCGACGGCCGAGGGCCACGCCCGGGACATCACGCGTCTCGAGGAGCGGATCGGACTCGACGTCGAGGGGCTGGTCCAGGCCCCGGTCCTGGCGGCCCCCGCGCTGGAGACGGGGGCCAACTGGATCTACATCTGGGGCCACTGGCCGGTGATCGTCCTGACCATGGGCTGGCTGGTGTGGCAGCACCGTCCGGCGTTCCTCCGGCTGCGCGACGCGATGCTGGTCTCCGGCGGACTGGGCCTGATCGTGTACGTGACCTACCCCGTGGCCCCGCCGCGGTTGATCGACCCGGACCTGGTCGACACCGTGACCGAGAAGTCCCACGCCTACCGGGTGCTGCAACCGCCGAGCTTCGTCAACCAGTACGCCGCGATGCCGAGCCTGCACGCCGGCTGGAACCTGCTCGTCGGGATCGCGATCGCGACGGCCGCGACCATGCTCGCGCTGCGCTGGGTCGGGTTCGTGCTGCCCGTGCTGATGTCCCTCGCGGTCGTGGCGACCGCCAACCACTACGTCCTCGACGTGCTGGCCGGACTCGCGCTCGCCCTGGTCGGCCACGTCGGCGCCCTCCTGCTGGAGCAGCGGCGCGAGCGCCGACAGGCCGCGCCATGAGCCTGCTCGCGATCGCCCACCGGGCGGGCAACTCCCTGGCCGGCCTGCACGAGGCGAACCTCCTCGGCGCCGACATCATCGAGTGCGACGTGCACGCCCACCGCGGCCGGCTCGAGGTGCGCCACCTCAAGACGGCAGGACCGCTGCCGTTCCTGTGGGACCGCTGGGAGCTCGCCTCCGCCTCCGCGCCCCGCCTCGGGCTCGCCGAGCTCCTCGACGCCGACCGACGCGGGACGACGTTCATGCTCGACCTGAAGGGACGGTCCGTCTCGACCGGCCGCGCGGTGGCCGAGCTGCTGCACGAGCGCGCGCGCCAGCAGCCCGTGCTGGTCTGCGGGCGGTACTGGCCGGCGGTGGAGGCGGTCGCCCGGCTGCCGTACGCACGCCTCGTGCTGTCCGCCCGCAACCGCGCCGAGCTGGCCGCGCTGCTCCGCCGGCTCGACTCCGTCGACCGCTGCGAAGGCGCCGACCGGACGCCGCCGTACGGCGTCTCGCTGCACCGATCGCTGCTCGACGCGGCGCTGGTCGGCCGGCTACGGCGGACGGTCGAGGTCGTGATGACGTGGCCGATCGACGATCTCGACCGCCTCGACCGCGTCGTCGGGTTCGGCGCGAACGGCCTGATCACCAACGAGCCGGAGATCCTGCGCGAGGTGGGCCGGCGCAGCCGCTGACCCGTGGCCGCGACCGCCGGCCGCTCTCCCTAGACTGGTGCGGTGCCCGCGTCCGACCCCACCGTCCCCGCGGTCTCGGTCGACGGCCTCGCGATGCGCTACGGCGACAAGGTGGCGGTCGACGCGCTCTCGCTGAGCGTGGAGCGGCACACCATCACCGCCGTCCTCGGACCCAACGGCGCCGGGAAGACGACCACGCTCGAGACCTGCGAGGGCTACCGCCGTCCGCAGGCGGGCACGGTGCGGGTCCTCGGCCTCGACCCCATCCGCGACCGGGCCGCGCTGCTCCCCCGGATCGGTGTGATGCTCCAGGACGGCGGCGCCTGGAGCGGTGTGCGGGCCCGGGAGATGCTCGACCACGTCGCCAGGCTGCACGCGCACCCGCTCGACACCGACCTGCTCTCCGACCGGCTCGGGCTGGCCGAGTGTGGCCGCACGCCGTACCGCCGGCTGTCCGGTGGCCAGCAGCAGCGCCTCGGCCTCGCGATGGCCCTGGTCGGGCGCCCGGAGATCGTGTTCGTGGACGAGCCGACCGCCGGCATGGATCCGCACGCGCGGCGGACCACCTGGGAGCTGCTCGAGGAGCTGCGCGGCGACGGGGTGACCGTGGTGCTCACCACCCACTACATGGACGAGGCCGAGCGGCTCGCCGACCAGATCCACATCATCGACCACGGTCGGCTGATCGCGTCCGGGACGCCGCTCGAGCTGACCCGGGGCGGTGCCCACGCGACGATCCGGCTGGTGGTGACCCGTCCGTTCCCGCCCGGCTCCCCCGAGCTGCTGGCGAAGGCCCTCGGCGAGCACACCGAGGTCACCCAGCTCGACGCACTGAGCCTGATGGTCACCGGTCCGGCCGACGCGTCCACGCTCGCGACGGTCTCCCGGTGGTGCGAGGAGAACGACGTGCTGCCAGAGTCGCTCACGCTCGGCCAACGCAACCTCGAGGACGTGTTCCTCCAGCTCACCGGACGGGGGTTGGTGCCGTGAGCCCCGCGACCGGCGGGCCGAGCGGGACGTTCGCGCCCCGGCCCGGCGCCGCACCGCTGCACCGCCAGGTGCTGGCCCAGGCCGCGATGGAGTCGCGACTGATGCTGCGCAACGGCGAGCAGCTGCTGCTGGCCGTCGTCATCCCGGTGATCGTGCTCATCGGCGGGGTCGCCGGCGCCGAGCGGGTGGGCATGGACCTGGCGCATCCCCCCGTGGACGTCTTCGCGCCCGGCGTGCTCGCGCTCGCCGTCATGTCGACGGCGTTCACCTCGCTGGCCATCGCGACCGGTTTCGAGCGGCGGTACGGCGTCATCAAGCGTCTCGGGTCCTCCCCGCTCCCCCGATCGGGCCTGCTGGCCGGGAAGATCGGCGGCCTGCTCCTCATCGAGGCGCTCCAGGTGCTGGTGATCGCGCTGGTCGCTCTCGTCCTCGGCTGGGACCCCGCGCCCGGCGTGCTGGGCGCGTTGCTCGGGGTGGTGCTGGGCACCGCGGCGTTCGCGTCGCTGGGCCTGTTCATCTCCGGCGTGCTACGCGCCGAGGCCACCCTCGCCGCGGCGAACCTCGTCTACCTCCTGCTCCTCGCCGGGGGCGCGGTCGTGCTGCCGGTCTCGGCGTACGGCTCGTTCGGCGAGGTGGTGCGCTGGCTGCCCTCGGGTGCCCTCGGCGGCGCCATGCGGGAGGCACTGATCGACGGCACGACGGCCTGGGCCGACCTGGCCGTGCTGCTCGCGTGGGCGGTGCTCGGCACCGCCCTCACCGCCCGGACCTTCAAGTGGGAGTGATGGATCGACTGACCTACCGGCTGCGCCACCTCGACGACTGGCTGCGCGGCTGGGGCTGGGCGACGCTCGTCGCGAACGGCGTGCTCGTGGTGACCGGCGGCGTGGTCCGCCTGACCGGGTCGGGTCTCGGCTGCCCGACCTGGCCGCGGTGCACCGAGGAGTCGTTCACCCCGCACGGCGCGTATGACGTGCACTCCGCGATCGAGTTCGGCAACCGGCTGCTCACCTACGTGCTCACCGCGGTCGCGATCGGCACGTTCGTCGCCGCCTGGCAGTCGGGTCGCCGCGACCTGCGCCTGCTGGCCCTGGTCATGGGCCTCGGGATCCCGGCCCAGGCGGTGATCGGCGGGATCACCGTGCTCACCGACCTCAACCCGTGGGTCGTGTCGCTGCACCTGCTCCTGTCGCTGGCGATCATGGGCCTGGCGGTGCTCTTCATCCAGCGGCTCGACCGGCCGGCGCCCGCGACGCCGGCCCGTGGCGCGTTGGTCGGGCTCGCCTGGGCGACCTTCGCCGCCGCCTGGGCGGTGCTCTACGTCGGCACGGTCGTGACGGGCTCCGGCCCGCACGCCGGCGACGCCGACTCGGCGCGAAACGGGCTCTCCCCGCTGCAGATGAGTCAGCTGCACGCGGACCTGGTGTTCCTGTTCGTGGGCCTCACCATCGGGCTGCTCCTCGCGGCGATCGCGACCGGCGCCCCTGCTGCGACCCGCCAGGCCGTCCTGGTGCTGCTGGTCGTCGAGGTCGCCCAGGGTGCGATCGGCTTCGTGCAGTACTTCACCGATCTCCCCGTCGTCCTGGTCGGCTTCCACATGCTCGGCGCGGCGCTCACCTCGGCCGCCGTCACCTGGGCGCTGGTCCAGGTGCGCGAGCCCGCGGCGGCCGCGCCCGGCCGACCCGGCTGATCCGGCTGCTGCACGGACCGGCGAGACCCGCACGACTCGCCGTGCCGCTGCGCCGGGTCATGCGGGTCTCGGCTGACACGGGGGCTGACAGGTGCCCTCAGGTGCACTGCGAGGCCCCGCCTCGGTCGACCGCGACCCGCCCGCACCCCCGTGGGCGGGCTGGTCGCCGTCACCCCTCAGACGCCGGGACGGGCCGCGAGGTTGCACGACGGGCGGGACTTTCTCGAACTGATTGCTCCGGGGCCCGACGCAATCGCCCGGCCGGCACCGAGCTCAGCGCGCCAGGAGCGGGTCGAGCGCGACCGCCACGAACAGCAGCGACAGGTAGAGGTTCGAGGAGTGGAACAGCCGCATCGGCTGGATGACCGAGAGGCTCTCGGTGCCCCGCGAGCGGGCCCACATCCGGTGCGCCTCGAGCAGGAAGGCCGCGCCGAGCACACCGGCGGCGATCGGGTAGAAGACGCCCGTGCCCGCGACCGGCCACAGCAGGAGCGAGGTCGCGACCATCACCCAGCTGTAGATCACCACCTGGCGGCCGACCTCGCGGGCGGGGGCGACGACCGGGAGCATCGGCACGTCGACGTTCGCGTAGTCCTCGCGGTAGCGCAGCGCCAGCGCCCAGGTGTGCGGCGGGGTCCAGAAGAACACCACGGCGAACAGCACGACCGGCACCCAGGAGAGCGACCCCGTGACGGCCGTCCACCCGATCAGGGCCGGGAAGCAGCCGGCCAGCCCGCCCCACACGATGTTCTGGGTCGTCCGACGCTTGAGCAGCATCGTGTAGACGAGCACGTAGAACGCGTTGGCGGCCACCGAGAGCGCCGCGGAGAGCGGGTTCACCCAGACGTAGAGGATGATCGTCGAGAGGACCCCGAGCACGAGCCCGAACACGAGCGCCGCGGCCGGCGACACGATGTGCCGCGGCAGCGCCCGGCGACGGGTACGCCGCATCTGCTCGTCGATGTCTCGGTCGTAGACGCAGTTGAAGACCGACGCCGAACCCGCCGAGAACGCGCCACCGACGACGGTCGCGACCACCAGCCAGAGCTCCGGGACCCCGCGGTCCGCGAAGAACATCACCGGCACCGTCGTGAGCAGCAGGAGCTCGATCACCCGGGGCTTGGTCAGCCCGACGTACGCAGCCAGGACATCCTTGGGGGTCGCCCGCTCGGCCGCGGACTGCTGGGCAGCAGAGGCCGACTGGCCGACGTACGTCACAGGGGGATCCTCGGGCGGGAACAGGGGTACCGACAGGTAGCAGGACTGCCGCGAGTCTATCGCTAGGGGTGAGTAGGCTCGGGTGTGGCCGATGACCTCGAAAGGAATCCTGTGACCGACACCGCTGCGCTCGACTGGACCGACCTCGACCAGAAGGCGGTGGACACAGCCCGAGTGCTCGCGATGGACGCAGTGCAGAAGGTCGGGAACGGACACCCGGGAACGGCGATGAGCCTGGCTCCGGTGGCGTACCTGCTCTTCCAGAAGGTGATGCGCCACGACCCGTCCGACCCGCGCTGGATCGCTCGCGACCGGTTCGTGCTCTCCGCCGGCCACTCCTCGCTGACCCTCTATATCCAACTCTTCCTCGGCGGCTTCGGCCTCGAGCTCGACGACCTCAAGGCGCTGCGCACCTGGGGCAGCAAGACCCCCGGTCACCCGGAGTACCGCCACACCGCCGGGGTGGAGACCACGACCGGCCCGCTGGGTCAGGGCGTCGGCAACGCGGTTGGGATGGCGATGGCCGCGCGCCGGCTGCGCGGGCTGCTGGACGCGGACGCGAAGACCGGGCCCTCGGTGTTCGACCACCGCGTGTACGCCATCTGCAGCGACGGCGACATCCAGGAGGGCGTCAGCGGCGAGGCCTCCTCGATCGCCGGCACCCAGCAGCTCGGCAACCTGACGCTGATCTACGACGCCAACAGGATCTCCATCGAGGACGACACCAGCATCGCGCTCAGCGAGGACGTCGCGGCACGCTACGAGGCCTACGGGTGGCACGTGCAGGTCGTCGACTGGACCAACGGCGGCACCGAGTACCACGAGGACGTGCACGCGCTGTACGACGCGATCCGCGCCGCCGAGGCGGTCACCGACCGGCCCAGCTTCATCGAGCTGAAGACGATCATCGCCTGGCCGGCACCGAACGCCCAGGGCACCGGCAAGGCCCACGGCTCCGCCCTCGGCGCCGACGAGGTCGCCGCCACGAAGGAGGTCCTGGGCTTCGACCCCGCCCAGACCTTCGAGCTCCCCGAGGGGGTCCTCGAGCACACCCGCAGGCTCGGCGAGCGCGGCGCGGCCGCCGGGAAGGCCTGGGACGAGGACTTCGGCGCCTGGCGACAGAAGAACCCCGACAGCTTCGCGGTGCTGATGCGGCTGCGCGACCACGAGCTGCCCGAGGGCTGGGCCGACGACCTGCCGGTCTTCGACGCCGACCCGAAGGGGGTCGCGACCCGCAAGGCCTCCGGTCAGGTCATCAACGCGATCGCCGCGCGGGTCCCGGAGCTCTGGGGCGGCTCGGCGGACCTGGCGGAGTCGAACAACACCACGATCGAGGGCGTCCCGTCGTTCCTGCCCGTCGACCGGTCCTCGAAGATGTGGGCGGGCGACCCGTACGCCGGCCGGGTGCTGCACTTCGGCATCCGCGAGCACGCGATGGGCTCGATCATGAACGGCATCGCGCTGCACAGTGGCACCCGGGTCTTCGGCGGCACGTTCCTCACGTTCTCCGACTACATGCGGCCCGCGGTCCGGCTGGCCTCGCTGATGGGGCTGCCGGTCACCTACGTGTGGACGCACGACTCCATCGGCCTCGGCGAGGACGGCCCGACCCACCAGCCGATCGAGCACCTCGCCGCGCTCCGCGCCATCCCGGGCCTCGACGTCGTGCGGCCCGCCGACGCCAACGAGGTCGCGGCCTGCTGGAAGGCCGTCATGGAGCACACCGACCGGCCCTCCGCACTGGCCCTGACCCGCCAGAACGTGCCCGTGTTCCCGCGCGACCGGGACGGCTTCTCCGGAACCGAGGACGTCCACCGCGGCGGCTACATCCTGATCGACGCCCCGGAGGTCGACGGCCGGGGTGGGCAGCCCGACGTCGTGCTCGTCGGCACCGGCTCGGAGGTGCAGCTCGCCGTCGAGGCCCGTGCCCTGCTCGCCGAGGACGGCATCCGCGCCCGCGTCGTGTCCATGCCGTGCCGCGAGTGGTTCGCCGCGCAGCACGAGTCCTACCGCGAGGCCGTGATCCCGCCGATCGTCAAGGCCCGCGTGTCGGTCGAGGCCGGCATCGCCCAGGGCTGGCACGAGGTGGTCGGCGACCACGGCCGGATCGTCTCGATCGAGACGTACGGCGCCTCCGCCGACTACGCCCGCATCTACCAGGAGTACGGCATCACGGCCCAAGCGGTCGCCGATGCCGCGCGCGACAGCATCCGCGTCAGCAGCAGCTAGCGGAGCGACCAGCCTCACCGCCGACGCGACCACCGACCACCTACATCGGAGGAACCATGAGCGACCAACTGAAAGCACTCACCGACGCCGGCGTCTCGATCTGGCTCGACGACCTGTCCCGGGAGCGGATCGAGACGGACAACCTCGCCGGGCTGGTGGCGGAGAAGTCGGTCGTGGGCGTCACGAGCAACCCGACGATCTTCGCCGCCGCGATCGCCGACGGCGAGCGCTACGACGCGCAGGTCGCCCAGCTCGTCGAAAAGGGCGAGCCGGTCGAGCGGATCATCTTCGACCTCACCACCGAGGACGTCCGCAACGCCTGCGACATCCTGCGCCCGACGTACGAGGCGGACCACGCGAACGGCCGGGTCTCCATCGAGGTGGAGCCCGACCTGGCCAACGACACCCAGGCCACCATCGCGTCCGCACGCGCGCTGTGGGCGGCCGTCGACCGCCCCAATGCACTGGTCAAGATCCCGGCGACCGAGGAGGGCCTGGCCGCGATCACCGCGGCGACCGCCGAGGGCATCAGCGTCAACGTGACCCTGATGTTCAGCACTCAGCGCTACCGCGACGTGATGGACGCCTACCTCACGGGCCTCGAGCACGCACACGAGGCGGGCCACGACCTGTCGAGGATCCACTCCTACGGGTCGTTCTTCGTCTCCCGCGTCGACACCGAGGTCGACAAGCGGCTCGAGGCGATCGGCTCCGAGACGGCGCTCGCCCTGCGCGGCAAGGCCGCCGTCGCCAACGCGCTGGTCGCGTACGGCGCGTTCGAGGAGGTCTTCGGGTCCGAGCGCTGGCGTGCGCTCGAGGCCGTGGGTGCCAACCGGCAGCGGCCGCTGTGGGCCTCGACCGGGGTGAAGAACCCCGACTACGACGACACGATGTACGTGCGCGACCTCGTCGTCGCAGAGACCGTCAACACGATGCCCGAGAAGACCCTGCACGCGTTCGCGGACCACGGTGAGGTCCTCGGCGACGTCGTGACCGGCCGCGCCGGCGCCGGCGCCGCCATCCTCGAGCGCCTCGGCGAGGTCGGCGTCGACTTCGACGACGTCCTGGTGGTCCTCGAGACCGAGGGCGTCGACAAGTTCAAGAAGTCGTGGAGCGACCTCACCGACAGCGTGTCCGCCCAGATGAGGAAGGCCGAGACCTCCGCATGAGCGACCACCCCGCGCCGGCCACCGGCTGGCACCTCGCCCAGGGCGACCACCACGAGCTGCACGTCGGCTACCGCGACCAGAAGGTCTACGTCGCCGCGGTCCGCGACCTCGTCGACGCGAAGGTCGCGAGCCGGCTCGCCGCGGGCGACCACACGCTGTGGGGACCGGCGGCCGAGGAGGAGGCCGGCAAGCGGCTCGGCTGGGTCGGGCTGTCCCGGTCCTCGCGCGACCTGATCAGCGACATCGCCGAGCTCGAGGTCGAGCTGCGCGAGCGGGACCTGTTCCGGGTCGTGCTCTGCGGCATGGGCGGGTCCTCCCTGGCCCCCGAGGTGATCTGTCGGAGCAACGAGGTCGAGCTCGTGGTGCTGGACTCCTCCGACCCCGACTTCGTGCGCTCGGCCGTCGAGCAGCGCCTCGACGAGACCGTGGTCGTGGTCTCGAGCAAGTCCGGCGGCACCGTCGAGACCGACAGCCAGCGCCGCGCGTTCGAGAAGGCGTTCACCGACGCCGGGATCGACCCGGCCGACCGGATCGTCGTGGTGACCGACCCCGGCTCGCCGCTGGAGAAGTCGGCGCGCGACGCCGGCTACCGCGTGTTCCTCGCCGAACCGGAGGTCGGCGGCCGCTACTCCGCCCTGACCGCGTTCGGCCTGGTGCCCAGCGGCCTCGCGGGCGCCAACATCGCCGCGCTCCTCGACGAGGCCGAGGCGATCCGCCCGGTGCTCGAGGCGGACTCCGTCGACAACCCGGCCCTGCGGCTGGGCGCGCTGCTCGGCGTGGCCAACCAGGCCGGCGCCGACAAGCTCGCCCTGGCCAACGTGGGCGCGCCGTACGCCGGCTTCGGCGACTGGGTCGAGCAGCTGGTCGCGGAGTCGACCGGCAAGGACGGCAAGGGCATCCTGCCGGTCGTCGTGGCCTCCCTCGACTCCCCGAACTTCACCCCCAGCACCGACGACGAGGTGCTGGTCGCCTTCGGTCCCGGTCACGCCGAGCGCGCCGACCAGATCCGGCCGGCCTCCGGCTGGGGCGCCACCATCGACGCCCCGCTCGGTGCCCAGATGCTGCTGTGGGAGTACGCCACCGCGATCGCCGGCCGGCTGATCGGCATCAACCCGTTCGACCAGCCGGACGTCGAGAGCGCGAAGGCTGCCGCCCGCGAGATGCTCGACGGCGGAGGCAGCACGCCCGAGCCGGTCTTCACCGACGGGCCGATCGCCGTCTACGCCTCGGAGGGCTGGCTCCCCGAGGGCGTCTCCACCGCGGCCGACGCGGTGGCGGCCCTGCTCGACGGCCTCGACGCCGAGCACGGGTACGTCGCGGTCCAGGCCTACCTGGACCGGCACCGAGACGCGCGCCTCGCCGAGGTGCGGGACCGGCTCGCGGTGCGCACCGGTCGCCCGGTGACGTTCGGCTGGGGGCCTCGGTTCCTGCACTCCACCGGGCAGTACCACAAGGGCGGGCCGGCGACCGGCGTCTACCTGCAGGTGACCGGTCAGCCCGAGGCCGATCTCGCGGTGCCCGACCGGCCCTTCACGTTCCACGAGTTCATCACCGCGCAGGCCGTCGGCGACGGCCAGGTGCTGGCGGCGAAGGGTCGCCCGGTCCTCCGGCTGCACGTGTCCTCGCCGGGTGAGCTGGACACGGTGCTGGGAGTGCTGGGGTGACGACGCCGCCGGCGTGGCACAACCCGCTCCGCGACCCGCGGGACCGGCGACTGCCCCGCATCGCGGGTCCGAGCGGGATGGTGCTCTTCGGCGTCACCGGAGACCTCTCCCGCAAGAAGATCATGCCGGCCATCTACGACCTGGCGAACCGTGGCCTGCTCCCGCCGGGCTTCAGCCTGACCGGCTTCGCCCGGCGCGACTGGGCCGACCAGGACTTCGCGCAGATCGTCCACGACTCGGTCAAGGCACACGCCCGCACCGAGTTCCGCGAGGAGGTCTGGCGCCAGCTCGCCGAGGGGTTCCGGTTCGTCCCGGGCAACTTCGACGACGACATGGCCTTCGAGCGCCTGCGCCGGACCATCGAGGAGCTCGACGAGGTGCGCGGCACCGGCGGCAACCACGCGTTCTACCTGGCGATCCCACCGGGGTTCTTCGACGACGTCGTCGGTCAGCTCCAGGAGCACGGGCTGACCGAGGGCCGGGGTGACTCGTGGCGCCGGGTGGTGGTCGAGAAGCCGTTCGGGCACGACCTGGAGTCGGCGCAGCGGCTCAACGCCGTGCTGGCCGAGGTGTTCCCGTCCGGCTCGATCTTCCGGATCGACCACTACCTCGGCAAGGAGACCGTCCAGAACATCCTGGCGCTCAGGTTCGCCAACGAGATGTTCGAGCCGATCTGGAACTCCAACTACGTCGACCACGTGCAGATCACGATGGCCGAGGACATCGGCATCGGCGGCCGCGCCGGCTACTACGACGGCATCGGCGCCGCGCGGGACGTGATCCAGAACCACCTGCTCCAGCTGATGGCTCTCGTCGCCATGGAGGAGCCCACCTCCTTCGACGCCGAGAGCCTGCGGATCGAGAAGCAGAAGGTCCTCGCCAGCGTGGAGCTGCCACGACGGCTCGACCTGACCACGGCTCGTGGCCAGTACGCCGCCGGCTGGGCCGGCGGGGAGCAGGTGATCGGCTTCCTCGAGGAGGAGGGCATCAAGCAGACCTCCACCACCGAGACGTTCGCCGCGGTCACCCTGCACGTGGACACCCGGCGCTGGGCCGGCGTCCCGTTCTACCTGCGCACCGGCAAGCGCCTGGGCCGCCGGGTGACCGAGGTGGCGGTCGTGTTCAAGCGCGCACCGCACCTGCCGTTCGCCGCCTCCTCGACCGAGGAGCTGACCCAGAACGCCCTGGTGATCCGGGTGCAGCCCGACGAGGGTGTGACGATGCGGTTCGGCTCCAAGGTGCCCGGCACCCAGATGGAGATCCGCGACGTCAACATGGACTTCGTGTACGGCGGCGCCTTCACCGAGTCCTCGCCGGAGGCGTACGAGCGCCTGATCCTCGACGTGCTCCTGGGCGACCCGCCGCTGTTCCCCCGCCACGAGGAGGTGGAGCTGTCCTGGAGGATCCTGGATCCGATCCTCGAGCACTGGGCCCGCCAGGACGAGCAGCGCAAGGCGAAGCCCGAGCAGTACGAGTCCGGCGGCTGGGGCCCCGCGTCCGCGGACGCGATGCTCGCCCGCGACGGGCGCGTCTGGAGGCGACCATGACCCCACTCCACGCAGCCGCGGGCGTCCCCCGCTGCTCTCCTCCGCCCTTCGAGGGGACCCCGGAATGATCGAGCTCACGAGCACCAACTCCTCGGGGATCGCCGCGGAGTTCCTCCGCGCCCGCACCCGCGCCGGCAGCCCGGCGATGGGCATGGTGATGACGCTGGTGATCGTGGTCAACGAGGACCAGGCCGAGGGCGCCATGCAGGCCGCCCAGGCCGCCTCCCACGAGCACCCGGCGCGGGTCCTGGGCGTGATCCTCGGTGACGCCCGGGGCGCGGCGCAGGTCAACGCCCAGGTGGGCATCGGGTCCGGCTGGACCGGCGAGACCGCCCTGATCCGGCTCAAGGGCGAGGTCGTCAAGCATCCGGAGTCGGTGGTCCTCCCGCTCCTGCTGCCGGACTCCCCCGTGGCGGTCTGGTGGCCCTGCCACCCGCCCGACGACCCGGCGGAGGACCCGCTGGGCCGGCTCGCCCAGCGCCGGATCACCGACGCCGCGGCGGCCACGCGGGCCCGGACCAAGGCGATCCGCCAGCAGTGCTCGTCGTACACCAAGGGCAACACCGACCTGGCCTGGACCCGGATCACGCCGTGGCGGGCGCTGCTCGCCGCGGCACTCGACCAGCAGCCGCTGAAGGTGGCCCGCGCGTCGGTGACCGCCGAGCGGGTCAGCCCCAGCGCGGACCTCCTGGCGGCCTGGCTCGCCGACCGGCTCAAGGTCGACGTCGCCCGCTCGACCTCCGAGGGTCCCGGCATCACCGAGGTCGTGCTGGAGACCCGCGACGGGCCGGTGCGGATCACGCGCACCGACGGTCGGCTCGCGACGTTCACCTCCCCCGGGCAGCCGGACCGCCCGGTCGCGCTCAAGCGCCGAGAGCTCCCCGAGCTCCTGGCCGAGGAGCTGCGCCGCCTCGACGAGGACGACGTCTACGCCGAGACCGCGCGCGCCCTGGTCTCGATGGGTGCTCGCCGATGAGCGCCACGCCCCGCGTCGAGGTCCACCCGGACGGTGCCGCCCTGGCGACCGCCGTCGCCGGCGAGCTGCTCACCCGGCTCGCCGACGCCCAGGCCGCGGGCGGCGTGCCGCAGATCGTGCTGACCGGCGGCACCATCGCCGAGGACATCCACCGCGAGGTCGCCCGGCTCTCGCCCGCCTCCGAGGTCGACTGGGCCCAGGTGGTCGTGTGGTGGGGCGACGAGCGTTTCGTCGCACCCGACTCCCCCGACCGCAACGCCGGCCAGGCCCGGGCGGCCTTCCTCGACGCGGTCGGGGTCGACCCCGCCCGCGTGCACGAGATGCCCTCGACCGCGGACGCCGCCGACGTCGACGCCGGGGCGGCCGGGTACGCCGCCGTGCTGAGCGACCACGGCGGCAGCGAGTTCGACGTGGTGATGCTCGGCATCGGACCGGACGGGCACATCGCCTCGCTCTTCCCCGGCTTCGCCCAGCTCGACGTGGCCGACCGGGCCGCGGTCGGCGTGACCGGGTCGCCGAAGCCGCCGCCGGAGCGGATCAGCCTGACCTTCCCGGTGCTCAACCGCGCGCGCTCGGTCTGGTTCCTGGTCAGCGGCGACGGCAAGGCCGCGGCCGTCGCGAGCGCCCTGGGCGGCGCCGACCTCCACGACACCCCCGCCGCCGGCGTCACCGGCCACGACGAGACGATCTGGTTCCTCGACCGCGCAGCCGCCTCCCGCCTCTGACCGAGTCGGCGCATCTTGCCCGCCCAGCAGGGCCGAGTCGGCGCATCTTGCCCGCCCACCACGGCCCAGTCGGCGCATCTTGCCCGCCCAGCAGGGCCCAGTCGGCGCATCTTGCCCGCGCCATCCACAGGCGCGAGGAGGACACGCCTACGCGACCCACATCGAGGCAACGATGTCGGTCATGGACATTGATCAGATGCTGTCGGACGGCCAGCTCGGACCGTCCTTCCCGTTGTCTCCCGACGTGCCGTTCACCCGAGCCGCCGCCGCGGCAGCGGGCCTGTCACGTCGAATGCTCGACCGACTCGTGAGCGAGGGCCTCGTGCGTCGACCGATCAAAGGCGTGTACGTCGCGACGCACCTCGCTGACTCACTCGAGCTTCGTGCCGCCTGCTTGCGGCTCGTGGTCCCAGAGGACTGCGTCGTGGTCGACCGACATGCCGGCTGGCTGCACGGCGCCCAGATGATCCTCGCGCCGAACGAGCACCTCGAGCTCAGACCGCTGTCCCTGTTCCGTCCGTCCGGGCACGGCCGGCTTCGCAACGACCTGGCGGCGAGCGGCGAACGCAACCTGCGCCCCGACGAGATCATGGAAGTGCAGGGGCTGCGGGTGTCCACACCGCTGCGGACCGCATGGGACCTCGGTCGGGTGCGGTGGACGGATGAAGCGATCAGCGGTCTGGACGCAATGTTCCGGCTCGGCGTCTTCACCCGCGAGGAGTTCCTCGAAGGGATCACCCGGTTCGGGGGCATGCGCTGGGTGACGACACTGCGCGCCATCGGACCCCTGGCCGACGGGCGCGCGGAGTCCCCCGGAGAATCGGTCCTGCGGCTGCGATGCATCGAGTGTCGGGTACTTGTCGTGCCTCAGGTCGAGGTATTCCGAGACGGCCGCCTCCTCGCCCGCATCGACCTCGCCGACGAGGACCTCCGAGCCGGCTTCGAGTACGACGGCGCGGAGTGGCACAGCTCGCCGGACCAGCTTCGGCACGACCGCGAGCGTCGTACGGACCTCGCGGACGACGGCTGGCTGATCAGTGCCTTCGGATGTTCGGAGGTCTTCGGCCGGGCACGTGCCTGCGAGGCAGTGATCCGAGCTGCGGCCGCCGAGGCTCGCCGCCGCCGGGGGTTCCGCGTCGCCGGCTGAATGTCGGGCAGGACGCGCCGACTCGACGCCGTCAGCCGGGCAGGACGCGCCGACTCGACGCCCTCAGGCGGGCAAGATGCGCCGACTCGACCTAGAAGATGATGTCGCCGGACTTGCGGCGCGAACGGAGCAGTTGCAGCGCCTCGTCGAGGATGTCGGCGGCCTCCTGGTCGGAGCGCCGCTCCTTCACGTAGGCCAGGTGCGTCTTGTAGGGCTCGATCTTCGGAGCGGGCGGCGGGTTCTCCGAGTCGAGGCTCGCCGGGAGACCGCACTTGGGGCAGTCCCAGGAGTCAGGCACCTGTGCCTCCACCGAGAACGTCACCACCGAGCGGTGCTCGTGAGCGCAGAAGTAGGTCACGGCCTGCCGCGGCGCGGCCTCGCCGCGCTCCGCCTCGCCCATCGGGCCGGCCCCCACCCGGCTCCCGCGAATAGCGTTTCCTCCACCAGCCACGGAACGGATCCCTTTCTCGAAGTACTCAGTAGGCGAGCAGGAGCCCGAGGGCCACTACACAGGCGAACCAGATGATGCCGATCCCGACCGTGAACCGGTCCAGGTTGCGCTCGGCCACCGAGGAGCCACCCAGCGAACTGGAGACGCCGCCGCCGAACATGTCCGAGAGGCCGCCCCCGCGGCCCTTGTGGAGCAGCACGAGCAGGATCATCAGCGCGCTCGAGGTCATGAGCAGGATGGTGAAGAGCAGGGTCACGGTCGCCTAGCCTACGTCAGACCGTGGACGATCAGATGACCGGCATGTCGTAGAACCGGCAGATGCCCCCGAACTCGTCCGCCTGGAGGCTGGCGCCACCGACCAGGCAGCCGTCGACGTCGTCCTTGGCCATGATGCCGGCCACGTTCGACGCCTTCACCGACCCGCCGTACAGGACGCGTACGCCGTCCGCCGCGTCGTCGCCGTGTACCTCGCGGATCCGCTCCCGGATCGCCGCGCAGACCTCCTGTGCGTCGTTCGGGGTGGCCACCTCGCCGGTGCCGATCGCCCAGATCGGCTCGTAGGCGATCACCAGGCCGGCGACCTGCTCAGCGGTGAACCCGGCGAGCGAGCCGTCGACCTGAGCCAGACAGTGAGCCACGTGGGCCCCGGCTTGGCGCACCTGGAGGCCCTCGCCCACGCACACGATCGGGACCATGCCCGCGCCCAGGGCCTGGTGGGCCTTGGCGTTGACCTCCTGGTCGTCCTCGGTGTGGTACTCGCGGCGCTCGCTGTGCCCCACCACGACGTAGGAGCAGCCGAGCTTGGCCAGCATGCCGGCCGAGATCTCGCCGGTGAACGCGCCGGCGTCGTGCGTCGAGACGTCCTGGGCGGCGTACTTCACCAGCAGTCGGTCGCCGTCCACCAGGGTCTGCACAGAGCGCAGGTCGGTGAACGGCGGGACCACGACGACCTCGGCTCGCGTGTAGTCGTGCTTCTTGTCGGCGAGCGTCCAGGCGAGCTTCTGGACCAGCACCACCGCCTCTTGGTGGTTGAGGTTCATCTTCCAGTTGCCCGCCATCAGCGGGGTGCGGTTGTCGGCCATGCCATCCTCGGCGTGTAGTGGGAGCTGGGTGGCCCCAGCGGGGTGGGCGCGGGGTGGACCCCCGCGGGTCAGTCCTCCAGGACCTTGATGCCGGGCAGCTCCTTGCCCTCGAGGAACTCCAGGCTGGCGCCGCCACCCGTGGAGATGTGCCCGAAGGCCGCCTGGTCGAAGCCGAGCTTGCGGACCGCGGCGGCGGAGTCGCCACCGCCCACCACGGACAGGCCATCGACCCGGGTGAGTGCCTCCGCGACGGCCCGGGTGCCGCCGGCGAACGCGTCGGTCTCGAAGACGCCCATCGGGCCGTTCCAGAAGACCGTCCGGGCGTCGGCGAGCGCCGCGGCGAACGCCGCCGCCGAATCGGGACCGATGTCGAGGCCGAGTGCGTCCGCGGGGATCTCCGAGGCCGGTACGACGCGCGGCTCCGGGCTGCGGTCCCCCGAGGGGAACTCGGTGTCCACGACGATGTCGGTCGGCAGCAGGATCTCGACCCCGGCCTGCTCCGCGCGCTCCAGGTAGGAGCGGCAGGTGTCGAGCTGGTCCTCCTCGAGGAGGCTCCTGCCGACCTCGTGCCCCTGCGCCTTGAGGAACGTGAACACCATGCCGCCGCCGATCAGCAGCTTGTCGGCCTTGTCGAGCAGGTTGTCGATGACGCCCAGCTTGTCGGAGACCTTGGAGCCCCCGAGCACGACGACGTAGGGCCGCTCGGGAGCCACGGTGAGCCGACGCAGGACCTCGGTCTCCTTGGCGACCAGCGCGCCCATGGCGTGCGGGAGCCGCTGGGCGACGTCGTAGACCGACGCCTGCTTGCGGTGCACGACACCGAACCCGTCGGAGACGAACGCGTCGGCGAGCGCGGCGAGCTGGTCCGCGAAGGCACCACGCTCGGCCTCGTCCTTGCTCGTCTCGCCGGCGTTGAAGCGGACGTTCTCCAGCACGGCGACCTGCCCGTCCTGGAGCGCTGCGACAGTCGCCTGCGCGCTCTCGCCCACCGTGTCCGCGGCGAAGGCCACGTCCTGGCCGAGCAGCTCGCCCAACCGGGTGACGACCGGCCGCAGGGAGTACCGCTCCTCGGGCGCCCCCTTGGGGCGCCCGAGGTGGGCGGTCACGATCACCCGGGCGCCGGCGTCGGCCAGCGCCTTGATGGTCGGCACACTCGCACGGATCCGGCCGTCGTCGGTGATGGTCGTCCCGTCGAGCGGGACGTTGAGGTCGGAGCGGACCAGCACCCGCCTGCCCGCGACCTCACCGAGTCCGTCGTAGGCGGCCACGGTCAGAGGGTGGCGCCGACGTAGTCGACCAGGTCGACCAGGCGGTTGGAGTAGCCCCACTCGTTGTCGTACCAGCCGACGACCTTGACCTGGTTGCCGATGACCTTGGTCAGCGGCGCGTCGAAGATGCAGGACGCCGGGTCGGTGGTGATGTCGCTGGAGACGATCGGGTCCTCGTTGTAGCGCAGGATCTTGCCGTCGGCCGCAGCCTTGACGACGGCGTTGACCTCCTCGACGGTCGTCTCGCGGCCGGCCTCGAAGGTGAGGTCGGTGGCCGAGCCCGTCGGCACGGGGACGCGGAGGGCGTAGCCGTCGAGCTTGCCCTTGAGCTCGGGCAGGACCAGGCCGATCGCCTTGGCCGCGCCAGTGGAGGTCGGCACGATGTTGGTCGCTGCGGCGCGCGCCCGGCGCAGGTCGCGGTGCGGGCCGTCGAGCAGGTTCTGGTCACCGGTGTACGCGTGGATGGTGGTCATCAGGCCCTTGACGATGCCGAACTCGTCGTTGAGCGCCTTCGCCATCGGCGCGAGGCAGTTGGTGGTGCAGGACGCGTTCGAGATGATCGTGTGCGCCGCGGGGTCGTAGTCGCCCTCGTTGACGCCCATCACGATCGTGACGTCCTCGTTCTTCGCGGGTGCGGAGACGATGACCTTCTTCGCGCCGCCGTCGATGTGGGCCTTCGCCTTGGTCGCGTCGGTGAACAGGCCGGTCGACTCGATCACGATGTCGACGCCCAGGTCGCCCCACGGCAGCGCGCTCGGGTCGCGCTCCTCGAAGACCCGGAAGGTGTGGCCCGCGGCGCTGATCTCGGTGTCGGTGGAGGTGACGTCGCCCTCGAGGCGACCGAGGATCGAGTCGTACTTCAGCAGCGTCGCCAGAGTCTTGTTGTCCGTCAGGTCGTTGACGGCCACGATCTCGATGTCGGCGCCGGAGGCCACGACGGCCCGGAAGAAGTTGCGGCCGATCCGGCCGAACCCGTTGATACCTACTCGAACGGTCACTGCGGAGCTCCTCTGTCGCGGTAGCTGGGGCCGCCGGGGTGTCCGACTGCCCGTCTTCTCGACCCTATCGCCCGGGCCGCCGGGTCCAATCTCTCGTCTTGGGGTACGTCCAGGTAACGAGCGAAGGTCCTGCGGCCTCGGGACCTTAGGTATTGCTAGAGCCTAAGTTACCCCTCGTCGGCAAGCATCTCCGGGGTGAGCGAGGCCTCGGTGTCGGGGATCCCGAGCTCCTCCGCGCGCTTGTCGGCCATCGCCAGCAGCCGCCGGATCCGGCCGGCGATGGCGTCCTTGGTGAGCACCGGGTCGTGCAGCTGGCCGAGCTCCTCCAACGAGGCCTGCTTGTGCTCGAGGCGCAGCTCACCGGCCATCCGGAGATGGTCGGGGACGTCCTCGCCCAGGATCTCCATCGCCCGGTCGACGCGGGCACCCGCGGCCACGGCCGCGCGGGCGGAGCGGCGCAGGTTGGCATCGTCGAAGTTGGCCAGCCGGTTCGCGGTGGCCCGGACCTCGCGCCGCATCCGGCGCTCCTCCCACGCCATCAGCGACTCGTGGGCGCCGAGCCGGGTGAGCAGCTGGCCGATCGCGTCACCGTCGCGGATCACGACCCGGTCGACCCCACGGACCTCGCGCGCCTTCGCGTGGATGCCGAGCCGGCGCGCGACGCCGACGAGCGCGAGCGCCGCCTCCGGCCCGGGGCAGGTCACCTCGAGCGCCGAGGACCGGCCCGGCTCGGTCAGCGACCCGTGCGCGAGGAAGGCCCCGCGCCAGGCAGCCACCGCGTCGCAGCCGCCGCCGGAGACGACCGCCGGGGGCAGCCCGCGCACCGGTCGGCCGCGCTGGTCCAGCAGGCCGGTCTGCCGCGCGAGCGCCTCGCCGTCCTTGACGACCCGCACGATGTAGCGGCTGCCCTTGCGGATCCCGTTGCCCTGCACCATGACCACGTCGGACTGGTGGCCGTAGACCTCAGCGATGTTGGTGCGCAGTCGACGAGCGGCCGCGCCGGTGTCGAACTCCGCCTCGACCACGATCCGGCCGCTGACGATGTGCAGACCGCCCGCGAACCGCAACATGGAGGCCACCTCGGCCTTGCGGCAGCACGTCTTCGTGACCTGGGTGCTGGCCAGCTCCGCCTTCACCTGTGCCGTCATCGCCATGCCGCCGATCCTTTCACGCCCGTCAACGACCGGTGGGGGTGCGGTCGAGGTCTCCGGCACCGAGGATCCGGGCGTACGACGTCGCCAGCTTCGCGGGGTCGTGCCGCGCGGTGCCGTCGTCGCAGGCGACGTCGGCCACGACCAGCTGGGCCCCGGTCGCGTCCACGACCTCACGCAGGTCGTGAAGACCGTCGCGGACGCTCCGCTCGTCGGCGAGCACGGTGTCGATCCGCAGGTCCGGCGCGTGCTCGGCGAGCACCGCGAGATGATCGGCGGCCGCGAACCCCGGTGTCTCCCCCGCCTGCTCGGCGAGGTTCAGCGTCACCACGACCCGGGCGTCACTGGAGACGATCGCGTCGTGCAGGGCAGGGACCATCAGGTGTGGGATCACCGAGGTGAACCACGAGCCGGGGCCGAGCACCAGCCAGTCGGCGGCGTACACCGCGGCGAGCGCCTCGGGGCACGGCTCGGGATCCGGCGGGTCGAGCGCGATCGCGGCGATCACGCCCTCGGTGGTGGCGATCTCGACCTGGCCGCGGACGGTCGTGAGGCCGCCGCGGTCGCCGGCCAGTCCGCGGACCTCCGCGGTGATGTCCAGCGGGGTGAGCGCCATCGGCAGTACCCGCCCGGAGGTGCCCAGGAGGCGCCCGACCCAGTCCAGGGCCGCGACCGGGTCGCCGAGCTGCTCCCAGAGACCGACGATCAGGAGGTTGCCAATCACGTGACCGCGCATGTCTCCCTGACCGGAGAAGCGGTGCTGGAGCACGCGGGCCCAGGTGTCGCCCCACTGGTTGGCGCCGCACAGCGCCGCGAGCGCCATCCGGAGGTCGCCGGGCGGCAGCACCCCGAACTCCGAGCGGAGCCGGCCGGAGGAGCCGCCGTTGTCGGCGACGGTGACCACCGCAGTGAGGTCGTCGACCACCAGCTCGTCGACGAGGACCCGGAGGGCCTGGAGCGAGGCGGCCAGGCCGTGGCCACCGCCGAACGCGACCACCGCCTGCGCGCGGTCCAGCCTCATCGGGTCATCACTCACGCCCGAGGTCGCGGTGCGTGGCCCGGACCTCGTAGCCGGCCTCGCCGAGGCGGCGGGAGATCTCCTCGGTCATCGCGACGCTGCGGTGCTTGCCGCCGGTGCAGCCGATCGCGATCGTCATGAACCGCTTGCCCTCCCGCAAGTACCCGCTCGCGACGCCCTCGAGCACGGGCACGTAGGCGTCGAGGAACTCCGCGGCGCCTGGCTGCGCCATCACGTAGTCGGCGACGGCGGCGTCCCGCCCGGTGCGGGGACGCAGCTCGGGGATCCAGTGCGGGTTGGGCAGGAAGCGCATGTCGGCCACGAAGTCGGCGTCGACGGGGATGCCGTACTTGAACCCGAAGCTGATGACGGTGACCTTGAGACGGACGGTGTCCGGCGTGCCGAACGCCTCAGCGATCCGGTCGGTGAGCTGATGGACGTTCAGTGCGGTCGTGTCGATCACCAGGTCCGCGTCGCTGCGCAGGTCGGCGAGCACCGTGCGCTCGCGGGTCAGGCCGTCGATCAGCCGGCCGCCGCCCTGGAGCGGGTGCGGCCGCCGGGCGGCCTCCTGGCGGCGGACGAGGACGTCGTCGCCCGCCTCGAGGAAGACCAGCGTCGCGTGCCGGCCGGTCGCGCCCTGGGCGAGGTTGGCCTGCAGGGTCTGGAAGAAGGAGCCGGAGCGCACGTCGACGACGACGGCGATCGGCTGTGCGGTGCCGCGAGTGTCGTCGACGAGGCGGACCACGTCGCGCAGCAGGTTCGGCGGCAGGTTGTCCACGACGTAGTAGCCGAGGTCCTCGAGCTCCTTGGCAGCGGTGCTCCGACCGGCTCCGGTCATGCCGGTCACGACGACCAGCTCGCCGGGGCTGCCGTCGGGGACCGGGGTCGAGCCCTCGCTCGACCCGTCGCTCGACCTGTCGCTCGACGTGTTGCTGGGCACGGCCTCAGCCCTCCTCGATCTCGCCGGTGGCGGTGTTGACGCTGACGATCGCAGGTCCAGTCTCGCGGCGGGCCCGGGCGACCGCATCCTTGATGGCATCGGCCGTGCGCGGTCCGATGCCCGGGACCAGGGCGATCTCCTCGACGCTGGCCTCACGCAGCCGCTTGAGCGAGCCGAAGTGCTTGAGCAGGGTCTTGCGCCGCACCTCGCCCAGGCCCGGCACGTCGTCGAGCAGGCTCTCCACCATCGACTTCGAGCGCCGGGAGCGGTGGTGGGTGATCGCGAAGCGGTGCGCCTCGTCGCGGATCCGCTGCAGCAGGTAGAGCCCCTCGCTGGAGCGGGGCAGGATCACCGGGTCCTCCTGTCCCGGGAGCCACACCTCCTCCAACCGCTTGGCCAGCCCGCACACGGGGATGTCGACGATCCCGAGCTCACTCAGCGCCCGCTGCGCCGCGGCCACCTGGGGCGGCCCGCCGTCGACGACCACGAGCCCGGGCGCGTAGGCGAACTTGCGCGGCCGGCCGGTCTCCGGGTCCACGAGCATCGGGCCGCTCTCGGTGACCACGGACTCGCTCGCTCCCTGCTCGTCCAGCAGCCGTCGGAACCGGCGCGTGATCACCTCGTCCATCGAGGCGACGTCGTTCTGGCCGTCCACGCCACGGATCACGAAGCGGCGGTACTCGCTCTTGCGCGCGAGCCCGTCCTCGAAGACGACCATCGACGCGACCACCTCGGTACCCTGGAGGTTGGACACGTCATAGCACTCGATCCGCAGCGGGACCTCGTCCAGGCCGAGGGCGTCCTGGATCTCCTCCAGCGCCCGGTTGCGGGTGGTGAGGTCGCTCGCCCGCTTGGTCTTGTGCAGCGCCAGCGCCTGGCTCGCGTTCTGGGCGACCGTCTCCTGGAGGTTCCTCTTGTCGCCGCGCTGCGGCACCCGGATCGCCACCTTCGACCCGCGCAGGTCGCTGAGGAGGGACTCGTACGTCGCGACGTCGGGCGGCAGCGCCGGGACCAGGATCTCGCGCGGGATCTCGTCGCGGCCGGCGCCGGCGTACAGCTGGAGCAGGAAGTCGTCGACCAGCTCGGCGGTGCCGCCCTCGTCCACTCGATCGGCCACCCAGCCGCGCTGGCCGCGGATCCGCCCGCCCCGCACGTAGAAGATCTGCACGGCGACCTCGAGCGGGTCCTCCGCGAGCGCGATGACGTCCGCGTCGGTGCCCTCGCCGAGGACCACGGCCTGCTTCTCCAGCGCCTTGTTGAGGGCCCCGAGGTCATCGCGCAGCCGCGCCGCCTTCTCGAAGTCGAGCGCGTCCGAGGCGGCGTACATCTCCCGCTCGACCCGCTTCACGAATGCCGTCGTGTGGCCCGCCATGAAGTCACAGAAGTCGTCGACGATCGCCCGGTGCTCCTCGGCGGTCACGTTGCCGACGCACGGCGCGGCGCACTTGTCGATGTAGCCCAGCAGGCACGGCCGGCCGATCTGGGCCGACCGCTTGAAGACGCCGTTGCTGCACGAGCGCATCGGGAACACCCGCAGCAGCAGGTCGACGGTCTCCCGGATCGCCCACGCGTGGCTGTACGGCCCGAAGTATCGGGTGCCCTTGCGCTTGGCGCCGCGGCCGACCATGACGCGCGGGAACTCCTCGCCCACGGTGACCGCGAGCCATGGATACGACTTGTCGTCGCGGTACTTCACGTTGAACCGCGGGTCGAACTCCTTGATCCAGGAGTACTCCAGCTGGAGGGCCTCGACCTCCGTCTTCACGACCGTCCACTCGACGCTGGCCGCGGTCGTCACCATCGTGGCGGTGCGCGGGTGCAGGTGGGCGACGTCCTGGAAGTACGACGAGAGCCGCGCGCGCAGGTTCTTCGCCTTGCCGACGTAGACCACCCGGCCGCCGGCGTCGCGGAACCGGTAGACCCCCGGCTGGGTCGGGATCGAGCCGGGCTCGGGCCGGTAGGACAGCGGGCCTCGGCTGGAGCGGGACGGTCGAGCAGGAGGCACACCGCAACCCTACGGGTCGGCACGGACGGCTCGGCCCGGATCGGTCAGGCCGTGGTGACCTGCCCGTGCTCCACCGTCACCGGCACGCTCGGCAACGGCTTGGTCGCCGGTCCATTGGACACCGAGCCGTCCTCGATCGAGAACCTGCTGCCGTGGCAGGTGCAGTTGATCGTGCCGGCGCGGACCGAGGTCACCGGGCAGCCCTGGTGGGTGCAGATCGAGGAGAACCCGCGGAACTCCCCCGCCGAGGGCTGGGTCACAACGACCTTCTGGTCGGCGTAGATCCTCCCGCCGCCGACCGGCACGTCCGAGGCGGGGCCGAGCTCCTCCCCGGAGCCCACGGTGGGACCGCCGCTCGGGCTCGCGCCCGTGCCCCCGCCGCAGGCGGCGAGCAGGGGTACGCCGACCCCCACCGCGGCTGCCCCGGTCAGTGTCTGACGTCGGCTGATGCCCCTGCTCACGTGGTCGTCCTCTCGACGGGCGGTAGTTGAATCCTCACGGTACAAACGCGGACCAACGCCGACCGGTTCACCGGCCGGCCCCCGTGTCCCGACCTCAGCCGGCCTTGCGGACCCCCGCACCCTTCGCGGTGGCCTTCTTGGCGCTCGCCTTCTTCGCGGTGGCCTTCTTCGCGCTCGCCTTCTTGGCTGTGGCCCTCTTCGCGGTGCTGCTCGCTGCCGCGGCCGGCTTCCGGGTGCCCTCGACCGGTGCCGGGCGACGCACCGGCTGCCGGGCGTGGCGACCTTCGAGCAGCGGCGCGAGGAACTGCCCGGTGAAGCTGGCCGGGTCGGCGGCGACCGCCTCGGGCGTGCCCTCCGCCACGACCATGCCGCCGCGGGAGCCTCCCTCGGGTCCCATGTCGACGATCCAGTCGGCGGTCTTGATCACGTCGAGGTTGTGCTCGATCACCAGCACGGTGTTGCCCTGGTCGGCCAGCCGGCCCAGCACCAGCAGGAGCTTGCGGATGTCCTCGAAGTGCAGGCCGGTCGTGGGCTCGTCGAGCACGTAGACGGTGCGCCCCGTGGAGCGCTTCTGCAGCTCCGAGGAGAGCTTGACCCGCTGCGCCTCGCCGCCCGACAGCGTGGTCGCCGGCTGACCGAGCCGCACATAACCGAGGCCCACCTCGACCAGGGTCTTCATGTGCCGCGCGATCGCAGGGACCGCGGCGAAGAACTCCGCAGCCTCCTCGATCGGCATGTCGAGGACCTCGGCGATCGTCTTGCCCTTGTAGTGGACCTCGAGCGTCTCGCGGTTGTAGCGGGCGCCGTGGCAGACCTCACAGGGGACGTAGACGTCGGGCAGGAAGTTCATCTCGATCTTGATGGTGCCGTCTCCGGCGCACGCCTCACAGCGCCCGCCCTTGACGTTGAACGAGAACCGACCCTGGAGGTAGCCGCGCATCTTCGCCTCGGGTGTCGAGGCGAACAGCTTGCGGATGTGATCGAAGACCCCGGTGTACGTCGCCGGGTTGGACCGCGGGGTGCGGCCGATCGGCGACTGGTCGACGTGGATCACCTTGTCGACGTGCTCGAGGCCCGAGATCCGCTGGTGTCGGCCCGGCACCGTCCGGGCGTTGTAGATCTGCTTGGCCAGCGAGGTGTAGAGGATGTCGTTGACCAGCGTGGACTTCCCGGAGCCGGAGACCCCGGTCACCGCCACGAACAGCCCGAGCGGGAACGAGACGTCGATGTCGCGCAGGTTGTGCTCGCGGGCCCCGTGCACCGTCAGCTCGCGGCCCTGGGTGCGCGGCCGGCGCACCTCCGGCACCGGGATCTCGCGCCGGCCGGAGAGGTACTGGCCGGTCATCGAGTCGGGGTGGCTCAGCAGCCCCTCGACGGAGCCGCTGTGGACGACCTGACCGCCGTGCTCACCGGCCCCCGGGCCGATGTCCACGACCCAGTCGGCGACCCGGATCGTGTCCTCGTCGTGTTCGACGACGATCAGTGTGTTGCCGAGCTCCTTGAGCCGCACCAGGGTCTCGATCAGCCGGTGGTTGTCGCGTTGGTGCAGCCCGATCGACGGCTCGTCGAGCACGTAGAGCACTCCGACCAGGCCCGCACCGATCTGGGTGGCGAGCCGGATCCGCTGGGCCTCGCCGCCCGACAGCGAGCCGGACGGCCGATCCAGGGAGAGGTAGTCGAGCCCGACGTCGAGCAGGAAGTTGAGCCGCTCCTGGATCTCCTTCAGCACCTGCTCGCCGATCTGGCGCTCGCGGGCGGAAAGGTCGAGGTGCCGCAAGTAGTCGGCGGCCTCGTTGATCGGCAGCGCGCACACCTCGGCGATGTTCTTGGCGCCGCTCTCGCGGCTGCCGCCCAGGGTCACCGCCATCGACACCGGCTTGAGGCGGCTGCCGAGGCAGGCCGGGCACGGCACCTCGCGCATGAAGCCCTCGAACCGCTCGCGGCTGGTGTCCGACTCGGCCTCGCGGTGGCGGCGCTCGATGTAGCTGCGCACGCCCTCGAACTCGGCGTAGTACGCGCGCTGCCGGCCGTAGCGGTTGCGGGTGACGACGTGGACCTTGGTGGCGTGCCCGTCCAGGATCGACCGCTGCGCCTTCGTCGAGAGGTCCTCCCAGGGCGTGTTCAGGTCGAACCCGAGCTCCTCGCCGAGGGCACCCATCAGGCGCAGGAAGTAGTCCGCCACGTGGGCCTGGCTCCAGGGCTGGATCGCGCCCTCGCCCAGCGTCGCCCGCGAGTCGGGGACCACCAGCTCCGGGTCGACCTCCATCCGGGTCCCGAGCCCGTGGCACTGCGGGCAGGCGCCGAACGGGGAGTTGAAGGAGAACGAGCGCGGCTCGAGCTCATCGGTGTCGATCGGGTGCTCGTTGGGGCACGACATCTTCTCGCTGAACCGCAGCTCGCGGTGCGGGTCCTTCGCGCCCCCCTCCAACAGCGGAGTGTCCACGAAGTCGAGGACCACCAGCCCGCCGGCCAGCTGCAGCGCGGTCTCGACCGAGTCCGTCAGCCGCCGCTTGGCGGACTCCTTCACGGCGAGCCGGTCGACGACCACCTCGATGGTGTGCTTCTTCTGCTTGTCCAGCTGGGGCGGGTCGTCGAGCGGGTGGTTCTCGCCGTTGACCCGGACCCGCGAGAAGCCCTGGGTCTGGAGCTGCTTGAAGAGCTCGACGTACTCGCCCTTGCGCCCACGGATCACCGGCGCGAGGACCTGGAAGCGTCGGCCCTCCTCGAGCGTCAGCACCCGGTCGACGATCTGCTGCGGGGTCTGCCGCTCGATCGCCGCACCGCAGGTCGGGCAGTGCGGCCGGCCGGCCCGCGCGTAGAGCAGGCGGAGGTAGTCGTAGACCTCGGTGATCGTGCCGACGGTGGAGCGGGGGTTCTTCGAGGTGGACTTCTGGTCGATCGAGACCGCCGGCGAGAGGCCCTCGATGAAGTCGACGTCGGGCTTGTCCATCTGGCCGAGGAACTGGCGGGCGTACGCCGAGAGCGACTCGACGTAGCGGCGCTGGCCCTCCGCGAAGATCGTGTCGAACGCCAGCGAGGACTTGCCGGACCCGGAGAGTCCCGTGAAGACGATGAGCGAGTCTCGGGGCAGGTCGATCGAGACGTCCTTGAGGTTGTGCTCCCGGGCTCCCCGGATGATGAGCTGGTCCGCCACTGCGTTGTCCCCTGGTCCCCTCGTCTTCGAACAGGTGTTCGTCATCGTAGTCCTGCCGGCCAGTCATAACGAACCCCGGCGCGCGGCTGTTCCCCACGATCTCACGGCCCACCGACAGCCGGGCCTCGGGCAGGATGGGCGCATGGCCGACGCCCGCACCAGCCCGGAACCAGCCACCTTCGCCGAGGTGCTGCTCCCCGAGGCGACCCGCAGCCTGATCCGCACCACCGACGGGCTCGAGGAGTCCGAGTACGCCGCCGCCAGCTCGCTGCCCGGCTGGACCCGCGCCCACGTGCTGGCCCACCTCGCGCTCAACGCCGAGGGCCTGGCCGGCGCGCTCGCGGGCATCGTGAAGGGCCGCCGGGTGCCGATGTACGCGTCGCCGGAGGCGCGCGACGCCGACATCGAGGAGCTCGCCGGCAAGGCGCCCGCGGCGATCCGGACCCGGCTGCTCGGCGCCTGCACCGACCTGGCCGACGCCATCACGGCCGTCCCGGACGACGCGTGGGACACCAGGATCGAGCGGACCCCCGGCGGGCCGAGCTTCCCCGCCTCGGCCGTGCCCGGGATGCGGCTGCGCGAGGTGGAGATCCACCACGTCGACCTGGCCGCGGGCTACGACCGGTCCGGCTGGTCCCCGGAGCTCACGATCCACGTCCTCGACACCGCCGAGACGCGCGGCCGGGGCGGCGCCGCCTTCGCCGTCCACGCCACCGACCTGGGCCGCTCGTGGGCCTTCGGCGACCCGGCGGGCGGCGGGCCGACGGCGTCCGGCGCCGCCGCGGACCTGGCCTGGTGGCTCACCGGCCGAGGGTCGGGCGAGGGCCTGGCGTGCGACGGCGGCGAGCTGCCGCGGATCGAGGAGTGGTGATGGCCGAGAACTCGCCGCAGTACACCGGGGCGGTGCGGCCCGGCGGCCCGGCGGCCGTGCGCGAGCTGACCCACCTGACGATCACGAAGGTCTCGGTCGACGAGCAGATGTCGAACAACTGCTACCTGCTGCGGTGCCGGGAGACCGGGGCGCAGCTGCTCGTCGACGCGGCCGCCGAGCCCGGCACCCTGCTCCCCCTCGTCGGGGACGCCGGGCTGACAGCCGTCGTGACGACCCACCAGCACTGGGACCACCATCGCGCGCTGGCCGACGTCGTCGCGGCCACCCACGCGGCGGTCATCGTCGGGGCGCCCGACGCCGCCGCCGTCACCGAGCAGACCGGTGTCCCGGTGACCCGGACCGTCGCCCAGGGCGACACCGTCGCCGTCGGCGCGTGCACCCTCGAGGTGATCGCCCTGGCGGGGCACACCCCCGGCTCCGTCGCGCTGCTGTACGACGACCCCGACGGCCACCCGCACCTGTTCACCGGCGACTCCCTGTTCCCGGGCGGGGTCGGCAACACCTTCGGTGACGAGGCGGCCTTCGCGCAGCTCGTCGACGACGTCGAGTCGAAGATCTTCCATCGGCTCCCCGACGAGACCTGGTTCTATCCCGGCCACGGCGACGACTCCACCATCGGCGCCGAGCGACCGCACCTCGGCGAGTGGCGCTCGCGCGGCTGGTGAGTCCGGGCGCCCGTCCTGAGCGCCGGCTGCTCAGAACGCGACGTGCGGCCAGTCCCCGAAGCCGCTCAGGTCGTCCGGCACCGTGCCGGTCCACTGTTCGCCCGGTCGGTCGGTCTGTCGGTCGACCGTCCGGTCCGTGGCCCAGTCGGCGAGCCCGGTCGGGAACGTGAGCTCGTCGAACGTGGGGATCGAGTCGAGGTCGACGAGCTCCGCGAGCGGCATGCCGGCCGGCAGGTCGTCGGTGCTGAGGCCCGCGAAGATCCGCAGCGACTCCCACCGCGGGAGCGTCCCGGCGTCGAGGTGGTCGAGCATCGTGTCCTCGGCGAGACCGGCGTCCATGACGAGCACGAGCCGGTCCGCGCCGTGGACGGTCGCCCAGCGCCACATCGTGCGGGCGCACACGTGCCGGGCCCGGGCCCGGCGCAGCACCCGCTCCACGGTGCGTGGGGCCTGACCGCCCTCGACCAGCAGGCGCTCGACGTCGAGCAGGTTCACGCGCCCGGGATGGCGACGCAGCTGGCGGCGCCGCCGGGCCAGGTCGCGCCGGCGGTCCCGGGGCGCCGCCGGGCGGGCGGTGGCGGCGGCGAGGAGCAACCCGAGGCAGGTCAGGCAGAACAGGCTCGGTCCGAGCGACATGGCGCATCCCTCATTTCCGGACTCCGGGCGGCGGAGATCGTGGTTGTGAGGGCAACTCACGGCCCCGGGCCGGCGTTACGGTGCGGCGCCACATGCGCACCCGCGGGCTAGACCACACCCGTCGGGCGCAGCCTCCGTCACGCTCGGACCACGCAGCCGGGGCAGGTCAGTGGTAGGTGACCTTGACGACGTCGGTCACCGGCACCGCCTGGCACCCGAGCCGGATGCCGTCGGCGATGTCGTCGGCGTCGAGGACGTCGTTGTGGAGCATCTTCACCTCGCCCTCGACGAGGCGTACGGCGCACGCCGAGCACTCCCCCTCGCGGCACGAGTACGGCGCCTTGATGCCCTTCGACTCCAGGTGCTCGAGCAGCTTGGTACCGGGCGCCCAGTCGTCGAACGCGTACTGCTCGCCGTCGAGCTCGACCTCGAGCCGCACCGGGCCCTGCGGCTGCCCCGTGTCGGCGCCGGCGGCACCGCCGAGGTCGTCGGGGTCGGTCTCGGCGTCCTCGATCTCCTGCTGCGCGGTCTCCTGGTCGAGCAGGTCGCCGAACGGGTTGCCGCCCAGCGAGATGAACTTCTCCTGGTGCCGGCGCTCGCGCGGGAACTCCAGCTCCTTGAGCGCGCCGACGACGAGCTTCATGAACGGGGCGGGACCGCACACGAAGGCGTCGTAGGAGAGGTATCCCCCGGCGAAGGCCTTCACCTGCTCCTGGCCGGGCAGGCCCTGCACGGACTCCAGCCAGTGCAGCACGACCAGCCGGTCGGGGTGCTCTGCGGAGAGCCGCGTGAGCTCCTCGGCGAAGATCACCGACCGCTCGTCGCGGTTGGCGTACAGGAGCACGATCCGTCCGGTCCCCTGCCCCAGCGCGGCTCGGGTGATCGACATGATCGGGGTGATCCCGCTGCCGGCGGCGAACAGCAGCAGGTCTGCGCTCAACGAGGCCGGCGTGAAGATGCCGCTGGGCGGCAGCGCCCGGACGGTGTCGCCCTCGCGCACGTTGTCGCAGATCCAGTTCGATGCGAAGCCGTCGGCGGTGCGCTTGACGGTGATCGTCAGCGGCCCGCCGCCGACCGGGCTGCTGGACAGCGAGTAGCACCGGGCCGCGACGCCGGTCTGATCGCTCGGGACGGCGAGGGTGAGGAACTGCCCGGGCTTGTACGCGAACCGCTCCTCGGCGCCGGCGGGCACCTCGAAGGAGATGGAGTGCGCGTCCGCGGTCTCCTCGACCACGTCCACGACCTTCAGCTCGAACGACTCTTCGGTCATCGGCTCAGTAACCGTCCTCGGCTCCGATGGGGATCCGGCCCTCGCGCGCGGCCGCATCGATGCTGGCCGCGAGCCGCGGGCAACCGGCGTGCACCGGCCGCCCGCCGGGCTGGGTCGCCATTCTCGCGAACTCCTGGCAGTGCCCGAGAGCCTGGTCCGACCACTGGATGGAGGTGTGGTGCTCGCTGTTCTTCTTCACCCCGACGGTCGCGAGGCAGTCCAGGCAGGCCACCTCGACCAGCCGGGCCCGGGTGTAGAGCCGCTGGTCCTCCAGCGTGGCCGGGCTGGAGGGGACGAAGGACGCCATCAGGTGCCCGTCATGATCGGCGGGGTGGCGTCGGCGTCCTGCGCCTCCGCGTCCTCGGCGCTCTTCCGGGCGAGGTTCTCCTCCACCTCGGCGCGCCAGTGCTCGTTGGCCTTGGTGGTGTCGACCTCGAACTCGAACCGCTCGGTCATCTCCGAGGTGACGTCCTCCCGGTCGACGTAGAACTGCTCGTACCACCGGCGCAGCTGGTAGACCGGACCGTCCTCCTCGCACAGCAGCGGGTTCTGCACCGGCGCCTTGCTGAGCCAGATCGCGACGTCCTGCTCGAAGCCCTCCTTGAACGTCTCGGAGTAGCGCTTGCCGATGTACTCGGCGGTGGCGTCGTCCACGCCCTCGGGCTTCTTGACGCACAGGCCGTACTGCAGCTTGAAGGAGTTCTGCGAGGTCGGCACGTGGCAGTTAATCAGGATGACCTCGGTCTCGAAGCCCTTGTAGTCGACGTTGATCCAGTTGATCATGTACGACGGCCCGTAGTACGAGGCCTCCGACTTCAGCATCAGCCCCTCGTCGCCGTACCCGGCACCGCCCACGTCCGGACGGCCGGTCGACTCCATGAACTGGGTCGCGACGTGTCCCTCGAACACGTTGCGGAAGCTGGTCGGGAACGCGAAGTGGATGTAGAAGAAGTGCGCCATGTCCACGACGTTGTCGATGATCTCGCGGCAGTGCGCGTTGGGGACGTCGAGGACCTCCCAGGTCCAGTCGGTGTACTCGTCGGTGCCGACGCCGGGCAGCTCCGGCGGGAGCACGTCCAGGTCGGGTTCGGAGCCCTCCACGTCGTGCCAGACCAGCACCTGGCCGTTGCGGACCACGACCGGGTAGCGCTCGGTGCGCGCCCGCAGCGGCACCCGGCGGGCGTACGGGATCGCCTTGCACTTGCCGTCCCCACCCCAGCGCCAGTCGTGGAAGGGGCACGCGACCTCGTCGCCCTTGATCGTGCCCTGGGTGAGGTCACCGCCCATGTGCCGGCAATAGCCGTCCAGGGCGTTGATCTCGCCCCGGGTGTCCTGCCACACCACCAGCTTGCCGCCGAACGCCTCCACGCCGTGCGGCTTGCCGTCGGCGAAGGCCGACGCGAGGCCCAGGCAGTGCCAGCCGCGAGCGAACCGCTCCGGCGGGGTGCCGCGGTCGAGAGCTCGGGCGCTGGACGGGGTGGGGCTCATGGCGTGCCTCCAGACAGGTGGACCAAAACGAGAACAGGTTATAGTTTTTAGGTCGCGGTTGCCAGCAGCACCCACCTTCCCACCGCCAGCTGTCCCTACGGGAGTCCCCGCCATGCACATCGCCCTCACACCCGAGCAGGAGCGGCTCCGCGAGGAGCTTCGCGAGTACTTCGCCGCCCTCGTCACCCCCGAGGTCAAGGCCGGCCTCGCGTCGGCGACCGGCGAGTTCGGGGAGGCGGGCGTCTACAAGGACGTCATCCGCACCCTCGGCGCCGACGGCTGGCTCGGCATCGGCTGGCCGACGGAGTACGGCGGGCAGGCGCGCTCGATGATCGAGCAGCTGATCTTCACCGACGCCGCCGCCGTCGCCGGGGTGCCGATCCCGTACCTGACGCTCAACACGGTCGGGCCGACGATCATGCGCTACGGCACCGCCGAGCAGAAGGAGTACTTCCTGCCCCGGATCCTGGCCGGCGACCTGCACTTCTCGATCGGCTACTCCGAGCCCGGCTCCGGCACCGACCTCGCCTCGCTCAAGACCAAGGCGGTCCGCGAGGGCGACGAGTGGGTGATCAACGGGCAGAAGATGTGGACCTCGCTGATCCAGTACGCCGACTGGATCTGGCTGGCCTGCCGCACCGACCCGGACCTGCCCCGGCACAAGGGCCTCTCGATGATCATGGTGCCCGCGGACGCGCCGGGGTTCTCCTACACCCCGGTCCACACCGTCGCGGGCGTGAGCACGAGCGCGACGTACTACGAGGACGTCCGCGTCCCCTACGCCAACCTGGTCGGCGAGCTGAACGGCGGCTGGTCGCTGATGACGAACCAGCTCAACCACGAGCGCGTCGCGCTCACCTCGTCCGCACCGCTCACCCAGTCGATCGACCTGGTCCGCAGGTGGGCGCAGGAGACGAAGAACCCCGACGGCCAGCGAGTCATCGACGTCGAGTGGGTGCAGATCGCTCTCGGCCGCGCGCACGCGCGCACCGAGGCCCTCTCCCTGATCAACTGGAAGCTCGCGGCCGACGCCGACGCGGGCATCGACCTCTCCCCCGCCGAGGCCTCGGCGACCAAGATCTACGGTTCGGAGCTGGCCACCGAGGTCTACCGGTCGTTGATGGAGATCGTCGGCCCGAACGCCGGGGTCACCGGCGACTCCGACGGCGCCGTGCTGGCGGGTCGGCTCGAGCGCTACTACCGCTCGGCGCTGGTGATGACCTTCGGCGGCGGCACCAACGAGATCCAGCGCGACATCATCGGCTACGTCGGGCTCGGACTGCCCGCAGCGAAGAGGTAGACCATGGACTTCACCTTCACCCCCGAGCAGGACGAGGCCGCGGAGCTCGCGGCCAGCATCCTGCGGGACCGCACGAACAATGACCGGCTCAAGGCCGTCGAGGCCGGCGGCGACCGTTTCGACCGCGACCTGTGGGCCGAGCTGGGTGCGGCCGGGCTGCTCGGCCTCGCGCTGCCCGAGCGGTACGACGGCGCGGGGCTCGGGCTGGTCGAGCTGTGCCGGGTGCTCGTCGAGGTCGGCCGCACCGTGGCGCCGCTGCCGCTCGCGGCCCACGGCCCGGCGGCGCGGCTGCTCGCCGAGGCCGGGCCGGCGGCCCTGCAGGAGCGCTGGCTGCCCGGCGCCGCCACCGGCGCGCACGTCCTGACCGCCGCGGTCGCCGAGGAGCGTGCCTTCGCCCCGAGCCGCCCCACGACCCGGGCCACGCCCGACGGGGACGGCCACCGGCTCACCGGCAGCAAGGCGATCGTGCCGGCGGGACCGTACGCCGACGCCTTCCTCGTGCCGGCGGAGACCCCGACCGGCACCGGCGTCTACCTGGTCGAGCCCGGCGATCCGGGCGTCACCGTCGTCGCCCAGCGGTTCTCCGACGGCGACGGCGTGGCGCGCCTCGACCTGGACGGCGTCGCCGTCGGGCCGGACCGCGCGGTCGGCGCGGCCGACGGGTCGACCGACCGCCGGCTGCGTCAGCTGCTGCTGCTCGCCGCGAGCGCCGAGCAGCTGGGCATCACCGAGGGCGCGCTTCGGCTCACCTCGACGTACGCGAAGACGCGCGAGCAGTTCGGGCGGCCGATCGGCACCTTCCAGGCGGTCTCCCAGCGCCTGGCCGACGGCTACATCGACGTGCTCGGCCAGCGGCTCACCCTGTGGCAGGCCGCCTGGCGTCTCGAGGAGGGGCTCCCGGCGGAGACCGAGGTCGCGATCGCGAAGCTCTGGGCGGCCGACGCCGGGCACCGGCTCGCGCACACCACCGTGCACTTGCACGGCGGCGTCGGCATCGACCTCGACGGCGAGGCGCACCGCTACTTCACCAGCGCCAAGCGCTTCGAGTTCCTCCACGGCGGCTCGACCGAGCAGGCGCTCACCGTCGGACGGGCCCTGGCCGCCGACCCCGCCTGACCGTCGAGTCGGCGCAAACTGCCCGCTCAGCAACGTCGAGTCGGCGCATCTTGTACGCGAAGCCGGGCAAGATGCGCCGACTCGACCCGCACAGCCGGGCAAGACGCGCCGACTCACCGGGAACGGCTCCCGCGATGCTCAGCCGTCCGGGGCCGGGGACGGCGCGGAGTCGGCATCGGTGAAGGCGGTGCCGCCGCCGAAGCCGTCGCTGACCTGCCGGCCGTCCAGCACCCGGTACGGCGCGGCCGCGCTCGCCGCCCGGGCCGCCAGCGCGTCGGCCGGGACGCTGCCGCGCGAGGCGACCACCACGAGGTTGCCGAGCCGGCGGGCCCGCAGGGTCGCGGGCTCGACTCCCAGGGCCACCGACCCGAACACCTGCCGCAGGCCGGCGACCACCCGCCGGGTCCACCCGAACGGCGCCCGGTCGGTCAGGTTGAGCACCAGGAGCCCGCCCCCGTCGAGCGCCCGCGCGACGTCCTCGAAGAACTCCACCGTGACGAGCTCGGCCGGCACCCGGCCGTCGGAGAACGCGTCGAGCAGGACCAGCTCCGCGTACCCGTCGCGGAGCTCGGCGACGCCGCGCCGACCGTCCACGCCCCGGACCTTGATCCCGCTGCGGCGCGGCAGCGGGAGCTCCCGGCGGACCAGCTCGGTGACCTCGGTCGCCGGCTCCAGGACGACCTGGGCCGAGCCCGGCCGGGTGGCGGCGACGTACCGCGGCAGCGTCATCGCCGCGCCGCCGACGTGCACCACCCGCACCGGCGCCCCGGGCGGGGCTGCGGCGTCGACGACATCGGCGATCCGGCGTACGTAGTCGAAGGCCAGCCGGGTCGGGTCGTCGAGGTCCACGTGCGACTGGCTCCTGCCGGACAGGCGCAGCACGAACGTCGCCGGCCGGTCCCCCGGCACGATCTCGCAGGCCTCCACGCCCGCACCGTACGATGCCGCGGTGCTCAGCGCGTCCGACCCGCTCCCCTACCGGCCCGCGCGGATCGCGGTCGCCGGTGTGTCGGGCTCCGGCAAGAGCACGCTGGCGCGCCAGGTCGCCGCCGTGCTGGGCCTGCCGTACACCGAGATCGACGGCCTGTACCACGGCGCCGGCTGGACGCCGCGGCCTGCGTTCGAGTCCGACGTGGCGGCGTTCCTCGCCGCGGGCCGCTGGGTGACCGAGTGGCAGTACGACGGGGCGCGACCCCTGCTGGCCGAGCAGGCCGACCTGATGGTCTGGGTGGACCTGCCGTTCCGGGTGACGCTGAGCCGGGTGGTGCGCCGCACGGTCCGACGCCGCGTGCGCCGCGAGCAGCTGTGGAACGGCAACCAGGAGGGCCCGCTGCTCGGCTTCGTCACCGACCGCGAGCACATCGTGCGGTGGTCGATCAGCACCCGGCACCTGTACGACGGGCGGGTCCGGGCGGTGGCCGCGGCCCGGCCCGACCTGCCCGTCGTACGGCTGCGCACCCGGGGCGAGGTCGACCGCTGGGTCCGGGACGTGATCGCGCCGTTAGCCTGACGGCCATGCGCGCACCGTCCCCAGAGGCCGCGGCCCTGGCCGCCGCCCGCCTCTCCGACCTGGCCACACCGCCCGGAGCACTCGGTCGGCTCGGCGACCTCGGGGTCTGGCTGTCGGCCTGCCAGGGCGAGGTGCCACCACGGGAGCTGGACCGGGTGCGGCTGGTGATCTTCGCCGGTGACCACGGCGTCGCGCGCCACGGCGTCTCGGCGTACCCGCCCGCGATCACCGCCGCCATGGTGCGGACGTTCGTCGCGGGCCGGGCGGGGGTCAACGCGCTCGCCGCCGCCCACGGGGTCGCGGTCCGGGTCCTCGACCTGGGCGTCGACGACGACCTGGCCGGCGTCCCCGACGACGTACGACGGTTCAAGGTCCGGCGCTCCTCGGGCGCGATCCACCTCGAGGACGCGCTGACCGCCGAGCAGACCCTGGCCGCGCTCGACGCCGGCGCCGCCGTGGCCCGCGAGGAGATCGCCGCCGGCGCCCAGCTGCTGCTGAGCGGCGACATGGGGATCGGCAACACCACGCCGGCCGCGGCGCTGGTGGCGGCCGGGCTGGGCCTGCCTGCCAGCGAGGTCACCGGGCGGGGCACCGGCGTCGACGTGCCCACCCTCGAGCACAAGCAGACGCTGATCGACCAGGCCCTCCACCGCGCCGGAGCCCGCGTGGACGACCCCGTCGAGGCGCTCACCGCGCTCGGCAGCGCGGACCTCGCCGCCAGCACCGGGTACCTCCTCGAGGCGGCGCGCCAGGGGGTGCCGGCGCTCCTCGACGGGCTGATGGCGGTGGCCTGCGCGCTCACTGCGGACCGGCTCGAGCCGGGGGCCGCCGCCTGGTACGCCGCGGGCCACCGCTCCACCGAGCCGGCCCAGTCGCTCGCGCTGGCCAAGTTCGGCCTGGAGCCGGCGCTCGACCTCGGGCTGCGGCTCGGCGAGGGCAGTGGCGCGGTCGCGGCCGTGCCGGTACTGCGCAGCGCGGTCGCCCTGCTGCGCGAGGTGGCGCTGCTCAGCGAGCTCGATGCGTGACGCCTGGCGGCTCGCCGTCGGCACCCTGACCGCCCTGCCGGTGCGCCCGCCCGAGCGGGTCGACCGGACCACCGCGCGCCGCGCGATGCTCCTGGCGCCGGTGGCGGCCGTCCCCCTCGGGCTGCTCGTGGCCCTGGTCCTGGTGGCCGGGCGGACGCTCGAGGTGCCGCCGCTCGCGGTCGGCCTCCTGACGGTGGGGGCGCTGGCCGCCGGCTCCCGCGCGCTGCACTGGGACGGGCTCTCCGACACGGTGGACGGCCTCACGGCGTCGTACGACCCGGTCCGCTCGCTCGCGGTGATGCGGTCGGGCACCAGCGGCCCGGCGGGCGTGCTGGCGACCGTCGTGGTGGCCGGTGTGCAGGCGACGGCGCTCACGGCGTACCTGGATCGGCCGCTCCTCGCCGGCGCGCTGGTGTGCCTGTCCCGCTGCGCGCTGTGGATCGTGTGCTGCACGCGGGTGCCGGCGGCGCGGGCGGACGGTCTGGGTGCCGACGTCGCCCGCACCGTCCCGGTCCCCGTCGCCGTCCTCGGCGGGCTCCTGCTCTCGGTGCTCGGTGGCCTGGTCGTCCTCGTGCTCGTCCACCGTGCCGGACGCCGGTTCGGCGGCGTGACCGGCGACGTGATGGGGGCCGCCGTCGAGCTGGCGCTCGCGACGACGCTGCTCGTCTGGGCGGCCGGTTAGGGCTAGAGGACGAGGACGCGCCCGGCGACGACGAGGTGGACCTCGTCGCAGGCGCGGCCGAAGCGCTGGTTCACGACCCCGAGGAGGTCGCGGAACACGCGCCCGGAGCGGTGCTCGGGGACGATGCCGAGGCCAACCTCGTTGGTGACGAGCACCACCGTGCCGTCCCGGGGCTCGACCAGGGCGGCGAGCGCGTCGGTCACCCGGGCGTCGACGTACGCCGACACCACGTCGGACTCGGCCTCCCAGAGCCCGGCCTCGTCCACCTGCCGGGTCAGCCAGGTGCCGAGGCAGTCCACCAGCACCGGGCCGGGGGTGCGCAGCGCGGCGGCGAGGTCGCCCGTCTCGAGCGTGGTCCACGCCGCGGGACGGCGGGCGCGGTGGGCGGCGACCCGCGCGGCCCAGTCGGCGTCGTCGCGCACCGGCCCCGGGGCGACGTACGTGACGGCGGGCTCGCCGCGGAGCAGCGCCTCGGCGTGGGTGGACTTGCCGGAGCGGACCCCGCCGGTGACCAGGACCCTCACCGGTCGGCGCCCGGCGGCAGCACCGGCAGGCCGTGCGGCGCGCCGTCCGTGGCCAGCGAGGCGATCGCGGTGACGTCGAGGTGCTCCTCGACGAGGTCGGCGAGCAGCTCCAACCGCGTCTCCCGGGCCGCTGCGAAGCTCACGCCGGAAGGCTCCCACAGGTGACCGGTCAGCCGCGCCACCTCGGTGAGGAACGCGGTCCGGAACGCGTCGCCCTCGAGGCTGCCGTGCCACATCGTGCCCAGCACGTGGCCGCTGCGTGCCCCGCCGAGGAACTCCTCCGCGTCGGCGCCTCGGCTGACGACCCCGTGGTGGATCTCGTAGCCGGACGTCGACGAGTCGAGCGCGAGGCCGCGCGAGAGCCGGAGCACCTTCTGCGACGCGAAGTCCGTGCGTACGTCGAGCAGCCCCAGGCCCTCGACCTGGGCGCCCGGCTCACCCTCCACGCCGCCCGGGTCCGACACCGACCGGCCGAGCATCTGGAGGCCTCCGCAGATCCCGAGCACCGGCCGGCCCGCCGCGGCGTGCGCGTGGATCGCCCGGTCCAGCCCCCGCTCGCGCAGCCAGGCGAGGTCCGCGATGGTCGCCCGGGTGCCGGGCAGCACGACCAGGTCGGCGTCCGCGAGTGACCGCGGGTCGGTGGCGAGGACGACGTCGAGGCCGGGCTCGATCCCCAGCGCGTCGACGTCGGTCACGTTGCTGATCCGCGGCAGCCGGACGACCGCGACCTTGAGCGCGGCCCGGCCGTCGCGGGCCCGCCGGCCGGCGAGGTCGAGGGTGCCCTCGGAGTCCAGCCACAGGTCGGGGTGCCACGGCAGCACGCCGTACACCTGCCGGCCGGTGAGCCGCTCCAGCTCCTCGAGGCCCGGCCGCAGCAGGTCGAGGTCGCCGCGGAACTTGTTGACGACGAATCCCGCGAGCAGCCGCTGGTCGGCCGGCTCGAGCAGCGCGACGGTGCCGAACATCGCGGCGAGCAGACCGCCGCGGTCGATGTCCCCGACCACCACGGTGGGCAGGCCGGCATGCCGCGCGAGCCCCATGTTCACGAAGTCGCCGGCCCGCAGGTTGACCTCCGCCGGGCTGCCGGCGCCCTCGGCGACCACGACGTCGTACCGCGACGCCAGGTCGTCGAAGGCGGCGTACGCCGTGTGCGCCAGCGGCTCCCGGCCGTCGGCGAAGTCGTCCGCGCCCAGCGTGCCGGCGGGACGGCCCATCACGACGACGTGGCTGCGCAGGTCGCTCCCGGGCTTCAGGAGCACCGGGTTCATCGCGGCCTCTGGCTCGGTGCTCGCGGCGACGGCCTGCACCCACTGCGCCCGCCCGATCTCCGCGCCGTCGGCGCAGACCATCGAGTTGTTCGACAGGTTCTGCGCCTTGAACGGCGCGACCTTGACTCCCGCCCGCGCCAGCGAGCGGCACAGTCCGGTGGTGACGACGCTCTTGCCGGCGTCCGAGCTCGTGCCCGCGACCAGGATCCCGCTCATGGGCAGACCAGCATAGGTGTCTGCGAGCAGGCCCCTGGCCGCGGGTGCCGGACCGGCGGGCCAGCGTCAGCGGGCCATGTACCCGCCGTCGATGTAGAGCTCGAGCCCGGTGACGAACGCGGCGTCGTCGCTGGCCAGGTACGCCACGCCGGCCGCGATGTCCTCGGGGCGGCCGAGCCGGGCCATCGGGGTCAGCTGCACCATGCCGTCCCAGATCGGGGTGTCGCGGGACTCCTCGAGGATCGGGGTGGCGATGAAGCCGGGGTGGATCGAGTTCACCCGGACGCCCTCGGTCGCCCAGTGCAGCGCGACGTTCTTCGTCAGCGTCCGCACCGCGCCCTTGGCCGCGTGGTAGGCCGGCGAGACGCCGAACCCGCCGCTGGTGCCGAAGATCGAGCTGATGTTGATGACCGAGGCGTGCTCGGACCGCTTGAGGTACGGCGCGGCGATCTTCATGCCCAAGAAGACGCCGGTCTGGTCGATGGCGACCGTCCGGTCCCACTCGGCCAGGGTGGTCTCCTCGATCGGCTTGATGTCGCCCATGCCCGCGTTGTTGACGAGGATGTCGACGCCACCGAGGTCCTCGGACGCCTTGGCCATCGCGGCCTCCCAGTCGGCCTCGCTGGTGACGTCGTGGCGGATGAACGCGGCGCGCCCCCCGGCCTCCTCGATCTCCTTGACCGTGGCCTCGCCGGCCTCGACCTGGATGTCGGTGATCAGCACGGCCGCACCCTCCTCGGCCAGGCGCTTCGCGGTCTCCTTGCCGATCCCGCTCGCTGCGCCGGTGACGATCGCGACGCGACCCTCCAGTCTCCTCATGATCTGCACCCTTCTGTGAGTTCGGTACGTCGGTGTCGATCGGTGTCGATCGGTGTCGTGAGCGGGCGGTCCCTCCCGCCTCGGCCGCCGTCCGCCCGGTCCACGGGTGGGTGGTGGTCGTCGCTCCGCGATGTTGTTGATATGTCAACTATATCGAACCACGCCCTATTCCGCATCCCGCCGTCGACTAGGTGACCGCAGCCAGGAGCACCGAGGCCGCGGTGAGCACCAACCCGCCCACGATCACGGGCCGCAGCCGGGCGGCCGGGATCCGGTGGAACACCGCGTCGCCCAGCCGCCAGCCGGCCGGGAGTCCCACGACGCCCGAGGCGATCAGGAGCGCGACCTCGCGGTCGACGTACCCGAGCACGAGGAACGCCGCGACCGCCACCACGTCCTGGACGGCGAACACACCCTGCAGCGTGGCTCGGTAGCCGCGGCGCTCGCGGTCCATCAGCGCCATCACCAGGGGCGGCCCGTTCATGCCGGTCGAGGTGAGCAGCGCGCCACTGAGCAGTCCGGCCACCGGCAGTCCGCGGGCCCCGATCCGGACCCCGGCCGCCACGAGCAGCACCATCACCAGCATCGACCCCGCGATCCACGCCTGGAGCCGCGACTCGTCGGCCAGGGCCAGGAGGACCAGCCCGAGCGGCATCCCCAGGACGCCGGTCAGCGTCAGGGTGCGTGCGGAGGCGAGGTCGACGTACGACCGCTCCCGCCAGGCCGCACCGCTGGTCAGCACCAGGCTGACGGCCGTCGCGGCGACCACCGCCGCGATCGGGTGCACCACCAGCGTCAGGAGCGGTACGGCGACCAGCGCCGATCCGAAGCCGGTGATCGCCTGCGCCATCGCCGCCAGCACGAACACGGCCGCCGCGACGCCGGCGACCAGCAGCAGGTCGGTCACCGGCGAAGGCTACGACCGCGCGACCAACGCGGGTCGGCGACCTCGCGCCGCCACTGCGCCCCGGTCAGCGTCAACTGTCCTCGGCCTTGTTCAGCCACGACGGCGGCGGAGGAGGCGGTACCACGGGCGTGCCGGACTGCGTCTCGGCCGGGCCCGACGGCGCAGCCGGCGTCACCCCACTCGGGGGCGGCGTCGTGGCGGCCGCGGGCGGCGGCGTGGTCTGCAGCACCAGCGCCGGCAGGGTCCCGGCCCGTTCGTGCTCGCCCAGCGCGGCCACCAGCCGGTCCCGCTCACCCTCCGGCGCCGGTCGGCCTGCGGCCTCGAGATAGGCGACGACCCCCAGATCACGGAGCAGCCTCTCCGGCGAGACCGCCGCGCCGGGGCCGCCGAGGCCCGAGTTCGCCAGCGCCGTGTCGGCCTTCGCGGCGAGCTCGTTGGCCGCCGCCTTCGCCTTGTCCAGGAATCCCATCTCGGTGCCCTCCCTGAGCCCTTCGTCGGGGTGCTCCCCCGTTCGGCAGCGTACGCCGGACGGCGCTCGTAGAGTGCGAAACAGGACGTCGCCGGCGCGAAGCCGACGGCCTCAGAAGGAGTCGAGATGCCGCTGCACGGAACCCTGCTGGAGGAGTTCGAGGAGAAGTCGTCGACCGACCCGTTCTCCCTGCAGAACAAGAAGCTTCTGAAGATCGACATGGGCTACGGCCCGGTGTGGGCCAAGACCGGCTCCATGGTCGCCTACCAGGGCGACGTCCGGTTCGAGAACAAGGGGTCCGGCGGTCTGGGCAAGATGTTGAAGCAGGCGGTGACCGGCGAGGGCGTCGACATGATGCAGTGCACCGGCACCGGTGAGCTGTTCGTCGCCGACTTCGCCTCCGACGTCCAGATCCTCTACCTCGAGAACGACCTGGTGTCGGTCAACGGGGCCAGCGTGCTCGCCTTCTCCTCCTCCATCGAGTGGGAGATCCACCGGGTGCAGGCCCGGGGCGCCGCGATGACCGGCGGGCTCTACAACGTGTCGCTGCGCGGAACCGGCTACGTCGCGGTCACCACGAGCGGCGAGCCGGTGGCCCTCGACGTCGCGAGCGCGCCCACCTTCGCCGACGCGCAGGCGGTCGTGCTGTGGACCTCCGGGGTGTCCATGGACATCCGGGTCGACACCGGCGGCATGAAGTCGCTGGTCCGCGGGGGCACCGGCGAGACCTTCCAGATGGCGTTCGGCGGACAGGGGTACGTCGTCGTCCAGCCGAGCGAGTCCGTGGTCACCGGCGGCCACCAGGCGGCCGCCGGCAAGAGCAGCGGCGGCGGGCTGGGCGGCCTGCTCGGCGGCTGACGCGTCCCGCGGACGCCCACCGGCACGCCGGTACCGACCCCGCTCTCCGCAGAGCGGAGCCGGCGGCGTCCGGCTCCGCGGCGACGTCGAACGGATCGCGCAGCCGTGCCAACGCGTCCAGGAGCACCTCTGCCGGTACGCGGCCCGCCCGGTGGCAGGTCTGGTGCGAGGCCACGCCCGACGATCCGGGGATCGGCCTGCCGCGGCGAGCCGAGCGAGAAGTGCGGTGCTGGGGATGAGCCAGGTCGCTCCCAGGCACCGCACTTCCCGCCGGGCGCGGGCGACTGGCCCGTGAGCCGACCGGAACCGACCCCGAGCACCCAACGGACCCACCAACAGACCCTCGAAATGAACGACACCCGGACCTGCATTCGCAGGTCCGGGTGTCGCCGATGTCCTGAGACATCACACGGTCGGGCTGACAGGATTTGAACCTGCGACCCCTTGTCCATGCCCAGAGGCAACGACAGACCTGCCGTCGTTTGCAGAAACATGCGCTGACCTGCGCAAACACCTGGTCGAAGCGATCCGGATCTTGCTCGAACTTGACCTCGAGAGCGAACTTCTGACCGAATAAATGGGGAATATGTGCGGCACGCATCTGCGCCCCACAGCACACCAAACGACGACCCATTTCGACGAGATCTACGACGATCGCAGAACGGACAGCGTGGATGTTCGGACGCGACTCTGGTCGCACTCCCCGACTCTTCCACCATCTGACAACCTAACAGCGCCTGGTGCGAGCGGGATCGACCCGGCCGAACGCCCGGCGGTCCGTGATCGACAGCGTCACTTCGGCCCAGACATACGCACCGGGTCGTCACGAGCTCGAGTTGCCACTCGAGTTGCCAACCGACCACGCTCGTTGAATCTTCGTGTTCGTGTCGATGACGGTTGAAAACTGAGCAGATGTGACGCTCGAAAAGTGAGCACCAACCCACGATGGGAAAGTGATCACTTTGGAAGACTGGGCATTGATCCGCAGGCTGCATGTGAGTGAGAAGTTGCCGAAGGCGCAGATCGCCAGGGAGCTCGGGATCTCGAGGAACACGGTCGCCAAGGCGATCGCGTCGGTGGATCCGCCGGAGTACTCGCGGGCACCGGTGACGACGAGCTTTGAACCGTTCGAGGTCCAGGTCCGACAGTTGCTCAAGGCGACGCCCTCGATGCCGGCGACGGTGTTGGCCGAGCGGGTCGGCTGGGCAGGGTCAGCGACGTGGTTCCGTCAGAACGTCGCATTGATCCGGCCTGACTATGCGCCGACCGATCCAGCCGATCGGATCGTCTATCACCCCGGCGACCAGGTCCAGTGCGACCTGTGGTTTCCCGAACCACGGATCCCGGTCGAGGGCAGCCTGGTGATGTTGCCGGTGCTGGTGATGGTCACGTCGTTCTCCAAGTTCATCACCGCGGTGATGATCCCGTCCCGGACGACCGCGGACCTGCTTGCCGGGATGTGGGCTTTGCTGTCCCAGCAGCTGGGTGCGGTCCCGCGCCGGTTGATCTGGGACAACGAGACCGGCATCGGTCGCCGCAACCGGCTCGCGGCCGGGGTCGGTGGGTTCGCTGGGGCGTTGGCGACCAAGATCCACCAGCTCAAGGCGTATGACCCGGAGTCCAAGGGCGGGGTCGAACGGATGAACGGCTACTTTGAGACCTCGTTCCTGCCCGGCCGGGACTTCGAGTCGCCGGGCGACTTCAACACCCAGATGGGTATCTGGTTGCCCAGAGCCAACTCCCGCACCGTCCGGGCGCTCAAGGCCCGCCCGGTGGACCTGCTGGGTATCGACAAGGCTGCAATGCTCGCGCTGCCTCCGGTCGCGCCGGCCCATGGGTTCGCTGCTCGGGTCCGGTTGCCCCGGGATTACTACGTCCGGGTCTTCGGCAACGACTACTCCGTCCATCCCACCGCGATCGGGCGGATGGTCGACGTGGTCGCCGACTTGGATCTGGTCATCGTCCGGCTCGAAGGTCGTGTCATCGCCGACCATCCACGCGCATGGGGCACCGCCTTGACGATCACCGACCCCGACCATGTCAGCGCAGCAGCCAGGCTGCGGGACGCCTTCCAAACACCTCGAGGGATGCCGACTGAGGCGGCTGTGGTGCTGCGAGACCTCGCCGACTATGACTCCGCGTTCGGCGTCAACATCGAGGTTGCGTCATGACACCCACCGCGAAGGCGACCAAGGACGCCGAGAGGATCACCAAGCAGATCGACTTCCTCGCCCGGGCGTTGAAGGCACCCCGGATCCGGGAGGCAGCAACCCGGCTCGGTGACCAGGCCCGCGACGCAGGCTGGTCTCATGAGGAGTACCTGGCCGCGGTGTTGGACCGCGAGGTATCCGCCCGTGACGCCTCCGGTGCACAGTTGCGGACCAGTGCGGCAGGGTTCGGGACGGCCAAGACGATCGAGGACTTCGTCTTCGACCACCAGCCAGGGCTCAAGCGCGACCTCATCGCGCATCTGGCCACCGGCACGTTCCTGACCAAGGCCGAGAACGTGGTCCTGCTCGGACCACCCGGGACGGGCAAGACCCACCTCGCGATCGGGCTCGGCATCAAAGCCGCCCAAGCAGGACACCGGGTCCTGTTCGCCACCGCCACTGAGTGGGTCACCCGGTTGCAAACCGCCCACCACGACGGCCGCCTGGCCGAGGAGCTCACCCGGCTCAGCCGCTACGGACTCCTCATCGTCGACGAGGTCGGCTACATCCCCTTCGAGCAAGACGCCGCGAACCTGTTCTTCCAGCTCGTCTCGTCCCGCTACGAACACGCCTCGCTGATCCTGACCAGCAACCTGCCCTTCGCCCGCTGGGGCGACGTGTTCGGAGACCAGGTCGTCGCCGCAGCCATGATCGACCGCATCGTCCACCACGCCGAGGTCATCACCCTCAAGGGCTCATCCCACCGGCTCCGAAACACCGGGATCGACACCCTGCCCTCAGCACGAGCCGAGAACACGGCACACTGAAGACCTGCTCACTTTTCGAGCGTCGAAAGTGCTCACTTTCCGAGCGTCAGCGACACTCCCTTCATTGTGACCCCGTGCCCCGAGAGTCGTCCGGAGGCGCGGCTTCTCGGCGAGGTGCTGCGCCCGCTCATATCAAGCATTCTGACGTTCGCAGGAGGAACCTCGATTGACGACGGTCCAGGTCAGGGACTTCGTCCCTCCAACAGGTCCCACAAGGCCGTCCGATGATTCTCCCCCGCGCAGGTATATCCCGTACTGATCCGAGACGCAGAAGCACTCCCCCAGTCTCAGTTCACACGGCGGAGTCGGATCGATACGCGCCGGGGATTTGAACCGGAACCCTCTGGACGCCCTCGAGGGTCGCGAATGCTATTGGCAAGACACGGAAACTGCCGAATACCTCGATGTGACAAGGGAATCGCCCTTGCTTCCAGACCTCAGGAGACCCGTCGGCTGCCGAATGGGTTCTGAGTGTTTGTGGACCGTAAATGGACGCGGATCCAATCCCGCAGCCGAGCCCCCGTCTCACTCGCCTGCGCCGCGCGCCTGGGAGCCTCTCACCACAGGGGTCCGTCCACGTCCCACTGGGACCGAACGCTCTACGCCGGAGCGTCAAACGCTGACTGGAGCGGCGCCGCCCAAACTCGCGCTGATCCGGCCGGTGACGTCGAGCAGGAGGCTGACGTGGGACCGGAGCTGCTTGGCGCTGAGCCTGCTGGTCGGGACCGACACACTGACCGCCGCCATGATCTCGTGGTCAGGCCCGAACACGGGCGCGGCGATGCACCGCACACCATCTTCGTGCTCCTCCTCGTCCCAGCCCCAGCCCCGACCCCGGATGTCCGCACCCGCATCGACCAAGTCTTCACGGTCGACAATGGTCCGGTCGGTGAATCGCCGCAGCTCAAGAGCGGGCCAGTCCTCGACGGGTGTGTACGCCAGCAGCACCTTTCCCACTCCGGTGCAATGCAGCGGCGCCCGCGCCCCGATGCGCGAGTACATCCGCACCGGGTGCACGCTCTCGACCTTGTCGAGATACACCATCTCGGTACCGTCCATCACCCCGAGGTGCACCGTCTCCTTGGTTCCGGAGCCGAGCCGGTCCAGCTGGGGACGGGCCACCTTCCGGATATCGAGGTCGTCCAGGATCGAGTTCGAGAGCCCGACGAGCCGCAGGCCGAGGGAGAACACCGGGAGGTCCCCCTCGCGGCGCACCCAACCGTACCTTTCGAGCAACTGCAGCGTGCGGAGGACAGTCGACTTGTGCGTGCCAAGCACTTCAGCCAGCTCCCCCAGGCGCTGCGGCCGCTTCGAGAGCTCCTCGATGAGGAGCACTGCGCGCTCCAAGCTCTGACTCAAATGACAACCTCCCATCGACGTCGCACAAGTGTACTGGCCAGGCGGAGCACCGAGCCGCTGTTAGGGACGTCCGTCGGAACCGACGACTCCCAAGTGCTCAGGGCGCGACGCCACCGCGAAGCATTCGGCAGCGTGGTCGGGAGCCAGTGGCTCCAGCTGAGGCTGCGTCGTGCGGCACCGGTCGTGCACGAGCGGGCACCGGCTCTGGAACGAGCACCCGGTGGGCAAGTCCGACGCGCTGGGAGTCTCGCCCCGCAGGGGTACGACACGCTTGCGCCGCCGCGGGTCCGGGACCGGCGCCGCAGCAAGCAGCGCCCTCGTGTAGGGGTGCTGCGGGTTCTCGAACAGCTCTTCGGTGGGCGCGACCTCGACGATCCTCCCGAGGTACATCACCGCCACCCGGTGAGCGATCCGCCGCACCGTGGTGAGGTCGTGGCTGATGAAGAGGTAGCCCACCTGCCGTTCCTGTTGCACTCGTTCCAGCAGCGCCACCACGCGCGACCGCACCGACTGGTCGAGGCTGGCCGTCGGCTCGTCCAGGACGACGAGCTCGGGGTCGCAGATCAGGGCACGTGCGATGGCGACCCGCTGCTGCTGGCCGCCCGAGAGCTCACGCGGGCGTCGCGCGCGGTACTCCGGCCCGAGCCCGACGGTCCTCAGCGCCTCGACCACACGGTCCTCGATGTCGCGCCCGCCAACGAGGAGGCGCGCGGGCTCGGCGACCGTCCTGGCAACGGTGAAGTGCGGGTTGAGCGACTGGTCCGGGTGCTGGAACACCATCTGGGCCCGTCGGCGGACCTCACGGTCGTGCACCCGGGCGTGCAGGTCCTCGCCGGCCAGGCTGACGGACCCGCTGGTCGGCTGAGCAAGCCCCACCACGATGCGGGCGGTCGACGACTTGCCGCATCCCGACTCTCCGACCAGGGCCAGGGTCTCGCCTGCCGCCACGTCAAGACTGACCCCTCGGACCGCCGGGAGGGCGCGGGCTCCGGATCCGTAGGTCTTATGCAAGTTGCGAACGCTGAGCAGCGACATCGTCTTCCTCCTCACCGAGGAAACATGAGTAGAGGTGCTGGGGTCCTGCCTGGAAGAGTTGCGGGAAGTCGGAACAGCGCTCGAAGGCGTGCGCGCACCGGTGCGCGAACCGGCAACCCGGGAGCGAGAAGTCAACGCCCGCCTCCTCCGTGCTGGTCAGCCGGCTGCTCTCCTGCGGGCTGAGAGACTCCAGGAGGAACCGGGTGTAGGGATGACGCGGTTGCTCGAAGGTCTCGATCGTGGTCCCGGTCTCCATGAGCTGCCCGGCGTACAGCACCGAGACGCGGTCACACATCTCCGCCACCGCGCCGAGATCGTGCGTGATGAACAAGACCCCGCAATTCGTCTCCTCGACCAGTTCCCGCAGCAGGTCGAAGATCTGGGCCTGCACGGTGACGTCGAGCCCGGTGGTCGGCTCGTCGGCGATGAGCACGCGCGGCCGGTACGCGAGCGCCATGGCGATCACAACTCGCTGGCACATGCCACCGGAGAGCTGGTGAGGATAGGAACCTGCGACTCGCTCGGCGCCGGGGATGCCGACCCTGCGCAGCAGGGCAACCGTCTCCGTCGTCGCCTCGCCCTTCGACTTGCCGCGGACCTTGGTCAGCACTCGGCGAACCTGATGGCCGACCTTCATCGTCGGGTTCAGCGCGCCCCGGGGGTTCTGGAAGACCATCGTGAGGTCACCGACCTGTCGCGTCACTCCGCGACGGCTGGCGTCCAACACCGTCCGGCCCCCGATCGCGGCCGTCCCGCCGCGCAGCTCGACCGACGGCGGGAGCAGCCCGAGCAGCGCCAGCGAGGCCATGGTCTTGCCGGAGCCGGACTCCCCGACCACGCCCTGGATCTCGCCAGGTTGCAGGGACAGCGTCACGTCGCGAAGCAGCAGTTCCTCCTTGCCGGCGATGCCGACGCTCAGACCACGGACGTCGAGGAGACTCATCGCTTCTCTCCCTGCAGGTCGTCGCCGATCAGCTGGAAGGCCAGCGCCAGCGCCACGATGAGGGCGCCGGGGAAGAGCGCGGTCCACCAGGCTCCGGTCATGACGTCGTTGGCGCCCTCGGCGACCATGACTCCCCACTCCGCGGTCGGGGGTTGGATCCCGATTCCCAGGAAAGCCAGGCCGGCCACGTCGAGGACGGCCCACCCAGCCACCAGCGCGGCCTGCGTGTACGCCGGTGTCAGGCTGTTGGGCAGCACGTGGCGGAAGGCAATCTGCCATCGGCCGTTGCCGGCGAGCGTCGCCGCGTCGACGTACTCGCGCTCCCGCTCGGCGAGAGCCCGCGCTCGGACCAGTCGGATGAAGTACGGCGTGTACGCGATCGCCACAGCGATCACGACGTTCGGGATGCTGTCGCCGAGTGCGGCGACCAGGATCAGCGCCAGGACGAAGCCGGGGAAGGCGAGAACGACGTCGGTGACTCGCATGACCACCTCGTCGAAGGCCCCGCCGAAGTAGCCCGCGACCACCCCGATGAGGGATCCGGCGATGGCCGCGATGAGGGCGATCACGATGCCTACGACGACGTCGAGCCGGGCGGCGATCACTGCCCTGGTGAACACGTCCCGCCCGAAACGGTCGGTGCCGAAGTAGTGCTCGGAGCTGGGCGGGGCGAGCGCGTCACTCGGGGACGTGCTCAGCGGGTCACCCACGAACAGCGGGCCGAAGATCGCCGTCAGCGCGTAGACCGACATGATCACGACCCCGATGCTGGCCATCGGGTAGCGCCGGAGGAGCGAGAGCACCTGCGCGTTTCTTCCCCGTGGCCGGGAGACGCTGGCCGCGGCGACAACTGGAGAACTCATGACTTGGCTCTCGCTCCAATACGTATCCGTGGGTCGACGAGCCCGTACAGCACGTCGATCAGTACGTTCAGCAGCACATAGAGGACCCCGACGAGGATCACGAACCCCTGCAGTGCCTCGAGGTCGTTGTTCTGGATCGACTGGTAGGCATAGCGCCCGATCCCCGGCCAGGCGAACAACGTCTCAACGATGATGTTGCCTCCGAGCATGTAGCCGAAGACGATCCCGATCGCGGTGATCACCGGCAGCATCGCGTTGCGGAAGCCGTCGCGGACCAGGACGTCGCGCTCCTTTATGCCCATGGCCCGGGCGGTCCTCACGTAGTCCGAGCGCAACGTCTCGATCATCGACTGGCGCACCATCTTCATCACCGGCGCCACCAGGACGACGGTGAGAGTCAGGACCGGCAGCATAAGGGAACGGGCCGCGGTCCACGCCAGGTCGGGCTGCCCGGTCAGCAGAGCGTCGACGGTGAACAGCCCAGTGAGGTGCGGCGGCGGCTCCGCAGCGACCGGCAGCCGGTCGATGGGGGCCGGGAACCAGCCCAGCCGCGAGTAGAAGAAGTAGATCAGCAGCAGCCCCAGCCAGAACAGCGCCATGGAGGAGCCCATGATCACCCCGGCGCGCGTGAACCGGTCGATCCACCCGCCTTGGCGCGACGCAGCGACGATCCCCATCGGGATGCCGATCAGGCACGCCAGGAAGACGGCGTAGAGACCCAGCTCGAGCGAAGCAGGGAGCCGCTGAAGGAGTTCCGCAGTCACCGATCCGTTTGAGACGGTCGACGTGCCGAGGTCGCCCTGGATCACGCCGGACAGGTACGTCCAGAACTGCTCGAGCAGTGAGTCATTGAGGCCGTACTGCTCGCGAACCTCGGCCAGGCGCGCCGCGTCGGCGTACGGTCCGGCCCTGAGCACGGCTGCGTCCCCGGGAAGGATCCGCACGACGAAGAAGACCACAACGACGATGCCGAACAACGTCAGCGCCGTCGTTGCCGCCCGGCGAGTCAGGTATCGAGTCATGGCTTCCTCCAGTGTTGCCGTCTAACGGGTGACCGAGGGCTCCGGGCTGCGCGCCGAATTCGACGGGCAGCCCGGAGCGGCGGTCACTCGGACTTGCTGAGGTGTTCGAAGCGCAAGGTCTGGTCGAACGGCCTGGTCACGCCGGTGACGCCCTGCCGCGCGGCCACGATGTAGTCGGCCGAGTAGAGGAACGCCCACGGGGCCTCCTCGATCGCAATCTCCTGCGCCTGCCGTGAGATCTCCGCACGCTTCTCGGGGTCGAGTTCGAAGGTGCCCTCCTCGAGGAGCGCGTCGAACTCGGGGTTGCTGTAGTCGGCGTAGTTGGTGAACGCACCGCTCTTCAGCAGGAAGCTCATCTGGAAGAAGGGATCCTCACCCCACGAGAACCAGTCGTGCAGGAACATCGGCAGGGAGTGCTCGTTGAGCCTCTGGAAGTAGACCGCGTCGGGAACGCGCTCGATCGTCACGTCGATGCCGATCTCGCGCAGGGCGTCCTGGATGAAGACCGCCGCTTCGGCATCCTGAGGGATGGCCTGGCGGACGACGAACTCGGTGCTGAGGTTCGTCGCGCCGGCCTCCGCGAGGAGCTCCTTGGCCTTCTCGACGTTGGTCTCGTAGGGCCACAGCTCCTCGCCGGCCGAGGAGCTCATCGCCGGCGGCACCGGGCCCTTGGCCAACGACGCGTAGCCGTACTGCACCTTGTCGATGATGTCCTGGTAGGGGATGGCGTAGGAGATCGCCTGGCGGACGCGCTCGTCGTCGAACGGCGCGATCTTGTTGTTCATGCCGAGGTAGGTAATACGGCTTGAGGGCAACCGGAACACGTTGAGCGCGGGGTCCTCCTCCAGCTGCGGGACTAGCCGCGGCGGGATGCTGTCCACGAGGTCGACGTCGCCACTGCGCAGGAGCAGGACCCGCTGGTCCGGGTCAGGCACGACGCGCAGCCGCACGCCGCCGTTCTTCACCTCGTCGGCCCCCCAGTAGTTCGGGTTGGGCTCGAGCACGGTCTCGCGACCGCGAGCCACCTCGGCGACCTGGTAGGCGTCGGAGGGGGTGACGTTGTCCTTCATCCACTCGGTGGCCCACGGGTCGTCCTCGGTGGCGTGCTTTTCGGCCTCGGCGGAGTTGATCGCGCCGAAGACCTGGAAAGTCATGAACCGCTCGAACAGGGGGCTCTTGAACGAGGGACGCAGGACCACGGTGTGGTCGTCCGGAGTCTCAATCTGCTCCGGCTTGTCGATCCCCACGAACGGCAGGAGCGCCGTGATGTAGCCGGGGCCGAGCATCGCGCGCTCGAAGGTGTACTTGACGTCCGCGGAAGTCACAGGAGTGCCGTCCGCGAACTCGGCGTCGGTGCGGAGGTTGAACACCGCCTCCCGTCCGTCCTCGCTGATCTCCCAGGTCTCGGCGAGGCCACCTTCGTACTCGTCGGTGCCCTGGAGCGCGCCGTCAACCTCCTCGAACTGCTGGCGCAGCAGCGGGGCGTAGACGTTCGCGGTGACCACGTAGGCCGCATCGGTCCGGAACATGTGCGGGTCGAGAAGGTCGATGTCCGATCCGAGCGCGACGTTCACCACCGCGTCCGGGTCGGCCTGTCCGTCGCCCGTGCCGGGCGACGAATTCGGGTCCGTGGCGGAACAGCCGGCCACCAGGGCGCCGGTCAACACCAGGGACATGAGTCCGAGTCCCCGGACTCTCCTTGCTTTCTTCTTCATGCGGTCCTCCGATCCCTCGTTGCGCAATTGGCAACGGCGTTGTGAAAGCATCATGCTGGTGTTCGGCCGTGTCAAGGGCCTGTCCGTGGTTCTCTAGAGCGTCTTGGACGCTCCTCCATCGACGAGGTACTCCGAGCCGGTCATCATGGCGCCGCGGTCGGAGGCCAGGAGAAGGGCGAGCCCGCACAGCTCCTCGGGCTCGGCGAACCGACCGACCGTGATTCCGAGCATTTCCGGTGCGGCCTTCTCGATCGCGTCGGAGGCGTCCCGCGAGCCGGTCAGTTCGGCGACACGGTCGCCGAACCCTCCGGGCGCGGTCCACATCGGGGTGCGCACGAAGCCCGGCGCGATGGCGTTGACTCGGACACCACGCGGCGCGAACTCCTCCGAGAGTGCCTTGGTGAAGTTGGTGAGTGCCGCCTTGGTGACCCCGTAGTCGACGACCATGGGATGAGGCTGCCGGGAGTTCAGCGAGGTGATGTTGACGATGGACCCGCCGCCGGCATCCACCATGAGTGGGACCGCGGAACGACAGGCTCGAACCGCACTGAGGAAGTTGATCTCCCAGGCAGCATTCCAGTCGTCGTCCGAGAGGCTCAGGAACCCGGCTCCGGGCGCACTCGACCCGACGTTGTTGATGAGGATGTCGATCCCTCCGAACTCGTCCACGACGCGCTGCACGGCCCGGGCCGCACCCCCCTCGGAGCCGAGGTCGACCTCTTGGTGGACGACGCCGAGCCCATCCACGAGGTCAGCGAGCTCCCTGGTCCGGGACCGGCTCGCGGCCACGACGTGCACGCCGTGCTCCGCGAGCGCTCGCGTCAGCGACAGTCCGATGCCCTTGCTCGCTCCCGTTACCAGGGCGCGCTTGCCGTCAAGCTCGAGATCCACTGCTGCTCCTCCGATGTCGTGAGTGCTTGCTAAGACCGGCCGCGGGGCCGGGCTGCGCGCGTTGGCTCCTAGTGGGCATCCCCGGACCGACATGCCGCTTGCACGGCCCCTCGGGCACGCAGTCGCAGACCGTCGAGATCGCCGGTCGACTTCACCAGCGACGACCCCAACGCCACCGCGACCGCCCCAGCCTCGAGGAAGCCCGGGACATCTGCGAGGCCGACGCCGCCGGTAGGGACGAACCCAACGTCGGGCAACGGCCCCAGCAGGGCACGAAGGTAGGTGACACCCGCGGGTTGGGCGGGAAAGAGTTTCACCAGGCGCGCGCCGCTGTCGACTGCCGTCAGGATCTCTGTCGGCGTGTAGGCGCCCGGCAGTGCCAACAACCCGAGCTCCTCGGCCCGTCTGATCACCGGCGGTGAGACATTCGGTGAGACAACGAACTGAGCGCCGGCATCCGCTGCGGCGCGGACGTCATCCTCAGCAAGCACCGTTCCGGCACCGACGGTCGCCCGGTCCTTCGCCGTCGCGACTGCAGCCGCGACTGCCGCGAGGGCCCCACGGCTGGTCAGCGTGAACTCCAGTGCGCGCACTCCGCTGTCAACCAGAACCTCAGTCAGCGCAATGGCGTCGTCCGGCGTGAGCCGCGGGACTCGGATGATCGCGACGAGCCGACCGGCACGCACGTGCTCCTCGGCGCTCATGAGGCCCGCCACTGCGCGACCGCGTCCACGAGCCGTTGGGCGCCCTCGCACAGCTCGGGTGTCGCCGTGGCCAGGGACAGTCTGACCTTGCCCGCGCCGGACGGGCCAAAGGTCTCCCCCGGTGCGACGGCGACTGCTCTGTCCTGGATCAGGCGACGTGCGAAGGCGTAGGAGTCGCTCCCGACCGCGGAGACGTCGGCCATGATGTAGAACGCGCCGCGAGGCACGGAGATGAGCAGCTTGCCCTGACGGAGGATGTCCACGACCAGGTCGCGGCGCGCCTGGTAGGCCCCGACCATCTCGGTGACGCATGCCTGGTCCCCGTCGAGCGCCGCCTGCCCGGCCTTCTGCGCGATCGCCGTCGCGCAGCTGATCATCGGCTCCTGCACCTTGGCGACGAGATCGATCGTCTCGCGCGGACCGGTGACGTAACCCATGCGCCAGCCCGTCATGGCATAGCTCTTGGAGAGACTGAACACGCTGAGCACGTGCTGCGCGCCCTGGATCGATGCGGGGCTGACGTGCTCGTCGTCGAAGACGATCTGCTCGTAGCACTCGTCAGACACGAGGTACATGCCGTGCCGCTCCGTGATCTCCACGAGGCGTTCGACAACCCACCGGGGGAAGACCGCACCCGTGGGATTGCCGGGGCTGTTGACCAGGAGCACCTTGGCCCCCGACGTCCTCGCCAGCTCCTCGAGACGGACCAGGTCGGGAACGAACTGCTGCTCGGGCACCAGCGGGTAGTGCACGGTGCGCGCCGACAAGACGTCGGCCATCATCTGGTAGTTCGGCCAGCCCGGGTCTGGAATCAAGATCGCGTCCCCGGGCGAGACGAGCGTCGCCAGGCACTCCACGAGCGCGTTGACCGCCCCCGCGGTGATGACGACGTCCTCGGGTTCCGCAGCGATGCCGTTCACCCGATCGAGCTTCGCGACGATGCTCTCGCGTACCTCCACGAGTCCCTTGTTGGCGGTGTAGGTGGTGAATCCGGAGCGCGCCGCACGGCAGCCCGCTTCCACGATGTGGTGGGGGGTGGCGAAATCGGGCTGACCGACCTCGAGATGGAGGACGTCGTCACGACCGGAGGCGAGATCCATGATCTCGCGGATGCCGGACCGCTTCATGAGGCGAATGCGTTCAGCGGGAAGGGGCATGCCGGGGCTCCTCAGTCCTGTCTTCGGCGTTGATGAAGTGCGGGAGCACGTGGGCGGCCAGGGCATTCACCGTGGCAGCAGCGTTCTCCGCCGGGGTGGGGAACAGCGCGACGCGGTCAGCACCGGCGTCGAACAGCGCCCGGATCTTGCTGACGCACTCGTCCGGGTCACCGGCCACGGCGAGGTCCTCGACCCAGGAGTCGGGCATCTCCTGCAAGACCCTCTCGAAGCCGCCGTCGGCGATCAGCGTCCGAAGCTCCTCGCTGATGCCGTAGGCCTCGGTGATCGCGTTCGGACCACCCGCTGCGAGGTAGAAAGCGACGGCCTTGCGGGCGTTGGCCTTCGCGACCGCTCGATCCTCGTCCACGGCGCAGAGTGCGAACGCCGTGACCCGGTGGGGTTCGGGAGCGGATGCGGCGCGCGCCCCACCTGCGTCGATCTGCTCGCGCGCCCAACGCACGTAGTCCGTCCCAGCCAGGACCGAGAGCAGCGTGCCTTGCGCGATCTCGCCGGACAGCTGGAGCATCTTGGGGCCAGCCACGCCGGTCTGCAGCGGGATCCTGCGCTCGGGCGGGTGGACCAGGCGGATGTTCTCCGCCTGGAAGGTCGTGGTCGAGGTCGCCTGCTCCCCCGACAACAGCTCGTCGAGCATCGTGACGCAGTCACGCACCGCGCCGAGCGCCGAGGCCGGCTTGAGGCCCATCTGGGACAGCCATGCCGGCACACCCAGCCCGATGGCGGGCATGAGCCGGCCCGGGAACGCGCGGTCGAGGGTCGCGATCTCCATCGCGAGCAGGGCGGGGTGTCTGGTGACTGCGGAGACCACGCCGAGGCCGACGGGAATGCGCTCCGTCGCGCCGAGGGCGATGGCCGCACCCGAGACGCCACCACTGAAGAAGCAGTCCTCGGAGAGCCAGATCTCCCCGAATCCTGCCTGCTCCGCTGCCACGACCATGGGCCGCAGTTGCTCCGGAGCGATCTCGCTGCCCAGAACCAGTCCCACCGAATGCGCAACCAACACGTGATCTCCTGTCGCGATCGCGGTCATCGACCGCTGTTGTCAAAGCCGGGCTCGTAGGGCGGGAAGTGCTCATGGACCTTCCGCACGTCATTGTTCTCGTGCAGAGCGACCACCTGGCCTCTCCGGACGTGGATGACGTCCACACCGTGGTTCTCCCAGAGGCGTCCGCCCGTGGTGGTCGCGGTCTCGTGCCAGATGCCAGCGGCGGTGTCTCCGTGCACCACGATCTCCTCCAGCGTGAAGTCGACGTCACGGAGCAGTCCACCAGCGAAGTCGAAGAAGCGGGACGCCTCCTCCTTGCCACGCAGCTGGACCTGCCCGAGGAACCGAACCTCCACGTCCTCGGACATGAGGGCGAGCATGCCGTCCTTGTCACCGGCCAGGAATGCCCGGTACATCGACTCAGCCACTTCTCGGGTTCCTGCCATCACTGCCACCTCACTGGACGTTCACCGACCTGTACTCCTCGAGGAGGTGCCGGGCGTCCTCGCCGGCGCCGATGCCCTCCCAGTCACCCGACACGGTCACGGCTCTCGCCCCGAGCACAGCGCCGAGTCGGGCGCCGTCCTGGACCGACCACCCGTGCAGGAGCCCACTGATGACTCCGGCAGCAAAGGCGTCGCCCGCTCCCACCGAGTCAACGACCCGCTCAATCAGGAACGGGCTGATGGTGGTGACCTCTCCGGCTTGGTGGACGACGGCACCACGGGCACCGTCCTTCAGCACCACCGCATCGACTCCGGAGCAAGACAGGTGCTGAGCGGCATCGTCGGTCTCGAGGTCAGGCATCAGCGTGGCGAGCTCGTCCCGACCCGCTAGCAACACGTCGATGAGCGGCAGTATGTCGCCGAACTCTGCGGCGGCTCGCGGACCGTCCCACAGAGACGGCCTGAGATTGGGGTCGAAGACCACCACGCAGTCCCGGGAGGCGGCCGCCCACGACATCGCCGTACGCGCCACGTCCGACAAGCCCCCTCCGTCGCCGAGTCCCAGCGTGACACCCGAGACCGCCAGCACCCTGGGGAGCCCGAGACGCTCCAGGTCGACGTCCGCCGGTGTCAGCCGAGCGGCCGCCGACCGGCCGCGGTAGTAGTAGACACGTCGCTGCCCGTCGCCGAGGCGCTCCTTGAAGAAGACGCCGGTCGGCGCCGCCGGGTCGACGACAACGTGATCGGTGTTGACGCCCTGCTCGCTCAGCGTCCGGGTCACGAGACGACCGAACGGGTCCACGCCCACCGCGGAGACGAAGGCGGTCCGGTGGCCGAGATGGGCCAGATTGATGAGGACGTTGCCTTCCGCACCCGCAATGCGCAACCGGTAGCCGGGGACGTCCTCCAGGGGCCCGTCAGCGTCGGGATCCAGCAGACCCATCATCTCGCCGATGGCAACGACATCCGGGCGCACGTCAGCCATGAGCCGACGCCCTCTCGATGCCGCCGGGGAGGAGTTCGTGGCCCGACAGAGGGCCGGCCGCCCTCGCCCGGATCCGCACGGCGTCGCCGGGCAGGTACGCGAGCTGGATCTCCTCGAGCTCGAGGTCTCGCACCTCGTCGGCGTCGGCGCCGGCGTCGACGGCCCGCTGCCGGGCTTCCTGTCGGGCCTCCTCGATGAGGGTGCTTCTCGGCTTGCCATCGAGGTGGTAGATGCGGTCGATCTCGCCGCTCACCTCGGCAACAGCGGCCCCGACGGCGTTCGCGACCTCGTGGTGCGACGGCCGCAGCACCTCGACCGCACCCGCGAGGTCGTCCGGTACCAGGAAGGATCCTCCGCCGACAGCAACCACGGTGACCGGCTCGGCGCTGGTCCGCATGCGGTCCAGGGCCGCGTCGAGGACCCGCAGCGCGACGGCGTTGACCTCGCGGGCATCGGCGGCGTTGAGCGCGTGCCGGACGGCGCCCGGGTCACCGAGACCCAGCCCACCGAGCACGGCCACGTCCGTGAGCGTCAGCGTGTCGCCACCGAAGCACAGTGCCCGACGGGTGATGTCGTGCCCGACGCTATCGGGCCCGATCTCCACTCCGGCACTCGTACGACGCACGATCGTGCCCCCGCCCAGGGCGACCGACACGAGGTCGGGCATCCGGAAGTTGGTGAGCACGCCACCGATCTCGACCGCGATGCCGGACTCTCGGGGGAAACCATCGCGAAGAGCGCCGAGGTCGGCCGTCGTCCCACCGACGTCGATGACGACGGCGTCCATGCGTCCCGAGAGCAGTGCGCCGCCGCGCAGGCTGTTGGTCGGGCCCGACGCGACCGTCAGCACGGGGTACTCCGCTGCGTGACCCAGGGTCATCAGCGTGCCGTCATTCTGGCTCAGGTACGGAGTCGCGCTGACGCCGACCGCTCGCAGGGCCTGGATGAACCCACCGGTCGCGCGTTCTGCCACCCCGGTGAGGGCTGCGTTCATGACGGTGGCGTTTTCCCGCTCGAGCAGGCCGAGGGAACCGATTTCGCAGCTGATCGAGACCGGAACGTTCAGTTTATCGCGTACCAGGTCGCGGGCCATCTCCTCGTGCATGAAGCTCGCCGGCGAGAAGACCCCGGTGATCGCGACCGCATCGACCTCGCCCTGCCAGTCCGAGGCGGCCTGCCGCACGGCGGCGACGTCGAGCGGCGCGATCTCCCGGCCGTCGAAGTGGTGCCCGCCCCCCACGATGCGGGCTTCGGCGAGCACGACGTCCCGCAGGTCGGCAGGCCAATCAGCGAGCGGAGGGATGGCGGTGGTCGCGGGCGCGCCGAGACGCAGCACGCCGACGCGGCGCAGACCCCGTCGTTCCACGATGGCGTTCGTGCACTGCGTGGTGCCCAGCATCGCCAGCTTGACGGCACCCGGATCCTGTCCCTCGAGCACCGCCTCGAGGGCGGCTCGCACACCAGACTCGATGTCAGGCGTGGTCGGCCGCTTGACCGAGGCAAGGATGGTCCGGTCCTCGGCGAGCAGCACCGCGTCGGTGTTCGTACCACCGACGTCGATCCCGATACGGGCGCTCATCGTGGGTCCTCCATCCGGATGGGGTCGATGTCGTAGCCGAACGCGCGCGGGTCGACGAGAGGCAACGCCTCGGGGCGCCACCACAGGGGGGAGGCAGGGATGCCGATGACGTGCACCCGCAGGCCGAACCGCATGCCCTCGGTCGTGAGTGGCTGGCCGCTCTCCGCCTCGACGAGGCTGATCAGATCGGGCACCGCCGCGAGGACTCCTTCCTCGGACCGCACAATGAGGTTCTCGTTCTGGAAGTCGACCTCCGCGCGACCGCCGGCATCGACGTCGAGCCCCTTGAGGGTCAACCGGCCGCGCACGAAACCGGCCACCGTGGACCGCTGGACATCCACGACCTGGCCGCTGAAGAGCCTCCGGGCACCGCACACCGGCGCAATGGCCGCGATCGGGTCGTCCCCGTGGGCACGGGCCTCACGGAGCGCCCGGCCGATCGCGACCGCCAGTGACACGCTGTGCGGCACCGCCCACTCGCGGAGCAACTGGGCGTCCACCGCGTAGTGGGCGACGACCGCGGATCCTCCCATCGCCACCACCGCGGCCCGCGCGAGCCGCTCTGCGGAGGCGTTGTCCCGGGCGCCGGAGATGGAGACGACGTTCGCGGACTCGTCGGCGAGGACCAGAGGCCAGGCCTTGGCCCCGCCGGCGCCGAGGGTGACCATCTGGACCTCGGGGAACGCGCGCCCCATCCCGTCGGCGTCGACCAGCGGCAGGCCCCGGCGGGCCGCGAGCACCAGCGGGATCGTCGAGTTGATCCCCCCTGCCTCGATGGGCATGGTGGCGATGACCGGCCGGCCCTGCAGGCGCTCGAAGCCCTGCATGGCAAGGTCCAGCTCGTGTCCCCCGGGGATCCGTTCGAGAATCACCGTCGGGGCGCCGATCATCGCCACCGGAACCACCACGCCGTCGTCGCCGACAGCCTGCGGGTCGACGACCCGGACCGGGCCGAACTCCCGGATGGCAGCCTGCGCCATCAGCGCACCGACGCGGGGATCACCACCCCCGCCCGTGCCGAGCAGCGTGGCGCCGAGGGCCAGGTCCGAGACCGTCGCCTCGTCGATCTCCTCCACCAGCGGGAGATGGGGCATGGCGGTCACGCTCATCGGGATGCCTCCTGGGCGGAGCCATGCGCGGCGAGGTGCCTCAGGACACGCTCGGGCGTCATCGGCAGGCGCCCCAAGGGGCTCCCGGTTGCGGCGGTCACTGCGTTGTGCAGTGCGGCGGCTGGGACGATGATCGGCGGCTCGCCGACTCCGCGTGCGCCCTCGGGGCCGTCGGCCGACGGCGTCTCCACCAGCAGGCACTCCACCACGGGGGCCTCCATGACCGTGGGCAGCTTGTAGGTGTCGAGGCCGGTGTTGCTGATCACGCCGTCGCGCAACAGCTCCTCCTCGAACAAGGCCATGCCGATGCCCTGCAGCACGCCGCCCTGGATCTGTCCTTCGATCGCCGGCGGCACGAGCGCCTTGCCGACGTCCTGGGCGACGACGTACCGGTGCACGACCACCCGGCCCGTTTCCCGGTCGACCTCGACCTCGACGGCGTGGCAGTGGAAGCTCGGCGAGTTGAACGTCGGGTAGAAGTGCTGCGCCCCCACACAGGAGAGGTCGTACGGCGTGGGGGGCGCCACGTAGCGCGACGATGCGTGGATCTGCCCACTTCTCGCCGTTGCGGATCCCGAGACCTCCCGGAGGGTCACGGCCGCGCCCTCGACGCCTCGCACCCGGACCGAACCGTTGTCCAGCTCGAGGTCTTCCGGCGCCGCCTCCAACAGGTGCGCCGCCTCCTCGAAGATCTGGCCGCGCATGTCGTCGCAGGCCCCCAGCACGGCGTTGCCCACATTGAAGGTCGTGCGGCTCCCCTGGGCGCCGAAGTCGTAGGCGCCCGTGGCGGTGTCGGCGGTGGAGACGAATCGCACGTGCTCCTCGTCTACCCCGAGCGCGCGCGCGGTCAGGCTGACCACTCCCGCGGCGAGCGCGCCGGACCCGATCTCGGTGGCGCCGGTGATGACAGCGACGGTGCCGTCGCCCTCGAGCCTCGTGGTGGCGGCGGCCGCGCCCGCGGTGGTCGTCCACCAGGCACAGGCCAGTCCCACCGCCCGGCCTTCCGGCCGCGGCGCGTCGTAGTCGATCGCCGCCAGCACCTTGTCCATGCACTCCTCGGCGCTGGGCCGCTCGATGACCTGCCCGTTGAAGGCGACGTCGCCGTGGCGGAAGAAGTGTCGCCTTCGCAGGTCGATCGACGACTCCCCCAGCCTGCGGGCGACTTCCTCCATGTGCGCCTCGACGGCCAGCACCATCTGCGGCCCCGACGGCCCGCGGTAGGCGCCGGTGGGCTGGGTGTTGGTGTAGACCGACAGCGCGGTCGAGCGGACGTTCTCGATCCGGTAGGGGCCGGTCGCCTGGAGCGACGCGACGGCCCCGATGAAGGGCGTGTCGTGCGCGTAGGCGCCGGCGTCGAGGAGGCATTCCACCTCGCGGCCGATGATGATGCCGCTCTCGTCGATCGCGCTCCGGATCCGGACGACGGAGTTCTCCCGGGGGTTGGCCGTGGCCAGCTCCTCGGCACGAGAGCACACCATCTTGACGGGCCTGCCGGACTTGCGCGCCAGGAGGCAGGCGAAGTGCTCGAGGGTCACGTCCAGCTTGCCACCGAATCCGCCACCGACAGTCGACGTGGAGACCCGCACCCGGGACTCGGGCAGGTCGAGCACGGCACACAGGGTCCCGCGCACGCCGAACGGGTTCTGGGTGCTGGTCGTGACACTGAACCCTCCCCCGTCATCCTCGACCGCCAGGCAGGCCCGCGGTTCGATGTAGCCCTGATGCACCCGGGGAGTGGAGTACTCGCCCTCGACCACCAGGTGGGCCTCGGCGAACGCGCCCTCCACGTCGCCGGACGTGACGAGGGTCCGGCCGCAGATGTTGCCCTCCCGCTCAGTCTCGAAGCTCAGCTCGTAGTCGGCCAGACCTGGATGCACCGGCTGCGCCCCCGGTTCGAGCGCTTCGACAAGGTCGAAGACGCCCGGCTCACGGTCGATCTCGATACGCACCGCCGCGACCGCGCGCGCGAGAGTTTCCGCGTCTGGCGCCGCGACCGCCGCCAACGGCTCTCCGGAGAACCGCACGACATCGCTGGCCAGCGGCGGTTGGTCCTTGATGACCATGCCGTAGCGCGGCGTCGGCAGGTCGTCGGCGGTGATCACCGTGACACCCGGGATCGCCGCGGCCTGCGACACGTCGAGCCGCCGGATGCGCCCACAGGGCACATCCGACCTGACGACGCGGCCGACCAGCATCCTCGGCGCCTCGAGGTCAACCCCGTAGACGGCCAGACCGCGAACCTTGGCCTGGGCGTCGGACCGGTAGAACGGCTCACCCATCGTTGTCCTCCGAACCGTCGGTGGCGAGCGTGGCCACGGCCTCCAAGATCTTCTGGTAGCCCGTGCATCGGCACAGGTTGTTCACGAGCGCCTCGAGGGTCTGCTCGCTGGTGGCGTGGGGGTGCTCGTCGAGCAGTGCCCGTGTCGCCAGGATCATCCCCGGCGAACAAACGCCGCACTGGACCGCACCGGCGCGGGCGAACGCCGTCTGGACCTCGGCGATCCCCTCGGCTTCCGGAGCCCCTTGGGAGGCAGCGACCAGTGTGGTCACTTTGCCGTCCAGTGCGCGGCCCAGCGGGACCAGGCAGCTCAGCACGGGCTCGCCGTCCAACAGGACGGTGCACGATCCACAGCGGCCCTCATGACATCCGGGCTTGGGACTCTTGTCGCCCAGTTCCTCGCGAAGCACGTCAAGGAGCGGAACGGTGGGCATCGAACCCACCTCCACGTTCCGGCCGTTCCAACTCAGCGTTGCCATACTGCTGATCCCCTCTGCGAACCTGTTTGCCCTGGCCCGGAATCACCTCAGAGCGGTGGGAGCGACCCGCGAGGACGAGCCCCGCATCGGTCGTTGCGCTCTGTGCAATAACGTTGCGAAACACTAGCCGCGGGTGGTCCGAGTGTGCAAGCCTTTGCGGCAACTCGGCGGCCGATCTTCGCCCCCGACTGCTGAAGAGGAGTTCCATGGACGACGCACACGCCGAGGCGCGCCGCTGCCTGCAACGCTTCGTGTCCGGCTGGCTCGCCGGCAGCCGCCCCGCGGTGGCCGACGTCTGTCGTCCGGCCGTGCGCTGGTGGACACCGCTCGCCTCGGAGCACCTCGAGGGAGCAGATGAGCTGAGTATTCATCTCGACGCACTGCTGCAGGACGTCGTACCGCCGGTCGAGATCACCGCGTTGATCGTGAATGACCAGGGCACCCGCGGCGTGGTCGAGATGCTCTCGGCTGCCGCCGACGACGGCACGCCGTCGATACCCCTGACCACGGTGGTCGAGCTCTCGGGCGGCAAGGTGGTGGAGGGGCGCACGTACGTCGACGTCACGGCCCACCCGAGCCTGTGCCGTACGCGCTCATGAGCAGCACGCTGCCGCTGGAAGGCCGCCGCGCCCTCGTGACCGGCTCGTCGCGCAACCTGGGTGCGCAGATCGCCCGCTCGCTCGCCCGACGGGGAGCAATCTTGGTGGTCACCTATCACGCCTCGCCGGGGCTCGCCGAGGCACTCATCGAGGAGCTGCGCGAGGAGACGGGGCGCGACCACCACGCCGTGGGCGCGGACCTGTCCTCCCCCGACGGCGTGGACGCGATGGTCGATGCCGCCCACGAGGCGGTGAGGGGGCCCTTGGAGCTTCTGGTGAACAATCACGGTCCGTTCTCGATGACGCCCTTGCACCTCATTCCCGCCGCCGAGCTGGGAACGGTGATGGACGGAAACTTCACCGTTGCCCTCCGTGCGGTGCAGCGCGTCGTGCCCGGGATGCGCGAGGCGGGCTGGGGTCGCATCGTCAACCTGTCGGCCGGATCGGCCTACCTGCGCAACCACTCGGTCTACGGCCTGGCAAAGACGGCCCTGGGCACGCTCACGGAGTCACTCGCCCTTGAGCTGGGGCCCGAGATCAACGTCAACGCCGTCGCACCGGGGCAAATCGCGGAGAGCGCCGAAGACATCGAGGACATCGACCCGACCTTCGTGGAACGTGCCGTGGCCCGCACCCCTTCCGGCCGCCTGGTGACCCGTGCGGAGGTCGCCGAGATCGTGGCATCGCTGTGCACGCCACCGTTCGACATGCTCAACGGCGCGGTGATCCCGGTCGACGGCGGTTGGCGCCTCAACCGTTTCTGATCCCCTTTCCTCTCGTCAGCCGAAGTCACCTCAAGCGCCTCAGGAGTCAGTTTGTTCACGATCCAGACACACGCCGGCCGAGTCGGGCAGTCGTTCCACGCCCCGACCTCATGGAGCGCGGCGAGCGCCCTCATGTCCGAGCACTCCTCGGATGCCACCGTGGCTGGTGGCGCCACCTACCTGATGTGGAGAGCGGCGCTCGGAGAACCGATGCCGGAGCACCTCATCAGCCTGCACCGCATCACGGATCACGACGAGGTCCGTGACGGCTCCGTGGGCGCACTGGCGACCTTGCGACGCGTGGAGCGTGGCCCGATGCTGGGCGCGCAGCGAGCGCTGACCATGGCTGCGTCGGTCACCGCCGGGCCGAGTGTGCGTTCACTCGCCACGGTCGGTGGCAACCTTGCCTCCGGCTTCCCGCAGGCCGACCTCGTCCCGGCACTGCTCGCGCTCGACGCCACGGTGCACTTCAGTGACGGCCGGACACTCCCCATCGGTCAGGTCGTGGAGTCGGGCTTCAAGACCGAGGACCTGATTGCGCGGGTCACCCACGACTTGCCGTCCGGCCAGGGCTGGACCGGCGCGACCCTCAAGCTCAGTCGCCGAGGCATGGACTTCTCCATCGCCACGGTCTCAACGGTCCTGCGCCTCGAAAAGGGGGAGATCCAGGAGGCTCGCGTCGCGGTCGGCTCGCTCTTCGAGCGCCCAACGCGACTGCCCGCGATCGAATCGGCCCTGCTGGGGGCCGACCCGTCGGAAGAGACGATTCGAGAGGTTCTGGAGTACGTCAAGATCACCGGCAAGTCGTTCCTGGAGGATGACGAGGCCACTGCCTCGTACCGTCAGCTGATCGCGCCCGTGGCGGTGCGCAGGACGCTGCTCGCCGCTGCCCGTCTTGGTCCTGATGGCGTACCGCGACCCGGCGAAGCCCGTATGTGACCAACCCCTACTCATCGCCCGCACCACGGTCCACCTCGAGCCTTCACCGTCCACTCCAACCCGGATGCCTGGCATCTTCGCGGACCTCAGCTTCTTCCAGGGGCCCGACCAGCCTCTCCTCGCCGCCTACGTCCGGGCGGTCAGCAGCTCATGAGAAAGGGAACACAAGCAGATGAGACTTGCCCGTGTAGGCGCTCGGGGACAGGAGCGCCCAGCGCTGCTGCATCCCGACGGGAGGCTGCTGGACGTGAGCGACATCGTCGCCGAGATCGGACCCGGCACCATCACCGACGGACTCGACTCCCTCCGCTCCGTCGTGAACGGGGACGGCGGCGCGCCCCCGAACCTGGACGGCGCTGCCATCCGGTTCGGGCCGCCGATCGCCGGCCCCGGGAAGATCATCTGCGTGGGCCTGAACTACCGGCTGCATGCCGCAGAAGCCGGGTTGCCCATCCCGGAGGAGCCGATCCTGTTCATGAAGGCGCCGTACACGCTCGAAGGACCGGACGACGCCGTCCCGATCCCGCCGGGCAGCCTCAAGACCGACTACGAGGTCGAGCTCGCCGTCGTCATCGGCAAGGTGGCTCGCTACCTCGACCCCGACGACGACGCGCTCAGCTATGTCGCGGGCTACACCATCAGCGATGACGTCTCGGAGCGCGCCTTCCAGCTCGAGCGCGGCGGGCAGTGGGACAAGGGCAAGAACTGCGAAGGATTCAACCCTCTCGGTCCTTGGTTCGTGACCTCCGACGAGGTTGCCGATCCGCAGGCGCTGGACCTCGCACTGTCGGTCAACGGTGAGGTCCGCCAGCAGTCGAACACGAGCGACATGATCTTCCCGGTCCGCCATCTGGTCTGGTACATCAGCCAGTTCATGACGTTGCTCCCCGGCGACATCATCAACACGGGGACCCCTGCCGGTGTCGGCGCAGGGTTCGACCCTCCACGGTTTCTCCGGGACGGCGACGTGGTGGAGCTCTCGATCGCCGGTCTCGGACAGCAGCGTCACCGGTTCGAGCCAGCACACAGGGGGGACCGATGAACGGCGACCCGTGCTCAATAGTCGGACACACCGTGATCGTGGTCGGAGCGGCGTCGGGCATCGGACAGGCCGCCGCCAAGTACTTCGCCGCGCTGGGCGCTCACGTCGTCTGCGCGGACGTCGACGCGGACGCTGCGCAGCTGACCGCCACGCACGCGGCCGAGACCATGTCCGCGGTCCAGACCGACGTCACGAACGAGGAGTCGACAACCGCTCTCGTCGAGCACGCGCTCAACCGATGGGGCCGGATCCACGCCCTCGTGAACTGCGCCGGGATCTCCGGCCCGCTGGGCAAGCGCAGCCATGAGGTCGCTCCAGAGGAGTTGGACAAGACCTACGCGGTCAACCTTCGGGGTGCGTTCCTGCTGTCCCGCGCCGTGCTTCCGCACATGCTCGAGCACCAGTACGGCCGCATCGCCATGGTGTCGTCGATCGCGGGCAAGGAGGGCAATCCGAACATGGTGGGGTACTCGAGCACCAAGGCGGGCCTGATCGGGATGGTCAAGGGTCAGGCGAAGGAGTACGCCCAGGATGGCATCACCGTCAACGCGCTGGCGCCCGCAGTGATCCGGACACCGTTCCTCGACACCCAGCCGCAGCAGGTGGTCGACTACATGACGTCGCGGATCCCGATGGGACGGACGGGGACGCTGGAAGAGGTGGCGACCATGCTGGCATGGATGATCTCACCCGCGTGCAGCTTCACCACTGGTTTCACCTTCGACCTCTCCGGTGGACGTGCGACGTACTGACGGGCCTCGGATGATCGCCGAGCCCGTCCTCCTGGAAATCGACACCGTCGTGCCCTACCTGCGTGAACGCAACCGCGTCTACAGCCCCGACGCCACAGCCCGGCAGCTCGGCGGCGGGGTCAGCAACGTCGTCCTCGCCATCGATGGGCCCTCCCCGCTGGTCGTGAAGCAGTCGCTTCCTCGACTCCGTGTTGAGGCCTCCTGGTCGGCGCCGCAGGACCGGATCCTCACCGAGGCGGAGGCCCTCACGCTGTGCGCCAGCATGACGCCAGCGAGGGCGCCGCGAGTCCTGGACGTCGACCCCGACCGATTTGTCCTGTGCATCGAGCGAGCGCCGGACGACTGGACGGACTGGAAGACCGCGCTGATGAGCGGCTCGGTCGAGGCTGGCGTGGGACTCGAGCTGGGTCGCACCCTTGGCGCCTGGCACGCGGGGACGACAAGCGGTGAGGGCATCACCTCCCGCATGTCAGACCCGACCGCGTTCGAGGCGTTGCGCATCGACCCGTACTTTCGGACCCTCGCTTCGGTGATGCCCAGCATCGGTCCCGAGGTCGAGCGGGTGATCTCGCGGTTGAGCTCACGGCGACGTTGCTTGGTCCACGGGGACTTCTCACCCAAGAACGTGCTCGTCAGTCCCGATGCCACCAGCATCCTGGTGATCGACTTCGAGGTCGCGCACCTCGGTGATCCCGAGTTCGACCTCGCCTTCCTCCTCTCCCACCTGACCCTGAAGGCCATCCACCTCGCGGCCGAAGCCGAACGGATCGACGCCCTCAGCGGTGCCTTCCTGGACGCCTACGTGGGCGCCGTTCCTGACGACCTGCACCCCGACTGTGCGTGGTTGCTGCGTCATGTCGGTGCCCTGTTGCTCGCGCGTGTGCACGGCAAGTCGCCCGCGGAGTACCTCAGTGACGCCGAGCGCGGACACGCCGAGTCGCTTGGCACCGCGCTCCTCCGGGGACAGGGAGATTCCCTGAGCTCGCTGTCCGCTCTGCGAAGGAAGACCCGCCCATGACCTGCGAGATCCGCTCTGTCCGGGCCTTCGAGGCACTCGACTCACGAGGACGCCCCACCGTCGGTTGCGTCGTCCGGCTCGCGAGCGGCCAGCACGGGAGGGCGATCGTTCCCTCCGGCGCGTCGACGGGACAGTACGAAGCGCACGAGCTGCGCGACCATGATGACCGCTACGACGGCTACGGGACCCGCCGCGCGGTCCGGTCGGTGAACGAGACCCTGGCACATGCGGTGGTCGGGATGGACGCCGAAGACCAGCACGAGGTCGACCGGGCCATGGAAGCAGCCGATGGCACCCCGGAGCTGTCCAACCTCGGCGCGAACGCCGTGCTCGCCGTATCGCTGGCCGTTGCCGTCGCTGGCGGCGCACACGGGGATGGCCAGCTCTGGCGGCACCTTGCCGGCGACGCGGAAGCCCTGCTGCCGACGCCGATGGTCAACATCTTCTCCGGAGGCGCGCACGCCGGACGCACCATCGACATCCAGGACGTCCTGGTCGTGCCGTTGGGCGCCGAGAGCTTCGCCGAGGCGATCGAATGGGCCGACCGGGTACGGCGTGCCACCGCCCAACTCATGGACCGTCGTGGCCATGGCGTCACGCTCGTGGCGGACGAGGGCGGGTTGGCCGCGAACCTGACGACCAACCGGGAAGGCCTAGAGATCGTCACTGATGGGATAGCCGCCGCCGGGCTGACTCCGGGCGTCGACGCGGCCCTGGCTGTCGACGTGGCCGCCAACCAGCTCTGGGACGGCGACGGGTACCGACTCGCCGTCGAGGACCGCACCCTCGACCCCTCGCAGTGGCTGGACACCCTCGAGGAGTGGTGCAACGCCTTTCCCATCATCTCGGTCGAGGACCCGTTCACGGACGACGACTGGACGAGCTGGGGCGAGGCCACGGCGCGCATCGGCCGCGACCGACAACTCCTCGGTGACGACCTGTTCGCCACCAACGCGCAACGCCTCGCACGCGGCGTCGCGGCCGGCGTCGCCAACGCCGTCCTGGTGAAGGTCAACCAGGCAGGGACCGTGTCTCGGGCCCGGGACGTGTTGCGGCTCGCCCAGAGCCACGGGTACGCCACCGTGGTCAGCGCACGCTCCGGCGACACCGAGGACACCTGGCTGGCCGATCTGGCCGTCGGTTGGGGCGCCGGGCAGATCAAGGTTGGCTCGACCATGAGGTCCGAGCGAACCGCCAAGTGGAACAGGTTGCTCGAGATCGAGGCGCTCAGCTCGCGGCGGCTCCGTTTCGCCGGGGCCGACGCACTCCTCCGGCCCCAACTCGCGCCCGGTCGAACCATGCTCTCCTAGCGCAGGAAGGCGTCTGCCGGATCGTTCAGCAGACGTCCGACCTCGGCCAGGACCCGTGATCCGAGCTCGCCGTCCACAAGTCGGTGGTCGAATGACATCGCGAGGTGCGCCACCTTCCGAGGCACCACGTCGCCGTTGGCGACCCACGGCAGGTCCCTCACGGCTCCGAAGGCCAGGATCGCCGATTCGCCGGGGGTCAGGATTTGGGGTGCCCGCGTCGACCCCCCAGGCCCCGATGTCGGTGATCGTGATCGTCCCCCGAAACCACGTTCTCGGGCTGGGTCTTGCCCGCACGAGCAATCTCGACGAGGCGCTTCATCTCGCATCTTGGCGAGCTGGCTAACGACCTGGTCGAAGGCCGGATAGACGAATCCATCGAACTGAATCCCGCAGACGGGACGGTAACCGCGCAGCGCCAGCCCGATTGCGGTGCCGACGATCCCGGACTCGGCCAGCGGCGTGTCCATGACCCGGCCCCGATCGCGACCCGGCGGGCGTTGTAGGCGTCGGCCCACCTGGCCGATACAGCCCATCACGACTTTTCTATGTTTGCCGCCGCGACGCCGGACCGCTCCAGCGCGGCGCGCGCGGCGATCGCGCATGGCCCGGCAGGTCCTTGAAGACTCCCCCGAAGCTGCCCACCGGGGTCCGCGCCCCGTCCACGAACAACGATCCGCTCATCACTGATGGCCTCGATACTAGGATGTCCAAGTAAGTTTCACTACGCTGTCCCCATGAGCGATCGAGAGCGCGACCCGATCCGTGAGGCCCGGAGTCAATGGGCCAAACACGGCTGGAGTGACGCCGCCGACGGGATGGCGATGGTGACCTCGATCTTCCGCGTCCAGCAGCTGCTCATGGAGCGGATCAACGCTGTCCTGCGGCCACTGGACCTGTCCTTCGCTAGGTACGAGGTCCTCATGCTCCTGTCGTTCTCGTCGGCTGGGGCCATGCCGATGACTCGCCTGGGCTCGCTGCTCCAGGTGCATCCCACCAGCGTGACCAGCGCGGTCGCGCGGCTGGAGCGCCAGGGCTTCGTCCAACGCTCCCGACCCGAGACGGACCGGCGGGTCGTGCTCGCCTCGATCACCAGCCGCGGTCACGACGTCGCGCAGCTCGCCACCGAGGGCTTGAACAGGGACGTGTTCGACAGCCCCGGACTCGCGCAGGCCGAGACGGTCGAGCTCACCGGCCTGCTGGCGCGGCTGCGGGTGGCGGCCGGCGACGTGGTTACCGAAGCGTAGGACTTTCCTCATTTAGTTGGACGTCCTAGTATCTAGAATGCTAGGACGTCCAACCATCTCGATCTGAGGGTTCCATGCCTGACCTCCACACCCCCGTCCACCCGGTCCGCCTCGTCACCGCCTCGAGCCTGTTCGACGGCCACGACGCCTCGATCAACATCATGCGGCGGATCTTCCAGTCCCAGGGCTGCGAGGTCGTCCACCTGGGGCACAACCGGTCGGTCCAGGAGGTCGTGGACGCGGCGCTCGAGGAGGACGCGCAGGGCGTCGCGGTCTCCTCCTACCAGGGCGGTCACATCGAGTACTTCGAGTACCTCGTGGAGTCGCTGCGCGCCGCGGGCGCGGACCACGTGAAGGTGGTCGGCGGCGGTGGTGGTGTGATCGTGCGCGACGAGATCGACCGACTCCGAGCCTCGGGGGTCACCATCTTCTCGCCCGAGGACGGGCAGCGGATGGGTCTGGTCGGGATGATCAACTCTGTCGTGAAGGACTGCGACTTCGACCTCTGGTCCACCCGACAGGTCGCCGCCGACCAGGTGATCAGCGGCGACCGGTTCGCGATCACCCGCGCGATCACCGCCGCCGAACAGGGTCAGCTCCCGGCCGAGGTGCTCGACTCGCTACGCGCCGCGAACGTCGGCCGGGCCACCCCGGTGCTGGGGATCACCGGCACCGGCGGGTCCGGCAAGTCGAGCCTCACCGACGAGCTGGTCCGCCGGTTCCGGGTCGACCAGCAGGACAAGCTCCGGATCGCGGTCATCGCGGTCGACCCGACCCGCCGCAAGGGCGGCGGAGCGCTATTGGGTGACCGGATCCGGATGAACTCCCTCGACAGGGACCGCGTCTTCTTCCGCAGCCTCGCCACCCGCGGGGCCCACGAGCTGCCCGAGCACCTCGCCGACGTGATCGACGTCGTGAAGGCCGCCGGGTTCGACCTCGTGATCGTCGAGACTCCCGGCATCGGCCAGGGAGACGCAGCGATCGTGCCCTTCGTCGACACCTCGATGTACGTGATGACACCCGAGTTCGGCGCGGCCTCGCAGCTGGAGAAGATCGACATGCTCGACTTCGCCGACATCGTCGCGATCAACAAGTTCGAGCGCCGCGGCGCCAAGGACGCGCTGCGCGACGTCGGCCGTCAGCTGGTCCGCAACCGCCAGGCGTTCGGCAAGCAGCCGATCGACATGCCGGTCTTCGGCACCTCGGCGGCCACCTTCAACGACGACGGCGTCACCGCGCTCTACCAGCACCTGCGCGAGCTGCTGGCCGGAGCCGGCCTCGAGACGACCGAGGGCACGCTGCCCGTGGTCGACGTCCGCCACTCCTCCGGCATCCGCCAGGTCGTGCCCAGCGACCGGGTGCGCTACCTCGCGGAGATCACCGAGACCGTCCGCGGCTACCACGCCCGCACCGAGGAGCTGGCCGAGGCGGCCCGCCGGGTGCAGCGCCTCAGCGCCGTCAGCGAGGAGCTCGCGGACGGCGATCACGGCGACGTACCCGCGCTGCTGGATAGGGCGAGCAAGGAGTTGCCCCGCGAGGTCGCCGACCAGCTCCGGGCGTGGCCGGCAGTCGTGGAGTCCTACTCCGGCGACGAGCTGGTGGTGAAGGTCCGCGACAGGGAGCTGCGCACCGAGCTGACCCGCGAGTCCCTGTCGGGCAACAAGATCCCCCGCGTCTCGCTCCCCCGCTTCACCGATCACGGTGAGCTGGTGCGCTTCTGGCGCCGCGAGAACCTCCCGGGCTTCTTCCCCTTCACCGCCGGGGTGTTCCCGTTCAAGCGCGACGGGGAGGACCCCGCCCGGATGTTCGCCGGCGAGGGCGACCCGTTCCGCACCAACCGCCGGTTCAAGCTGCTCTCGGCCGACGGCGACGCCAAGCGTCTCTCCACCGCGTTCGACTCCGTGACCCTCTACGGCCGCGACCCCGACCCCCGCCCCGACGTCTACGGCAAGGTCGGCACCTCCGGCGTCTCGGTGGCGACGCTTGACGACATGAAGGCGCTCTACGACGGCTTCGACCTGGTCTCCCCGACCACCAGCGTGTCGATGACCATCAACGGCCCGGCCCCGACCGTGCTGGCGTTCTTCCTCAACACCGTCATCGACCAGCAGGTGGAGAGGTTCCGTGCCGAGCACGACCGGGACCCCAACGCGAGCGAGCACGCCGGGCTCGCGGCGTACGCCCTGGCCAACGTCCGCGGCACGGTGCAGGCCGACATCCTCAAGGAGGACCAGGGCCAGAACACCTGCCTGTTCTCCACCGAGTTCTCGCTGCGGATGATGGCCGACATCCAGGAGTGGTTCATCGCCCAGAAGGTCCGCAACTTCTACTCGGTGTCCATCTCGGGCTACCACATCGCCGAGGCCGGGGCGAACCCCATCAGCCAGCTCGCGTTCACCCTCGCCAACGGGTTCACCTACGTCGAGGCCTACCTCGCCCGCGGCATGGACATCGACGACTTCGCCCCCAACTTGTCCTTCTTCTTCTCCAACGGCATGGACCCCGAGTACTCCGTGATCGGCCGGGTCGCGCGCCGGATCTGGGCGGTGGCAATGAAGGAGAAGTACGGCGCCGGCGAGCGCTCCCAGAAGCTGAAGTACCACGTCCAGACCAGCGGACGGTCCCTGCACGCGCAGGAGATGGACTTCAACGACATCCGTACCACCCTGCAGGCGCTGATCGCGATCTACGACAACGCCAACTCGCTGCACACCAACGCCTACGACGAGGCCGTCACCACCCCCGGCGAGGAGTCGGTGCGCCGGGCGCTCGCGATCCAGATGATCATCAACCGCGAGTGGGGCCTGGCCATGAACGAGAACCCGCTCCAGGGCTCGTTCATCATCGACGAGCTCACCGACCTCGTCGAGACAGCCGTGCTCGCCGAGTTCGACGCCATCAACGAACGCGGTGGCGTCCTCGGCGCCATGGAGACCGGCTACCAGCGTGGCCGGATCCAGGATGAGTCGATGCTCTACGAGCACCGCAAGCACGACGGCTCGCTGCCCATCATCGGCGTCAACACGTTCCGCAAGCCCGACACCGATGGTGGCGCCCCCGTACATATCGAGCTCGCCCGGGCCACCGACGCGGAGAAGGAGTCCCAGCTCGACCGGGTCCGCGGGTTCCAGGCCGAGCACACCGACGAAAGCGCCGCCGCGATCGCCCGGCTCAAGCAGGCCGCGACCGCCGGCGACAACGTGTTCGCGGTGCTCATGGACGCCGCCCGGGTCTGCTCGCTCGGCGAGGTGACCGAGGCCTTCTTCGAGGTCGGCGGCCAGTACAGACGCAACGTATGACCCGCGACGACCTCGGTCATCCCCACCAGGGCGACGGACCCGCCCAACGGGTGGTCTCACTCGTGCCCTCGATCACCGAAGCCCTGGCCTCGGTCCGCCCCGCGGCGGTCGTCGGTGCAACGGAGTGGTGCACCCACCCACCAGCTCTCGAGGTGGCCCGGGTCCGAGGCACCAAGAACCCCGACCGCGACGCCATCGTGCGTCTCGTGCCGGACCTCGTCGTCGCCAACAAGGAGGAGAACCGCGAACTCGACGTACGCCGTCTCCGCGCCTCCGGCGTGCCCGTGTGGGTCACCGACATCGAGACCGTGCCCCAGGCCATCGGATCGCTGGAGCGGCTCTTCGACGAGGCACTGACCTGGCCGCGGCCCGACTGGCTCGCCCAAGCCCGCGACCTGTGGTGCGGTCCCTTGCCCGACCCCATACACACCGTCGCCATCCCGATCTGGCGCGACCCCTGGATGGTCGTCGGGAGCCGCACCTTCACCGGCGACCTCGTACGGCGTCTCGGCCTGCGCAACGTCTACGACGAACACCCCGACCGCTACCCACACGTCGACGTGGCCGACATCGACAAGTCCGGGGCCGACCTCGTGCTGCTGCCCGACGAGCCTTACGAGTTCACCCGCGGCAACGGACCTGAGGCGTTCAGCCGAACCCCGACCCGGCTCGTCAGCGGCCGGTTGCTCACCTGGTACGGCCCATCACTGATCAAGGCCCACGAGATGTGCGCCGATCAAGACACGAGGAGAAACCCATGACTGTCACGAAGGTAGGAGTCGTCGGCTGCGGCCTGATGGGCGCGGGCATTGCGGAGGTGTGCGCGCGCGAGGGGCTGGACGTCGTGGTCGCTGAGTCCACCGAGGCAGCGGCCACCGCCGGGCGGGATCGGCTCCGCAAGTCTCTGGAGCGCGCCGCGGCGAAGGGGAGGATCGACTCCGCTGAGGCGGCGCTCGCCCGGATCCGGGTCGTGGCTGATCTCGAGGAGCTGTCAGACCGTCAGCTGGTCGTGGAGGCGATCGTCGAGGACGAGTCCGCGAAAGCTTCTCTCTTCGCCGAGCTCGATCGCATCGTGGCCGACCCGGAGGCGATCTTGGCGTCGAACACGTCGTCGTTCCCGATCATGAAGCTCGGGGTCGTGACATCCCGGCCGGAGAAGGTCATCGGCATCCACTTCTTCAACCCGGTGCCGGTACTTCAGCTGGTGGAGCTGGTTCCCTCCCTGCTCACCTCTCCCGATACGACCGACAGGGCACGAACGTTTGTCGAAGGGTCCCTGTCCAAGCAGGCGATCGATTGTCAGGACCGTGCCGGATTCGTGGTGAACGCTCTGCTCATCCCCTTCGTGCTCTCCGCGATCCGGATGCTCGAGTCCGGCTTTGCGACCGCCGAGGACATCGACCGGGGCCTGGTCCTCGGCGCGGCCCATCCCCAGGGCCCCCTCGCGTTGGCGGACCTGATCGGGCTGGACACCACGAAGGCAGTGGCCGAGTCCCTGTACGGCGAGTTCAAGGAACCGCTCTACGCTGCTCCACCCCTGCTGGCCCGGATGGTCGACGCCGGCCTGCTCGGTCGCAAGTCCGGCCGCGGCTTCTACACCTACTAGAAGGACACAGATGAGCTCCGACTTCCCGATGTACGCCCTCTCGGAGGAACACCAGGCGATCCGCGAGGCGGTGCGGGCGGTGTGTGACGCCAAGGTCGCGCCGTACGCCGCCGACGTCGACGAGAACGCCCGCTACCCCCAGGAGGCGGCCGACTTCCACGCCCCGCACGTGCCGGAGGAGTACGGCGGCGCCGGTGCCGACGCCCTCGCGACCGTGCTGGTGATCGAGGAGGTCGCCCGCGCGTGCGTGTCGTCCTCGCTGATCCCGGCGGTCAACAAGCTGGGCTCGCTCCCGGTGCAGATCGCCGGTGACGAGGACCTGAAGAAGAAGTACCTCGGCAAGCTCGCCGCCGGTGAGGGCGGCTTCTCCTACTGCCTCTCCGAGCCGGACGCCGGCTGGGACGCGGTGAGCATGAAGACCAAGTCCGTCCGCGACGGTGATCACTGGGTCCTCAACGGCGTCAAGCGGTGGATCACCAACGCCGAGGTCTCCGAGTACTACACCGTCATGGCGGTCACCGACCCCGACAAGCGGTCCAAGGGCATCTCGGCGTTCGTGGTCGAGAAGTCCGACGAGGGCGTCTCCTTCGGCGCCAAGGAGAAGAAGCTCGGCATCCAGGGCTCCCCGACCCGGGAGGTTCCTCCAGGAGGAGACCTCCTGATTGAGGTCTCGGGCCATGCGAGCCGCAACGCGTGCCTGGTCAAACGCGTCGGAGACTTCGGTCAGGTCTCCAACATTGGAACCGATGCCGAGAGCACAGAGACGCGCGAAGGCGGGGTCGGAACGTGCAATCTCAGCGTGAATCCCTGTGGCGATGGCCATCACTTCTGATTCGCCGGGCGGAACTCGGTGCCCGATCACCAGTACGGACTCGTTCGCCTTCGCCGAGTAGGCGTAGGACTCGCGTGTTCGGCCTCGCATCGCATCCGACAAGGCTCTTCGGACCAGGCTGGTCGTCGAGTCCACGTGACGACGTGGCTGCTCATGCTCGACGTGCAGCACGACGGTACTGAACTCGGCTGCGTGAGCGAAGAACCCCATGTCGCGAAGGTCCGAGGCTGCTCGACGCCGGTCGTCGACCCCCGACGCTAGTAATGCAAGCACCAGCGGTTCGACTTCGACATCGGTGCTAACTTCGGATTGAGCATCCGAGATGAGCAACTGTTCGATTCGCTGCGCGGTCTCTACGGCAAGCCGCATCTCACCGCTCGAGACGTTGCCGTCATCCATCAGCCACATGAATCCCAGCAGTTCGTACTTGGATCTCAATGGAAAACACATACGATCGCGGTCTAGTCCCACATCCGAATTTGCCGGCAACATCGTGGGCTTCCGCCAGGACTGCACACCGCAGCCGAGTACGTAGTCTCGGGCGGCTCCACTCACCCGTCGTCCCACTAAGCCTCGATCCACCGATGATCAGGGGCTGACTGCTCGCGGTCGCTGACGAGGAGTTCTTGGGTGTGGGGGCGTGGCCGTTCGTCTGGCCTCGCTGCCAGGTCGTTCCAGGTTGGTCGTCGTGCCGGTGTCGGCGGGGTGGTCAGGTCGTCGGTGCCGGTGGTGGTCCGCAGGCCCGGTTGAACAGGTCGCTCCAGGCGCTCTCCCAGGGCCAGTGCGCCGGGAGATGCAGGGTCACTCGTCGCGCCGAGGACGCAACCCGGGCAGGCACGGCGATCAGCTTGCGGCGGATGGTTGCGGTGGTGGCCTTGGCGAGTCCTGGGCCGGTGACGGTGGCGGCGGCTCGGGTCAGGTTGAACGCCATCACCGCGAGCACGAGCCAGGCGGCGTTGGCGGTGAACTTGCCCGAGGGCAGGTGCGCGAGCGCTGCGTGCTTGAGGTCGGCGTGGACCTGCTCGATGATCGCGTGACCCCGATGGGTCTTGTCCGCAGCGACGGTGTCGGCCAGAACGGGGTCGGTGGTGGTGAAGAACGCGTGGAAGCGCCAGGTGTCGAACAGCGTCTCCTGGCCATGGTTGCTCTTGGGGTTGAGGTCGGGGATCCGGCGCACCACGAGCCGCCCGGGGACCTGCTCGGTCTTCTTCTTCGAGGTGAACGCTGTGAACGCGATCTCGGCGACCTCGGCGCGCGAGACCCAGGTCTGGGTCTGCTCGTCGAAGACCGCGTCGGTGTACTCGATGGGAGTCCACGCATCGTCACCGATGGTGGCGATCGCGGCCTTGACCTTGGGATCCATCCGGACGGTGATCGACACATCGGCGCCACCGCGGATCGCAGCGCGGACGGCTGCCTGGCCGTAGAACGCGGAGTCGGCACGCACCAACGGCGTAGCTGAGGACAGCGACTTGACGGTATTCAATGCGTCGGCGATCAGCCGGGCCGCGCCCCGCGGAGAGCCACACGATCCCTTCCGGAGCCGTTGGGCCACGACCACCGGCGCCGACTGGCTGGTGGACACCGTGGCGAGGAGAGCGTTGAGTCCACGCACGCCGGAGTAGCCGTAGCCCGAGCCCTGCTTGGCATAGCCGTGGACCTCGATGATGGTGTCGTCGATGTCGAGCATCACCCGCTCAGCGGAGCCAGGAGTAGAGACGACCAGCGGGGCCTGAGCAGCCAGGCCGGTCAGGAACCGGGCGGCGACCGCGTCGAGCTGGCGGACGTGGCCGAAGGTGAACGCCCGCAGGAACGAACCCAGCGTCGAGGGCGCGTAGGCGCCTGCGAAGACCTTGCCCATCCCGCCGTGTCGAAGCAGCGCCATGTCATCGATGCTGTCCGCGCCCGCGGTCATCCCGGCCACCAAAGAGGTGACCTTCAGCCCGGCGTTCGCGCCCTTGTCGCTCGGCACACTCAGGTGCCTCTGGGCCAGTTCGTGCAGACCTGCCGTGCGGGCCAGCGCGAGCACCGGGACCAACCCGGCAGACGACACGAGATTCGGATCGTCGAAGACCGCTGAGGTCGCTCGAGACGTGTGGCAAAGTTGCATCTACGAGATGCCCTTCGTGATGGTGGAAATCGGTCCCTAGAGAAGACAGATTTTCCCAGCACGTAAGGGCATTCTCACTTCACGACGCGCTCATCCGACCAACCTCATCGGTGGATCGAGGCT
>NZ_JASEEQ010000019.1 GCF_030019515.1 Nocardioides sp. | reverse complement strand
CCGCCGCGCCGCCGGAGCCGCCCGCGACCTGCCCCCCGCCGACGCCACGACCGCGGCCGCGCGAGGTGCCGTGGACGAGCCCAGCGCCGAGGCCAACGCCCGCGCCGCCGCAGACCTCGCGGCCGCCCTCGGCGGCGCCCCTCCCCCGAGTCCGGAGATCGTCGCGCTCTGCGAGCGGATCCGCACCGCGATCCGGGAGCACCGCCCGGCGGACGAGGACGAGCTCACCCGCGCCGACATCCAGGGCGCCGCCCGCGAGGCGGGCACCTCGGTCAACAGCAGTGTGCAGGGCGACGCCGACCGGGTAGCCGGCTCCTACGACGGCCTCCAGCAGACCCCCTCCGGGACCACGGCGACCGGTACCCCGGTCACCACCCCGCCACCCGCCGTCGCGGACCCCGGCATCAACGCGACCACTGCGGCTCCCGACCCGATCCCCCAGGAGAACCTCTCCCTCGACGCCGACCGCGATCGCGTCGAGACGATGGCCGACTCCTCCCGCATCGAGCGCCACTCGACCGAGCCGCTCGCCGACACCCCGCCGTACAACGAGGTTCGCGCCGGGCGCGACGAGCTCACCGGCCTCGCCGAGACCGCCCCGGTCGACCTCGCCGCTCAGCAGCAGACCGCGATCGTCCAGGCGCAGGCCGACATGGCCACCCTGCAGCGGCAGGCGCTCGCCTCGCTCAACGAGTCGCGCGGCGGAACGGTGCGAGGCGTCGCCGACCGTCAGGGCGGCATGGTCGGCCACGAGACCCAGACCCGCGAGTCCGTCTCGGCCCAGGCGCAGGCGATCTTCACCGAGGCCCAGACCCAGGTGCAGCAGCTCCTCGAGCCGCTGTCGCGGACCGCGATGGGCCGGTGGGACGCCGAGGTCGAGCGGCTGTCGCGGGAGTTCCGCAGCCGTCTCGACGAGGTGCAGCGCTGGATCGACGAGCGCCACTCCGGCGCGGGCGGGTTCGTCGTGGGGCTGTGGGACGCCGTCGCCGGCCTGCCCGGCTGGGTGACGCGGGAGTACGACGACGCCGAGCGCCGCTTCGGCGACGGCGTGTGCGACGTCCTGATGTCGATCTCCGCCGATGTCGCCAGCGTCATCTCGGCCGCGCAGGCGCTGATCCAGCGGGCTCGCGACCGCACCCACGAGCTGTTCGCACGGCTGCCGGCCGACCTGCAGGAGTGGGCGGCCGGCGAGGAGCAGCGGTTCACCGCCCAGCTCGACGGGCTCTCCCAGCGGACCGAGGCCGCCCGGACGTCGTTCGTGCAGGAGATCTCGACGAAGGCCGTCACCGCGGTCGGCGAGGTGCAGCGCCAGGTCGAGGAGCTGCGGCAGCGTGCGGGCGGCCTCGTCGGCAGGATCGTCGCGGCGATCCAGGCCTTCATCGACGACCCGGTCCGCGCCATCATCAACGGCCTGCTCACGCTGGTCGGCATTCCGGCCGCGTCGTTCTGGGCTCTGATCGACAGGATCGGTCAGGTCGTCGACCAGATCGCCGACGACCCCGAGACCTTCGCCAACAACCTGGTCGCGGCCCTGCGCCTGGGGTTCCAGGGCTTCTTCGACCGGTTCGGCGAGCACCTCGCTGCGAGCTTCTGGCGCTGGCTGTTCTCCCGCTGCCGGCGCGTGGGGGTCACCATCCCGCGCGACGCGTCGATCGGCAGCATCATCACCTTCATCCTCTCGGTGATGGGGATCACCTGGCCCCGGATCCGGGCGATCCTCGTGCGCCAGGTCGGCCCCCGCGCCGTCGAGGTCGTCGAGAAGGTGTGGCAGCTCGTCAGCTTGCTCATCCAGCGCGGCCCCGACGGGGTCTGGGAGATGCTGCGCGAGCGGCTCACCCCGGAGGCGATCGTCGAGGCGGTCGTCCAGGCAGCGGTCGACTTCGCCGTCCAGGCGCTGATCGAGCGGGTGGCCCTCCGGCTGCTGGCGATGCTCAACCCGGCCGGCGCCGTGCTCCAGGCGATCGAGCTGATCTGGACGGTGCTGAAGTGGGTCTTCGAGAACGCCGCCCAGATCTTCACGCTCGTCGAGACGATCGTGAACGCGTGCGCCGAGATCATGGCCGGCAACCTCGCGGGCGTCGCGCAGATGGTCGAGAACGGGCTAGCCATGCTGCTCCCGCTGGTCATCGACCTCCTCGCCGGCATGATCGGGCTCGGTGACCTGCCCGACCAGGTGGCCGACACGATCGCCGAGCTGCAGGCGATGGTGCAGCCGGTGCTCGAGCGGGTGATCACCGAGCTGGTCACCCGCGGTCGCGCGCTCCTGGCGGCGATCGGCGTCGGCGGCGGTGCCGCGGGAGACGGCGACGAGGAGGTCGGCGAGACGGTGCGGTTCTCCGGGGGCGGGGAGTCACACCGGCTCTGGGTCGACGCGGCGGCGTCGCACCTGATGGTGGCCTCGACACCCACCCCGCTCCAGTCCCGGGTCGCGCAGTGGCGCACCGAGGTGACGCAGATGCCGCCCGAGGAGGAGAAGAAGGCGCGCGCCGCGGCACTGCTGGACCAGATCGAGCCGCTGGTCGCCGACGGCAACAGCCAGGTCGCGCCGGCCAAGCAGGAGGTGCAGCAGAACCACCAGGCGGCGACCGCGGCAGCGGGTGGCGGCGCGGGAGGAGGCGGAGGGGCCGGTACCCCGCCGAGCGAGACGCACGTGGCCGACGACCTGCTCGAGGCCACCGAGCAGCAGATCGCCGGGCTGCTCAACCAGCTCATCGAGCTCCTGGTGCCGAACATCGACGACATCATCGGCGAGTTCAGGGACGACCTGCTCGGGCAGGTCCCGGCAAAGGTCGACCAGCTCACGTCCGCGTGGTCCAGCCCGCTCGAGAACCTCATGGTTGGTCCGGTCAACCAGCGCCAGAAGCTGATCCCGGGCCCCGCGGCCACGACGTTCGCGGGCCTCACGGGCGCCGGTGGCGAGAGCGTCCTCACCGAGCAGAGCAACCTGCGCGCGCTGGCGGCGTACTTCGTCGTGCACCCACGGGCGCCGAAGGTGGGCAACCAGACCTTCTACGACTACGTGTTCCTCAACCGGCACCCGCAGCCGCCGCACCGGGTGCGGACCGCGTTCATCGCGGGGGTCGGAAACGACGCGGTCTCGAGCATCCGGAGAGCCGTCGGGGAACGGCTCAGCGGGTCGGAGCTCGTCCTGAGCGACGAGGAGAAGACCGCCATCCGCGACCAGCTCGCCGGTGTCTCCTTCCAGATCGGGCCGACGTCCGACCACGGCAGCTTCCGCGGGCTGGGCACGCGCGAGCCCGACCACGCGTACTTCATCCCGACCTCGATCACGGCGCGGGCCGAGGACACGCTGGCGTACCGGACGGCGTCGGGGCAGGAGTTCAGCATCGAGCTCGAGGGCAAGCTGCCCAAGCGGGTGGTCGGCCGCCAGCTGAGCCAGTTCTCGGGTCGCGGCATCACCCAGGACTCCGCGTACTTCCTTCCCGGCATGAACTACAACCGCGCTCACGTGATCGCCAACCGGTTCGGCGGCACGGGATTCGCCGACTACGGCAACCTGGTGACGACCAGTCGCTACTACAACCACCCGAAGATGTCGGGAGCCGAGAACGACATCGTGCGGCGGCTCAACGCAGCCACCGGGAACGGCGAGCGGCGGGTCCCCGGCACTCCGCCACCGGGCGTCGGCGGGGTCACCTTCTCGCTCGCGGTCGACCTCGAGTACATGGCCGTGACCGAGCCGATCGTCGCCGCCGCCGTCGTCGGCGACCCGGACCTTCCCGACAAGGCCGACGAGATCCGCGCCAAGATCCTCGACCGGCTCCGCGAGGCCGGCGTGATCGACAAGCTCAAGCGCGTGGACGAGACGACCTACTCCCTGGGCGACGTCGAACCCACGCTGACCCCGGCCGACCTGACCCCCCTCTCGATCGGACCGGACCGATGGCTGCTGACCGGACAGTGACCCCCGGGCTCGACGCGCTGGCCCGGATCGCCGGCGTCGACCGCCACGCCTTCGACGACGACCCGCGCAGGATCCTGCCCGCTCTGGGCACTGCCTTCCGGGAGGTGCTGGAGGTGGCCCTCGGCCTCGACTCCGAGGACCCCGCAGTCCGGGCCGAGGCCGAGGCCCGACGGCGGGCGCTCCTCCAGGAGCTCTGAGCGACCACCTCGCCGACCTGGGTCACGGGCGTGACCCGCGGCACACCGGCCTCGTTACCGGGTGGTAGCCCACAGGAGGTCCGCCGTGCACGCACCCGCTCGCCCGTCCCGCTTCGCCGCCGTCGTGGCGGCGGCGTTCTCGCTCGTCGTCGCCGGACTGGTCATCGTCACCGGTCCCGGGGCGCAGGCAGCCCAGGACGGCTTCACGGCCGCCGGCAGCGCGCGCCAGGTGTACGCCGTCGGGCTGCCCGCCGGCTCTCAGGCGACCCTCGTCGACCCCGCGGGCGACGCGGTCGGGACGCAGACCGTCAACGAGCTCGGCGGCGTGCTGTTCCGCGAGGTCGCGCCGGGGACCGGCTATGTCGTGCAGGCGGACGGGAGGACCTCCGACGCACTCACCGTGCACGGCGACGGCGCGCAGCAGTGGAACGAGAGCATCTACGACCAGACGATCCCCAGCGACGGCTACGGCTACCTGACCACCCGCGACGGCACCCGGCTCGCCTACTCCGTGCACCCGCCGTCCGACCTCGGCGGCGTCGCGGGCGGCGGCACGCTGCCGGACCTCCCGACCGACGCGCCGTTCCCGACCCTGATCGAGTACTCCGGCTACGGGTACGCCAACCCGGCCGGCCCCGACAGCGGCATCGCTGCCGTCGCCAACGCGATGGGCTTCGCCGTGGTCGACATCCAGATGCGCGGCACCGGCTGCTCGGGCGGCGCGTTCGACTTCTTCGAGCCGCTCCAGTCCATCGACGGCTACGACATCGTCGAGACCGTCGCCCGCCAGCCGTGGGTCCAGGGCGGCAAGGTCGGGATGGTGGGCATCTCCTACGGCGGCATCAGCCAGCTGTTCACGGCGCAGACCCAGCCGCCGCACCTCGCCGCGATCTCGCCGCTGTCGGTGATCGACGCGACCGCGACCACCCTCTACCCCGGCGGCATCCTCAACACCGGCTTCGCGGTCGCGTGGGCCAAGGAGCGCCAGCAGCAGGCCCAGCCCGCCGGCACCGGCGCCGAGGGCACCCAGGCCTACGCCGAGCAGCGGATCACCGACGGCGACCAGACCTGCCAGGACAACCAGGTGCTGCACCCCGAGGCCGCCGACCTGATGACCAAGATCGAGCAGAACAGCCACTACCGGCCGCGGGTGGCCGACCCGCTCGACCCGGTGTCGTTCGTGCACAAGATCACCGTGCCGACGTTCCTGGCCTGCCAGTTCCAGGACGAGCAGACCGGGGGCCACTGTCCGGCGCTGGTGCGGAACTTCACCGGCACGGACAAGAAGTGGTTCACGTTCACCAACGGGGCCCACATCGACTCCCTCGACCCCGCGACGCTCAACCGCCTCTACGACTTCCTCCAGCTCTACGTCGCCGGCCAGGCGCCGATCCAGAACTCGGCCCTGATCCAGCTGGCCGCACCGGTCGTCTACCAGCAGGCGATGGGCATCTCGAGCGACCCGATCACCCTGCCCCCGGACCCGGTCCAGCAGCAGCCGACGTACGACGCCGCGCTGGCGGAGTTCGAGAAGGCACCGCCCGTGCGGGTGCTGTTCGACAACGGCGCGGGCGCCTCCCCGACCGGCACCCAGAGCCCCGGCGACCCCTACGCCGCCTACGAGAAGTCGTTCGCATCCCTGCCGGTGCCCGGCACCGAGGCGACGTCGTGGTACCTCGGGTCCGGCAGCGCGCTGCACGCCAAGGCTCCGGCCCGGCCGAGCGTCGACCGCTACACCTCCGACCCGCGGGTGCTGCCCGGCAACGACTTCACCGGCAGCACCGGTGGCGGGGGCCTCTGGGGCAACGCCGCCCAGTGGAGCTGGGACTGGAAGCAGCGCGCCCACGGCACCGCGGTCTCCTACGTCTCACCGAAGCTCACCGAGGACCTGACGACCGTCGGCGCCGGCGCCGTGCACCTGTGGGTGCGCTCGTCGACCCGCGACGTCGACTTCCAGGCGACGGTCAGCGAGGTGCGGGACGGGCACGAGACGTTCGTGCAGAGCGGCTGGATGCGCGGCAGCGAGCGCAGGCTCGCCACCACCGCGGACAACATCATGAAGCAGCAGCCCAGCCTGCTCCAGCCGATCCCCACCTTCCGCGCCGCCGATGTCCAGCCGATGCCGGCGCACCGCTGGACGAAGGTCGTGATCCCCCTCTACTACCAGGGCCACGCGTACCGGACGGGCTCCCGGATCCGCGTCACGATCTCGGCGCCGGGCGGCGAGCAGCCGATCTGGTCCTTCGCCGAGGCTCGTCCTCAGGGCAGCGCAGCGGTCGTCCACGTCGTGTCGTCGCGACGGCACCCGTCCCGGCTGATCCTCCCGGTGGTCCCCGGGGTCACCATCGACTCCGACGCTCCCCCGTGCCCCAGCCTGCGCAACGAGCCCTGCCGCGACTACGTGCCGTTCGAGAACCAGCCCGGCCGGCCCTAGGAGGGCGGGCCGCAGGGCGCCACACTGAGCGGGTGACCGACGAGCTCGCGGACCCCAAGTCCGCACTGAAGCACTACCTCCAGCGGAGCAGGGAGGCACTGGTGTGGAAGCTCGACGGCGTGTCCGAGCGCGACCGGCGGCTGCCGCGGACGCCGACCGGGCTCACCCTGGCCGGCATCGTGAAGCACTGCGCGAACGTGGAGATCGGCTACTTCGGGATCACTTTCGACCGGCCCTGGCCCACGCCCGAGGACCCTTGCTACGTCCCGCTCGAGGCGTACGACGACGACCCGCAGGCGGACTGGTGCCTGCCGGCAGAGGTCTCGACCGGCGACCTGGTCGGGTTCTACCGCCGGGTGTGGGAGTTCGCCGACCGGACCATCGACGAGCTGGCGCTCGATGCCGTCGGTGCCCCGCCCTGGTGGGGCGACCCGACCGACCACCAGGTGACGCTGCACCACATGCTGGTCCGCGTGCTGGACGACACCGCCCGCCACGCCGGGCAGGCCGACGTCGTCCGCGAGGCGATCGACGGCGCGGCCGGCCTCAACCCGGCCTTCTCGAACCTCCCTGGCGACGACTTCGACTGGGCCGGCTACCGGGCGCGGCTGACCGCGATCGCCGACTCGTTCGCCCCGGAGCCCTGAGCCGGGCCGGGAGCCGCTTTCTTGTTTCTAACAATCGGGCGTGTGACAATCACGGCATGACGGGACCGACACTCGTGGACTCGCCTGCCCAGCACCCCGGTCGCGCGCGGCGCACCGAGGTGCTCTCGATGCTGCGCCAGGCCGACCAGCCGCTCTCGGTGGCCGAGGTCGCGGACGCGATGGGCCTGCACGTGAACACCGCACGCTTCCACCTGGACGGCCTGGTCGAGGACGGCCTGGCCGAGCGGACGACCGAGCCCCGGGAGACGCCGGGTCGGCCGCGGATCCTCTACTCCTCCGACGGCCCTTCGCTCGGACCCCGCAGCTACGAGCTGCTGGCGGAGATGCTCACCGGCTTCGTGTCGTCCCTCGAGGACACCGGCCCCGGCACGGTCGAGCTCGGCAAGGCGTGGGGACGCCACCTGATCGAGCGCCCCGCCCCGTCCGAGCGCATCGACGCCGACGAGGCCGTCGTCCGGCTCGACCGGATGTTGGACGCGGTCGGGTTCCAGCCGGAGTCGCACGCGACCGACTCCGGGGTCGAGGTGCGCCTGCAGCGCTGCCCCTTCCGCGAGGTCGCCGAGAAGCACACCGACGTCGTGTGTGCTATCCACCTGGGCCTGATGCAGGGCGCCCTCGAGGAGATCGACGCGCCGGTCACCGCGACCTCGCTCCAGCCGTTCGTGACCCCCCATCTGTGCATCGCGCGCCTGGAGCCACGGCCCGCGTCAGCATAGACACTGGCAGCTTTGTTTTTATGCTGCGCACGTAGGACACTGGTGGCGTGACCACTGCGAACCTCCCCCACGACCCCACCGACTGGCAGGACGAGCGCGAGGAGTGGCTCGACTCGGTGAGCGGACTGGTTCGCACCCACGGGCCGCGCGCCGCCAGCCGGATCCTCGAGGAGGTGTCCGCGCACGCCGGCCGTCTCGGGGTCGCGACCGGGCGACGGACGCCGTACCTCAACACGATCCCGACCGAGCAGTGGGCCGCGTACCCCGGCGACCTCGCCCTCGAGCAGCGGATCGACGCCTACCTGCGGTGGAACGCGATGGCGATGGTGGTCCGGGCCAACAAGCAGCACAGCGGCCTGGGCGGTCACCTGTCGACCTACGCGTCCACGCTGACGCTGTGGGAGGTCGGCTTCCAGCACTTCTTCCGCGGACGCGGCTCCGCCGGCGATGCCGTCGTCCCCGGTGACCAGGTGTTCTTCCAGGGCCACGCCAGCCCCGGCATCTACGCCCGCGCCTTCCTCGAGGGCCGACTGAGCGCCGAGCAGCTCGACCACTTCCGGCGCGAGGTGGCCGGCGCCGGGCAGGGCCTGCCGTCGTACCCCCACCCCCGCAGCATGGCCGGCTTCTGGGAGTTCCCGACGGTGAGCCTGGGCATCGGGCCGCTGCACGCGGTCTACCAGGCCCGCTTCAACCGCTACCTCGCCGCGCGTGGCCTGGCCGACACCGCCGCCGCCCGGGTGTGGTGCTTCGTCGGCGACGGCGAGATCGACGAGCCCGAGACGCTCGCCGCCATCCGGCTGGCCGCCCGCGAGCACCTGGACAACCTCGTCTTCGTGGTCAACGGCAACCTCCAGCGCCTCGACGGCCCGGTGCGCGGCAACAGCCGTGTCCTCGACGAGCTCGAGGGCATCTTCGCCGGCGCCGGCTGGCACGTGCTCAAGGTGCTGTGGGGCAGCCGGTGGACGGCCCTCTTCGACGCCCCCGGAGGCGAGGCGCTGCTCGACCGGCTGGAGGCGATGAACGACGGGGACCTGCAGCGTCTGACCATCCTCGAGCCGGCCGAGCTGCGCGAGACGCTGTTCGGGGGCGGCGGCGCGGCGCTGCAGGCGCTCGGCGCGAGCCTCACCGACGCCGACCTGGCCGGGCTGCGGCGCGGCGGGCACGACCCGCGTGCGGTGTACGGCGCGTACGCCGACGCCGTCGCCCACCGGGGCGAGCCCACCGTGGTGCTGGCGCAGACGATCAAGGGCTTCGCGCTCGGCCCCAACTTCGAGGGCCGCAACGCCACGCACCAGATGAAGAAGATGACCCCGGACCAGCTGCGGATCTTCCGCGACATCCTCGCGGTGCCGGTCACCGACGCCGAGCTGGCCGACGGGCTGCCGCCGTACCTCCCACTGCCCGCGGGCTCCCCGGAGCTGGAGTACCTCCACGCCCGGCGCCGCGGTCTCGGCGGCTCACTCCCCCGGCGTCCGCTGACCCCCGCGGTCCTGCCGACCCAGCCGGGCGAGGCGGCCTTCACCCAGTTCGACGCCGGCTCCGGCAAGCGGACCGTGTCGACCACCGTCGCCCACACCCGCCTGCTGCACTCGCTGATGCGCGACCCCGAGATCGGCCGCCGGATCGTGCCGATCGTCCCCGACGAGGGCCGCACCTTCGGCTACGAGCCGCTCTACAGCGAGTTCGGCATCTACGCCCCCGACGGCCAGCTGTACACACCGGTCGACGCCGGGATGCCGCTGTCCTACCGGGAGAGCGTGGACGGGCAGGTCCTGCAGGAGGGGATCACCGAGGCCGGCGGGCTCGCCGAGCTGACGGCGGCCGCGACGGCCGGGCACACCTGGGACACCGCGGTCGTGCCCTTCTTCACCTACTACTCGATGTTCGGGTTCCAGCGCGTCGGCGACCTGATCTGGGCGCTCGCGGACGCCCGGGGCCGCGGCTTCCTGGTCGGGGCCACCGCCGGACGCACGACGCTGGCCGGAGAGGGACTGCAGCACACCGACGGCTCCTCGCAGCTCGCCGCGCTCGCCGTCCCGAGCTGTCACGCCTACGACCCGGCGTTCGCCTACGAGACCGCCACCATCGTCCGCGACGGCATCCGGCGGATGTACGACGTCGGCGAGGAGTGCTTCTACTACCTGACGGTCTACAACGAGGACTACGTCCAGCCGGCCAAGCCGGCCGACTCCGGCGTCCCCGGCGTCAGCGTGGACGAGGCGATCGTCGCCGGCCTGTACCGGGTCGCCGCGACCGAGGGCGACCAGCTGCCCCAGGTGCGGCTGCTCGCCTCCGGCCCGGCGGTCCGCACCGCCCAGCAGGCGGCCGCCGACCTGGCACGCGACGGGATCGCGGCCGAGGTGTGGTCGGTGACCAGCTGGAAGGCGCTGCGCGACGACGCGCTCGCCACCGAGCGCTGGAGCCGCGAGCACCCCGACGAGCCGGCCCGCGTCAGCTACGTACGCCGTGTCCTCGGCGAGCTGCCGGTCCCGGTGGTCGCCGTGAGCGACTACGTCTCGGCGCTGCCCGACCAGCTCGCGCGGTTCATCGACGCCCCCTTCGTGAGCCTCGGCACCGACGGCTACGGCCTCTCCGACACCCGTGAGGAGCTCCGCGCCCACTTCGGTGTCGACGCGGACGGGATCCGCGCGACGGCTGCCGGGGTCGCCGACCGTCCGACGGCCCGTCCCGAGCAGGGCCTGGTGGCCTGACCTGCGGCACCGCACCGGTGTCGTTCGAACCGACCGAAGGAGATCGATCGACCGATGATTGCCGAACGCACAGCCACGACCACCTGGCAGGGCGGCCTCGCCCGCGGCGACGGCCGGATCCAGCCGGACAGCGGCGCGTTCGACGCGCTCCCGGTCACCTGGGCCGCCCGCACCGAGGCGCCGGGCGGCAGGACCAGCCCGGAGGAGCTGGCTGCGGCGGCCCACTCCTCGTGCTTCGCGATGGCGCTGAGCCTGTGCCTGGGTGAGCGCAAGGTCGAGGCCCAGCAGCTCACGGTCTCCTCGACGGTCAGCCTCGACGAGGTGGACGGCAAGCCCACCGTCGTGTCGTCCGCACTGGCCGTCCGCGGCCGGGTCGCCGGCCTGGACGCCGACGGCTTCCAGGCGGCGGTCGACGACGCGGCCGCTCTGTGCCCGATCTCCCGGCTCTTCGCCGGCGCGGCGATCACCGTCAGCGCCGAGCTGGAGACCGCCTAGACATGAGCCTCCTCGACGCCGTCCTGACCGCGGTGCTCGTCCTCGCGACGAGCATCTGGGTCGGGGGGCTGGTCGCGATCATGGTCGTCGCGCGGATCGCGGCCCGCACCCTCGACCCGGCCGCCCGGGTGGCGTTGTTCCGCGGCCTGGGGCGCGTCTACCTCGTCGTCGGCACCGCCGCCCTGGTGGTCGGGTACGCCGCCGGCGGGGTGCTGGTGCGTCACGAGTCGGGTGGTCCGCTCCTGGTCGCCACGGGGCTGGTCGCCGTGGCGCTGGTCGCGGTCCTCGCGGTGGGCGTCGAGCAGGCGCGCCAGATGACCCGGCTGCGCCGCCGTAGCGTCGAGGCGGCCGGCGACCCCGCCCTCGCGGCCCGCCTCGCCGAGCAGGTGCGCCGGGGCGCGGTCCGCGCCGCCGTACTGCGGGCCGGGCTCGGCGGTCTCAGCCTGGCGCTGCTGGTGCTCGGCGTCGCGATCGCGGCCTGAACTCGCTTCGCCGGCCCACCCTTAGATACGATCTCATCGTGACAAACGCTGCCCCGCCGCGACCGGTCTCGGCCCGAGCCAGGACCCCGCGTGGCGTCCTCCTGCTGCCCGCCGGCCTGGCGATGCTCGCGGGGCTCGACGCCGCGCTGCTGCTCCTCGGGGTGCCCGCGCCGGTGACCACCGACCGGCTGCCCGACGTGCACGGGATGCTGATGGCGCTCGGCTTCGTCGGCACCCTGGTCTGCCTCGAGCGCTCCGTGGCGCTGGGCCGGTCGCTCGGCTACCTCGCGCCGGCGCTGCTCGGCGTCGGCGCCCTGCTGCTGCTCGCCCCGGTCCCCCTGGCCGTCGGGCGCACCGGCCTGCTGCTCGGGATGCTGGCGATGACCCTCCTGTACGTGCCGCTGTGGCGCCGCCAGCGCGACGACGCCGTGCTCGTGCAGGCGCTCGGCGCGGTGCTCGGCGCCGGCGCGGCCGCCATGTGGCTGGGCGGGACCCAGACCGCGCTCCTGATCCCCTGGCTGACCGGCTTCCTGGTGCTGACCATCGCCGGCGAGCGGCTGGAGCTGGCCCGGCTCGCGATGGGACCGAAGGCCGGTCCGACCCTGGTGCTGCTGACGGTCGCGGTGATGGCGAGCACGGTCGGGTCGCTGCTGTGGCCGGAGGTCGGCTATCCGCTGCTCGGTCTCGCCCTGGCCGCGCTCACCGGCTGGCTGGTCGCCCACGACGTCGCCTGGCGGACGGTCCGGCGACCCGGGCTCACCCGGTTCATGGCGGCCAGCATGCTGGCCGGCTACTTCTGGCTGCTCGTGGCCGCCAGCACCTGGCTGCTGCACGGCAGCGCGCTCTCGGGAGCGCCGTACGACGTCGTCATCCACGCGACGTTCCTGGGCTTCACGATCTCGATGATCATGGCGCACGCGCCGGTGATCCTGCCGGCCGTGCTGCGTCGCCCGCTGCCGTACCGGACCGTGCTGTGGGGACCGCTCGTGCTGCTGCACGCCTCGCTGGCGCTGCGGCTCTGGCTCGGCGACGCACTCGAGGTGCACCTCGCCTGGCAGATCGGCGGGGCTGCGAACGTGCTGGCGCTGCTGTCCTTCTTCGCGCTCGCCGCGTGGTCCGTCGTGACCGGCGCCCGGCGCCCGAGCACCGTTCCCGTCAAGGAGAAGGCCGCATGACCGTCATCGGCACCCGGAGCCGGCCCGTGGGCGCGGGCGCGCGCCGGGGCTTCTCGCCGCTGCGCGACCTGCCCGCCCTGCTGTGGCTGATCGTCGTCGTGGTGGTGTCGCTGGTGCACCGCGAGCTCCCGGCGCCGCGGTGGCTGCTGATCCACCTGCTCCTGCTCGGGGCGGTCACCCACTCGATCCTGGTCTGGAGCCAGCACTTCACCGACGCGCTGCTGCACAACGCCCCGACGGCGACGGCGTACCGCACCCGCTCGGTGCGGCTGGTGCTGTGCAACGTCGGCGCGGCGCTCGTCCTGGTCGCCGTGCCCACCGACCGCTGGGTGCTCGCGACGGTGGGCGCCTCGGCGGTCGCCCTGGCCGTCGGCTGGCACGCGGTGTCGCTGGTCTCCCAGCTGCGCCACGGGCTCGGCTCGCGATTCGCCGTCACCGTGCGCTACTACGTCGCCTCGGCGGCGCTGCTGCCGCTCGGGGCGCTGTTCGGCGTCCTGATGGCGCGCGGCCTCTCCGAGCAGTGGCACGTGCGGATCATGGTCGCCCACGTGATGGTCAACGTGCTCGGCTGGATGGGGCTCACCGTGCTCGGCACGGTCGTGACGCTCTGGCCGACCATGCTGCGCACCCGCATCGCCGAGGGTGCGGAGCACACGGCGCGGCGAGCGCTGCCGGTGCTGCTCGCCGGCCTGCTGATCGGCGTGGCCGGCTGCCTGGTCGACCTGCGACCCGTCGCGGGCGCGGGCCTGCTGGTGTACGCCGGGGCGCTGGTCCTGCTGGCGCGGCCGTTCGTGAGCGTCGCGCGAGCCAAGCCCCCGATGCACTTCGCCACCTGGTCCGTCGCGGCCGCGGTCGCCTGGCTGGCCGGACTGGTCGCGATCCTCGGGGTGGGCGTGCTCGTCGCCCCGAGCTGGATGGCCGCCCACGAGCTGGCCGACGCGATCACTCCGGGCCTGGCCGCCGGGTTCGGTGCCCAGGTGCTGCTCGGCGCGATGTCCTACCTGGTGCCGGTGGTCGTCGGCGGCGGGCCCTCCGGTGCCCGCGCCGCGAACGTCGAGATGGACCGGGGCGGCGCGCTGCGCGTCGCGATCACCAACGTCGGCCTGGTCGTGTTCCTGCTGCCCGCGCCGAGCCCGGTCCGGGTCGTGGTGTCGGCGGCCGTGCTCGTGGCGCTCGCCGCCTTCTTGCCGCTGATGTTCCGGGCCCTGCGCGCCGCGCGCCGGGCCCGGCAGCAGCCGGTGGAGTCGGTCCCCAGGAGCCAGCGGACCGGGCCCGCCCCGGTCGCCGCCGACCGGCCGCGCGGCCAGGTCACCGGCCTCGCCGCGACCGGGGTCGCGCTGGTCGTCCTCGCCGTGGCCGCCGGCGTGGCCGTCGACCCGACCGCACTGGCCGGCACGAAGCACGAGTCGTCGGCCGCCGGCATCGCGGCCACCGGCGAGACCACCCGCGTCGAGGTCAGTGCCGCGAACATGCGGTTCACCCCCGACACGGTGGAGGTGCCGGCCGGCAACCGGCTCGTCATCGAGGTCACGAACACCGACGACACCGACGTCCACGACCTGGTCCTCGACTCGGGCGTGGACAGCGGCCGGCTCTCGCCCGGCGAGAGCAAGGTTCTCGACGTCGGCGTCGTCGGTCGCAGCATCGAGGGCTGGTGCTCCGTGGTCGGGCACCGGCAGATGGGGATGGTCTTCCACGTCCGCGTGACCGGGCTGGACCAGGCGCAGGCCGCAGCGGTCGACGGCGCGACGGACGGGTCCGGGATGGCCGGGATGCCGGGCATGGACCACTCCGGCCAGGACAGCACGGGCCAGGACAGCACGAGTCAGGGCAGCGCGGCGGCCGACCTCGACTTCGCCGCCGCCCCCGCGCCCGGCTTCGAGGCGCACGACCCCGCCCTCCCGCCGGTGGAGGAGTCGCGGGTGCACCGTCGTACCTTCCGCGTCTCCGAGATGTCCGCGGAGGTCGCGCCGGGTGTGCGCCAGCAGCTGTGGACCTACAACGGCACCATGCCCGGCCCCACCCTGCACGGCCGGGTGGGCGACCGGTTCGTCATCCGGCTCGTCAACGACACCCAGATGGGGCACTCCATCGACTTCCACGCCGGGGAGACCGCGCCGGACCGGAACATGCGCACGATCGCGCCCGGGGAGTCGCTTGTCTACCGGTTCACGGCCCGCCGCTCCGGCATCTGGCTCTACCACTGCTCGACGATGCCGATGGCGGTGCACATCGCCAACGGCATGTTCGGCGCGGTGGTGATCGACCCGCCGAACCTGCCGCGTGTCGACAAGAGCTACCTGATGGTGCAGTCCGAGCTCTACCTCGGCGCCCAGGACGGGCCCGTCGACGCCGCGAAGGTGATGGGCGAGCAGCCGGACGCGGTGGTCTTCAACGGCTACGCGAACCAGTACGACCACGACCAGATCGAGGTGAAGGTCGGCGAGCGGGTCCGGGTCTGGGTCCTCGACGCCGGCCCGAACCGGACCACGTCCTTCCACGTGGTCGGCGAGCAGTTCGACACCGTGTTCGCGGAGGGTGCCTACCTGCTCCGGCCCGGGAACGCCGAGCGGGGCGGCAGCCAGGCGCTCGCGCTCGGCGCGGCCCAGGGCGGGTTCGTCGAGCTCTCGTTCCAGCACCCCGGGCACTACCCGTTCGTCTCGCACCTGATGGTCGACGCCGAGCGCGGCGCGCACGGGATCTTCCACGTCACCCGCTGATCCCGCCACCCATGCCTGTTTACACGATGCTATCGTTTCTAGTGCTTCAGCACCGTCGACCCGAGGAGAGAGCATGACCGACCGCCAGCTGGACGTCCGCGAGGAGATCCCGGCCCGCCGCCACGAGCTGATCTTCAGCACCTACCACGACCTCGCGCCCGGCGACGGCTTCGTGCTCGTGAACGACCACGACCCCAAGCCGCTGTACTACCAGCTCGACGCCGAGCACAAGGGCGAGTTCGCCTGGGACTACCTCGAGGAGGGCCCGGAGGTCTGGCGGGTCCGGATCGGACGCGTCACCGCGTCGTAGATCGCGACAGAACCGCAGAGGAACAGGCCGGGCCGGCTCGCGATCGCGAGCCGGCCCGGTTCTCCCCAACCAGCGCCCGACAGGGCTCAGGCGCCGACCATGAAGGCGTGCCGCCAGGGCCCGCCGTTCGCCGAGACCCACGGCAGCGCCGGCGGGTCGGGTACGACGGGGTATCGACCCGGGTCCGGCAGCACCGGACGCACCGTGGCGCCGGCCCGATCCAGCTCCTTCTCGAGCCGTCGCAGCGCGGTCTCGCCGGCCACCGGCAGCCGCCCGTCGACCACCAGGAGCGGCAGCGGCGCGGCGTTGAGGGCCCGCCACTGCGCGGACCAGTCCCGGATCCGGCGGAAGGCGGCCATCGTGATCGGTCCCCGACTGGGGCTCACGGCCAGCCCGAAGTCGCTCAGCGGCACCGACGTCGCGTGCCCGCGCAGGATCGGGCCGGCCAGCAGCCGGCGCAGCACCTCCGGGCTGCCGATGTCCTGGCCCCGGCTCCAATAGGCCGAGAACAGCAGCCGCCGGACGTCGTCGGCCACGCCAGCGCCGTACGCCTCGGCGTAGCCGGCGACCGGGCCGCGGCCATTAGGCCGGAACGCCGGCACCGAGCCGGGCAGCTCCTCGCCCGGGAGCAGCAGGCCGGCCACGGCCTCGAGCTCGCGCTCCAGGGCGTCGCGCTCGGACGCACCCATCCGGACGCCCCCGACCGGCAGCCGGGGGTCGGGCTCGACCGCGCGCCAGTCCACCTGGACGTCGGCCGCGGTCAGTGCGTCGGCCCGCGCGCTCGCCAGCGCGCACGCGGGTGAACCGAAGTCGGCGTAGATCACGAGGTCCATCTCTGCTCCTCCTGGGCCGCTACCACATTTGTAACGAGCGTACTCGTTAATACGCAAAAAAGGGAGCGGCCGCCGTCACGATTTCTGCGGCGAACCGCTTGTCCCCGGCGCGATCGAATGGGACAGTCGTCCCATTCGCCGGACTGGGTCGACCGTCCCAGTCCGGTCCACGGCGACAGGAGGCGACATGGCGCGGATCAGCGTCACCGACCGGCGCGAGCTGCTCTTCGCGGCCGCCGTCCGGGTACTGGCGCGCGACGGGCTGGCCGCGCTGTCGACCCGCGCGATCGTGGCCGAGGCCGGGATGTCGCTGGCGAGCTTCCACTACGCCTACGGGTCGCGCGAGGAGCTGCTCGGCGACATCGTCGCGTCGGTGGTCGGGGGCGAGCGCGAGGCGGGACTGGCCGGCGTGCTCGGCGACGCGAGCTCTCCCGAGGACGCGGTGCGCCGGGCCCTCGCGGCGTACCTCGACCTGGTCCGCACCGACCCGGGCCGCGAGCAGGGCATGTTCGAGCTCACCCAGCACGCGCTGCGAACCCCGACGCTGGCGCGGCTGGCGACCGAGCAGTACCAGCGCTACCACGAGGTCGCCGCGGAGCTGCTCGACCACCTGGCGGACCGGTTCGACCGGCGCTGGGACTCCCCCACCGCCGACCTGGCACGGCTGGTGATCTCGCTGACCGACGGGCTCACCCTGGCCTGGCTGGCCGACCGCGACGACGCCGCCGCCGAACGGCTCGCCGCGCTGGCCGCCGACGCCGTGCTCACCCACCTGGAGGACTCATGAGCGAGCGCTACGACGTGATCGTGGTCGGGGCCGGCACCTCGGGCCTGAACCTGGCCCGCGACCTCGCGGCCGGCGGGCTGCACTGCCTGGTCCTGGAGGCCGGCGGCCGCTACGACCGCCGTACCTACCCCCGCACCGAGGTCGACGGGTCGGCGCAGCTCTTCTGGGGCGGCGGCCTCGAGCTGAACGCCGACGCGTCGCTGGCGATCCTGCGCCCGAAGGTGGTCGGTGGCGGCTCGATCGTCAACCAGGCGCTGATGGACCGGTTCGACGACGTCGCGCTCGACGACTTCCGGGCGGCCAGCGGCGTCGGGCTGTTCACCGAGGCGGCGCTGGCGCCGTACTACGGGCGCGCCGAGGCCAACATCTGCCTGCAGACGGTGCCGGAGGAGCGCCGCAACGGCAACGCGGCGATCTTCGCCGAGGGCTTCACCCGCAACGGCTACCGGCACGCACCCCTGCGACGGGCGCAGGCCGACTGCCGCTTCGAGGACGGCAACTCCTGCGTCGAGTGCCTCTCGGGCTGCCGGATCGACTCCAAGCAGTCGACGGCGATCACCGCGCTCCCCGCGGCCGAGCGGGACGGCGCCGTACTGCTCGCCGACGTGGAGGTGACGCTGGTGGCCGAGCGGCCCGACCGGGTGAGCGTGACCGGGCTGGTCGGCAAGCCCGGCGGCGCCCGGGTCGAGCAGACGTGGACCGCCGACCGGCTGGTGCTCGCCGCCGGCGCGATCGGCAACTCCCGGCTGCTGCTGGCCTCGGGGTTCGGCTCGCACCTGCCGGCGCTGGGCCACGGCTTCTTCACCCACCCGCAGTACATGAACTTCGGCGTCTTCGACGAGCCGGTCCGGGCGCACTCCGGGCCGCTGCAGAACTACAAGTCCGCCGACCCGGGCTTCCGCCGACAGGGCTTCAAGCTCGAGAACGTGTTCGCCGGGCCGTCGTCGATCGCGATGCTGATGCCCGGGTTCGGCGCGGCCCACCTGGCACTCATGCGGCGCTACGACCACCTGGGGTGCATCGAGGTCTGCGTGCGCGACACCACCCCGGGCCGGATCCGGCTCAACCGCAAGGGCGCGGTCGTCATCGACAAGCGGCTCGGCGAGGAGGAGCTGCGCCGCCGCGACGCCGGCGCCGCCGCGATCCGCAACATCTTCCTCTCCATGGGCGCCCGCGAGCTGGTCGAGGGCGACCTGGGGATCGGGCTGCACCTGATGGGCGGGTGCGCGATCGGGACCGACCCGGCCCGCTCGGTCGTCGACCCCGACTTCACGGTGCACCGCAGCCGGCGCATCCATGCGGCCGACTCGAGCGTCTTCCCGAACGCGCCGGGGATCAACCCGGCGCTGACCATCGCAGCACTGTCGATCCGGGCCGGGGAGTCGATCCTGGCCGCGGCGGGGAGATGAGGACGAGATGCCCCAGCAGACGACACCGAAGCTGACCGCCACCCAGGCCCGGGGGCTGCTCCGGCTCGGCGACGTGGTGATCCCCGGCGACGGCGTCCTTCCGCCGTTCTCGCGGGCGGTCGCTGCGACCGAGGCCGACCGGATGCTGCCCTACCTCAGCGACGCGGACCGCTCGAGCCTGCTGCTGCTGCTCGCCGTGTGCGGCCGGCTGCCGCGGCCCGCGGTCCGCGCCCTGGTCGCGCTGGCCGCCGGCTGGCGGCGTACTCCGGAGCCGGCCGCGGCGGGGCTGCGGATGGCCCACATCGGGATCAAGGGCGTGGTGCACTCCCTGTACTGGTCCGACCTGAACCGGCTCGGCATCCACGAGGCGATCGGCTACGACGCCCAGGTCGACGAGGCGGCGTACGAGCGGTCGTTGGGGATCACCGCCGACCCCACCACGGAGGAGGACCAGTGAGCGAGAGCTTCGTGCGAGCCGAGGTCGCCGGCGTCGTCGAGCGGGCCCGGAGCGGCCAGCGGTCGCTGGGCGCCCTGTCGGTCGTCGAGCGCCTGGTGCACCTGCGCGCGCTGCGCCGCGCGATCGCGGGGCGGGTCGACGAGATCGTCGAGCGGGTCCAGGCCGAGACCGGCAAGTCGCGCTCGGACATCTTGATGTCGGAGATCTTCGGCGCGATGGACGCGATCGCCTGGCTGGAGGCGAACGCCGTGGACGCGCTCGCGGACGAGAAGGTCCCCACCCCGATGACCCTGATGGGCAAGAAGTCGCGGATCTGGTTCCAGCCCCGCGGCGTCGTGCTCGTCGTCTCCCCGTGGAACTACCCGTTCTTCCAAGCGCTCGTGCCGATCGCGAGCGCGCTCGCCGCGGGCAACGCCGTGGTCTACAAGCCGAGCGAGCACACCCCGCTGGAGGGGCTGGTGGAGTCGCTGGCCGAGCAGGCGGCGATCGCGCCGCACTGGCTGCAGGTCGTGTACGGCGACGGGTCGGTCGGCTCCGAGGTGATCGGGCAGCGGCCGGACCAGGTCATGTTCACCGGGTCGGCGCGCACCGGCCGCGCCATCCTGCGCCAGGCGGCCGAGCTGCTGATCCCCGTGGAGCTCGAGCTCGGCGGCAAGGACCCGATGATCGTCTTCGACGACGTCGACATCGCCCGCACCGCGGCGGGTGCCGCGTTCGGTGCGCTCACCGCGGCGGGCCAGTCCTGCACCTCGGTCGAACGGCTCTTCGTCCACGAGTCGATCCACGACGACCTGGTCGCCGCCCTCGTCGAGCTGGTCTCCTCGCTGCGGCTCGTCGAGTCCCCCGACGACGACCGGGACGGTGACGGCGACATCGGCCGCATGACGACCGACTTCCAGGTGCGGACCGTCGCCGAGCACGTCCTCGACGCCCGCACCCGCGGCGCGCGGGTGCTCACCGGTGCCGACTGGGACCCGCAGGCAGTGCTCGACGGCCGCCCGGGCCTGCCCGGCCGGCCGTTCCGGCTGGTGCCGCCGATGGTGGTCACCGACCTGCCCGACGACGCGCTGATGGCGACCGAGGAGACGTTCGGGCCGGTGGTCCCGGTGCTGCGGTTCAGCGACGAGCAGGAGGTGATCCGGCGCGCCAACGCCTCGGCGTACGGCCTGACCGCGAGCGTGTGGAGCGCCGACGCCGAGCGGGCCGAGCGGGTCGCACGGCAGCTGCGCTGCGGCGGCGTCTCGATCAACAACGTGATGGCCACCGAAGCCACCCCCGCGCTGCCGTTCGGAGGCGTCGGAGAGTCGGGCATGGGCCGCTACAAGGGCGTGGCCGGGCTGCGCACGTTCACCAACGCCCAAGCGGTGGTCATCGACTCCGACGGCACCAAGCTCGAGGCCAACTGGTACCCGTACACCGCCAGGAAGCACGCCCTGTTCACCTCGATGATGCGCGCCTGGTTCAGTGACGGCCCGACCCGGCTGGCCCGGTTCGCGGTCGCCGGCGCGCGGCTCGAGAGGCACGCCCAGAAGGCTCGCCGTGAGTAGTCGCGCTCGCTAACGTGGTGACCGGACGGAGGTCGCGATGGGCACACAGATCCTCACCGAGGTCGCCGCGCGGGTCGACGCACAGCGCGAGGAGGAGCTCCTCGCTGGCTTCCACCGGCTGCTCCAGCGGCCGATGCCGGACGGGCTGGTGCGCACCGAGCTCCTGCGCGGCGCCGACGGCGAGTGGCGGATCCAGACGCTCTGGACGAGCCGTGAGGCGCTGGACGCGATGCGAGCCCTCGCCGAGCCACCGGCCGCCCCGACCCTGTTCCGCAACGTCGGCGCCGAGCCGCACCTGACCATCCTCGAGGTCGCGGGCAAGTACGCGGATCCGGTGCCCTGACCGGATCCGGATGCTTCCGCGGCCGCGCCGGTGAGGACGCGGCCGCGGTCGTAGCCGTCAGAGGCCGATCTGGGAGTAGAAGGTCTGGTTGTCCCAGAAGAGGAACTCCTCATCCATGGTGCCCCGACGGTTCCAGAGTCCGACGGTGGCCATGTTGATCGCGTACTGCCGACCGGTCGGCTCGATGTATCCGCCCTTGCCGTCCGGCATCGGGGCCGAGAAGGTACCCCGCATGACGCCGGTGACCGCGGTCAGGTTGCCCTTGGCGACCCGCAGCGGGTGCACCTGGATGTTGGTATCGGGTGCCCAGACGAACAGCGCCGCCAGGTCGTCGATGTGCTTCTGGATGCCGTCGGTGTAGTGGCCGTCCGGCCAGTGCACGCGCACGTGCTTGGCGTGGCTCTCGTCCAGGCGCGCCCAGTCCGCGCTCGAGAACACGGTGAAATCCAGCTCGTCGAAGGTCTTGAGGTTGCGTCGCTCCTCGGCGGTCAGGTTCTTCGGGAACGGCGGGCTGGTGACGCCCCCCGCAGCCGGGTCGGGCAGCGGCGTCCAGCCCCGGAGCTGGCCCGATGCGGTCGCCTCCGCGGGCGTCAGCCCGGCGTCCACGGCGCCGAGCGCCAGGGCTCCGAACGTCGCCAGGCCCGAGGCCCGCAGTGCGTCTCGTCGATTGATCATCTGGTCTCACCTTCCTGCTCGCAGACACTTACTTGTTGATTCAAGCAAACCTTAGTTGTTTCTTCAACTAATTGCCGGCCGTGTCCGTGGAGTGGAACGGATCCGCTCCGAGCGCCGCTCGCCTGTGACGCCGTGTCACCCCTTCTCCCCCCCTGCCGCACCACGGTGGGAGGTTGGGGTAGACAGGCGTTACAGCTCGCGGGGCGGGCGCGGCACCTCGACGAACCACTCGGTGCCGAGCACCCGGCGGGCGAGCCAGGTCGGCAGGAGCCGCAGCAGTGCGAGGGTGCGGACGCCGCCGGATGCCTGGGAGGCGTGGGCGGCCAGGGCGGCGCGCTTCGCAGGGAGCTGGTCGCGGACGTCGGCCCGCAGCGACACCTGGGCCGGCGCCGAGTAGATCCCTCGCCCCGGCAGGGTGAGGCCCGGGAGGAGCCGGGCGAACGGCCGGAGCACGGCGATCCCGCGGGCCAGCCAGGTGCGGTCCCGGGTCGCCTCGAGCAGCCGGGGCGGCCGGGCCGCGAGGACCTGCGCGGTGCGGGCGACGTGGTGCACCTGGACGTGGTCCGGGTGGCCGTAGCCGCCGTTCGCGTCGTAGCCGGTCAGGACGTCGGCGTCCTCCTCGTCGAGGACGGCGACCAGCCGCCGGGCGGCGTCCGCGAGCGACGCGTCCGCGAACCGGTCGACGAGACCGCTCGGGGCGTCGGCCATCCCGGAGTCGGCGTACCCGAGCCAGACGACGGCGGCGGCGCCGAGGGCGCGGGCGGAGGCGGCCGCCTCGACCCGACGGCGTACGCCGAGCGGCCCGGCCGCGGGGGCGACGGCGGCGAGCCCGGCTCCCCCGTCGGTGGCGAAGACCAGCACCACGCGGTCGCCGGCCGCGGCGCGCTGGGCGAGCCAGCCGCCGGTGAGCAGCGCCTCGTCGTCGGGGTGGGCGTGGAAGGACACGATCGTGGCCATCGGATCGAGCCTAGGCCTGGGCCTCGAGCAGCGCCGGGACCAGCGGCTCCGGCGCGCGGACCGGTGCGGCGAGCCGCTCGCTCGCGAGCCGGTACAGCGCGTCGGTCCGATCGAGGGCGTCGACCCAGTCGCAGGCCGGCGCGACCCGCCGGTTGTGCTCGGCGATCCGCTCGCGGAGCGTCGCGTCGAGGACCAGGTCCGCGAGCGCCACGACCATCTCCGCGTCGTCGGCGACCAGGACGCCGTCCATCCGGTCCCGGATGAACTCGCTCACCCCGCTGCGGCGGTTCGCCACCACGGGCAGGCCGGCGCAGCGCGCCTCGAGGGCGGCCAGGCCGAAGGACTCTTTCGGGGCGGGGGCGACGTACACGGACGCGGAGAGCAGGTGGCCGAGGACCTCGGACCGCGGGATCCGCCCGGTGACCCGCACGCAGTCGGTCAGGCCGCGGCGTCGGACGTACCGCTCGACCCGGCCCCGCAGCCGGCCGTCGCCGACGACGAGCAGGCGGACGTCGCGCTCCGGTGCGAGCGCGCGCACCTGCTCGAACGCGCGGACCAGCGGCAGCGGTCGTTTGCGCGGCATCAGTCGCATCACGCTCACCAGGGTGATCGGCCCCGCCCCGGTCGGGTCGGTCGGGCGGGCAGGCGACGCGGGCCGGCGCCACTGCTCGACATCGATCGCGTTCGGGAGGACGGCGACGTCCCGACCGTGCAGCGAGCGCCGGAACGTCTCGGCCGCGGCGCCGCTGACCGCGGACCAGACCACCGGCCAGCGGCGCAGCCGGGCCACGGCCGCGAGCCGGAGCAGACCACCCGCGCCCGCCCACATCGAGTGCACCGTCACCAGCGTCGGGACCCCGGCGGCCATCGCGGCCCGCGCCACCCCGATGCCGTACGGCGAGAGCATCGACACGTGGACGTGGACCACGTCGTACTCCGTGACCAGGCGCCGGGCCGCCGCGGCGGGCAGCCGGCGCACCCACGCCGGGTCGGGGCCCGCCGACGTGGTCGGGGTGAGCACCACCGCGTCCAGCCCTCGCGCCCGCTGGTGGCGAACCAGATCGTCCACGTGGGTCTCGATCCCACCGAGCCGGGGCAGGAACACGTCGGTCACATGCGCCACGCGCCGCGGGTCGCCCAGCGGCCGCGGCGCCGCCGGCCAGCGACGGGCGGCGCGGCGCCGGCCGAGCAGCCAGACGCCGAGGGTGCCGCCGCCGACCGGGATCTCGAGGGCGAAGACGAGGCCGCGGTAGAGCACCGCGCCGGCCGCGGCACCGGCCGGGTCGCCGCCCAGCGCCATCAGGATGCCGACCAGGCCCACGTCGGCCACGCCGACGCCACCGGGGGTCACCGGCAGCACCGTCAGGGTCCGCTCGAGAGCGAACCCGGCGAGCACCTCGGGCCAGGTGACCCCGCTGTGGGTCACGTGCAGACAGAGCCCGAGCAGCAGGCCCTGAAGCGCGACGTACCCGCTGATGCCCAGCGACATCGGCAGCCAGCCGTCGGCGACCACCCGCGCGCACTCCCGGCGTACGTCGAGCAGCGGGCCGACCACGTCGAGCTCGCGGGGCCGCCGGAGCCCGCGTAGCACCCGGCGCACGACCCACTCGACGGCCCGGCCCAGGCCGACCGTGCAGCGCGGGCTGGCCAGCACCGCGGCCGCGCAGGCGGCCAGCCCGACGAACGCCAGTCCGGCCAGCAGCGCGGTGTACCGCAGGGTTGCCGTCACCGACTCCCCCGCGTGCACGAGCGCGACGACCGCGATCACCGGGAGCACGAGCTTGGAGCCGACGTCGACGAGGTTGGTGAGGAAGGTGTAGCCGGCGAACCGCCGGGCGTCGATGCCCCAGGCGCGCATCATCCGGCGGTTCAGCTCGATGCCGGCCGCGCCGCCGAGCGGGACCACGTTCGAGACGGCGCTGCCGGTGAGGTTCAGCGCCAGCGCCCGCCGGTGCGTGAGGCTGGGCGCCGCGGCGGTGAGCACGCTGGAGTGGACGACCAGGCCGAGGAACCACAGCACGACCAGGCCGAGGACCGCCGGCCAGTGCAGCGACCGGAGCACCGGCAGCACGCCGTGCCAGGACAGGTCGACCGCCTGCGGGACCCCGACCGCGACCAGGCCGAGCGCGAGGGCCCAGGAGACCACGAAGCGCAGTCGGCGCCAGACGCGCGACGGGGGCCCGGCCTCGAGGGCCTCGGCGCTGACCGCGTGCATGTCGCGACGGTAGGCAGGGTCGGATGAAGCCTTCATGAAGCGCGGCTCCGCCCTCAGGAGGGGCGCCGCCGGACCCCGACGGTGCGCGGCCCGAGCCACCACGCCGCGGCTGCGATCGCGAGCCCGGCCAGGTCGTCGACCGCGAAGTGCCAGCCGAGGTAGACCGTGGCGACGAGGGTCCCCGCCAGGAAGACCGCGAGGGCGATCGTGGTCCGGCGCATCCGGTGCCACCAGGCGATGCCGAGGATCACCGCGGTGACGCCCACGTGCAGGCTGGCGAACGCGGCGACCTGGGCGAAGGCGCCGGCCGCCGAGGGGTCGGCCAGCAGGTGGGCGCGGTCGGCGAGGTACCGCGCCTGGGTGTCCTGGATCATCATGTGCGGCAACCCGGCGAAGTCCTGCGGCGCGGCGTGGAAGGGCCCGAGCGACGGGATCGCGTAGTACGACGCGGTCCCGAGGATCCACACCCAGACCAGGGCCGCGATGCTCGCGTAGGCGTCGCGCAGCCGCCGCGCCAGCACGACCGCCGCCGGGAACGCCAGCACCACGATCGTCGGGAACGTCTCGTACCAGACCATCAGCACCCAGGCGGCCACGTGCTGGCCGAGCAGGTCGTGAAGCAGCATCGCCGGACTGTGCCCGAGGAACAGCCACCGGTCCCACTCCAGCAGCATCCGGTCGCGTGGCCGGTTGAAGGAGTTCCAGCTCTTCAGGTTGTGGTAGGTGAAGTAGGTCAGGTGGTACCCGAGCAGCGCCACGACCGCGAGAGCGGTACGCCGGCGCGTCCAGCGCCCGCGGACGGCGGCGAGCACCCGGCGTACCTCGACGGGCCGGCCGGCACGGACCAGCCCGTCGAGGGCCACCAGCCCGAGGGAGATGGCGGCGGTGAGCGCGATCCTGCTGAGCAGGAACGCCCCGTGTGGGTCACGGAAGGGGATCCCCACCTGGAACGACCGCACCAGGCCCACGCCGACGAAGACGAGCACCACGAGCCACAGCCGTGCGGCCGTCGCCCAGGGCAGGTCCGGTCCGTCCGTGGTGGGCCCGGTCGGCGGTGCGGTCGGCTCCTGCACGCTGGTCGTCTCCTCGGGCACGGCCGGAACCTAGGCCGAGAAACATGAAGCGGAGGTGAAGGGCCCTCGCGGGCCGCCGGTCACCCGGTGGTCGCGACGGCCCCGGTCGGCAGCAGGATGCTGACGGTCATCTCGGGGCCGTGGGTGCAGGCGAGGGGTGCGCGGCCGCCGCCGTGCGAGGAGTGGTGGCCCGCGTGGCACAGCCGCAGCTCGCCGCCCGCCTGGGCGACGACCGCCTGGACCAGCGCCAGGCCGAGGCCGGACCCGGGACGGCTGCGCGCCTCCTCGGAGCGCACGAAGCGCCGCGTGGCCGTGTCGAGGATCTCCGGCGCCAGCCCGGGTCCGGCGTCGGCGACCATCAGCCGCGCCCAGCCGGGGTCCGGCCGGTCGACGGTGACGGCGTACGGCGCGGCCCCGTGCAGGGCGGCGTTGTCGAGGAGGTTGGTCAACATCCGCTCGACCTCGAAGTCGGCCACCGCCACCGGCACCGGCCCGGCCGGGATCCCGGTCGAGGTCCGGGCCGCCTCCGCCGGGGCGGCGAGCCGGCGCTGGTTGACGACGCGGGCGGTGACCGCCGCCAGGTCGCACGTCTCGTGCCCGGTCCGGCCGGTGGCGCTGCCGAGCTCGAGGAGCTGCTCGGCGAGCCGGGCGAGCCGGTCCAGGTCGACCTGGAGCTCCGCGAGGACCCGCTCGTGCTCCTGCTGCGTGCGCGGGCGTCGGCGCGCCAGCTGGACCCGGCTGGTGAGCAGGGTGATCGGGGTGCGGAGCTCGTGGCTGGCCTCGTTGACGAACTGGCGCTCCCGGTCCAGCGCCCGCTCCAGGGACGTCAGCATCTGGTTGAGGGTGTGCCCGAGCCGGGTGACCTCGTCGTCGCGAGAGGCGGAGACGTCGAGGCGCAGGTCGGGAGCGCCCGCGGCGATGGCGGCGGCGCGGCGGCGGTAGCGCTCGACCGGCCGCAGCGCCGCGCGGGCGAGCCGCTCCCCCACGAACGCCGTGACCGCGAGCGCGCCCAGGCCGGCCAGGACCAGCTGGGCCAGCAGCTCGCGCAGTGCCTCGTCGCGGTGGTCGCGGCGGACGGCGACCAGCAGGTAGTGGCCGCTGCCGTCGCCCAGCCGGTTGACGCGGAGCCGGTACGGATCGTCCGAGATCGGCAGGAAGTCGCCGACGTTGAACGTCCGGTGGGCGCCGCCGACGTGGTCCAGCTGAAGCTCGCTGATCAGGCCCTTCGTCCCGCTGGCGCCGCCGTGGTCCAGCACCGACCCGTCGGACTCCAGCACCTGCCAGGCCACGCCGGTGGCGTCGGCGGCGGACCGGTTCGCCACCCGGCCCTCGGCGCCGACGAGCGGCGTCAGGGTCCGGGTCGCCTGCGCGAGCTCGGTGTCCAGGCCGCGGTCCAGGGCGTAGCCCACCCGCCAGTAGACGAAGCTGCCGGCCGCGAGGAGCACGACGAACATCGCCGCGGAGAAGCCGGCGACCAGGCGGATCCGCAGCGGCAGCCGGGACGCCCGCTCGCGCAGCGACGTCATCTGGCCGACGTCATCGGGCCGCCGGGGTCGGTTCCACGCGATAGCCGACGCCGCGCAGCGTCGTGATCGTCTCGGTGCCGAACGGCTTGTCGATCTTGGCCCGGATCGCGGCGAGGTGCACGTCGATCACGTTACTGCGCAGGTCGGTCTCGCCGTCCCACACCTCGTCGAGGATCATCAGCCGGCTCACGACCCGACCCGCGTGGGAGACGAGCAGGTGGAGGATGTCGAACTCGCGCGCGGATAGGACGATCTCGGTGCCGCCACGGGTGACCCGCCGGGCGACCGGGTCCACGACCAGGTCGCCGAGCTGTACCGGCGCCTCCCCCACCAGGCTGTGGCGCCGGTAGAGCGCGCGCAGCCGGGCCAGCAGCTCGTCGAGGTCGAACGGCTTGGGCAGGTAGTCGTCCGCGCCGGCGTCCAGGCCGCTGATCCGGTCACGGACGTCGCCCCGGGCGGTCAGCATCAGGATCGGCAGCGCCACCCCGAGGTCGCGCAGCCGCCGGGCCACGGTCACCCCGTCCATGCCCGGCAGCATCCAGTCGAGCAGTGCCACGTCCAGGCCGGAGTCGGAGAGCAGGCGCTCGTACGCCGAGCGGCCGTCGTGCACCACCTCGACCTGCCAGCCGGCCTCGGCGAGGGACTCCTCGAGGACATCGGCGAGCCGGACGTCGTCCTCGGCCACCAGGATCCTCACGGGCCCACTCCTCCCTGTCGCTCCCAGACGTGCCACTCGCCGTACGTCCTCTGCTCACCGTAGTGATGTACCAAGTACCCCTCCGCGGCCCGCGCGTCCAGTCCCCACGACGCGAGGCTGTCGCCGTCGACGACGAGCCACCGCGGCGCGGCCGGCCCGGCCAGCACGTCCTCCAGGCCGCGCAGCCGCGGGTCGCGGACCCGCACCGGCAGGCTCCACAGGTAGGGGTAGGGGCTGCTCAGGCCGCTGGCCGCCACGATCTCCGGGTGGCCGAAGGCGACGACCACCCCGTCCGCGGGCTCGGCGTGGGCGCGCAGGTACGCCGCCACCTGCTCCTCCGGCGCCACGTCGTCCGACGGCTGGCTCCAGCGCAGCCAGGCCAGCGGGTTGACCACCAGGACATACGCCAGGACGGCAGCCACCAGGGACCGACCCCGCACGGGGGCGGCGAGGACGACCAGCAGCACCAGGCCCGGCACCAGCCCGGTGAGGTAGTGCCACCAGTAGCTGCCGCCCATCACGACGCCGAACAGCTCCCAGCCGACCAGGGCCAGCGCCGGCCAGGTCAGGCCGGAGGACCGGTCGGCGAGGACGAGCAGGACGAGCAGCACCAGCAGGGGCGCACCGCCGCTGATGAGGAACACCGTGGCCAGGTGCATCATCCGCTCGGGCGTCGCCGGCGACGAGGAGGTCCCGATCACCGCTGACGCCTCCAGCCGGAAGACGAAGACCGCGTCCCAGACGCCGCGCGGCGACGTCCCACGAACGGCGGCGCCCGCGAGAGCCACCCCCAGCACCGCCAGGGTGCCACCGGCGAACGCGGCCGCCCGCGCGCCCAGTGCCCGGGCCCGGCCGTACCGGGTCAGCAGCACGACGGCGGCGACCACGAAGACGTCGACGGCGTTCTGCTTGACCAGCGCCGCCGCCATGGCCGCAGCGCCGGCGCCCGCGGCCAGGGCCAGGCCGCTGCGGCCGTGCGCGCCCCGCGGCTCGCGCACGGCGGCCAGCAGCAGCACGACGCCCAGCAGGACGGACGGCACGGCGAGGATCTCGCCGTCGGTCTCGGGGAGGCCGAAGTACGGGCTGGACAGCAGCGCCAGCGCCGCGGCGGGCGCGGCCACCCGCGGCCAGAGCCGGCCGTTCCCGAGCAGGCCGCCCAGGACGCCGGCCAGCAGGACCGACACGGCACTGGCGGTCGCGCCCATCAGCTTGACCGCGGGCGCGACCACGACCCCACCGCTCGGGGTGAGGTGGCCGGCGATGGAGAACAGCCAGACCAGCAGCGGGGGCCGGTCCACCCAGTAGTCGCCGTACAGCGAGGAGCCGGGGTGCCAGTGCTGGCCGAGGAGGAGGAACCCGCTCTCGTCGGAGCTCAGCGGGTCGTGCAGGAACGGCAGCCAGGCAGCGAACGCGGCGGCAGCGGCGAGGAGCAGGAGGCCGGCAGCGGCTCGGCTCCCACCGAGGACGGTGCCCGGCTCACCCGACCGACGACTCGGCTCGGCGACCGGGGGTGCGGCGACGGACCCGGGGCTGGACACGCCGCGACCGTAGGCCGCAGCAGATGAAGGAGCGATGAAGGCCGAGCCGGCGGCGGCCGGTCCCCCGCCCGCGCAGGTGACGAGCGGCGATCAGGCCGGCGACGACCACGACGGCCAGGCCGGCGCCGACGCCCGAGATCACGTGCTCGACGGTCTGCCAGCTGTTGCCCGCCAGGTAGCCGGCGAGCGCGACGGCGCTCCCCCACGCCGCGGCGCCGGCGACGTTGAAGAGGGCGAAGGTCCGGTACCGCATCCGGGCCATTCCGGCCAGGCCCGGGACGAGCACGCGCAGCGCAACCGTGAACCGGCCGACGAACACGGCCGGTCCACCACGGCGCGCGATCAGGTCCGCCGCCCGGTCGAGGTGCTCGGCGCGGACCAGCCGACCCACCGTGGAGTCCAGGATGCGACGCCCCCATCGCTGCCCGACCAGGTAGCCGACCGCATCGCCCGCCGCCGCACCGCCGATCGCCGCCGCCAGCACCGCGGCCAGCGGCAGGTGTCCCTGGCCGGCGGCCACGCCGCCGAGCAGCACCGCGATCTCCCCCGGGAAGACGAACCCGACGAACGCGGAGGACTCCAGCGCCGGCAGCGCGAAGACCACCAGCAGCCCGAGCCAGACCGGCATCGACAGCAGCTGCTCGACGAGGCCGGTCATCGGGTCACCACCGGCGGCCGGCTGACGAGCGGGCGCAGCGGGGTGCCCGCGAGCCAGGCGACGAGGGCCCGGACGGCCGGGCGGGCGAGCAGGTACGACGTCCCCGTGACCAGAGCGCCGAGCGCCAGGCCGGCCAGCACGTCGAGCGGGAAGTGCGCGCCGACGTAGACCCGGCTGAACGCCATCAGGGCCGCCAGCGCGACCGCCAGCAGCCCGAGCCGGCGGTGCGCCAGCAGCACGCCGACCGCGACCGCTCCGGCGAGGACCGCATGGTCGCTCGGGAACGAGTAGTCCTGGCTGCGCGGGACCAGGAGCAGCACGTGCGGGAGGACCGCGTAGGGCCGCGGCTCCGCGACGTCTCCCGAGACCAGCTGGTTGAGGCCGACGGCCAGCAGCGCGGCGAGCGGCGCCCACAGGGCGATGGCGACGCGGGGCAGGTCCCGCTCGCCCCGCGCCAGCCACCAGGACAGCAGGAGCAGCCCGGCGAACAGCACCACGCCGTACTCGGTGAAGAGCCGGAACGGCGCGTGCAGCCAGGGCGTCTCGACCGACAGCCGGTTGACGTCGGTGAACCAGTCCACCTGCAGCTGTGCCCACACCACGGATCCCACGGCCCCTCCTCGTGGGCGGATGACACCCGCCTCGCCCCGGACCGTACGCAGCGGTGGATGAACCCGGGATGAAGGCGCGGGCTACCCCCCTGACGGCCCGGCCCCGGGCCAGGCCCGGGCCGGCGGTGCCCCAGCAACCGACCCACCGCCCACACCGGTTGCCAGGCCACCGCCCACCCGCCGACCTCGCACGCGGCCTAGATTGGCGGGGTGAGCTCACCCCACCCGGTCGAGCCGACGGGCATCGACGCACACCGGCTGCGGCGCGCGGTCCTCGTGGTCGCCGGCCTGAACTTCTCCTACTTCTTCGTCGAGTTCACGGTCGCGCTGTCGGCGGGCTCGGTGTCCCTGTTGGCCGACAGCGTCGACTTCCTCGAGGACACCTCGATCAACCTGCTGATCTTCATCGCCCTGGGCTGGCCGCTCGCCCGGCGTGCGCTGGCCGGCAAGGCGATGGCGCTGATCATCCTCGGGCCCGCGTCGGTCGCGGCGTGGACGGCGATCCAGCGGTTCAGCGACCCGGTCGCCCCCGACGTCCTGCCGCTGGTGCTCGCCTCGCTCGGTGCCATCGTCGTCAACGGGACCAGCGCCTGGGTGCTCGTCAACGTGCGCCACGCGGGCGGCTCCCTGAGCCGCGCGGCGTTCCTCTCGGCACGTAACGACGTGCTGGTCAACGTCGCGATCATCGGGATGGGGCTGGTGACCGTGTGGTCCGGGTCCGGCTGGCCGGACCTGGTGCTCGGCACGTTCATCATCCTGTTGGCCGCGCACGCCGCCTGGGAGGTCTGGGAGGTCAGCGAGGAGGAGCGGCTGGCCTCGAAGGCCCTGGCCGGGGAGCAGATCGACTGACCGCTACGCCGTGGGCTCGACCGCGATCGTGCCCAAGCCCTCGACGCTGAGCCGGTAGCGGCTCCCGGACCGAAGGGGTACGGCGTCCGTCAGCGCGCCGGCCAGCACGAGCGACCCGGCCGGGAGCGACTGCCCGTGCCGCTCGAGGTGCTCGGAGAGCAGCCCGAGGGCGCGCCACGGGTCGCCCAGGATCGCGGCGCCGGTGGCCCGGTGGACGACCTCGCCGTCGACCTCCACCGCGCAGCGCACCGAGGCCAGGTCCAGGTCGGCCGGCCAGGCGACCGGCTCGGCCCCGACCAGCACCCCGGCCGCGCTGGTCTCGTCGGCGACCACGTCGGGCAGCCGGAAGCGGTAGCCGGTCCACCGGGAGTCGAGGATCTCGGCTGCGACCGCCACGCCGGCGACGCTGGCCATCGCCGCGTGGGCGTCGAGCGCCCGGTCGATCGGACGCCCGGTGACGAAGGCGATCTCCGGCTCGATCCGCGGCTGGGCCCAGCGCGCCAGGGCGTCCCCGACGTCCTCGGGCTCGAGCAGCATCGAGCGGGTCAGGAAGCCGACGATCGGCCGGTCGACGCCCATCCGGTCCTGCTTGGCGCGGCTGGTCAGACCCAGCTTGGCCCCCACGACCGGGTCGCCCGCGGCGACCCGGTCGTCCAGGGCGAGCGCCTGCACGGCGTACCCCCAGTCCTCGTCGAGCTCGGGGTGCTCGTCGGTGAAGGGCGGCAGCGTGCGGCGCTCCGCCCGCGCAGCACGGAGCAGGTCGGCGGCCTCGCGGGGAGTCACCGGCCCATCGTCGCGTACGCGTGGCTGGCGGCGACGATCCCGGCGACCACCTCGAGCTCTGCGTCGTCGCGGGGACCGTAGACCAGCACCATGCCGCGGGCCAGTCGGATGCCGGCGAGCGGGTGTGCGACCGCCCAGCCCTGGGCGATGGCGTCGCGGGCGAGCGCGGGCGGCAGCGCCAGGTGCAGCGAGCCGTCGTGCTCCGGGTGCAGGTGGGCGAACTCCCCGACCTGCGGCACGAGGTAGGCGTCCGGCGGCGCGCCCGGTGCCGGCGACACCATGAAGCCGCGAGCGCCGGGGACGGAGATCGCCGACTGCCGGCTCGAGACACCCGGCAGGCCGCTGACCCGGGCGAACAGCTGCTCCTGGAGCCCGGTCGGGCTCTGGTCGGACTCCTGCTGCTGCGGGATGGTCCACGAGACCCGCGGTCGCGTGCCCGCCCGGGCGGGCAGCCGCCCGTCCGGCAGCGACGGCCAGGTGACCGCGCCCTCGGGTAGGGCCTCGCGGCGGCCGAGGAGGTCGAGGCGCTCGCCGATCCAGCCGCTGAGCTCGGCAGCGGTGGCCGCGGTGAGCCCGTGGCCGCCCGGGTCGCGCCGGGCGTACGGCGGGGCGCCCGACTCGCCCGTCAGGTAGGACCAGGTGCGGTCCAGCAGCTCGCGCGGGATCACCGTGTCGGTGTCGCCCTGGGCGACGAACACCGGCACGCCGGCCAGCCGCGCGGGAGTCACGGGGACGCCTGCGTCGAACGGCAGGGTCCCGTAGAGGATCGCTGCGCCCGCGTACCGCTCGGGCTCACTGAGCAGCAGCCCGCCGGCGAAGGCGGCGCCGCCGCTGAACCCGGCGAGCACCACCGGGCGCCCGGCGGGGGCGACCTGGTCGAGCCAGCCGCGGAACCACGCCATCGTCTGCGCCAGGGACTCCGCGACCGGGCGCCCGATGCCACGGTTGGCGAACCAGGCGTAGCCGCCGCCCTCGGCGATCGGCGCGCGGACCGCGGCGTACGACGGGCCCGCGGGCAGGTGGTCGGCCAGGCCGATGATCCCCTGCTCGTCGGCGCCGCGGCCGTGCAGCAGCACGACCAGCGGCCGCTCCGGGTCGTCGGGCCGGTGCCAGGCGACGACGGGCTCGGCGAACGTGCTCACGAGGCGACCGCCTCGGCGACGATCCGACCGGCGGAGGCGACCCCGCCCCAGCGGGCGAGCTCGGCGTCCAGGTCGAGGTGCTCGATCGGGGCGGAGCTCTCGTACTCGCCCCAGGCCTCGCGCGGCAGCATCCACATCAGCTCGAACTCGTTGCCGTCGGGGTCTGCGCCGTACACGCTCTTCGTGGCGCCGTGGCTCGACGCCCCGGTGTAGGCGCCGGCGTCGACGAGCGCCTGGCGGGCGGCCGCGAGCTCCTCGATGGTGTCCAGCTGCCAGGCGAGGTGGTAGAGCCCGATCCCACCGCGCCGCTTCGGCGGCGCGGCCGGACCGACGCCGAACAGGCCGAGGTCGTGGTGGTTGCCCGAGCGGGGCAGCCGCAGGAAGGCCGCGTTGGCGCGCGGCTCCCTGGCGGCCACGACCATCCCGAACACCTGCGTGTAGAAGCGCTCGGCGCGCTCCAGGTCGGCGACGAAGAGTACGGCGTGGTTGAGCCGGACCGGGGAGAACGACGGTGTGGACGGTGCGGTCGACATGACTGACTCCTGTCAGGTGGTCGGGATGGTCGGGGCGGTCGGGACGGGCCGGCCTCAGCCCTGGACGGCGAAGCCGCCGGTCCAGGCGATCTTCTCGGCGGCGGCAAGGCTGATCTGCAGGAAGCCGAGCGCCTCCATCTCGCGGGCCCGGCGCAGCGAGCCGGCGTCGATGGCGCGCAGGCCGCCGGCGGTCACGAGCTCGGACAGGCGGGCCTTGGCGTCGGCGTCGTCGCCGGCGATCAGGACGGTCGTGACCCGGTCGCCGATCGTCCCGGAGGCCAGGGTGGCCGCGAAGGTCGTGTTGAAGGCCTTGAGGACCCGGGAGTCCGGCAGCGCGGCCGCGAGCTCGGCGGCGGCCGAGGAGTCGGCGGGCACGGTGAGGGAGTCGAAGGTCTCGAAGTTCACCGGGTTGGTGATGTCGACGACGATCTTGCCGGCGAGCTGGGCGCTGCGCTCGGCGAGCACCTGGGGCAGGGCCGGGTAGGGCACTGCGAGGACGACGATGTCGCCGCTGACGGGGGTGGCGCTGTCGGCTTCGCCGAGGAGTTGGGCGCTGTGCCCGCCGCGCTCGACGACGCTGGCGATGGCCGGGCCCATGTTGCCGGTTCCGAGGATGGTGACGGTGGTCATGAGAGTGGTCCCTTCGTAGACGTCGCACGACAGCCAATTGGTTGTCACTTCAATGAACCATGCCATCGCGTTGATTGTTCCCACAACTTTTCTGAGGCACACTCGGGCCGTGGAGACCCGATGGTTGAGCAAGGCCGAGCTGGCCGCCTGGGTGCGGCTGGTCGCGGTGGTCGAACTGCTGCCGGGGGTGCTCGACACCCAGCTGCGCCGGGACGCGGGGCTGACGATGTTCGAGTACTACGTGCTCGCGACGCTCTCCGAGGCGCCCGGCCGGGTGCTGCGGATGACGGCGCTCGCGGCCCAGACGAACGCCACCCTGCCCCGGCTCTCCCACGTGGTCCGGCGGCTGGAGAAGCGCGACCTGGTACGCCGAGTCCCCGCCACCGACGACCGGCGGGCCACGGACGCCCACCTCACCGACGCCGGCTGGCGCACCGTCCAGGAGACCGCGCCTGGCCATGTCGCCCACGTCCGCGACCGGGTCATCGACGCGCTCACCCCTGCGCAGGTCGCGCAGCTGACCGAGATCGCGGATGCGTTGCTGCCGCGGCTCGACCCGGCGGGGACGATGACCGGGCTCTACCACCGCCACGACGACGCCTGAGCCGCGGACCGGCGTATCTCAAGACTTCCGCAAGAAGTGGCATCATCGGCCCATGGAGACCGACGTGGGGCCTGTCTCAGCGGGCGCGCCCGGCCGGCTCGGGCGGGTCGCGCTCGTGGTGGAGGACGACGAGGACATCCGCGCGCTGATCGTGTACACCCTCGAGACCCAGGGCTTCGAGGTGTTCGCCGTCGGCTCCGGCCTCGAGGGGGTGGCGGCGGTCCGCGACCGGAAGCCGGACCTGATCACCCTGGACCTGGGCCTGCCGGGGATCGACGGCATCGAGGCCTGCCGGCGGATCCGCGAGATCAGCGACGCGTACGTCGTGATGATCACCGCCCGCGACGACGAGATCGACCGGCTCCTCGGCCTGGAGACCGGCGCCGACGACTTCATCGCCAAGCCGTTCAGCGCCCGCGAGCTGAAGGCTCGCGTGAACGCGATGTTCCGCCGCCCCCGCACGGTCGGCGGCGTCCCGCGTCCGGACGCATCGACCCAGGACGCGCACGAGATCCTGACCCACGGCCCGCTGCGCGTCGATGTGGAGAGCCGTCGCGCGTTCCGCACCGACGAGGAGCTGGTGCTGACCCGCACCGAGTTCGACCTGCTGACCGAGCTGATGCGGGCCCCCGCGCGGGTCTGGTCGCGCGAGGCGCTGCTGCGCAGCGTCTGGGGCACCGACTGGGCCTCGGACACCCACCTGGTGGAGGTCCACGTCGGCAACCTGCGGCGCAAGCTCGCCGCCGGCACCGACGGCTCGACCCGGTTCATCCGCACCGTGCGGGGCGTGGGCTACCGGATGGAGCTCCCGGACTAGGGACGGTGGGCCGATCCCGACCGGGCTAGACCGCGAGGTGGTCGGCGAGCACCCGCTCGACCCGGGTCGCGGCGGGCGGCAGCGCCGCGGCCGCGGCGTACGCGCCCGGCAGGTCCCGGAGCCGCAGCTGCTGCTCGACCACGGCGGCGAGGGCCCCGAGCTCGTGCGCGCCGAGGGTCCGCGAGGAGACCTTGAGGCTGAGCACCGCATCCATCGCCGGGTCCGGGTCCTCGGCCTCGAGGGCGGCGAGGAGGCGGCCGAGCCGAAGCGGCAGCAGCCGGAGGTAGCTCTGGACCAGGACCAGGGCGAACTCGTCGTCGCGGGGGTGCCCGGTCAGGCCGGCCACAGCGGCCGGGTCGAACACCGCGGGCGTCTCGACGACCTCGCTCATGACGACTGCTTCCCCTCCTGCCCCGGCGACCGGGCAGTCCGACAGGTGCGCGGTGGTACGCCCTGACGAGCAGATGCTGTCCGGGCAGGCTCAAGCAACCGGCCACCCGGCCTCGGGGTTCGCGCAAGGAACCGGCAAGGAACCTCAAGCCGCCGCCGGCAGATCAGTTCAGCGCGCGCATCGTCGGCGGGACGCCCCCGCCGCGGTGCACCTCCTCGACCAGCTCCTGGAGCGCGGTGAGCGCGACGTTCTGCGACATCGGCCCGTAGGACACCCGGGCCACGCCGAGCTCCTCGAGCCGGGCCAGGGGCGGCAAGCCCGGCACGCCGATCAGGGTGAGCCGCTGCGGGCCGTAGGCCTCCACGAGCGTGGCGACCTGCTGCTCGTCGAGGCGCCCGGGCACGAACACGACGGGCGCCCCGGCGTCCAGGTAGGCGCGACCGCGCTCGACGGCGTCGGCGAGCACGTCGCCCGGGTCGCGGTCGCGACCGCGCAGGAACGCGTCGGTCCGCGCGTTCAGCACGAAGTCCACGCCCTCCGCCTCCGCGGCCCGCATGATCCGCTCGACGTTCGCCGCGGCCTCGGTGACCGGGCGCATCTGGTCCTCGATGTTGGCGCCGACCACGCCCAGCCCGATCGCGCGCCGCACGGTCCCGGCCGGGTCGCCGTACCCGCCCTCGAGGTCGGCGCTGACCGGCAGGTCGGTCGCGGCGGCGATCCGGCCGACGGCCTCGAGCATCAGGTCGACCGGGATCTGCTCGCCGTCGGGATAGCCGTAGGACGCGGCGATCGAGTGGCTGGCGGTCGCCAGCGCGGTGGTGCCGGGGACCCCGGCGACCGTCCTCGCGGAGACCACGTCCCACACGTTGACGACGGTGAGCAGCTCGGGGGCTTCGTGCAGGCGCAGGAGGGTGGTGGCCCGGTCACGGGTCCGGTCGTCGGTCATGACCGGAGCCTAGGACCCCGGACCGACTGCTCACTCCCAGAAGACCCGCTCGACGACGGCGCGGGCCAGGCGCGTGTAGCGCAGCTGGTCGTTGACCATCGCGTCCGAGGACGCGGGCGGGTAGCCGAGGATCGAGGCGACCGCGGCCCGCTCGCGGATGTCGCGGGGCAGCTCGTCGGCGGCCCGGCCGCGCACCAGCGTGACCGCGTTGCGGACCCGGCTGACCCGCCGCCAGGTCTGCTGGAGCACGGCGGCGTCGTCGTCGGTGACCAGGCCGGCCTGCCGGGCCGCGGCCAGGGCGTCGAGGGTGCGGGAGGTGCGCAGCCCGGGCACGGAGTCGGCGTACCGCATCTGCAGCAGCTGCACGGTCCACTCGATGTCGGCGAGGCCGCCGCGGCCGAGCTTGAGGTGGGTGTGCGGGTCGGCACCGCGCGGCAGTCGCTCGTCGTCGATGCGCGCCTTGATCCGGCGCACCTCGACCACGTCGTCCACGCTGAGCCCGCCGGCCGGGTAGCGCAGCGGGTCGATCAGCTCCTCGAAGCGGCGACGCAGGTCGAGGTCGCCGACCACGGCGTCGGCGCGCAGCAGCGCCTGCGCCTCCCACACCTTCGACCAGCGCGCGTAGTAGGCGGCGTAGGAGTCCAGGGTCCGCACCAGCGGCCCCTGCTTGCCCTCGGGGCGCAGGTCGGCGTCGACCTCCAGGGCCGGGTCGGGGCCGGGCAGCGCGAGTAGGCGGCGCAGCTCGTTGCCGACCGCGTGGGCGTACGACGACGCCTGCTGCTGGTCGGCGCCCGGTTCGGGGTCGTGCACGAACAGCACGTCGGCGTCGCTGCCGTAGGACAGCTCGAAGCCGCCGTAGCGGCCCATCGCGACGACCGCCATCCGGGTGGGCGCGGCGGCCAGGTCCCGCTGCCGGCGTACGGCACGACCGGCGACCTCGAGCGTGGCCTCCAGCGTCGCGTCGGTGAGCCGGGACAGGGCCGCGCCCACGTCCGCGACGTCGGTGAGCCCGAGCAGGTCGCCGGCGGCGATCCGCAGCAGCTCGCGTCGGCGGACCCCGCGGATCGCGAGCACGGCCGACTCGGGGTCGTCGTGCCGGCCCGAGGAGGCGAGCATCTCCTCGCTCAGGGCCTCCGCCGACAGCGGCGTCAGGTCGCCGCCGAGCATCCGCACCCCCTGCGGCTCCCGCTCCAGCAGGTCGGTGGCATAGCGCGACGTCGCGAGGATCCGCGCCAGCCGCTCGGCGACCTCGCCCTCGTCGCGCAGGGTGGAGAGGTACCACGGGGTGCTGCCCAGCGACTCGCTGATCCGGCGGAAGCCGAACAGCCCGGCGTCCGGGTCGGGTGCGTCGGCGAACCAGCCCAGCAGCACCGGCAGCAGGGTGCGCTGGATCTGCGCGGCCCGGCTGAGCCCGGACGTCAGCGCCTCGAGGTGGCGCAGCGCACCCTGCGGGTCGAGGAAGCCGAGCGCGGCCAGCCGCTCGGTCGCAGCCTCCGGCGAGAGCCGGGCCTCCTCGCCGGGGATCCTCGCGACGGCGGCGAGCAGCGGGCGGTAGAAGAGCTTCTCGTGCAGCCGGCGCACCTCGAGCCGGTGGTGCTGCCAGGTCTTGCCGAGGACGCGGACCGGGTCCTTGAGGTAGCCCATGCTGCGGCCGAGCCGACGCAGCGAGGCCTCGTCCTCCGGCACCACGTGGGTACGGCGCAGCCGGTGCAGCTGGATGCGGTGCTCGAGGGTCCGGAGGAACGCGTACGCGTCGTGCAGGGCCTCGCCGTCCGCGCGGCCGACATACCCGGCCCGGGTCAGCTCGGCGAGCGCGCTCAGCGTGGTGGAGGGCCGGATCCGCTCGTCGGCGCGGCCGTGCACGAGCTGGAGCAGCTGGACTGCGAACTCGACGTCGCGCAGCCCGCCGGAGCCCAGCTTGAGCTGCCGCTCGGCCTCTCGGGCCGGGATGTGCTCGACCACCCGGCGCCGCATCGCCTGGGTGTCCTCGACGAAGCCGTCGCGCTCGGCGGCGCTCCACACCATCGGCCGGGTCATCGCCACGAACTCCCGACCCAGCGCCAGGTCGCCGGCGACCGCCCGTGCCTTGAGCAGGGCCTGGAACTCCCAGGTGCTGGCCCACCGCTCGTAGTACCCCTGGTGGCTGGCGATGGTGCGCACCAACGGCCCGGCCTTGCCCTCGGGGCGCAGCGCCGCGTCGACCGGCCAGATGGTGCCCTCGGTGGTGTGGTCGGAGCAGACCCGGATCAGGTTGCTGGCGAGCTGGGTCGCGGCCTTCAGCGCGCTGTTGTCGACGGCGCTGTCCGAGACGCCGTCGGCCGGCGCCCAGACGAAGATCACGTCGACGTCGGAGACGTAGTTGAGCTCGTGGCCGCCGCACTTGCCCATCGCGACCACGCCGAGCCGCGCCAGGGCGCTGTCGGCGCCGACCCGCTGGCGGGCCACCGCCAGCGCGGCGTCCAGGGTGCCGGCCGCCAGGTCGGAGAGCTCGGCGGCGGCGTCGTCGACGACGAGGTGGTGCGCGAGGTCGCGTGCCGCCAGCCGCAGCAGCACCCGGCGGTACTCCACGCGGAGCGCGTCGACGGCCTCGGCGTCCGGGAGGGTCGCGACCGGCTCGGGGTGGTCCGGGTCGGCGCCGACGGCCGCGAGCAGCTCGGCGCGGATCGCCCAGGCGGCCGGCCGGCTCGAGCCGAGCGCGGGATCGGCCAGCTCGCGCCAGTGCTCCGGGTGCCGCACCAGGTGGTCGCCGAGCGCCTCGCTCGCACCGAGCACGCTCAGCAGGCGCATCGCGGTGCCCTCGTCGTCGACCAGCTCCTCGAGCAGCTCGTCGGGGTCGTCGAGCGCCTCGACCAGCCGCGCCAGCGCGGCGACGGCGTCGTCGGGGTCGGCGGTGCGGGCCAGCAGGGCGAGCAGCGGGTCGGCGGCCGCACCGAGTCCGGCGAGCGCGTCCAGCGCGGCGTCGGGGTCGAGGAAGCCCAGGCGCAGCAGGTTCCCCTTGCTGGTCGCCGACCGGGTCATCGGGCCGGGCACTCCGCAACGCGTGCGGCGGCCCGCTCGGAGACCAGGGCCGCGAGCCCGGTGGCGAGCGGCCGCCACGCGTCGTCCAACTCGGCGCGGGCCGCGTCGATCTCACGCAGCACGGCGTCGGTGTCGATGCCGCGGGTCTCGTGCGAGCCGCGGTCGGACTCGGCCCAGGGCCGCAGCACGGGTACGTCGACCTCCGGGTGCAGCTGCACCCCCCACACGGTGGGCGCGTAGCGCACGGCCTGGACCTCGCCGGCGCCGGTCCCGGCCAGCAGCACCGCGCCCGGCGGCAGCTCGGTCACCACGTCGTCGTTCCACTGCACGCCGCGCCGCGGGGTCGCGAGCGGGCCGAGCAGCCGGTCCGAGGTGGCTGCGGTGGTCCACCCGACGTCGAGCAGCCCGACCTGCTGCCCGCGGGGGTTGCGCGCCACGGTGCCGCCGTACGCGGCGGCGATCAGCTGGTGGCCCAGGCAGATGCCGAGCGTGGGCAGCCCCCCGTCCCGCGCCTGCCGGAGCAGCTCCTTGACCGGCGCGAGCCAGGCGTGCCGGTCGTCGTCGTTCGCGCCCATCGGCCCGCCGAGCACCACCAGCCCGTCGTACGCCGCAAGGCCCGGCAGCTCGTCGCCCGCGTAGGGACGGCGGACGTCCAGGTCACAGCCGGCCTCGGTCAGCCAGGTGCCGACCCACGCCGGCGGGCACTCGAGGTCGTGCTCGACCACGAGCACCACCGGACGGGTCACGCCGCCTCCTGGACCGGCGCGCCCATCACAGCACCGGGAGCATGCGGTCGCGCTCGAAGGCGGAGACCTGGCCCCGGTACTCCTCCCACTCCGCGCGCTTGTTGCGCAGGAAGTAGTCGAAGACGTGCTCGCCGAGGGTCTCGGCGAGCAGCTCGGAGTGCTCGGCCACCGCGATGGCCTCGGCGAGGCTCTTCGGCAGCGGCTCGATGCCGAGGCTCTTGCGCTCCCGCTCGGTCAGCGCCCACACGTCGTCCTCGGCCTCGCGGGGCAGGTCGTAGCCCTCGGTGATGCCCTTCATGCCGGCGGCCAGCACCACCGCGAAGGCCAGGTAGGGGTTGCAGGCGGCGTCGATGGTGCGCAGCTCGATCCGGGTGGACTGGCCCTTGTTGGGCTTGTACATCGGGACCCGGATCATCGCCGAGCGGTTGTTGTGGCCCCAGCAGATGTAGGACGGCGCCTCACCGCCGAACATCAGCCGCTTGTAGCTGTTGACCCACTGGTTGGTGACCACGCTGATCTCGTTGGCGTGCCGCAGCACGCCCGCGATGAACTGCCGCCCGGTCTTCGAGAGCTGGTACTCGGCGCCGGCCTCGAAGAACGCGTTGCGGTCGCCCTCGAACAGCGATACGTGGGTGTGCATCCCCGAACCCGGGTGGGTGGTGAACGGCTTGGGCATGAACGTCGCCCACACCCCCTGCCCGAGCGCGACCTCGCGGATCACGGTGCGGAACGTCATCACGTTGTCCGCGGTGGTCAGCGCGTCGGCGTACCGCAGGTCGATCTCCTGCTGGCCGGGCCCGCCCTCGTGGTGGCTGAACTCCACGGAGATGCCCATCGACTCGAGCATCGTGATCGCCTCGCGGCGGAAGTCGGCGCCCATCGACTGCGCGGTGTGGTCGAAGTAGCCGCTGCGGTCCACCGGCTCGGGCTCGGCCCCGGCCTCGGGGCTGTTCTTGAACAGGTAGAACTCGATCTCCGGGTGGGTGTAGAACGTGAAGCCCTGGTCGGCCGCCTTGCCCAGCGTGCGCTTGAGGACGTGGCGCGGGTCGGAGTACGACGAGGAGCCGTCCGGCATCATGATGTCGCAGAACATCCGGGCCGTGGCCGGGCCCTCGCCGCGCCAGGGCAGGATCTGGAACGTCGACGGGTCCGGCATCGCCAGCATGTCCGCCTCGTAGACCCGCGCGAAGCCCTCGATCGCCGAGCCGTCGAAGCCGATCCCCTCGTCGAAGGCGCCGTCCAGCTCGGCCGGCGCCACCGCCACCGACTTCAAGAATCCCAGGACGTCGGTGAACCACAGCCGCACGAACCGGACGTCCCGCTCCTCGAGAGCGCGAAGAACGAAGTCCTCCTGCTTACCCATGCCTCCAGCCTATCGGCGCGCACGCTTCGGGGCCGATCACGCGCCGATCCTCCGGGTCAGCCGCGCGGCTGCACCCCGCAGATCGGTACGTCCTGGGTGCCCATGACGCCATCCCACACCTGACGCATGGGGACCATCCAGTCCTGGGTGACGTCGGCGTAGGCGATGCTGCCGCGGACCCGGTGCCGCAGGCCCTGGACCCAGACCTTGCGGACGGTCAGCGGGATCGTCACCTCGGCGTCGCGGGTGCCGGCCCAGCAGCCCGCGCCCCTGGTCTTGGAGCGGGCCTCCTTGAAGCCGACCTCGTCGCCGACCCGCTTGCCGCCGTAGCGGAACACGGTCTGGGTGATGTAGCCGGTGTGGCCCTCCCAGGGCGCCTCGACCGTCATCGACATGCCCTTGGTGCGCCGGCTGGGCACGGTGACGGTGACCGTACCGTCGCTGACCTCGTGCTGTCCCCCGTCCCAGACCCGGACGCCGGACGTGGCGTCCGGGTCCCAGCGGCCCTGGACCAGGCCGACCACGCAGCCGTCGCAGTCGGGCACCTGGAAGGTGATGGTGGTCTGGCGCGCCTCGCGGGCGGACGGTGTCGTGGCGAGGGCGGTGGTGGCGTCAGCGGCGGGTGCGGCGCTCAGGGCACCGGCCGCGCCGGCGGCCAGGACCGCGGCGCCGGCCGCGAACCGGCGCAGGGGGCTGATGCTGCTCATGGCGTACTCCTCGGGCGGGACCCTCGGGCAGGATCTCGAACGTGTCACGGTGGTGACGCTCCGGCCGCCGGTTCGGTTGCATGCCGGAGCGTCATTTCTGTGCGGCTCGAGCCCGGCCAGGGGTGACCCAGCAACCGACCCCGACCCGCATCCGGTTGCCAGCACACCGCGCACCCGCGCCACCGCGCCACCGCGACGCGTCGCCACGCCGGCACGCACGCCCGGCCCGGCCAGCCGTCGGCGGGCAGTCACTCGGTGGGGATGTTGGCCTCCAGCTCGGCCAGCCAGGCGGCGGGCGAGGCGTCCGAGGGCATCCGCCAGTCCCCGCGCGGGGACATGGTGCCGCCGTGGCTGACCTTCGGCCCGTTCGGCAGCGCGGAGCGCTTGAACTGGCTGGCGAAGAACCGCCGGACGAACACCTCGAGCCAGCGACGGATCGTGGCCAGGTCGAACTCGATGCGCCGGTCGTCGGGGTAGTTCGGGGGCCACTCCCCCGCGTCCGCGTCGTGCCAGGCGTGCCAGGCGAGGAACGCGACCTTGCTGGGCGAGTAGCCGTAGCGCAGCACGTGGAAGAGCGTGAAGTCCTGCAGGGAGTACGGCCCGACTGACTGCTCGGTGGACTGCGGCAGGTGGTCCTCCCGGGTCGGGATCAGCTCCGGGGTGATCTCCTGGCCGACCACGTCGAGCAGCACCCGGTTGGTGGTCTCGTCGAACTGCCCGGTGCTGATCACCCAGCGGATCAGGTGCTGGATGAGCGTCTTCGGTACGCCGGCGTTGACGTTGTAGTGGGACATCTGGTCGCCCACGCCGTACGTGCACCAGCCCAGCGCCAGCTCGGAGAGGTCGCCGGTGCCGAGCACGATGCCGCCGCGGTGGTTGGCGAGCCGGAACAGGTAGTCGGTGCGCAGCCCGGCCTGGACGTTCTCGAAGGTGATGTCGTAGACCTCCTCCCCCCTCGCGTAGGGGTGGTCGAGGTCGGTGAGCATCGCCCGCGCGGCGTCGGTGATGTCGATCTCCTGCATGGTGATGCCGAGCGACTCGGCGAGCGCCCACGCGTAGCCCTTGGTGGCCGGGCCGGTCGCGAAGCCCGGCAGCGTGAAGCCGAGGATCTCGCTGCGGTCGCGGCCGAGCCGGTCCATCGCCTTCGCCGCGACGATCAGGGCGTGCGTGGAGTCCAGGCCGCCGCTGATGCCGATGACGACCTTCGGCTGGCCGATGGCGCTCAGCCGCTGCTCGAGCCCCGAGACCTGGATGTTGTAGGCCTCGTAGCAGTCCTGGGCCAGCCGCTCGGCGTCGTCGGGCACGAACGGGAAGCGGTCCACCTTGCGGCGCAGCCCGATGTCCTTGGTCGGCGGGCCCAGCTCGAAGCCGACCGTGCGGAACTCCGGGCCGATCGTGCGGCGGTTGTCGTCGAACGTCCCGGTCCGCAACCGCTCGAGGCGGGTGCGGTCGAGGTCCAGGTCGGTGATCGCGGCGCGCGGCCCGTCCGGGAACCGCTCGGTCTCGACGAGCAGCTCGCCGTGCTCGTAGACCATCGTCTGCCCGTCCCACGACAGGTCGGTCGAGGACTCGCCTTGGCCGCCGGCGGCATAGAGGTACGCCGCCAGGCACCGGCTGGAGGCACTGCGCGCGAGCAGCTCCCGGTCGCTCGCCCGGCCGACGGTGATCGGGCTGCCGGAGATGTTGGCGAGCACGGTCGCGCCCGCGAGCGCGGCCTCGGCGCTCGGCGGCACCGGCACCCACATGTCCTCGCAGACCTCCACGTGCAGCACCAGGCCGCGCACGTCCTCGGCCTCGAAGAGCAGGTCCGGCCCGATCGGCGCCTCCTGGCCGGCGAGCACGATCGACCCGCGCACGTCATCGCCGGGCGCGAACCAGCGGCGCTCGTAGAACTCGCGGTACGTCGGCAGGTAGGACTTCGGCGCGACGCCCAGGATCCGGCCCCGGTGGATGACGACGGCCGCGTTGAGCACCCGGTTGCCGTGCGCGACGGGCGCGCCCACGACGAGCACCGGCAGCAGGCCCTCCGACGCGGCGACGAGGCCGGCGATCTCGTCGGCGACCGCGTCGAGCAGCACGTCCTGGAGGAACAGGTCGTCGACGGCGTACCCGCTCAGGCAGAGCTCGGGGAAGATCGCGACCGCGACCCCCTCCTCGGAGCACGCCCGGGCCTGCTCCAGCACGGCCCGGGCGTTGGTCGCGGGGTCGGCCACGCGGATCGGCACCGTGCAGGCGGCGACCCGGGCGAAGCCATGGGCGTAGGCGGAGTAGAAGTCCACGCTCGGAGTTTCCCACGTCGCGTGTCTCCGACAGCGGGTCAGGCGCGCCCGAGCACCGCCCATGCCGTCGCGTCGACCGTGAAGGCGCCGTCGGGGAGCAGCTCGGCGCAGTGGCCGCGCAGCGCGTCCCGGGCGTCGGCGTCGAGCGCGCGCACGTAGTCGCCGGCCGGTCCGACGCCCAGCGTGTAGGGCTCCCACCACTCCTCGAAGGAGGAGAACGGCACGGTGACCGTGAGGGTGGTCTCGACCAGGTCGCGCAGGCCGGCCTCGCGGGCGAGCTCGCCGAGAGCGCCCTCACCGGTGCCGGGGAGCGTGGCCTCGTCCGCCGCGTCCGGGTCCCGGTCCTTGACCGCCTGCCAGAACGTCGACAGCGGCCCGGCGGTCGTGGCGTGGTTCCAGACGGTCGCGCCGACCAGGCCACCGACCCGGCCCATCTCGCGGAGCCCGCCGACCGGGTCGGACATGAAGTGCACGACGAGGTTCGCGAGCACCACGTCGGCCGAGTCGTCGGCGAACGGGATCTGCTCGGCCGTGCCCTGCCGGACGTCGACCCCGGGACAGCGCGCCCGGGCCGCGGCCACGAACGACGGCGACGGGTCGAGCGCCCGGACCCCGTCGGCCCCGAGCCGCGCGACCAGGCGGCTCGTGAGCACACCCGGCCCGCACCCCACGTCCACGGCGCGCTGTCCTCGCCGTACTCCTGCGAGCTCGGCGAGCTGCTCGGCGAGCGGCTCGGAGTACCGCCCCATGAACCGCCCGTACGCGTCGGCCGCGACGTCGAAGGCCATGGCCGACTGTAGGCCGATGAGTACGCCGCCGACAGCGGGTCAACACGGGCATGCCTGAGATCAGCACCTGCCTGTGGTTCGACGACGACCTGATGGAGGCCGTGGAGTTCTACACCCGGGTCTTCCCGAACTCGGAGATCCGCGGGGTCTCCCACTACGAGGACGGCCGCGTGCTCGCCGCCGAGTGGACGCTCGACGGCCAGCCGTTCCGAGGGATCAACGGCGGGCCGGTGCACGCCGGCTTCACCGAGACGATCTCGCTGAGCGTCAGCTGCGCCGACCAGTCCGAGGTCGACTACTACTGGGACACGCTCGTGGCCGGCGGCCGGCCCAGCCAGTGCGCCTGGCTCCAGGACCGGTTCGGGCTGTCCTGGCAGATCGTCCCGACCCGGCTCTACGAGCTGATCTCCGACCCTGACCCGGCGCGGGCGCAGGCGGCGATCGCGGTGATGATGACGCAGCAGAAGATCGTCATCGCCGACATCGAGGCCGCCGCCGACGCCGTCCGGTGACCACCGGGGTGACCATCGACACACGAGTGAACCCGTCGGTAGCGGGCTAGCCTGACGAACGGTCCGTGGACTCCATCAGGGAGCCGCGAGATGACGCCAGGGAGTACGAGATGAGCACCGAGGAGACGCCCCCGTACGCGTCCGGGGTCTCGACAGGCTCGACCACCGGAGCCGCACCGATCAAGCGGATCCGCACCCACCACCTGCGCGAGATGAAGCAGCGCGGCGAGAAGTTCGCGATGCTCACCGCCTACGAGCAGTACGCCGCGCAGACCTTCGACGAGGCCGGCATCGAGGTGCTGCTCGTCGGGGACAGCGCGTCGAACAACGTCTTCGGCAACGAGACGTCGCTGCCGGTCACCGTCGACGAGCTGATCCCGCTGGCGCGCGCCGTCAGCCGGTCGGTGCGCCGGGCCCTCGTCGTCGCCGACCTGCCGTTCGGCTCCTACCAGGCCTCGCCCGAGCAGGCCTACCTGACCGCCGTGCGGTTCATGAAGGAGGCGAACGCGCACGCGGTGAAGCTCGAGGGCGGGATCGAGATGGCGCCGCAGGTCCGCAAGCTCACCGAGGGCGGCATCCCGGTGATGGCCCACATCGGCTTCACCCCCCAGTCCGAGCACAACCTGGGCGGCTACCGGGTCCAGGGCCGCGGCACCGCGGCCGCGAAGGTGGTCGCGGAGGCCCGCGCGATGGAGGAGGCCGGCGCCTTCGCGGTCGTCATGGAGATGGTTCCCGGCGACGTCGCGGCCGAGGTCACCAAGTCCGTCGCGATCCCGACGATCGGCATCGGCGCCGGGCTCGACTGCGACGCGCAGGTGCTGGTGTGGCAGGACGCCTTCGGCCTGCGCACCGGCCGGATGCCCCGCTTCGTCAAGCAGTACGCCGACCTGCACGGCGCCCTCCTCCAGGCCGCCCGCGACTACGCCGCCGACGTCAAGGCCGGCACCTTCCCGGGCCCCGAGCACACCTTCTGACTCAACGAGCAGTCCTAGGGTGTCCCCATGCGCCCGGTCGTTCTCGGAGTCCTGGCCACGCTGGCCCTCGCCCTGCTGTCGCCCGTCGCCCACGCGCACAGCCCGCACGTGGAGCGGCCGGCGGCCGACCGGGCCCAGGTGCCGGGCCTGAGGGTCACCCGGCTCGTGACCGGCCTGGACCACCCGTGGGACGTCCGGCCGATCGGCGGCGGCCGGCTGATCCTCACCCAGCGCGACCGGGCCACGGTCTCGATCTGGGACGGCAGCCGGACCCGGCTGGTGCAGGGCTTCCCGAGCGACTCCGTCTGGGTGTCCGGGGAGACCGGACTGATGGGGCTCGAGGTGGACCCGTCGTTCGCGAGCAACCGCACCTTCTACACCTGCCAGGGCGGCTTCACCGACGGCGGCGGGCACGACGTACGGATCATCCGCTGGACGCTGCGCGACGACCTGGCCGCGATCACGGGGAGCAAGCGGCTGCTCGGCGGCCTGCCCGCCACCAGCGGGCGGCACGGCGGCTGCCGGCTGCTGGCGGTCGGCAAGCGGCTGTACGTCGGCACCGGCGACGCCGCGACCGGCAGCAACCCCGAGAACAAGAGGTCGCTGGGCGGCAAGACGCTCTGCCTGCTCGCCGCCACCGGCAGGCCCTGCGGCAGCAACCCGTTCATCCGGTCGGGCAACCGCAACAAGCGCTTCGTGCACACCTACGGCCACCGCAACGTCCAGGGGCTCGACCGGCGCCGCGACGGCACCCTGTGGTCGGTCGAGCAGGGTACCTACCGCGACGACGAGGTCAACCGGCTGCGCAAGGGCGGCGACTACGGCTACGACCCGGTCCCCGGCTACAACGAGTCGGTGCCGATGACCGACCAGTCCCTGCCCGGCCGCCAGCGCGCCGCGGTGTGGCGCTCGGGCGACCCGACGCTGGCGACGTCCGGCGGCGGGTTCGTCCACGGCACGCGCTGGGGCGCCCTCGACGGCAGTCTCGCGGTCGCTGCGCTCAAGGCCGAGCGGGTGCTGTTCCTCCAGCTCTCCGCGTCCGGCAGGCTGCAGAGGGTGCGGGTGCCGGCGGCGCTGCGTGAGCACGGCCGGATCCGCACGGTCGTGGACGGCCCCGGCTCGGTCGCCTACGTGCTCACCGACAACGGGAACGGGAACGACGCGATCCTCGTTGTCAGACCCAGACGATGAGAGAGCGGTGACGACACCCCGGTGGACGCCCAGACCCTGATCAACCTTGCCCTGGTCCTGCTGTTCATCCTGATCGGCGGGGTGTTCGCCGGCACCGAGATCGCGCTGGTCTCGTTGCGCGAGGCCCAGGTCAACACGCTCGCCTCCCGCGGGGCCCGCGGCGCTCGGGTCGCGTCCGTGGCCCGCGACCCGAACCGGTTCCTGGCCGCGGTCCAGATCGGCGTCACGCTGGCCGGCTTCTTCTCGGCGGCGTACGGCGCCTCCACGCTCGCACCCGACTTCGCGCCGATGCTCGAGCACGCCGGGCTCGGCGAGGACGCCGCCGGCACCGCCGCGCTGGTGGTGCTGACCCTGTTCATCGCCTACCTCTCCCTCGTGCTCAGCGAGCTGGTCCCCAAGCGGCTCGCGCTGCAGCGCGCGGCAGGGGTCGCCTACCTGGTCGGCGCGCCGCTGGACCGCTTCGCGACCCTGATGCGCCCGGTGGTCTGGCTGCTCTCGGTCTCCACCAACGCGGTGGTCCGCGTCTTCGGCGGCGACCCGGCCGCGGCCTCGGAGGAGCTCAGCGACGAGGAGCTGCGCTACCTCGTCGACCGGCACGAGGGCCTGGCCGACGACGAGCGGCGGATCCTCGCCGACGTCTTCGACGCCGGCGACCGGTCCCTGAGCGAGGTGATGCGGCCCCGCGGCGACGTGACGTTCCTGGCCGCCGACGCCACGGTCGCCGACGCGATCGCCGTCGCCCTGACCAGCCCGTACTCCCGCTACCCCGTCACCGGCACCGGCCACGACGACGTCCGTGGCTTCCTGCACGTGCGCGACCTGCTCGGCGCCGACCCCCGCAAGCGGGTGCGCTCGATCACCCGCAAGATCCTGCACCTGCCCGCCACCAACCGGGTGCTGCCCTCGCTGACGCGGATGCGGGCCGAGGGCAGCCACATCGCCGTCGTCGTCGACGAGTACGGCGGCACCGACGGCATCGTCACCCTCGAGGACCTGGTCGAGGAGCTGGTCGGCGAGATCCACGACGAGTACGACGAGACCGCGAGCGTGGCCGCCGGCGAGGTGGACGCGGGGCTGACCATCGAGGACTTCGCCGAGCGCACCGGCGTCGGGCTCGAGGACGGGCCCTACGAGACCGCGGCCGGGTACGTCGTGCACCGGCTCGGCCGGCTCGCCGCCGCCGGCGACGTGGTGATCGTCGGCGACCACGAGATCGAGGTCGCGACGGTCGACAAGCACCGGATCACCCGGCTGCGGGTGCGCCCCCGCGAGTCCTGAGGGAACCTCTCAGGTCGGCCGGGGGCCGACCGATGTGACCCCTCGTGATCTCGGTGCTCCGCCCTGCCCTCTGCTCGCTGTCCCTCGCCCTCGCCCTGGCCCTCGCCCTGGCCCTCACGGCCACGGGTGCCGCCCTCGTCGGACCCGTCGAGGCCGCTCCAGCCCAGGAGGAGAGCTTCGTGATCGCCTCGTTCAACGTGCTCGGCGCCGACCACACCGACGGCCGCCACGGCCGACCGGGCTTCGACAGCTCCGATGTCCGCCTGGACCGGGCGATCAAGGTGCTCCGCCGTACCCACGCCGCCATCGTCGGCCTCCAGGAGTTCCAGCGGCCCCAGCACGACCGGTTCCTGGCCCGGGTCGGCGACCGGTGGGCCGTCTACTCCGGCGCCGAGTGGGACACCGACAACTCGATCGCCTGGCGCACCGACCGGTTCGCGTTCGTCGAGGGCTGGTCCGTCGCCGTGCCCTACTTCCACGGCAACACCCGGTACATGCCGGTGGTCGGGCTGCGCGCGCTGGCCAGCGACCGGATGGTCTACATGATGAACACCCACCACGCCGCCGACACCCGCGGCAACGCCTCGCAGTGGCGGCGGGAGGCGACCCGGATCGAGCGCAGCGTGACCCGCAAGCTGACCCGGGAGCTGAACGTCGCGGTGTTCATGACCGGCGACATGAACGACCGGTCGGCGTTCTTCTGCCCCTTCACCCGCAACCAGGTGATGCACTCGTTCCTGGGCGGCTCGAACCCCAGGAACGGCTCGTGCGACGCGCCCACCTCGGGGGTCGACTGGATCTTCGCGAACGAGTACGCCGAGCTCGACAGCCCGCGGATCAACCGGTCCGCCCTGGTGCAGGCGACCTCGGACCACCCGATCGTCAGCGCGCACGTGCGGCTGCGCTGATGCTCAGGCGTTCCAGCCCAGGAACGCCCCACCCGCGGTGACCACCGCGAACCAGAGCACGACCGCGCCCACCGCCAGCCCCGGCACCCAGCGCGGGTGCAGCGACCACCAGGCGCAGGCGACGACGAACAGCAGCACCCACATCACCAGCAGCACGATGACCGCCCACCAGGGTGCGACCAGCCCGCTGGCGGCGTACAGGAAGAACGCGCACGCCATCCCCGCCATGCCGATGAACGGCCACGGGGAGACGTCGGGGCGCCCGCGGGGGCGCCGGCCGGGCTTGGTCATCGGTGGCGACTACTCGTCGTCGTCGTCGTTCCAGGCCGGGTCGTTGTCCCACTCCTCGTTGCGCTCCTCGGCGGTCTCCAGCGCGCGCTCGGCCTCCGCGCGCGTCGGGTACGGACCGAGCCGGTCGATCGGCGGGCACAGGTTCGACTCGTCCTCGACACGGTGGTGCCGCACGCAGTACCAGAAGTCGCTCATGCCGTAGAAAACTACACTCGTCGGATGACTCCCCCGCTGCGCTCCGTGCCGGCATCGATCCCCCGACCGGAGTACGTCGGCAAGGTCACGCCCACGCCGTTCACCGGCAGCGAGGTCAAGGACGCGGAGACCGTCGAGCGGATGCGCGTCGCGGGCCGGCTGGCCGCGGAGGCCCGCGACCTGGTCGGCGCGCACGTCGCCCCCGGGGTGACCACCGACGAGCTGGACCGGATCGGCCACGAGTTCCTGTGCGACCACGGCGCCTACCCCTCGACGCTGGACTACCGCGGGTTCCCGAAGTCGCTGTGCGCCAGCGTCAACGAGGTCGTGTGCCACGGCATCCCCGGCGACCGGGTCGTCGAGGACGGCGACATCGTCAACATCGACGTCACCGCCTACCTCGACGGCGTGCACGGCGACACCAACGCCACGTTCCTCGCCGGCGACGTCGACGAGGAGTCACGGCTGCTCGTCGAGCGCACCCGGGAGGCGCTGGAGCGCGGGATCAGGGCGGTCCGGCCGGGCCGGCGGATCAACGTGATCGGCCGGGTGATCGAGTCCTACGCCGCGCGCTTCGGGTACGGCGTGGTCCGCGAGTTCACCGGCCACGGCATCGGCGCCGCGTTCCACAGCGGCCTCGTGGTGCCGCACTACGACGACCCGGCGTACGACACCGTGATCGAGGTCGGGATGACGTTCACGATCGAGCCGATGCTCAACCTCGGCACCCACGAGTGGGACCTGGCCGAGGACGGCTGGACGGTGCTCACCCGCGACCGGCGCCGCAGCGCCCAGTTCGAGCACACCCTGCTGGTCACGCCCGCCGGTGCCGAGGTCTTGACGCTGCCCTGATCCAGCGTGTGACCGGGTCCTCGGCTCGTCCGGCTCCCGTCGTACCTGACAGAACTGTCGTCCTCCCCGCCCTTCGCGAGCAGATGGGTCAGGTGCGTGGCAGACCGCGCCGGCTCAGACCAGCTTGTCGTACGACGTCTCGCCGGTCTCGGCGAGCCGCCGCTCCACCCGCAGCACGGCGACCTCGTGCTCGGGTTCGCCGCTCATGGTCGCGGCCAGCCGCAGGTGCGGCAGCGCCTCGGCGTACCGGCTCTGCCGCTCCAGGCACCGCCCGAGCGCGTGCCGCATCCAGTCGTCGGCGGGGTTCTCCTCGACCAGGCGGGTCAGCTCGGCCTCGGCGCGCTGCAGCTGCGCGCGCATCAGGAAGGCCCAGGCGCGCAGCGTGCGCAGCCCGGTGTTGTCGGGCTCCTCGGCCAGCGCCGGCTCGATGACCTCGAGCGCCTCGCGCGGCGCCCGGCGGGCGAGGAGGTCGAAGGCGGTGCGGTACGCCGACTCCGGTCCGGCCTGGCCGGGGAAGACGACCGGCGGCGCCTGCAGCTCGTGCTCGGTCTCGCGCTCCGTCTCGCGGTCGATGTCCTTCACGACGGTCCACCGTACCCGGCGGCGACCGGCTCCCGACCGGCCGAGGGCCCGTCGACCCGCGCCCGTGCTTGACTCGCTCCATGTCGTTCCGCGCCCTGCACCACGCCGACCTGCCGCTCCTGCTGCCGAACGCCTGGGACGTGCCGTCCGCGATCGCGTTCGTCGAGGCGGGCTTCCCCGCAGTGGGGACGACCAGCTTCGGCGTCGCGACCTCCGCCGGCCACCCGGACGGCGACGGCGCCACCCGCGAGGCCAACCTGGTCCTCGCGCAGCGCCTGGCGCGGCTCCCGGTGCACGTCTCGATCGACATCGAGGACGGCTACTCCGAGGACCCGGACGAGGTCGCCGACTACGTCGCCGGGCTCGGCGCGGTCGGGGTGGCCGGCGTGAACCTCGAGGACAGCGCCGCCGCGCGGCTCGTCGAGCCCGCGCGGTTCGCCGCCAAGGTGGCCGCGGTCAAGGAGCGCAGCCCGGACGTCTTCGTCAACGCCCGGGTCGACACCTACTGGTTCGACCAGGACGCCACCGTCCCCGCGACCGTGGCGCGCGCGCTGGCGTACGTCGAGGCCGGGGCCGACGGCGTCTTCGTCCCGGGCCTCGCCGACCCGGCGGCGATCCGCGAGATCGCGGCCGCGGTGCCGGCGCCGCTGAACCTCCTCGTCACCCCCGGACGCACCCTGCGCGAGCTCGCCGACCTCGGCGTCCGGCGGGTCAGCACCGGCTCGCTCCCCTATCGCGCCGCCGTCGACGCGGCCGTCCGGGTGGCGACCGCGGTGCGCGACGACGAGCAGCTGCCGACGGCGACGTCGTACGCCGAGGCGCAGGAGCGCGTCCACCGCTATCCTTGAGCCGCGGATGGGCTGGCCGGGCGACCGCGTGGAGGCGACTCCCCGAGGAAGGTCCGGGCTCCACAGGGCAGAGTGGTGGGTAACACCCACCCGGGGCAACCCGCGGGACAGTGCCACAGAGAACAGACCGCCCCGCCCCGCTACGGCGAGGAGGGGTAAGGGTGAAACGGCGGTGTAAGAGACCACCAGCGACCGGGGCGACCCGGCCGGCTCGGCAAACCCCACTTGGAGCAAGGTCAAGAAGTCCCGTGCTTGCACGGGACGCGCGCACGTTCGAGGGCGGCCCGCCCGAGTGCGCGGGTAGACCGCTGGAGAGTGTCGGCAACGGCACCCGTAGATGGATGGTCGCCCCCCGGCTCGCCGGGGACAGAACCCGGCCTACAGGCCAGCCCGTCCGCACCACCCCCTCTCATCAGGCAAAACTCGCTCACGACGACTCCGCAGTCCGCACAGAGTCCGCAGGAGCGCCGAGAACCGAGTCGATCGCCTCGCGGGTCCGGTCATCGCTGTCCGGCCAGAGGTGCGAGTAGGTGTCCAGCGTCTCCGCGGCCGAGGCGTGCCCCAGTCGAGCCTGGACGGTCTTCACGCTCTCGCCGTACCGGATCAGGAGCGACGCGTAGTAGTGCCGCAGGGCGTGGGGGCCGGAGCGGCCAGGGAGGCCCGCAGCGCTCGCGAGCGGGCGCCACAGGTGGCCCATGGCCTGCCGACTGATCGGCTCCCCGCCCTCGAGCGTGAACACGAGACCGTTCGGACCGGGCGGGTACGCCGCCAAGTGGGCCGCCAGGAAGTCGACCACGACCTGAGGCAGCGGGATCGTCCGCACGCTCGCGGCCGTCTTCGGCGGCCCGTAGGTCGGTTCCTTCTTCGCCACTGAGACGAGCTGGCGGTCGACCTCGACCTCGCGCCGCAGCATGTTGAGCCGGTCGACCGTGAGCCCGCGGACCTCGGCGGGCCTCATCCCCGTGCCCGCGGAGAACGTCACCAGCGCCTTGAGTCGGTCCGGCATCGCCAGGCGCAGCGCCTCGACCTGCTCCGTCGTCGGCGGGACGACCTTGCTCCGTGACGCCTTCGGGAGCTTGGTGCCCTCGCACGGGTTGGCGACGATGCGTCGGTCCTTGACAGCAGCCTTCATCACCGACGAGACGATGGAGTGCACAACCCCGATCGTGGACGGGGCCAGCGCCCTCCGCTTCGCGGCCTTGTCCTCGATGCCCAGGCGCTTCACCCACGCCTGAACCTCGCTCGGCAGGATCGACGACAGCGGCCGGTCTCCCAGCGTCGGGTAGGCGTGTCGGCGCAGCATCGTCTCCACGTGTGCCTGACTCGACGGCCGGTGAACCTGAGCGGCGCGCCACTGCTCTGCATAGATCCGGAAGGCGATGCTCCCGGCCTTCGGGTCGACGTACTGGCCCGTGACGACAGACGCCGTGACCTCATCGAGCCACCGCTGAGCGTCGACCTTCCGTGTGAAATGGCGGGCGTGCTCTCGACCACCCGCGTCCCGGTACCGAGCGCGCCAGCGGCCGTCCGGACGCTTCGCGATGCTCTTGCTGGCCATCAGGACCCGCTCCTCTCCGCGGCCTTCTTTGCCCGCCAGGCGGCTTGGTTGCGCCGCTGCTGCTCGCGCTTGCACTCCGGGCGATCGCAGTAGACCGACTCACCCTCACGCGGCGGGCGGCGTCGATCGACTGGCGCCCCGCAGGAAGCGCAGGAGTACCGCTCCTCGGCGCCTATCTCCCGCGCGAGCAGGAGCGCGATGGCCCCGAGGAAGGTGCTCCTGACCGGGACGATCGCGAGGCGCTTGTAGTCCGACCAGTTGACGCCGGTGTAGACCCCGCTGGCAGCGAGGAAGTCGGAGACCAATCCCGCGAACCGCTCGCGCTCGAATGACCAGTTGCCGAGCTCTTGTTGAAGCCAGGCGGGTCGGGTCGCGCGGCGCTCGCTCGGGTTCAGGAATCGATGCGCGTCGAGCCAGTCGTCCAGCTCGCCGGGCCGGCGGGCGACGAGGGCTGCCCCAACCCTGCGAGCCGCGGCAACGGCTCGTGCGTGTTCGCGGATTCGGTTTGCCGGCACCCTGCCGGGGTCGTCGGGGAACTGCTGCCGCCAATCGGGCTCCTTGCCGTCTGTCCCCTTGAAGCCGCCGACCTCTGGAAGGCCGTTGGCCGCAATGAACTCTGCGACCTCTTCGGGCGTCGCGATCGCTAGGCGGCAGTACCGGTCGAGCAGGTCGTCGGGCCCTGGCGATGCCGGCGCATCGTCGTGCTCGCGCGACCAGACGATGTCTCCATCTTGGGCCGTCGGATCCTGAGGCCGGATGATCCGGCCCCCTCGGAACCAGAGTTCTTCTTGCGTTGCTGGTGTCATAGCCCGTAGATAACCAGAGAGTTGTAACGAAGTCAATAGTAGCCCACGCTGATCTGTATTGAGAACCCTCGATACGCACAGGAGGCCAAGGTGCTTGATGACGACAAGATCTTGAACATCCCGGACATTGCCGTGAGGACGTGCAAGCCGGAGGGCACGATCCGTTGGTACCGCCACCGGCAGACCGCGGGCTACGACGAAGGTCCACGGATGTTCAAGCTGGGGCGCACCGTGGTGGCCAAGGCGTCGGACGTGGACGCGTGGATCGAGCGCCAGTACGCCGAGGCGGCCAAGTCGGTGTCGGCATGAGCCAGGCAGAGGGGCCGCCTGAGAGCGGCAGAGGCCGCCCGGCGCTGAACCGGACGACCTCCAACACCTCGCCGCCAAGCAAGAGTGACACCTCCAGCGTAGGCGTCGCGACGCCCTCGTGCTGGGACGGCGGGGTCACAGTCCCCGCCCACCCGGACTGTGTGCGGTGCAGGTACGCCGGCCTGATCTTCCCGGACGGTCGGCGCTGCTGTTACTACCACGCGACGGAGGCCGATGAGCGCCTGGTCGACGAGCTCGACGCACGGGCGCCGGGCATCGGCCTGGTGCGGGACGGCCGCGGCGATTGGGGCTGTACGTTCGGCTGGCCCTACGGGCCCAACCTCTACATGGCTACTCGTCAACGGCTGCTCGAGTGGGCCGAGCCTCTGGGCCTGCGCCGCTCGCTCCGTGGCCACGCCTGCCGCGCCTGGCTGACGACCGGGAGGCGCTGCTACGGCGCCTGCCGGACCGACGACCAGGTGGCCGGCTGGCCTGTCGCGCCCGGCACGGCCAGCGACCTCAACCCGATGCCACTCAGCTGGCCCGATCACATCTCGACGTGGACCCGTGACGGCGAGCCGGCTGTGATCGTCGCGCAGCCCTACCACCTCGACGACGTCGACTACGCCCACCTGGGCGTGATCGCGGCCGACCCTGCCGTGCGGCTCGAGGCGTTGCCTCCGGGGCGCTCGTGGTACGGCGCTCGCACCTACTTCCTGGCGGTGTGGCGGGCGTGAGCGAAGAGCCCCACAACGCAGCAGACGATGCGCCGACGACCGGCGAGCCGCCCAAGGCCGGCGCACCGGGCGCGGTAGCGGCGGTCAAGGCGAGCCCGGTCCGGCTCCTGATCAATCACTTCGCGACGGTGTACGCGCTGACGCACCACGAGGGCACGGCGTACGCGGTGCCGCGGGCCGACCACGGGCTGGGGCCGTTGCATGGCTCGCCCGGGGTCGCGCTCGAGATCGGCGGGGAGCTGCGGCACCGGATCGTGCGACTCAGTGGGCTCGTCGTCCCCGGTGCGCCGATCACCCGCGCGGTGGCCGACACCGTGTTGATGCACCTCCAGGCGCGAGCGCACGAGGGCCCCGAGGCGCAGCTGGCGTTGCGGTTCCACCACGACGTCGACGAAGGCCTCGTGGCCATTGACCTGGGTTGGGCCGACGGCCGGGTCGTGACGATCACCGCCGACGGCTGGTCGGTCGGGGCGGCGCCCGCCGGCGTCGTGTTCCGGCGCTCGCACGCCACGAAGCCGCTGCCCTCCCCGAGCCGCGGCGGTCGCCTGGTCGACCTCGCGCCGCTCCTGGCCGTCGACCCGGCTGACGAGGCCTTCCGGGCGCTGGTGGGCTGGCTCGTCGGCCTGCCCTTCGCCGCCTCGGTGCGGCCCGGGATGCTGCTGGTCGGTCCGCCAGGAGCGGGCAAGTCCACGCGGTTGCGGCTGGTCGCCTCGATCTTGGAGCCGTCCCCGCCGTCGGCGCTCGGCTCGGCGTTCGGGCGGAACTTCGCCGACGACCAGGTTCGCGGCCTCCACCGGGCGATCCCGTTGTGGGACAACCTGACCAGCGTCTCGGGCGCCGTCTCCGACGAGCTGTGCACGCTGGTGACTGGCACCGCACGGGAGACCAGGGCCCTGTACTCAGACAACGCCCTCAACGTCAGGCCGATCCAACGGCCGCTCGGTCTGACCGCGGTCGGTGTTCCCGCCGGCCTGCGACCCGACGCCCTCGACCGGCTGATCACGCTCGAGGTGCCGCCGATCGAGCACCGCATCGACGACGCGGAGCTACAGGCCGCCTTCGACGCCCAGCACGGGCGTCTGCTCGGCGCGGTCTGCGACGCCGTCGCGGCGGTGCTGGCCTACGTGGACCAGGTCCCCGCCCCGACCGAGCACCGGATGGCGGCGCACGCGCGGGTGCTGGCGGCGCTCGACGAAGGGGCGGCCGCGGGCCACATCCTCGGCTGCCCGGCTGGCCTGCTCGCGGCGTACGCCGCGCAGAGCCGGCGTGTGAAGCAGCGCACGGCCGCCGAGGACACGTTCGGCGCCGCTCTCCTGACGCTGCTTGAGGCCCGGCACGGGCGATGGTCGGGTAAGGCCTCGGAGCTGCTCCTGGAGGCGGGTATGTTCGCCACGCACCCGGACCGCTTCGGCACCGGCTGGCCCTCGTCGGCACGCCGGATTCCCGAAGTGCTCAACCACCTTCGCGAGGGCCTCGCCGCTCTCGGCGTGCACTGGGCGACCAGCACAGTCCGTGGGTCGACGCGCTACAGCTTCGAGCTGGTGGAGGTCGAGGAGTGGCCCGAAGCGGGCGGCGGGCTGCGGGTGATCGGGTCATGAGCGCCCTGCTCGCCAACTCGGCTGCCGCCGGTTCACACCCACCCCAAAGCCCACCCCGGGAGGCACAAGCCCACCCCAAAGCCCACCCCCACGTCGGTGGGTCTGACCTGCGACAACACCAAAAGGGGTGGGCGTGGTGGGCGTGGTGGGCTTCTTCCGGGCTATTCCTCTGTTCGCTAAGAATGAAGAAGGTAGGCAGGGCGCCGTATATGGGGAGTGCGCCCGGACGACGGGCACCACGCCCACCACGCCCACCCCGGCAGGTGACCCGATGATCCCCGAGTTGCTCGCCATCGACTGGCCGGCCCGCTCGGTGTGGTTCGCCTTGGCCCGGGCGCTTGACGACCTGGCCGACCGCGGCCGGTTGACGCCGTGCCAGCGCGACCCGGCGCCGTTCCACTCCGAGCTCCGAGCCGACCGGGCCGAGGCTGCGGCGGCCTGCCGTGCGTGTCCGGCGCGCCTGGCCTGCGCGGTGTTCGCGCTCGCGAACGACGAGCCCGCCGGGGTGTGGGGCGGGGTCGACCTCACGCCGAGCTCAGCCGCGGGCGGCAGCAAGGCGGCACGCCGGGCCGCGCTCGAGCGTGCAGCTGCGGGCGTGCCGGATCCCGACGAAGCGGCCGAGACCCCGGCCCAGCCCCGCGGGCCGGCGGCGCAGGTCTGCGAGGAGTGCGGCGCCGCCTACCTGGCCACCCGGCGCGGGACCCGCTTCTGCTCCGGCGCCTGCCGGAGCAGGGTCAGCCGGCGCGGCTTCCCGGCATGGCTTACCGCGACGTCGAGTCAGGCGGTGCGCTGAGATGGGCAAGCCGGGCGACCCCCGCAACCAGCGCAAGTACAAGGCCCTGCGCGCCGCCTTCCTGGCGCTGAACCCGAGCTGCGCGCTCAAGCTGGCTGGCTGCACGGGCCGCGCCGACACCGTCGAGCACACCGTCCCGGTGGCTGCGCGCCCAGACCTGGCGTTCGAGGTCGGGCTTTGGCTGCCTGCCTGCCTGCACTGCAACGCCAGCAAGGGGGCGACGTACGGCAACCGCCGGCGCCGCAAGCGTTCCGTGAGACCGAGGAGGTTGATCCTGTGATGGACGAGAACGGCGTGGACTGGCTGTGGTGCCCGCAGTGCTTCTACTGCGCCCCGACCGAGGCGTTCACCGAGTACGTCGAGTCCGACCGCTTCGACACCGACTGCGCGACGGTGGCCGACGACCCTGACGCGTTCAGTCCGGCCGTGCGAGACGAGGCGGCCGACCTGCGCGCCTCTGGCTTCCCCGGCCTGATCCGCCACTGGCCCGATGCGCGGCTGGCGGGATGGCTGGAGCTGCTGACCGACGAGATCGAGTTTCGGCGCCTGGCCGACGAGGCCTCGACGTGATCCGCGTCCAGCTCGCGGGCCGCGGCCCCGGGGGCGGGGTCCAGACGGGTCCGCCGGAGAGCGCGGACACCCTCGCCGCGTCCCTTTCCCACCCCGGGCCGTTCCGTGGTCACAGTGACCGCCGTGACCGCCGCCCCGTCACAGACGGCGACCTTGAGGAGTACCTGATGCAGATTCGAACCGTGACGTGTGCCGAGTGCGGCCGCGCCTTCGAAACCCGGTCGCCCCGGGCGAGGTTTTGCCCGGACAACGACCGGTGTCGCAAGGCCGCGAGCCGGCGACCGACGAAGCTGGGCCGACACGAGATGAACGCCCAGCAGTCGGCCGCTCTGCAGCCGGCAGCCGGGCTGACCGCCGTCCCGACGCAGGCGGAAGCGCTCCAGGAGCTGGACGCGGCGTCGGAGCTACTGGAGCGCGACCTGGACGTGCTCGAGGTGCGTTTCCCGCGGGAGGCCCGCGACGAGGTTTTCGACGAGCTGATCGGCGGGTTGGCGACCTACCTGTCCTCGATTGCCGGCCTGCGGGCGCTCGTGGAGGCGAGGTGCGGCGATGCGTGAGCGAGGTGTTGTCCGGCCACCGGCCGAGCTGGCCGCCTGGTTCACCCATCGCCCTGGCTGCGCCGACCCCGAGCAGCTGGGGCTGTTCGAGCACCGCGACGGCACCCCCGGCCTGGGGTGCGCGTCGTGCGGCCGCAGCGTGCCGTTGCGCGGTAGCACCCGGCAGCGCGCGGTGGCCGAGGTGGCGCTGCGGCGCGAGGCCGAGGAGGGGCCGGCCGTGGTCGCGGTCGTGGTCGCGGCGCGCTACGTCCTGACGTGCATCGACTGCGGCTCGACGATCCCGGTTCACCGCGGCGACCGGCCCGTGGTGCCGCTGTGCCAGGTGGACCGCGCTCGCCGGCAGGCCGAGAAGGCCGAGCGGCTGCGGCGGCGCCGAGAGGCCCAAGCCCGGGACGAGGCGCGGGGATGAGCACCCGACCCGCACCTGCACCCGCAGCCGCAGCCGCGACCTGTGCCCGGACCGCGCCAGTGATCCGCGCGCCGGCCTCGCTGTCGCAGTGGAGTCGGGTCGCGCTCGCGTTTCACGAAGCCGGCCATACCGTTGCAGGCGTCCGCCTGCTCGGCCGCACGGGAAGCGTGACGATCTCGCCCGGCTCGACGTACGCGGGGCTGTCCGAGGTCCCTGCCCTGCGCCGGGACGGTGACGGGGACTTGCTCGCAGGAGGCCGGGCGACGTGGGTGTCCAACGAGGAGGCCTACGCGTGGGTCCGGGACGTGGCCGAGCGCGACGTGATGGTCCTCCTGGCTGGCAAGGAGGCCGAGGACTTGGCGCTACGGCTGCACCGCTGCCGCCTGCTGCTCACCGCCGGGGTCACCGCATCTGTGCCGCGGGTGAACGCCGTCGATCGCGCCATCGTTGAGAGCGCGCCCGCGTCCTCCGCGGATGCCGAGGAGTTCGCCGCCGGTGATGCTGCCCGGAAGCTGCTGCCCAAGCGCGACCGGACCGACGAGGCGAGGGCGTGGCGCGGCGTGCTCGAGCTCAACCCGGGCCGGGACCCCAAGGTGTGCGCGGCGCACCTCGCGTTCTTGCGCGCCGACGTCCGGGCGCACCTGGAGAGCCAGTGGCCGGCGGTCGAGGCCCTGGCCGGCGCGCTGCTCGAGCACACGACGCTGAGCGGCACCGCGGCCACCCGGATCATAGGGAGGCACCTGACGTGATCGTGGTGCTCGACGACGACCCGACGACGCTCGCGCAACTCACTGCCGCGCTGCGGGCGCACGTGCGCCAGCTGCGCCGCAACGGCGGCTGGCCAGCCCCGGACCTGCTCCTGCTCCTGCGGTCACTTGAGGCCCGGAGCGGCCAGGAGCGGCCAGAACTCGCGCACCGGTCGACGCCGGCCCACAGTGAGGCGGAACCGGCCGACGGCGCCGGCACACGACGAGCGGAGCTGATCGCGTTGACCTACGGCCAGGCCGCCCAGCGACTGGGCATCAGCGAACGCACCGTCCGGCGCCGCGTCGTCTCGGGCGAGCTGCCGGTGATCCGCCTCGGCGGCCGCGTGTGCCGCATCCCCGCGGCCGCGCTGGACGCCATCGCCGAACAGGGAGAGGCGTCATGAACGTCGTCGACGACGCGATCGCCCGGTGGTCGGCCGCGGAGGCCTACCTCGCCCGCGCGGACCAGGCGTGGGCGGTCGCCTCCGCGGCGTATCGCGAGGCCTACTACGAGGCGCAGCAGCGCAACGCCGTCGTCGACGAGTTCGGGCTCCCGACCGGGCAGGTCAAGGCGTTCGGGCGCTTCGATCAGGCCATGCTCGCGCCGCTGGAGCGCGCCGAGCACGCCGCGTGGTCTCACCGCCAGGCAGCGAAGGCAGCCGTAGCTCAGGCGCTCGCCGACGTCGAGCAGTTCCGGGGGTGATCGGCATGAGCCGAGGACGCCACGGCCCGGCCGAGCACACGCTGCGTGCGCGCCGGCTCTTCGACGAGGCGCTCGCGCAGTCGGTCGACGCGCTCTTCGCGAGGCCCGACGCCGTCGCGGTCGTCTCGGCGGTCGCCGAGGGCGACCTGGCGATCGTCATCACCGGCGACTCGCTGCACGTCATAGCCGTCACGGACGCCAACGTGGCGAGCCCAGCGCCGCAGCAGAACCCGGAGACGCCCGGGACGGGGTGCTACCTGTGACGCGCGCGGTCGCCCACCTTGACCGAGGGGGGCAGTAGTCATCGCCGGGCCGATCCGCATCGCCATCTTGGCCAACGGCCGTCAGGCGCGCGCCGAGGCTGCCCTCACCGCCCGCTCCTACGGGCTCATGGGCCGCCAGGCCAGCCGCACCGGGAAGCTCATCGCCGGGGCCTTCGCCGTCGGGAGCCTGGTCAGGCTCGGCGCCGCAGCAGGCCGCGCCGGCGCGACCTACGTCAGCGCGCTGAACAAGATTCAGGCCCTGACCGACAGCACGGACAAGCAGATCGACCGCGCCGCCCAGCGCATCGAGAAGAACGCGGGCGTCTTCGCCAAGTACGGCCAGACCGCCTCTGACGCCGCGCTCGGTGTCGTCGAGCTGACCAAGTCGGGCCTATCGTTGGACAGCTCGCTGCGGGCCGTGCGAGGCACGATGGTCCTGGCGAAGGCCGGGGAGCTCGAGGTGGCCGACGCCTCGATGCTGGTCGCGAACACGCTGAACACGTTCGGGCTCAAGGCGAAGGCCGCGAGCCGGATCGCCAACGGCCTGGCGAACGCCGCGAACATCTCCTCGGCCGACGTCACCGACCTCGCCGAGTCGTTCAAGTACGTCTCCCCGCTGGCCGCCAAGGCCGGGGTCTCGCTCGACCAGACGAACGCGATCCTCGCCGAGCTGGCCAACTCCGGGATCAAGGCCTCCCAGGCCGGTACGGCGTTCCGGTCGTTCCTGCTCAACCTGCAGGCCCCGACCCCGGCCGCGGCGAACGCGCTGAAGGCACTCAACGTGCAGGTGTACGACGCCCAGGGCAACATGCGACCGCTGCCCGGTCTCATCGACCAGCTGAACCGCGGCCTGGGCCGGCTGAGCCAGGAGCAGCAGAACGCGAACCTGAAGGCCATCTTCGGCAAGATCGGCATCACCGGCGCCCAGGTGATCCTCAAGAACGGCACCAAGGGCCTGGCGGAGTACACCAAGGGTGTCAAGCGTGCCGGGGCTGCCCAGAAGCTCGCGGAGTCCGCCACGAAGGGCCTAGCGGGCACGCTGTCGTCCCTGAAGGCCCAGACCGTCACCACGGTCCAGGAGCTCTACCGGCGCTTCTCCCCGGCCCTGGACAAGCGGCTGCAGTCGGTCGCCTCCTACCTGGCCGAGAACAAGGACGAGATAGTCGCCGCGGCCACCGCTGCCGGGAAGCGGCTCGGCCCGGCGCTCGAGTCTCTGGGCGAGTTCGCGCTGAGCGCGGGCAAGTACATCAAGGACACGACAGTCCCCGCGCTCGCGGACCTCCTGCCGCTCGTTGACGGCACGGCCAAGGCGGCCAAGACCGCCGGCGACGCGCTCAACGGTCTGCCCGGCCCTGTGAAGGAGATCGGCGTCCAGGCCGCCCTTGCCGCGCTGATCCTGCCGCGCATGACCGCGGGCGTCACCACCGCGACGGCAGCGGTCCAGAACCAGATCACCTACCTGCGCGTCCTCAAGTTGGAGATGCAGGACACCGCCACCCGAGCACAGGCCACGTCGACGATGATGCAGCGACTCAGCGGCGCGGCGAAGGCCGCGGCCGGGATCGGCGGCATGGTCGCGCTGACCCGCGCGGCCGGCGAGACCAACGAAGGGCTCAAGACCCTCGAGTCCGTGGGCGGCGGTGCGCTGCTCGGGTTCTCGATGGGCGGTCCGATCGGTGCGGCCGTGGGCGGTCTGGCCGGCGCCATCCTGGCCGTGGGCACCGCAGGGAAGAAGGCCGGCGACAGCCTGCAGTTCGCCAAGCCGAAGGTCGAGGACTTCGCCGGGTCCCTGAACCGGGTCTCCGGTGCCGCCACCCGGGCCGCCAACGACGTTGCGCGGCTCTCGCTGCAGCAGTCCGGAGCCTTCGAGGCAGGTCGCCGGCTCGGCCTCTCCTCCCGCGATTTGGTGGCTGCCACGCTGGGCCAGGAGGGCGCCGTCAAGCGCGTCGACCGTGCGCTGAAGTCCGCCGAGCGGCAGCAGGTGCGCTGGGCAAAGTCGGTCGGCGTGATGCCGGGCTACCTGAACCAAGGCGCCGTCGACCTGACCACCCTGAAGAACGCACTCGGCGCCACCACCGAGGAGTTCAAGCGCGACCAGGCCGCAGCCCGAGAGGCCGCCATCGCGAACGGCGAGTTCGGCCGCGCGCTCAAGAACATCGACCAGGCGACCCGCCGCAAGATCGTCAGCCGCATCGACATGAGCGGTTGGCCGGAGGGCGAGCGTCAGATCGCCGGCGTCCTCCGCGGTCTGGTCAAGGTGCAGGACCGGAAGCAGATCCGCACGGTCCTGAAGACGCTCGGGGCGAAGGAGTCCGTCACGGACATCCAGCGCGTGATCCGCGAGCTGAATCATCTGGGTGACGCCAAGCCGGAGATGAAGCCTGCGCTCCGTTCGGTCCAGCAGTTCTCCCTGAACGCCAAGCGCCAGGCCATCACGGCCGCCACCGAGGTCTCCGACAGCCTCAAGAAGGGCACAGGCAAGGCCCGTCCCGACTTGACCGGATTCAACGCCGCGCTGCGGTCCAGCCTCACGACCTCGAAGCGCTGGGCCACCGACGGCGGCACCCAGGTGGGCGCCAACCTGAAGTCCGGCATCTTCACCGGCTTCTCCGGCACCGCCGCCGCGCTGGCCGCTGAGGCGGCCTCCGCCGTGCGCCAGGCCGTGGCCGCCGCGCGCGCCGCCGGCCGGATCCACTCCCCGTCCAAGGAGATGGAGGACAAGGTCGGCAAGCCGCTGGCCGACGGCCTCCTGCAGGGCTTCACCAAGAACGTGACCCGCGGCTCGGAGGGCATCAAGCGCGCGCTGGACAAGCTGCGCGACCTGATCGAGAAGCGCCTGGACGGCAAGAAGCAGGCCGACCGGCGCAAGGCGCTGCTCAAGAGCCTGAAGGCCGAGGGTGCCGCGTTGCGCGCCAACGGGAAGCTGCAGGACCGGATCGCCAAGCGGCTCGACAAGGCGCAGGAGAAGTACAAGGCGCTGATCCAGCGCTCGCGGCAGTTCGCCGCCAGCGTCAAGACCGGCTTCCAGACCTACGGCTCCGTGGTTGGGCTCGGCACCACCGGTGGCGGCACCGCGGTGACACTCCCGGCGCTGCTCTCCCAGCTGGCTGCCCGCGCCGAGGTCGCCGACCAGTTCACCGCGATCATCGAGAAGCTGAAGGGCAAGCTGAACAAGACCAGCCTGCGCCAGCTGCTCGAGCAGGCCGCTCAGGGTGACCTGGAGGGCGCGCTGGCCACCGCGCAGGCCATCGCCTCCGGCGGGGCCGCGGCCGTCGCCCAGGTCAACTCCCTGACCGCCCAGATCTCCCAGGCCGGCGCGGGGCTCGGCGACTCCGCCGCGCAGTCTCTGTACGGCGCCGGGATCCGCGCGGCCGAGGGCATCGTGGCGGGCCTCAAGCGCCGGGAGCGCAAGCTCGACAAGATCGCCGACCACCTGGCCGACCGGCTGATCGACCGGATCAGCAAGCAGCTCGGCATCGGCAAGACGTCGGCGCCGAACACGGCCAACCGGTCGTCGGTTCCCGCCACGCACACCAGCCGGACCCCGGCCCTGGACGCCTACATGCGCCAGGTCACCCAGCCGAGCGCCGGCGGCAACACGTACAACATCACGGTCACCGTTCCGGTCGGAGCGAGCAGCGAGGAGATCGGCCGCACCCTCGCCAAGCACATCGACGCCTATGAGCGGGCCGGCGGCCGGCGCCGCGGCCGGCGCCCCTGACGAGGAGAAAGCACATGCCCTACCCGGAAGACCACCCGTTCCGAGCCGCGTTCGCGGAGACGCACAACCGGATCACGAACATCGTCCTCGAGAGCAAGATGACGGACGGCTACTGGAGGGCCAACGTCGGCGAGAACCTGACGTTCATCCTCGGCCAGCTCGACCTGCTGACCTACGCGGTCGAAAACCTGATGGACCAGGTCGACTACGACCCCGAGCGCTACCGGCCGCGCCCGATCGACGAGGTCTGAGCAGTGCTCGGTCGCGAGTTTAGGCCCCGGAGTCAGCGCCGTACCAGTCCAGGCCGCGCCAGCCATCAGGCAGGGTGTCCTCGGTGATGTGATACGCCTCCTTGAGCCGGAAGACGTTCAGGTGGTCCCACTGATCGAAGACCTGCAGCTCACCGCCCTCCGAGACGATGGCCGAGCCGTCGCGGCGGATCATCGACTTGAAGTGCCAGCGGTCGAGCCGCGCGCTGTCCCGTTTGTGCCAGTCGCGCTTGTTGAAGAGGACGTCGTAGGCGGCCTGCTCGACTCGGGGTAGGTACGGCTCGATGTCGGGGTCCAACAGGACAGTGCGGGCTTGCGTGAGGTCGGCGTGCGTCGCTGGGTTGCGAAGTTCCTTGATCCAGGACCGCACCTCATCGCGGGTGTACCCGAGGTCCCACGGGTAGCTCTTGAGGAAGTCAGTCAGCGGGTCGACCAGGAGCTTCACGCCGGCGCACGCGAACGCGTTCTCGAAGACGCGCATCAGGTCGTGGAGCTTGGCGACGCCGTGACCGGCAGACAGGGCCGCGCCCAGGAGCGCGATCCCGACCGGTCGATCCGCCAGGAGTGTCCGGAAGTCGATGTTGACGTGCGCACCAGGGGCGAGCCGCGCCGGGCCGGGTCGCAGCGGCGGTAGGCCGATCCGTTCGATCCCAGCGAGCTGACGGCGCTCTTCGTCTGTGGTCGGCTCGAGGAAGACGTACGGCCGCGGCGAGTAGACCTCGTGCCTCGCTTGAGAGGTGATGGCGAGGACGTCGGCCGCCTCGGTGAGAGCGGACTCAGCGTCCTTGGTCACGTCGCCGTTGATAGCCACCGCAGGGCCTCCGAGGTCGAGGTCTACATCAGTCGAGGCGCACAAGAGCACCTGTCCAGGGGTGTCCTGAACCGGCCGATGCCAGCTCACGGACAGCCCGTGCTGTGGGTCGGGCCGACCCGCCAGGTCTTCGGGCCCGACGAACCCGCGGACCGATACCTGGACGTTCGGCTGGCCGCTCGTCCACGTCCAGCGTCGGAGGTATCGCGGGGTCGGGCGGAGCTCAACCATCGCCAACCGATGCAGTCGCATGCTCACGACCGTAGATCCTGTCGCCGACACCCCACCCGGATCAGAGGTCGAAGATCTGCACCGGTCGCTCCCGGGGGGACTCGGTGGGCAGGGACTGCACCCACTCGTCGAGGTCGGCGGCCCGGATGACGATCTTCCTGCCGAGGTAGTGACCTACCAGCTCGCCGTCCGCGATCGCCCGCTTGATCGAGGTCTCGCCGATCCCGGAGGCCGCGACGGCGCCGGCCATCCCGTAGGACACCGCGGGCAACGCGAGCGGCGACGAACCGGGCCGGCGCTTCCCCGTCGGACCGGCGCGCTCCTCGGGCAGCGTGGCGACCCATTCGTCGAGGTCGAGGGCCCGGAACACCATCTTGGTCCCGACGTAGTGCGCGACCAGCTCGCCGCGGTACACCGCGCTCTTGATTGAGGCCTCTCCGATGCCGGTGGCCGCCACCGCGCCGGACATCTTGTAGGCCACCGCGGCGAGGGTCAGTGAGCTTGTCATGGCGCCAGCACAGCAGACACCGCTCCCGACCGTCGACCAGCGGCGCTCTCATCGGCTAGACCGCGCCAACCTTCGCTCAGCACCGCCTGCCCATCGCTCCCCCGCGCCAGTCGTAGCCGTCTCTGGCGACCCACGGCACCGGCCAGCGGTCCGGTGCGTCGATGGCGTCCGCGGCGCGCTTGAGCCGGTCGAGCAGCCGGTCGCGGGCGACCCTCGCGTCGATCACGAGCTTGAACCAGGTCCGCTCCCCGTCGCGGTACTGGTGGAGCTCGAGCAGCGATTCACCGCCCGGCGGCACGCCGGGGATGCCCTCGGCAGCCCAGGCCAGCGGGTCGTCAAGCGCCTCATCGTGCGCCCAGCGTACGTCCACCCCGCGGCCCGCCAGATCGTCCAGGAGCCTGTTGAAGGCTCTGTTGTCCGCAAGCGCGTGGTCGTACCAGGTGCCGTAGCTCTCGCCCCCCACGTCGACACAGGCGTGCGTGGTGACCACCTTGCAGCGGGTGCACCGCAGCCCCTTCCACCAGGCCCCGGTCCGGGCCATCGTCCGGACGGCGCCGCACGTGCAGCACAGCGCCGGCACCTGGACCTTCGTGCTGCTCACCGCACGGCCTCCTCGTCGACGAGGTTCACCGGCAGGTCCCCGGATCCGTCGGTGAGGCCGTCGGCCTGCTCGAGCACGCACGCGCGTGCGCCCTCGGGCGTGGTGAGTGAGAAGTGCTCCGACTCGTGCCAGGTCGCGGCGCGGCGAGCCGATGTCTTCCTGGCGCTAGCCCAAGTGGGGCATGCCGTCGGCGGGCGGTTGTTAGATGATTCGGTCACGATGTTGCCTCCTATACAGGCGGTGTCGAGGCCCTGGACGGTGTTCGCGCACCGGCCGGGGCCGTTCTCTTGTTTCTACAGGTTCGACGTCGGCGCCGACAGCTGAAGCATGGGATGGGCGCCGGGGATCGCGTCGCGCAGGTGCAGCCGCCACTGATCCATGATCAAGTGCTCCTGGTCCTCGGCGGGCTCGCGCCACTGGTCGTTCGGCTCGATCACCGGCGTCTCGATGCCGAGCCAGCCGCACGCGCACCGGGGCAACCATCCGGTGATCTCGCTGTTCGGGCGCAGGTAGATCGGATCGATCTGGCCCCAGGTGCGGGGGTCGTTGGGGTCGCCCGGCAGGTAGGTGTACCCGTCGAGGTAGTGGCCAGCAGCGCAGCTGGTGCCGCCGCTGATCCTGCCGTCGGCGTAGGTCATCGCGATCCAGCCTTCGTGCTGATCGCCGTCGTCGAGCTCGTGCGTGTAGCCCATCGCTCACTCCTCGGTTTGGGGGTCGTCGGGGTCGGGATTCAGTCCGCAGACAGTCCGCACGAGCGTCGAGAACTGCACACGGCCGTCGGTAACGCCCAACAGCGTTTACGCAGGTCAGCCCGCAAGTGTCTGCATCTGTCAACAGTCATCTGTTACACGGGGTCTATCCCCGGCCTACAGGCCAGCCCGTCCGCACCACCCGCCGCCGGCACCTGTTCGGTGGTCGAGGCCACCTCCATCGAACGCTCGCCGCCGCGCTCCCCCCGGGGTGATCTTCACGAGAGCGGGCGGCGCTACGCTCGGCCGGCACCCGTATCCGCTCAGACCGCATCTCGGTGTTGAGCGATACCTCCCAGCTACCTGTTCAAAGGGGCGTCATGGCAACTCCCAGTCCCGGCTACTCGATCACCGTCCGGATGGAGGTGCCCTCGTCCGCACGGGCCACCGGAGACGTGGTCGCCGCAGTCACCGGTGCCGGAGGCTCGGTCACCGCACTCGACGTGGCCGAGTCACTCGCGGACCGGATCGTCGTCGACGTCACCTGCGACGCCTCGGACATGGACCACGCCGACCTGATCACCGAGGCGCTCAATCGCGTGGACGGTGCGACGGTCCGCAAGGTCAGCGACCGCACCTTCCTGCTGCACCTCGGGGGCAAGCTCGAGGTCGTGTCGAAGGTGCCGCTCAAGCACCGTGACGACCTCTCGCGTGCCTACACCCCGGGAGTCGCGCGGGTGTGCCTGGCCATCGCGAAGAACCCGGAGGATGCTCGTCGGCTCACCATCAAGCGCAACACGGTCGCAGTGGTGACCGATGGCTCGGCGGTCCTGGGTCTGGGCAACATCGGCCCGGCAGCGGCCCTGCCGGTGATGGAGGGCAAGGCGGCGCTCTTCAAGCAGTTCGCCGACGTCGACGCGTGGCCGGTCTGCCTCGACACCCAGGACACCGAGAAGATCATCGAGATCGTGAAGGCGATCGCGCCGGTGTACGGCGGCATCAACCTGGAGGACATCGCCGCGCCGCGGTGCTTCGAGATCGAGGCGCGGCTGCGTGCAGAGCTCGACATACCCGTCTTCCACGACGACCAGCACGGTACGGCGATCGTGGTGCTCGCCGCCCTCACCAACGCCCTGCGGGTCGTGGGCAAGGAGCTGAGCGAGGTGCGCATCGTCGTCAGCGGAGTGGGAGCCGCCGGTCACGCGATCATCGAGCTGCTCCACGCCGAGGGCGCGACCGACATCGTGGCCTGCGGCCGAGGTGGCTCGGTGCACCAGGGACAGGAGAACCTCGACTCGGCGCGTCAGTGGATCGCCGACCACACCAACCACGAGCGCTTCGCCGGCCCGCTCCAGCAGGCCCTGGCCGGGGCAGACGTCTTCATCGGCGTGTCCGCGCCGAACCTGCTCACCGGCGACGACATCGCGACGATGGCCGACAACGCGATCGTCTTCGCGCTCGCGAACCCCGATCCGGAGGTCGACCCGGTCGCCGCAGGACAGCACGCAGCCGTGGTCGCGACCGGTCGCTCCGACTACCCGAACCAGATCAACAACGTGTTGGCCTTCCCGGGGTTCTTCCGCGGGATGCTCGATGCCGGCACTCACGAGATCACCCAGGAGATCATGCTCGCGGCCGCGGCCGCGATTGCGGACGCCGTCTTGCCGTCGGAGCTCAACGCCAGCTACGTCGTGCCCTCGGTCTTCGACCCCCGTGTCGCGACCGCCGTGGCCGACGCCGTGCGCGCGGCCGCGACGCCGGCCTGAGGTAGCTCGAACCCGTCCGGTCGTTCAGGCGACGCGGCGAGGTTCAGGCGGCCGTGGTGTAGTCGTCGGCGATCTGGATGTTGATGGGGCTGTGCCAGAGCT
>NZ_JASEEQ010000018.1 GCF_030019515.1 Nocardioides sp. | reverse complement strand
GGTGGGCCCACCAGCACGTCAACGAGGTCGCGCCGTCGCGTGCGGCGACCTCCACCGTGGCTGCGTGGGAGGCGACCCGGGCCTCGAGCTCGGCGACCCGGGCGCACGCGCGGGTGGCCTCGACCAGCGTGGTCGTGGTCTCGGCGGGGTCCATCGACCACAGCGAGGTGTCGGTGATCTCGTCGAGCAGGGCGTGGACCTGGGCCAGGGCGCGGGAGACCACGTGTCGTGGCTGGGCCATGGCGGTCATGGGCGGCTCCCGAGAGCTGTTGCGTGCCAGCATAGTATCAAACATATGCTCGGAAAGTCAACAGGCGTGGCGAAAGAAGTTCGACGAAGTTCAGTCAGCGTCGAGGCGTCGGTCAGAGCGCCGGGAGGCAGGCGGCAACCACCCGCCCACCTGTCCCGTAGCTGCCGAGAACCGCAACCACCAGCCAGCCGGAAGCCGAAGCACAGCCCTCAGCGGCCAGGTGGTTTCGAGGCTCCTCAACCACCGCAGTGCACCTCAACCCACCGGACAGCGAGTCCGGGACCAAGGACCCTGGGGGTCGGAGGTGCCCGGCGTGACCATGGGCCCGTGGAGAACGCGCGGGTCCGCGTCTACTGGCTGCCGCTCGGCGCCGGCGGACGCGTGGTCGCGCGCAACGGCCGGCTCTTCGAGGCGTGGGTCGCGCGCCGCGAGCACCGCAGCCCGTGCGACCTGTACCACGCGGCACTGGAGGTCGAGGTCGGGTCGGCGGCGTACGTGATCGAGATGGCCCCGGCATGGAGCCGGGTCGCCGAGGATCGAGGCGTGGTCGCGACGGGCCCGGTGGGCCTGCGCTGGCTGGGCCGCTCGGCCCTGTTCCGCTACGAGGTACGCCGCTGGCGCGACGGCGTGATCCCCGACGCGGGCTCGGCCGTCGGTGGCCCGGTGCTGGTCCGCACGGACTCGATGCGCGCGGTGCACCTGCTCGCCCTGGTGCCGCTGGTCCCGGAGCTGACCTGGGGCCGCGACGAGCTCGGCCTCGGCGAGATGTGGAACTCCAACGCGTTCGTCGCGTGGCTGCTGGCCGGCAGCGGCCACGACGTCGGTGGGCTCGGACCACCGGTCGGCGGCCGGGCGCCCGGCTGGGACGCCGGCCTGCGCCTGGTGCGCACCTGGGACCAGACGGCCGCCTGACGGAGCCGGCTCGGCGGGCTCAGGCCGGGTGCAGGATCCGGGCCAGCTCCTCCACGCCGTCGACCAGGCGGGTCCCCGGCCGGGCCCAGGCGGCGTTGGCGTCGACGGCGTGCACCGGCACCCCCTCCGGCAGCACCCCGGAACCGACGAGCTCCTCGGCCAGCGCGGTCGCCCCGGCCAGGTCGTAGCCGCAGGGCGCGACCACGACCACGTCGGGCGCGCTCGCTGCGACCTGCTCCCAGAGCACCCGCTCGGACCGCGCGCCGGGCTTCCCGAGCAGGGCCACGCCGCCCGCCGCCTCGATCATCTCCGGCACCCAGTGGCCGGGGGCGTACGGCGGGTCGGTCCACTCGAGCAGCATCACCCGTGGCCGCGGCCGGCCGGCGACGCGCTCGGCCACCGCGGCGAGCCGGGCCCGCTGGGCGGCGACCAGCGCCGTGGCCTCGTCGGTGCGCCCGGTGACGCGGCCGAGCAGGAGGATCGAGTCGAGCACCGCGTCGAGGGTGTGCGGGTCGACCGTGAGCACCTCGGCGGTGCAGCCCAGGTGGGCCAGCGCGTCGTCGACCACGGACACGTCGACGGCGCAGACCGCGCACAGGTCCTGGGTGACGACCAGGTCGGCGTCGAGGCCCGCGAGCGCGTCCGCGGCCAGGTGGTACAGGTCCTCTCCGCGAGACATCGCGCCCACGACGTACGCATCGATCTCCGCCGGCGTCAGCCCGGGCGGCATCGCCGAGGTCGACACCACGGTGCGGGACCGGGCCTCGGGAGGGAAGTCGCACTCGAAGGTGACCCCGACGACGTCGGACCCCGCGCCGATCGCGAACAGGATCTCGGTCGTGGAGGGCAGCAACGAGACGATCCGCACGCCTCGACCCTAGGGCCGGGGCGTGCGGATCGGTCCGCCGGCTCCGGGAGCAGGCTCCCGGAGCGGGCTCCCGGACAAGGCTCCGGGAACAGACGTGGAGCCGCCCCGATACGCTCGCTGCCGCTCGCTACCCGACCGATGGAAGGCCGTTGGAAGGCCGATGGACGACCCGACGCTCACCGTGCTCGTGCTGCTGGGCCTCGCCGGCCTCGCGGCCGGCTTCGTCGACGCGGTCGTGGGCGGTGGGGGCCTGATCCAGCTGCCGGCGCTCCTGCTCGGGCTCCCGGGCGCCGCTCCGGTGCAGGTGCTGGCCACCAACAAGCTGGCCTCGATCTGCGGCACGACGATGAGCAGCGCGACGTACTACCGCCGGATCCGGCCCGACCCGCGCACCTTCGGCCCGTTGATGCTCTTCGCCTTCGCCGGGTCGGCGGCCGGGGCGGTGGTCGCGAGCCACATCCCCGGCGCGGCGTTCCAGCCGATCGTGCTGGTGGCGCTGGTCGTCGTGGGCGGCTACGTCCTGCTCCGCCCGACGCTCGGCGAGGAGACGCTGCTGCGCTTCGCCGGCCGTCGCCACACGGCGGCGGCGATGCTGACCGGCCTGGCGATCGGGTGCTACGACGGCGCGCTCGGCCCGGGCACGGGCAGCTTCTTCGTGATCACGCTGGTCGGCCTGCTCGGCTACAGCTTCCTGGAGGCATCCGCGAAGGCGCGGCTCGCGAACTGGGCCACCAACCTCGCGGCGCTGTGCGTGTTCGTGCCGCAGGGTGCCGTCGTGTGGCGCGTCGGCCTGGTGATGGGCGCCTGCAACCTGGTCGGCGGGTACCTCGGGGCCAGGACCGCGGTCGCGCGCGGCGCCGGGTTCGTGCGGGCCTTCTTCGTGATCGTCGTCGCGGCGTTCGTGGTGCGGATCGGCGGCGAGGTGGTGGGCCTGTGGTGACGACCGACAGCTACCTGACGATCGCGCGCGCCGCCGAGGCGGAGGTCGAGGTCAAGCGCTCCCGGTTCCGGTGCACCCTCGAGCGGGTCGAGGACGAGACCGCCGCCCGCGCGGTCGTCGAGCGGCTGCGCCGCGAGCACTGGGACGCCCGGCACCACTGCTCCGCCTTCCGGATCCGGCAGAGCGGGCTCGGCCCGGGGGGCGAGATCGAGCGCTCCTCCGACGACGGCGAGCCCGCAGGCACCGCGGGCGCCCCGATGCTCGAGGTGCTCCGCGGCCACGTCGAGTCGGGGGTCAGCGACGTGGTCGCCGTCGTCACCCGCTGGTTCGGTGGCACCCTGCTGGGCGCCGGTGGGCTGGTCCGGGCGTACGGCGACGCCGTCCGGGCCGGCCTGGCCGAGGCCGGGACCCTGCGGCGCAGCCTGGTGCGCGAGCACGTCCTCGACCTCGGCCACGCCGACGCCGGCCGGGTGGAGAGCGAGCTCCGCTCGCGGGGCGTCGCGGTGCTGGACTCGGCGTACGGCGCCCACGTCACGTTGCGGCTGGGGGTGCCGCCGGGCGAGGAGGAGCGGCTCGCTGCCCTCGTCGCCGAGCTCACCGCCGGTGCGGGCCGGACCCGCCCGGCCGGCGAGCGCTGGGTCGATAGCCTCACCTCATGAGCATCCCGGTGGACCTCGCCGACCTCCCGACGACGCTCGCGGGCTTCGACCGCGGCTACCTGCTGACCACCACGGAGGGGCGGGTGAAGGCGGTGTCGGTGCGGGCCGTGCCCGCCGACGGCCTGCTGCGGATCGCCGCCCCCGGACGCGGCTCGCTCGCCAACGTCGCCGCCAACCCGGTGGTCACGCTGCTGTTCCCGCCGCGGGAGGCGGCCGGCCACGCCCTGCTCGTCGACGGGACCGGCCGGGGGGAGGGCGACGACGTGGTCGTCACCCCGGCCGCCGCCGTCCTGCACCGGGCCGCCTCGTGAGCACCTCGCCGTTCTGGGTCAGCGCCTTCCTCGACTTCGTCCCCGCCGGCTTCGAGCGCGGCGTGGAGTTCTGGCAGGACGTCACCGGCTACACGCTCTCCGAGCGGCGCGGCGTCGACGGTGCCTTCGCCACGCTGGTGCCGCCGGACGGCGACGACTACCTGCGCGTGCAGCGCCTGGGCGGCGGCGACGGGCGGGTGCACCTCGACCTGCACGTCGAGAGCCCGACCATCGCCGCCGAGGCCGCGATCGAGCTCGGCGCGCACGTGCTGATGCGGCACGAGCAGGGCTACGTCGTGCTCCGCTCGCCCGGGGGCTTCGTGTTCTGCTTCGTGCGCCACCACGCGTCGCGGCGCCCGGCGCCGACGACCTGGGGCGGCGGCCGCTCGGTCGTCGACCAGGTGTGCCTGGACCTCCCGCCGGAGCACCACGACGCGGAGGTCGCGTTCTGGCAGGCGCTCACCGGGTGGGACCTGGAGGGCCCGGACGGCTCCGGGTCGCCGGAGCTCTCCCGGCTCCGGTCGCCCGACGAGCAGCCGCTGCGCTGGCTGCTCCAGCGCCTCGACGGTCCCGGTGGCGCGGTCGCCGCGCACCTCGACCTGGCCGCCGACGACCGGGAGGCCGAGGCGGCTCGGCACGTCGCGCTGGGTGCGACCGTCACCCGCGTCCACGAGCACTGGTCCGTGCTGACCGACCCCGTCGGGACGACGTACTGCATCACCGGCCGGAGGCCGTGAGCCCTGGCTACGTTCGCGGCGGAGGCTCGGCGAACCCGGGCAGCGACTCGGTGAGGATCTGCCGGAACGGCGCCTCGCACTCCAGCTGGCTCAGCACGCCGACCCCGGCCAGCCAGGTGCGGTGGATGAGCAGGTACGACGGCGGCAGGTTGATCTTCATGCCGACCGTGTACGCCGGGTCGCGCGGGTCGTTGATCCGGGCGAACTGGCCGCGCATCCAGGGCCGCGAGAACCGGAACCGCTCGACCTTGGTCGGCTCGACGAACGGCCCCAGGTAGTCGAGCAGCTGCCGCGGGTCGACCCGCATCCGGTCCTTGATGAAGCCCTCGCGGCGCAGCCCGGCCAACAGCTCCTCGGGGTCCTCGACGGCGGCGACCCGCAGCAGCCGGCCCATGGCCTCGGGGAGACCGCGCTCCGGGAGCCGGGCGACCGCGCCGAAGTCGAGCACGCCGAGCCGGCCGGGCTCGCCGTCGGGACCGGGCAGGATGCGGTAGTTGCCGGGGTGCGGGTCGGCGTGCAGCATGCCGGTCCGCGCCGGACCGGAGAAGAGGAACCGGACGAGCAGCTCGCCGTAGTGGTCGCGCTCCTCCTGGGTCCCGGTGGAGATGATCGACGCCAGCGACGCCGGGCTCTCGAGCCACTCGGTCACCAGGACCGTCGCGCCGACCGCCACCACGTCGGGGACCACGATGTCCGGGTCGCCGCGGAAAGCGGCCGCGAACGTGGCCTGCGCCTGCGCCTCGAGCTGGTAGTCGAGCTCGTCCTCGGCGCGCGCCTGGAGCTCGGCGACCAGCGGCTTGAGATCGAGTCCGGGCACCAGCGGCGCGGCGGTCCTGGCCACCCGGGAGAGCTGACGCAGGTCGGAGCGCAGCGCGTCGCCCGCGCCCGGGTACTGCACCTTGACGGCGACCTCGCGGCCGTCGTGCCAGCGCCCCCGGTGCACCTGGCCGATCGACGCGGCCGCGGTCGGGCCGCCGTCGAGCCAGACCAGCTGGTCGCGCCAGTCCGGCCCGAGGTCGCGGGCGAGGATGTCGCGCACCGTCTGGGTGGGCATCGGCGGCGCGTCGTCCTGGAGCCGGGTGAGGTGCTCGCGGTAGGGCCCGGCGAGCTGCTCGGGCAGCGCCGACTCCATGATCGAGAGCATCTGGCCGACCTTCATCGCGCCGCCCTTGAGCTCCCCGAGGGTGCGGAACAGCTGCTCGGCCGTGCGCTGCTGGATCTCGGTCATCACGGTCTCGGCCGGCGCCCCACCGAGCCGCTTGCCGAGGCCGACCGCGCTGCGGCCGGCGTACCCCAGGGGCAGCGCGGCCAGCCTCGCCGTCCGTGCGACGGCCTTGCGGGGCAGCTCGGTCACGTGCCCATTCTCCCAGGCGACGGAAGGGGCGCCGCGCGGGCGCGCTGCATGGGGCGGACGTCGCCGGGTACCGTCGTGCGGTGAGCCGGGAGTACGACGCCGTGGTCGTCGGCGCCGGCCCCAACGGGCTGGTCGCCGCCAACCACCTGGTCGACCGCGGGTGGTCGGTGCTCGTGCTCGAGGCCCAGCCGGACGTCGGGGGCGCGGTCGCCAGCGACCGCGAGCTGCACCCGGACTTCGTCCACGACACGTTCAGCGCGTTCTACCCGCTCGCCGCGGTCTCGCGCGCGATCCAGGGGTTCGGGCTGGAGGAGCACGGGCTGCGCTGGACCCACGCCCCCGCCGTCCTCGGGCACCACCTGCCCTCGGGTGCCTGGGCGCTGCTGCACCGCGACCGCGAGGTCACGGCGGGCCTCCTGGACGCCCAGTACCCCGGCGACGGCGCGGCCTGGCTCGGCCTGTGCGCGGACTGGGACCGGATCGGCGACGCGATCGTGGCGGCCCTGCTGACCCCGTTCCCGCCGGTGCGACCGGGGCTCTCGGCGCTGGCACGGCTGCGCTCGGTCGGCGGGCTGCGCTTCGTCCGGGAGCTGCTCACCCCGGCCGCGGACCTGGGCCGGCACCGGTTCGGGGGCGTCGCGCCGCGGATCCTGCTGGCCGGCAACGCCGGCCACGCCGACATCCCGCTGACCTCGCCCGGCTCGGGCCTGATGGCGCTGCTGATGACCATGCTCGGCCAGACCGTGGGCTTCCCGGCACCGGTCGGGGGCGCCGGGCAGCTCGCCCGGGCGCTCGCCGACCGGCTGCGGGCGAGGGGCGCCGATGTCCACTGCGGCAGCGAGGTCACGGCGATCGAGGTGGCCGGCGGGCGCGCGGCCGCGGTGCGGACGGCGAGCGGGGAGCGGTACGCCGCACGCCATGCCGTCGTCGCCGACGTGTCGGCGCCGAGCCTGTACGGACGGCTGCTCCCCGCCGGTGCGGTCCCCGCCCGCACCCGGGCCGCGATGCGGTCCTTCGAGATGGACCCGGGGACGGTGAAGGTGGACTGGGCACTGTCCGGACCGGTCCCGTGGCGGGTGCCCCCGGCGTACGACCCCGGAACGGTGCACGTCGCCGACTCCGTCGAGGAGGTCGCCCAAGCCCTGCACCAGGTGGCATCGCGGACCATCCCGGCGGCGCCGTTCCTGCTCGCCGGCCAGATGACCACGACGGACCCGACCCGCTCCCCGGCGGGCACCGAGTCGATGTGGGCCTACACCCACGTCCCGCAGCAGACCGTCCGCGACGCCGGCGACGGGACCGTCCGCGGGGTCTGGGACGAGGCGGACTGCGAGCGCTTCGCCGACCGGATGCAGGCGCGGATCGAGCGCCTCGCGCCGGGCTTCGGCGACCGAGTGCTCGCCCGGCGGGTGCTCGGGCCGCGCGAGCTCGAGGCCCGCAACGCCAACCTGGTCGGCGGCGCGATCAACGGCGGTACGGCGCAGCTGCACCAGCAGCTCGTGTTCCGGCCGGTGCCCGGTCTGGGCCGGGCCGAGACCCCGGTGCGCGGGCTCTACCTGGGCTCGGCGGCCGCGCACCCCGGCGGCGGGGTGCACGGCGCGCCCGGCACGAATGCCGCGCGCGCCGCGATCGCCCACCGCCGGGCGCGCTTCCTGGTCCGGCGCTGAGCGGACCGCTCGGCGCCGTACTGGCGGAAGGTGCTCAGCCCGCCTGGGGTGCCGCGGTCGTCGGCGCGTCGCTCGACGGGACGTCGGTGGGCGTCTCGGTGGGCGTCTCGGTGGGCGTCTCGGTCGGCGCGTCCGACGACGGAGCCTCGGTGGGCGACGGCCCGGCGAGGCACTTGTCGAGCCGCTGCTGGGCCTTGGTCAGGCGCATCTGCTGCGCCTTCTTGACCTTGGCGACCTTGGCCTCGGCCGTCTCGGCCTTGTGGAGCGCCTTCTTCGCGGCGGCCCGCTCCCGCGGCGTGGCGGCCTCGGTGAGATCGGCCTCGGCCTCGTCGACCGCGGCCTGCTTGCGCTCGAAGACCGCGGTCACCCGCGCGAGCGCGTTCTCCGCCTTCTCGACCTGGGTGGTCTGCCTGGCGCAGGGAGCGCTCGGGTCCGGCGCGGTCTCGTCCGCCTGGGCGGCGGTCACGACCCCGGCCGCGCCTGCGGCGAGCACGAGCGTGGCGGCCGAGGCCGCGAGCGCGCGCGTGATGTGTCCCATGCTTCTTCCTCTCACAAATTTGTCCCCTGACGAGCGCAATATCGGTCGGGGGACCGGCCTGCTTGAGGGCGGGGGGCTGCCCGATCGGGCAGCCCCCGGGGCCTTGCGCTCAGCCGGCCGGTGTGGGAGGGGTCGGGGCCGCCGGAGGGGCGGCCGGTGCGGCCTGCTGCAGGAACGCGACGTTCTCCTCGGCGGGCATCAGGATCCAGAGGATCGGGTAGACCAGGATCTGGCTGCCGGGCAGCACCATGAGCGCCAGCACGAACAGCAGCCGCGCCGGCCACGGGTCGAGGCCGAGACGCCGGCCGAGGCCGGCGCAGACGCCGCCGAGCACCCGCCGGTCGCGCGGCCGGATCAGGCCGTTCCGGGCGAAGGTCTGGTGGATGTCGTTCATGGGCGCGGCACTTCCTCTGCGGTGGTGGTCGGGGTGTCTCCCCGGTACCTCCACTGTGCTCCGGCCGGCGGCTGCGGCACATCGGGAGTCGCCCTGCCGCGACCCTGAGATCCGGGTCGGGGTCCGGTCACCGGCCGCCGGGGGCCGGCTTGAACCGGCGTACCTCCTGGGGCCAGCCGCAGGCCTCGGCGATCCGGCCGGCCCACTTCCGGGCGGTCGCCTCGTCGGGCACGTCCACCGCGGTGAGGCCGCCCAGCCACTCCTTGGTCTCGGAGAACGGCCCGTCGGTGAAGATCACCGTGCCGCTGGTCGCGTCCGCGCTGAACGCGGTCGCGGTGTCCTCCTCCAGGCCGCCGGCGAAGAGGAGCTCGCCGGCCGCCCTGATCTCGTCCAGGACGCCCATCGCGAGCGGCCCGCGCGAGCGGAACCACTCCTCGGAGTGGTCGCCCACCCACTGCTGGTTGAAGTAGATGAGGTACTCGGTCACGGCTGCTCCTCGTCTCGGGCGAGCCCGACGCCCGCCTCGCCTACGCTACGAACTGCGCACGCCGGATGCGACACGGTCGAGCGACGAACCTCGCACGCGCGTGCGCGGCACGAGACCGGAGGAGGTGCCATGACTGCTGACCCGAGCCGGCACTGGGACGCCGTCTACACCAACAAGGCCGACATCGAGACGAGCTGGTACCGACCCGGTGCCGGGACCTCGGTGCGGCTGCTGGCGCAGGCCGTCGCCGCGACCGGCGCCGGGCCCGGGGCGGTTGTCGACGTCGGCGCCGGCACCTCGACCCTGGTCGAGGAGCTCCTCGCCGACGGCTGGTCGCCCGTCACGGCGCTCGACGTGTCCGGGGCGGCGCTCGAGCGCACCCGCGCCAGGGTGGCGGACCATGCGGGCGGTGCGGACGTCCGCTTCGTGGTGTCCGACGTCTTGGAATGGCGCCCGGCCGGTGGCTTCGACGCCTGGCACGACCGGGCCGTCTTCCACTTCCTCACCGAGCCCGACCAGCAGGCCCGGTACGTCGCCACGGCCGCGCGGGCCGTGCGCACGGGTGGGGTGCTGGTCATCGGAACGTTCGGCCCGGACGGGCCGGAGCAGTGTTCGGGCCTGCCCGTCGCGCGCCACGACGTCGAGGCGATCCAGGCGCTCTTCGCGTCCGACTTCGAGCTGCTGTCCGGCGAGACCGAGGTGCACCGCACGCCGTGGGGTGCCGAGCAGCAGTTCACCTGGGCGAGCCTGCGTCGAGGCTGACTCGCCGCTCCTGGGTGGTCACCCGTCGCCGAAGAGGCGTGCGATGAAGGCCATCGAGTCCTCGATGGCGGCGTAGGGAACGTCGAGGTGCCCGGTGTCGGCGTAGAAGTGGTACTCGACGGTGTTGCCGGCGTCCCGCAGGGCCTCGGCCAGGCGCTGCCCGGTGCCGGGGACGCAGAACTCGTCGGCCCCACCCTCGGCGAGGAAGAGCGGGCGGTCGTAGCGTCCCCGGGGGACCTCGAGGGCGCGGAAGTCCACGGCGGCGGCGAACCGGGCGGCGGCCTCGGCGTCGCTGGTCTCGCCGAGACCCAGCGCGAGCAGGGGCTTGCCGATGAGCTCTGCGAAGACGGGGAGGACGGTGCCGGGTTCGTGGAGGTAGCTGGTGCGCCAGGCGTCCAGGAGGACCTGCCCGTCGGCGTTGAGCCAACCCTCGATCTCCACGTCGGGGTCGTGGTAGCTGGCGGCGTGGAGGACGAGCGGGGTGAGGATGCGTCCGAAGTCGCTCGTGGCCGCGGAGAGCGTGTCCCACTCGGTAGGCGGGGCGGTGGCCACGGCGCCGCGGTAGTCCAGCTCGGGCGCGACGCGGGTTGCTTCGGCGGCGGTGAACAGGGTGGCGAGGCCGCCCTCCGACTGGCCGGCGGCCACCCAGGTCGCGGAGCACTCCGGGGCCGTCTCCCGGGCTGCGCGGACCGCGTCGATCTGGCTGGCCGCGAGGCTGGGGCCGTGCAGGTAGGGGTGGGGTCCGGCTGCCCCGAGGCCTTCGTAGTCGGTGCACACCACGGCGTAGCCCGCGTCGAGGAACCGCGGGGTGCTGCCGCACACCGGGTGACCCAGCACCTCGGCCATCGGTCGCAGCGACGGCGCCGCCTCGGGGATGATCCCCACGGTGCCGTGAGCGTAGGAGACCACGGGCCACCCCGTCGCGGGAGCCTCACCGGCGGGCAGGTACAGCACGCCGCTGACCGCCACGGGCCGGCCGTGGTGCCCGAGCGTGGCGTAGAGCAGGCGGACCGCGCGATCCGCACCGGGGACCCCGAGGGCGCCCTCCAGCGGCTCGAACCTCAGGACCGACCCACGAGGCGTCTCGCCCAGGTCGTCGTCCCAGGCGTAGAAGTCGCTGGCGGGGGGCAGGCGCTGGTCCTTCATGGATCTCCCTGTCTCGGTCGCGCGGGCGTCGCGTTGTACGAGCGTACAACGACCGGCCTATGGTGGGGTCGCGTCCTGGCGGTGAGAGGAGGATCGGTGACCGGAGTGGACGAGGCGAGCGTTCGGAGCAAGCGTCGAGACGCGCTGCTGGACGCCGCCGTCGATCATGTCGTCGATCACGGACTCGCGGGGCTGTCCATCCGCAGCCTCGCCGACGCGCTCGGGGTCGCTCACAACACGGTGACCTACCACTTCGGCAGCCGCGCGGAGCTGCTCCAGGCACTGTTCAGTCGGCTCGCCCAGCGAATCCGGCGCACGAGCGCGGTGGGCGGCAGCGACCCTGCCTGCCTCGACGCGTTCGCCCGCTCCGAGATCACCGCAACCTGGCAGTGGCTCAGCGCCGACGAGCGCCGCGGCATGTGGACCACGTTCTTCGAGGTCTTCGCCCTCGCCATCCGTGAACCCGACACCTACCGCGGCTTCCTCGACCACGTCGCCGAGGACTGGGTGAACCCCCTGGCGGACCAGATGGGCGCCGCCGGCTTCTCCGACGACGCCGCACGTGCCCGCGCCACCCTCGTCGTCGCGGCCGTACGGGGTCTCGTCCTCGAGCTCCAGTCCACGACACCGGACCAACGCGACCGCGTCGACGGGGCGATCGACGCCCTCCTCGACGTGGTCAGTCGGTGGGTCCGCGAGCTCGGCCCCTCCGACAGCGGGTGACCGGGCCGGCGCACCCGTGCGCGGCTGCGCGTGGCCCGCGCCGGCGGCGGGGACCCTCGGTGCAGGTCAGGCGGTCTCGGGGAACTTGATCCCGGTGTTCGCGTGGCAGCGGTAGCCGTTGGGGTTCTTCGCGAGGTACTGCTGGTGGACGTCCTCGGCGTAGTAGTACGTCGGGGCCTCGCGGATCTCGGTGGTGATGTCCCCGAGCCGGCGGCGGCGCAGCTCCGCGCCGTACGCCTCGGTGAGCTCGCGGGCGACCCGCTCCTGCTCCGGGGTCGTGTAGTAGATCGCGGAGCGGTACTGGGTGCCGACGTCGTTGCCCTGGCGGAAGCCCTGGGTCGGGTCGTGCACCTCGAAGAACGTCTTGACGAGGTCGGCGAAGGCGACCCGCGCCGGGTCGAAGACGACCCGCACGGCCTCGGTGTGGTTGGTCGCGCCCGTGCAGACCTCCTCGTACGACGGGTTCGGGGTCGTGCCGCCGGCGTACCCCACCGAGGTCGACCAGACGCCCGGCGCCTGCCAGAAGATCTCCTCGGCGCCCCAGAAGCAGCCCAGGCCGAACAGTGCGACCTCGAAGCCCGCGGGGATCTCGTCGGTGAAGACCGGCGCGTCCAGCACGCGGTGCCGCTCGGGGAGCGGGAAGTTGCGCTCGCTGCGGCCGGGGAGGGCCTGCTCGGGGGCGACCAGCTGGGCCTTGCGGGTGAGGAACACGGGCACTCCTTCGGGTCGGACGGGTCCTGCACAGTCTCCAACACCTGCGGTGACGGTTCCGTTCCCGGCGTGGTCTGGCGTCGCACCTGACGCATCCGCTCCCTTCCCCGCCGGATCCGAACAGATACGTCAGGTGCGACGGACCCACGCGGGCTCGCTAGCCTCGGGGCCATGAGCACCCAGCAGCACCGGACCAAGGCGGGCTTCGAGACGCGTGCGATCCACGCGGGGTACGAGCCCGACGCCGCGACCGGAGCGGTCATCCCGCCGATCTACGCGACCAGCACCTACAAGCAGGACGGGGTGGGCGGCCTGCGCGGCGGGTACGAGTACAGCCGCTCCGCCAACCCCACGCGCACCGCGCTCGAGGGCAACATCGCGGCGCTGGAGGAGGGGGAGCGCGGCTTCGCGTTCGCGTCCGGCCTGGCCGCCGAGGACACCCTGGTACGGGCCCTGTGCCGGCCCGGCGACCACGTGGTGCTCCCCGACGACGCGTACGGCGGCACGTTCCGCCTCTTCGACAAGGTCGAGCGCGTCTGGGGGCTGGCGCACAGCGCGGCGCCGGTCTCCGACGCCGAGGCGGTCGCCGCGGCCATCCGGCCCGGGGAGACCCGGCTCGTGTGGGTCGAGACCCCGACCAACCCGCTGCTGAACATCGGCGACATCGAGGCGCTCGCCGCGGTCGCCCACGACGCGGGGGCACTCCTGGTCGTCGACAACACCTTCGCCTCGCCGTACCTCCAGCAGCCGCTGACCCTGGGCGCGGACGTCGTCGTGCACTCGACGACCAAGTACTGCGGCGGGCACTCCGATGTCGTCGGCGGCGCCCTCGTGGTGAAGGACCTCGACCTCGCCGAGCAGGTCGGCTTCCACCAGAACTCGATGGGCGCGGTCGCGGGGCCGTTCGACGCGTGGCTCACGCTGCGCGGCCTGAAGACCCTCGCGCTGCGCATGGAGCGGCACTGCGACAACGCCGAGCGCGTCGTCGACTTCCTCACCAGCCACCCGGCGGTCGGTGACGTGATCTACCCCGGGCTGGAGACCCACCCCGGTCACGAGGTCGCGCAGCGGCAGATGCGCCGCTTCGGCGGGATGGTGTCCTTCCGCGTCCGCGGCGGCGAGGCGCAGGCGCTCGCGGTCTGCGAGCGCGCCGAGATCTTCACGCTGGGCGAGTCGCTCGGCGGCGTGGAGTCGCTGATCGAGCACCCCGGCCGGATGACCCACGCGAGCGTCGCCGGCACCGAGCTCGAGGTCCCCGCCGACCTGGTCCGGCTCAGCGTCGGCATCGAGACCGCCGACGACCTGGTCGCCGACCTCGAGCGCGCCCTTGGCTGAGCGCGACGAGGCCGTGGTCTGCGTGGACTTCGGGTCCACGTTCACCAAGGGCGGCCTCGTCGACCTCCGGCGCGGGCGGATCGTGGCCCGGGCCGAGCACGCCACCACGCTCCCGGCCGCCGACGGGACCGGCGACATCCTCGACGGGTACGACGCCTGCCTGGCCGCGCTCGCCGAGCAGGACCCCCGGGCGGCGACCGCCGAGGTGCTGGCCTGCTCCAGCGCCGGCGGCGGCCTGCGGATCGCCGTGGTCGGCAACGAGGAGCTGGTCACCGCCGAGGCCGGCCGCCGGGTCGCGCTGTCCAGCGGCGGCAAGGTGGTGGCGGTCGTCGCCGCCGCGGGTCGTGCGGCCGACAGCGCGGCGTACCGCACCCTGAGCCACACGACCCGGCCCGACGTCGTGCTGCTGACCGGCGGCACCGACGGCGGCAACAGCGAGGTGCTGCTCGAGGCGGCCCGCGGCCTGGTCGCCGGCGGCTGGACCGGCCCCGTGGTGGTCGCCGGCAACGTCGAGGCACAGCACGAGGTGCGCGCGATCCTCGGTGCGGTGCCGCACGTGCTGGCCGAGAACGTGGTGCCGCGGATCGGGGTGCTCGCGCCGGAGTCGGCGCGGACCGCGGTCCGCGAGATGTTCCTGGCCCACGTGATCGGCGGGAAGCACCTGAGCGCGCGGGCCGACTTCGCCGGCATGGTCCGCGGGGCTACTCCCGACGTCGTGCTCACCGGGGTGGAGGTGCTCGCGCGGGGCCTGGGCGACGTCGTCGTCGTCGACGTCGGCGGCGCCACCACCGACGTGCACTCGGTCGTCGAGCTCGACCCGGACTCGGTGGGCCGGGAGGTCGTGGCGACCACCCGGGTCACCCGGACGGTCGAGGGCGACCTCGGGATGCGCTGGTCCGCCCTGAGCACGGTCGCCGACCTGCCCGAGCTCGCGGCCGCGGCCCAGCGGCGGCACGACGACCCGGCGTTCCTGCCCGACACCGACGCGGAGTTGGACACCGACGAGGCGATCGCCCGGGCCGCGGTCGGGCTCGCGCTGCGCCGCCACGCGGGCCGCTCGAAGGTGGTGCTCAGTCCGGAGGGGCGGGTGGTGGAGCGCACCGGCAAGGACCTGCGCCGGGCCGGGCTGCTGGTCGGCTCCGGAGGCGTGCTGCGCCACGGCCGGCTGGGCGTCGCCGAGCGGGTGCTCGCCGGGAGCACCGGCGACGTGGGCGGTGGCTGGCAGCTGCCGCGTCGCCCGCGGGTGGTCGTCGACACCGACTACGTCCTGGCTGCGGCCGGGCTGCTCGCGGTCGAGCACCCGGAGGCGGCGTACCGGCTCGTGATGACGCTCGCCGGGCCCGACGCTGGATAGCCTGTCGCCGTGAGCAACGACGCTGACGACCCGGGCAGCGCGGACGACCCCGTCGGCGCTGCCGGCGCTGGCGTCCCCGCCGAGCCCCCCGAGCGCCCGCAGGGCCGGCGTCGACGGCCGTCGATCAACCTGCGCCCACGCCAGTCCGAGGACAGCGAGGACGGCATCGCGGCCCGCATCGCCCACCAGTGGGCGACGCTGCGGGACGAGCGGCGGGCCCAGCCCGAGCCGGTCATCGCGGGGACCTCGAACTTCAGCCGGGCGCAGGTGCCGTGGGGCATCGACCTCGCCGCGGCCTGGGCGTGGCGGTTCCTGGTGATCGCCGCGGCCGCCTACCTGCTGCTGTGGCTGGTCGCGTTCTTCGCGGTGGTGACGATCCCGCTGGTGGTCGCGCTGCTGATCGCGGCGCTCGTGGTGCCGGTGGTCGACGGCCTGCACCGGATCGGGCTGCCGCGCGGGCTGTCCGCGCTGCTGGTCGTGCTCGCCGGCGTCGCGTTCGTCGTCGCGCTCCTCACCTTCGCCGGCCAGCAGGTCGCGAACGGCGCGCAGGACCTCGCCGACCAGTCGGCCCAGGGCCTGGGCGAGATCAAGGACTGGCTGCGCAACGGCCCGCTGCACGCCAGCGACTCACAGATCAACGACTACATCCAGCGCGCGCAGAACGGACTCGAGAACACCGGCGAGGGGATCGACCTCGGCAGCGTCACCGAGGTCGGCACCGCGGTCGGGCACATCTTCGCCGGCTTCTTCATCGTGCTGTTCTCGACCTACTTCTTCCTCGCCGACGGCAAGCGGATCTGGGCCTGGATGGTGCGGCTGGCACCCCGGGCGGCGCGGCAGCACGTCGACAGCTCGGGCCGGGTGGCGTGGATCTCGCTCACCCAGTTCGTGCGCGCCACGGTGATCGTCGCGGCCGTCGACGCGATGGGCATCATGGTGGTGGCCGGCATCCTGCAGGTCCCGTTCGTGCTGGCGCTGGGGGTGCTGGTCTTCCTCGGTGCGTTCGTGCCGATGGTCGGTGCCACGGTGGCGGGCACGGTCGCGGTGCTCGTCGCCCTGGTGGACCAGGGGCCGATCACCGCGCTGTTCATGCTCGGCGGGGTGATCCTGGTCCAGCAGCTCGAGGGGCACGTCCTGCAGCCGTTCCTGATGGGCCGCTGGGTCTCGCTGCACCCGCTGGGCGTGATCGTGGCGATCGGCTGCGGAGTGCTGGTCGCCGGGATCGCCGGCGCGCTGGTCGCCGTACCGCTGGCGGCCGCGCTGAACGCGGTCGTGCAACACCTGGCCGTGAGTACGGACCCCGGGGACGACCCCGCCGAGGAGCTCGACGAGGACTACGAGGAGATGGGTGCGTCCGTGGACGTGCCCGAGGGAGACGGGCGCGATGAGTGAGGTGCCGACGGTCGGCTTGGCCGACATCGAGGAGGCCCGGCGGGTCCTGGCCGGGGTCGCGATCCAGACCCCGATGGAGGAGTCGCGCTGGCTCTCGGCGATCGCGGGCGGGCCGGTCTCGCTCAAGTGCGAGAACCTCCAGCGCACCGGGTCGTTCAAGCCCCGCGGCGCCTACGTGCGGATCTCCCGGCTCTCCCCGGAGGAGCGGGCCCGCGGCGTCGTGGCGGCCTCGGCGGGCAACCACGCACAGGGCGTGGCCCTGGCCGCGCAGCTGCTCGGGATCAAGGCGACCGTGTTCATGCCCGAGGGCGCCCCGATCCCGAAGGAGAAGGCCACTCGCGGGTACGGCGCGGAGGTGCTCTTCCACGGCCGCTACCTCGAGGACGCCCTGATCGAGGCGACCGCGTTCGCCGAGCGCACCGGCGCGGTGCTGATCCACCCCTTCGACCACGTCGACATCGTCGCCGGGCAGGGCACGGCCGGCCTGGAGATCCTCGAGCAGGCGCCCGACCTGGAGACGGTGCTGGTCCCCACCGGTGGCGGCGGGCTGCTGGCGGGAGTCGCGATCGCGGTCAAGGCGCTGCGCCCGGACGTCCGGGTGGTCGGCGTGCAGGCGGCCGGCGCCGCGGCGTACCCCGGCTCGCTGGCCGAGGGACACCCGGTCGCGCTCAGCTCGATGAAGACGATGGCCGACGGCATCGCCGTCGGCCTGCCGGGTCAGGTGACGTTCGCGGCGGTGCGCGACCACGTCGACGAGATCGTCACGGTCTCCGAGAACTCGCTCTCCCGCTCGGTGCTCGCCGTCCTGGAGCGCGCGAAGATGCTGGTCGAGCCGGCCGGGGCGGCCGCCGTCGCCGCCGTGCTCGACCGCCCCGAGGCGTTCGCGACCCCCGCGGTGGTCGTGCTGTCCGGCGGCAACATCGACCCGCTGCTGCTCGGCAAGGTGATCCGGCACGGCATGGCGGCCGCGGGCCGCTACCTGAACCTGCGGGTCTGCATCCCCGACCTGCCGGGCGGGCTCGCCCAGCTGCTCACCGACATCTCGGCGGTCGGCGCGAACGTGCTGGAGGTCGCGCACGAGCGGATCTCACCCACGCTCAGCCTCGACGAGGTCGAGGTGCACGTCCAGCTCGAGACCCGGGGCGAGCCGCACACCGCACAGGTGATGGCGCGGCTGCGCGAGCGCGGCTACCGCGTCGACGAGTAGCCACTTCTGGCGTGTCGGCTTCGCCGCCACGCCAGCCGCGGGGTGATGTCCCCCGACGCTGGATGGGTCTCGACACGCGGGTCGCGAGCTCGCAGGCTCACTCGCGCCGCTCGCTCGACCACCATCGACGGCACCCCTCCTCGTTCCTCGGAGGGTGCCGTCAGCCCTCGTAGGGGACCGCGTCGACGATGACGACCTGGAGCTCCTTGCCGTTGGGGGCCAGGTAGGCGACCGTGTCGCCCTTCGCCTTGCCGTTGATGGCCGAGCCGAGCGGCGACTGCGGGGAGTAGACGGTCAGGCCCTCGGGCTCGATCTCCCGGGCGCCGAGCAGGAAGGTCTCGACCTCGTCCTCGTCGTCGCCCACGAACCGGTAGGTCACGACCATCCCGGGCTCGACGACGCCGTCGTTGGGCGGCGTCTCGCCGACCTCGGCGCGGCGCAGGACGTCCTCGAGCTGGCGGATCCGCCCCTCCACCTTGCCCTGCTCCTCGCGGGCGGCGTGGTACGCGCCGTTCTCCTTCAGGTCGCCCTCGTCGCGAGCGGAGCTGATGCGCGCGATGATCTCCTGGCGGACCGGGCCCTTGAGGTTCTCCAGCTCGGCGCGCAGCTTGTCGTGGGCGTCCTGGGTCAGCCAGACGGTGCCCGGCTGTGCTGCCTGTGTCATCGGGTACTCCTGCTTGCTTCGAGGTACGACGGATCTGCTCATCCGCCGGGTCAGGGGAATGTCCCCCCGGATGTCCGGGTGTGGGCGTGTGCAAGTACGCGCGGGGCCTCTCCCTGGACGGCCCTGCGGGACATCAGACCGTCGAGTCTAACAACTGACCCGCTGACGCGCAGGTCGACGGCCCGGCCCGGGGGCCGGGGGCGTCAGGGCCGGGGTCGGTGCGGGGGTCGGTGCCGGGGTCGGTGCGGGTCGGCGCGAGCGGTCAGCGCGGCCGGGCCTGGCCCGGCGCGGTGCAGCCGAGCAGCTCGACCGACGTCGCGCGCCGCTCGGTGCGTACGGTCTGCTCGGTACGTCCGCTCGCGGTCGGCGTGAAGGACAGGTCGCCGACGACCGTGTGGTCCTCCGCGAAGGCGCGCAGCAGGCAGGTCGCCTCGACGTCGTCGTCGGCCAGGTCGATCCGCACCGTGGCCGCGACCTCGTGCTCGCCGACGACGTCGTAGCCGACCATCGCCGACTCGACCTCGGGGGTCGACTGCGCCCAGACGGTCCACCCCAGCCAGCCGAGTGCCGCCGCCGCCAGCACCGCGCCGGCGCCGAGCAGGACGCGGCGCCGCCAGGGGGCGGGCGCGCCGTACCGGTCGGCGAGGTCGGTCGGGGCGCTCACCCCCGCATCGTCCCACCCTAGGATTGACGGGTGACGCAGCACCCCACCCACCACCAGGCCCAGCGCCCGGCCCGCCAGCCCGGCAGCCCGCGGGCGGGCCTCCGCCTGATGCACGTCCACGCCCACCCCGACGACGAGTCGTCGAAGGGCGCGGCGAGCACGGCGAGGTACGTCGCCGAGGGCGTCGACGTCCACGTCGTGACCTGCACCGGCGGCGAGCGCGGGTCGATCCTCAACCCGAAGATGGACCGGCCCGACATCTTGGAGAACATCACCGAGATCCGCCGCCAGGAGATGGAGCGGGCCCGGGACATCCTCGGCATCCGGCAGGACTGGCTGGGCTTCGTCGACTCCGGCTGGCCCGAGGGCGACCCGAAACCGCCGCTGCCGGAGGGCTGCTTCGCCCTGGTGCCGCTGGAGGAGGCGATCGTGCCGCTGGTGCGCCTGGTGCGGGAGTTCCGCCCGCACGTGATGACGACGTACGACGAGCGCGGGGGCTATCCGCACCCCGACCACGTGATGTGCCACCAGGTGAGCGTCGCGGCGTTCGAGGCCGCCGCGGACCCGGAGCGGTTCCCCGAGCTGGGCGAGCCCTGGCAGGTCCTCAAGCTCTACTACCACCACTCGTTCAACCGGCCGCGGATGACGGCGATCGACGAGGCGATGCGCGAGCACGGCCTGGAGTCGCCGTACGCCGAGCGCCTCAAGGACTGGAAGCCCGAGCCGGAGTGGGACGCGCGGATCACCACCCGGGTGCCGTGCTCGGACTACTTCGGGGTGCGCGACCAGGCGTTGCTCGCGCACGCCACCCAGATCGACCCGGACGGGTTCTGGTTCGCGATCCCGCGCGAGCTCCAGGAGCGGGTCTGGCCGACCGAGGACTACGAGCTGGTGGTGAGCCACGTGGCGGCCCCGACGCCCGAGGACGACCTGTTCGCCGGCATCACCGATCCGCACTGAGCGGGAGAGTGCGACAATCGGGGTCATGCAGCTGCTCACCCTCGCCCCGGACCTCCTGACCTTCGTGGTCTCGCTCGCCGACGAGGTGCCCCAGGACGACGACGTCAAGGCGGGCTCGATGGCGTTCGTGATCTTCGTCGGCCTGATCGTGGCCGTGGTGCTGCTCGGCTTCAGCCTGACCAAGCAGCTGCGCAAGGCGCAGGCCGCCAAGGCCGCCGGGGCCTTCGGCCCCGTCGAGGAGGACGCGCCCGCGGAGGACGCCTCCACCGACAGGCCGGCCGACCAGCAGTCCTGAGCGGCGCCCGTTACCGCGACCGGACCAGCCGCACCAGGCAGTCCCAGGCGGTGCGCACCGGCTCCTCGCCGTTGCGGTCGCCGACCGTGCGGGCGACCCGCTCCGCGCGGACGACGTCGTACGCCGTGCCCTCGAGGTCGGCGAGCACGTCCTCGGCGGTCATCAGCATCGCCGGGTCCTGGGGGCCGCCGGCGCCCTCGGCGAGGTTCGTGCTGTCGTGGGCGACCAGCAAGAACGTGCCGCCCGGCACCAGCGCGTCGTACGCCGCCCGCACGGCCGCGCGGCGCTGGGCCGCCGGCAGCTGGAGATAGGCGAGGACGACCAGGTCGTACGCCGCCGGCTCGCTCCAGGTGGTGGCGTCCGCGCAGACCCAGCGCACCGCGGTGTCACCGGCGAGCGTGCGCCCCTTGTCCAGTGCGACCTGGGAGAAGTCCGCGGCAGTGACCTCCCAGCCGCGCCGGGCCAGCCAGATCGCGTTGCGGCCCTCGCCGGCGGCGAGGTCGAGCGCCCGCCCGGGTGGCAGGTCCGCCAGCTCCGTGGCCACGAACTGGTTGGGCTCGGTCGACCAGACCAGCTCGTTGGCGGCGTACCGCTCGTCCCAGTCGCGCGCGTCCATGTCGTGATTCAAGCACGCCGCGGGTCGGCTCAGCGCCGACGGAGGGCGAGCCACAGGCCGATGCCGGACAGTCCGACGACGACCAGGCCGGCGACCAGGAGCACCGTGCCGAGGGTGTCGAGCACCGGCACCTCGGCGCCGATGGCGACGTCGGCGGCGACCGGGGTGGTGCCCTCGCCGTTCATCACGACCAGCGTCCACTCACCGTCCTCGGGCTCCCAGGTGATCTGCTGCGGGCCGCGGCCGCTGGCCGAGGCCGCCCAGAACGTCGCGTCGGTCGGGGCGACGCCCGGGGAGCCGCCGTCGACGAAGGTGAGCGTCGGCTCGCCGTTGTCGCCGGACGGCTCGACGACCGTCGACCGCGCGACGTCCGCGAGGTAGCGCTCGACGTCCGCGGTCCGCGCGACGCCCAGGAAGACACCGTTCGGGGTCGCCGGGTCGGCCGTGGCGGTCATCGTGCCGAGCAGCCGCTCGGGCAGGTCCAGCGTGGTGGAGTCGGTGTGGATCTCCGCGCTCTCGGAGCGTACGGCGTACCCCGGCGACTGCCAGGCGTGCGCGCTTCCCATCACGTAGCCGTCGTCGTTGCGCAGCGTCCCGTCCGCCAGGCGGAGGGTGCCGCCACCGGCCAGCATGCCCACGCCGAGGACCAGGAACAGCGCGGCCGCCACCGTCGCGAGCACCCGCCCGGCGCTCCACGGGCGTCGCGGAGCCACCTGCACCTCGGGGACGGACTGCGGACTGGACACGCTCATCGGGACACGCTCCTTCGTCACGACCTTCGCGCGGATCTGCCCTACGCCTCCAGCGTGCTGTCGTCCCGGCGCGCGGGGGCAGGGGAGAAGGTCACGCCGGCGCAGAGGACTTGGCCACGCCGGAACGCTCGACCGGGCGTCTGCCCGGGATGCCTGACCGGCGACAGGCCGGTCAGGCGGCACCGGCGCCCCGAGCCGCGCACGACGCCGACCAGGATCCGCTGGGACCCCGATCGGCGGCACGCGGCGCGGGGCGCCAGTACCACCCGGTCCGGTCCACACCCGTCGCTCCGGTCAGCGATGGGAGGAACCACCCCGGCACCATGCCTTGCAGGCCACCGGCCACAACCCCTGTCACGGTCCCGAGGACCAGGACCGACCAGACCGGCCAGGTCGTGCCCGGCGCTGTGGCGCCGAGGAAGCTCACGGTCATGGCCACCGGCCAGGCCGCGGTGCGTGCCGCGATCCGGCGCCACCCGTGCGCGGACGCCGCACGGGTCCGGGAGGCGAGCACGGCCTCATTCCATCCCGGAACCCGTGCGGCAGATCAGGGTCCTAGGTCATCGGACGTCGGACCGGGGTCCCGCCGCGCGGGCGGCGAGCACGGAGCGAGCGGCCTCCCAGCGGGCGACCGGCACCCGGAACGGCGAGCAGGACACGTAGTCCAGACCCACCTCGTCGAAGAAGTGGATCGACTCGGGGTCGCCCCCGTGCTCACCACACACGCCCAGGTGGATGTCGGGCTTGGCCTTGCGGCCCAGCTCGACCGCCGTACGCACGAGTCCGCCGACGCCCTCGGTGTCGAGGGTCTCGAACGGCGACGCGGTGAAGACACCGTGCTCGAGGTAGGTGGCGAAGAACTCCGACTCGACATCGTCGCGAGAGAAGCCCCACGTCATCTGGGTCAGGTCGTTGGTGCCGAAGGAGAAGAAGTCCGCCCAGTGGGCGATCTTGTCCGCCGTCACCGCCGCTCGGGGGATCTCGATCATGGTGCCGATCGGGATGTGCAGCTCGACCCCCTGCTCGTCGAGGACCGCAGCGACGACCTCCTCGAGCTGGGCGCGCACCAGGGCGAGCTCCCGCTCGGTCGACACCAGCGGCACCATGATCTCCGGGCGCGGGTCGCCGCCGGCGAGCACGCGGGCCGCGGCGGCCTCGGTGATTGCCCGGGCCTGCATGAGGAACAGGCCGGGGATCGTGATGCCGAGGCGGACGCCGCGCAGGCCGAGCATCGGGTTCTGCTCGTGCAGCCGCCTCACGGCCTGGAGGAGCTTGTGGTCGTGCTCGTCCTCCACGTGCCGCTCGTCGGCCAGAGCGACGCGCACCGCGAGCTCGGTCAGGTCGGGCAGGAACTCGTGCAGGGGCGGGTCGATCAGCCGGATCGTGACCGGCAGGCCGTCCATCGCCTCGAAGATCTCGGTGAAGTCCTGGCGCTGCAACGGCAGCAGCTTGTCCAGCGCCGCGGCCTGGCCATGCTCGTCCTCGGCGACGATCAGGTGCTCGACCAGCTCGCGCCGGTCACCGAGGAACATGTGCTCGGTGCGGCACAGGCCGATGCCGGACGCACCGAACCGGCGCGAGCGCTGGGCGTCCTCGGGGGTGTCGGCGTTGGCCCGCACCTGGAGGCGACGCACCTCGTCGGCGTGCATCAGCAGCCGCGCCACCGCGTGGGCGACCGGGTCGTCGACGTCCTCGCCCTCGAGCTTGCGCACCACGGCGGAGTCGCTGACCGGCACCTCGCCGAGGAACACCTCGCCGGTGCTGCCGTCGATCGAGATCACGTCGCCCTCGTTGACGACGGGACCGTTGCGCACGATGAACCGGCGGTTCTCCGGGTCGACGTCCAGGGCCTCGGCGCCACACACACAGGTGCGGCCCATGCCGCGCGCGACCACGGCGGCGTGGGAGGTCTTGCCGCCGCGGCTGGTCAGGATGCCCTGGGCGACGACCATGCCGTGCAGGTCGTCGGGGTTGGTCTCCTTGCGGACCAGGATCACCTTCTCGCCCCGGCCGGCCCACTCGACGGCCGTCGCGGAGTCGAGGACGACCCGGCCGACGGCCGCGCCCGGGGACGCGTTCATGCCGGTGGCGACGGCGCGGCGCTCGGGGTCGGGGGCGAACCGGGGGAACATCAGCGCGGCCAGCTGGTGACCGGTCACGCGCAGCATCGCCTCGTCGCGGTCGATGAGGAGCTCCTCCGCCATGTGCACGGCGATCCGCACTGCGGCCTCCGGCGTCCGCTTGCCGACGCGGGTCTGCAGCATCCAGAGCTTGCCGTCCTCGATGGTGAACTCGATGTCGCACATGTCGCGGTAGTGCTTCTCGAGCTTGGCCATGATGTCCATGAGCTGGTGGTACGACGGGGCGTCGATCTGCTCCAGGTCCGCGAGCGGGACCGTGTTGCGGATGCCGGCGACGACGTCCTCACCCTGCGCGTTGGTCAGGTAGTCGCCGTACACGCCGGGGGCGCCGCTGGCGGGGTCGCGCGTGAACGCGACGCCGGAGCCCGAGCTGGCGCCGCGGTTGCCGAAGACCATCGCCTGGATGTTGACCGCGGTGCCGAGGTCGTCGGCGATCCGCTCCTGGCGGCGGTAGAGCGCCGCGCGCGGGGTGTTCCAGGACTTGAAGACGGCGAGGATGCACAGCCGCAGCTGCTCGGCCGGCTCCTGCGGGAAGTCCGACCCGGTGTGCTCGCGGATGACGAGCTTGTACTCCTCGACCAGCTCGCGGAGGTCCTCGACGACGAGCTCGGTGTCCGCGATGACGCCGCGGCGCTTCTTCAGCGCGTCGAGCCGGTCGGCGAACGCGTCGTGCTCGATGCCGAGCACGGTGCCGCCGAACATCTGCAGCAGCCGGCGGTAGGAGTCGGCGGCGAACCGCTCGTCCCCGCTCTGGCGCGCCAGCCCGACCACGGACTCGTCGTTGAGCCCGACGTCGAGCACGGTCTCCATCATCCCGGGCATCGAGAACTTGGCGCCGGAGCGGACCGACACCAGCAGCGGGTCGGCCGGGTCGCCGAGGGTCCGACCCATCTTGTCCTCGAGTGCTCGCAGGTGCTCGGCGACCTCGGCCGCCAGACTGTCCGGCTCACGGCCCCCGACCAGGAAGGCTCGGCAGGCCTCCGTCGAGATCGTGAACCCGGGAGGAACGGGCAGACCGAGGTTGGTCATCTCGGCCAGGTTGGCGCCCTTGCCACCCAGCAGGTCCTTGAGTTCCTTGTTTCCCTCTGCGAAGTCGAAGACGAACGATGTCATGGACCGAGGGTGGACCCGACCGCGCGACCAAAGCGAGGGGCGAAGGTCCCGGCGGGACCGATGGTGACCGGTGGCCCGGGGCGGTGGGCCCTTGGTCCCTATGGTCGCGGGCCGAGGTCCCCGACCGTGAGAGGCGAGAGATCGGAGACCCGATGGACACCACTCCTGCTCCTGTCGTCGTCGCGGTCGGTCGGACGAGCTCGCTGGTGGCGGTCGACTTCGCCGCGGCCGAGGCGCTGCGGCGGCATCGCGGGCTGCACCTCGTGCACGGCATGGACCTGGGGGCGACCGGACCGGACGCGGACGGTGCCGAGCCGGCCCGGATCGAGGAGGAGGCGGGGGCCGCCCTGGGCGTCGCCGTCCGCCATGCGATGGCCGTGGTCGGCGGGCTGGTGCCGGTGACCTCGACGCTGTCCCGGGCGCCCGCCGTGTCCGCGGTCTACGCCGCCGCGCACGACGCACCCCTGGTCGTGGTGGGCCGGTGCCCCGAGTCGAGGCTCACCCACCCCTACGTGCGATCGGTGACCGGCGGCGTCGCGGCTCGGGTGCACGTGCCCGTCGTGTCGGTGCCCGACGACTGGGAGGACGACGCCGCGCCCCCGCACATCGTGGTCGGGATCGACCAGCCCGAGCACAGCGTTCCGGTCCTCCACGAGGCCTTCCGGGCGGCGCGCGACCGGCGCGCGCTGCTGACCGTGGTGACCAGCTGGTGGGACCCGGCGGCGTACGTGCTCGACCCGGTCGCATATGCCGCGGACCACGCCTGGCCGGAGCGGCTGCGGGCCGGGGTGGAGGCGGTGCTGCCCGAGCTCCAGGCGGAGTACGACGAGGTGCCCGTGGAGATCCACGTGCGCAAGTCGCGACCGGGCGAGGTGCTCATCGACGCCTCGCGGCACGCGGGCCTGGTGGTGCTCGGTCGCCACGACCCGGTGCTGCCCCGGGACTCCCACCTCGGCCCGATCGCGCGCTCGGTGCTCGCCGAGGCGGCCTGCCCGGTGCTGCTGACCACGCCGCGCCGCCCGTCGCGGGCGCGGAGGGCGATCCACCTCGATCCGCAACCGGCCTGACCGGAGCGGCCGCCGGCGGTGCGGCTCCCCGCGGGGCGGGGTGGGCGGTGTGTCGGCAACCGTTCGTGGGTGGGGGCGGGTTGCCTGGGCACCGCCGGCCCGCGCACCGCCTGCCGGCCCGCCGGCTCAGCTCCCGAGCGGGACGATCGCGACGGTGCAGGCGGACCGCTCGACGACGACGGGGGCGACCGAGCCGTAGACCAGCTCGTTGAGGAACGGCTTGCGGCGGTGGCCCAGGACGACGAGTGCAGCGTCGCGGGAGGCGCGGATCAGCCGCTCGTCGACCATCCCGCGGGTGAGCTGGAGCTGCACCTCGACGTCCGGGTGGGCGTCGGCGTGCGGGCGGACCGCGCGGTCCAGCACCAGCCACTCGTCGTCCAGGCCCGGCTCCCCGGGGGCCACGTCGCGCGCGCCCTCGGCAATCTTCACGGCGTCCCAGAAGCAGTGGAAGACCCGCAGCGGCAGCCTGCGCGACCCGGCGAGGTCGAAGGCCAGGTCGAGTACGGCGGCGTCACCGGGCTCGCCGGCCACGCCGGCCAGCACCCGGGCGGGACCGTCCGCGTGCTCCGGCTCGGGGCGCACCACGACCACCGGGCAGGTGGCGTGCTTGACGAGCGCGCTGCTCACCGAGCCGAGGAGCAGGTGCCGTACCGGGCCCAGGCCGCGGGTGCCGACCACCAGGAGCCGCGCCTCCGCGGAGGCCTCGAGCAGCATCTCGCGGGCGTCCCCGAGCCGCACCACGTAGTGGACCTCGAGCTCGGGGTGCGCGGCCCGGACGGGGGCGGCGGCCTGATCGAGGAGCGCCCGGGCGTCGTCCTTGAGCAGGGTGGCCATGCGATGGTGGTCGACTCCGGCCGCCTCCATCCAGCCGGTGCCGGCCGGCGCGGGCGTCGGCCCGGCGTGCACCAGCACGAGCGGCCGGTCCTCGGCGACGGCCTGCTGGGCCGCCCAGGTGACGGCGTGGCGCGCCGAGGGTGAGCCGTCGACGCCGACGACGACGGATCCGGCGGGTCCGGTGGAGGTGGTCATGTCTCCACCATCGCCCAGCCGCGTGGAAGCGGCCACGGCCGGAGGGCTCGCGGTCCGGGGACCATCGGCCCGGTCGGGCCGGAGTCGGCCGCGAGCAGCCTCGGTCCGGGGTCAGCCTCGGCGCGGGTCGGCCACCAGGACCTCGGCGAGCGGGCGCCGAGGCGTCCGCGGCAGCGGGCTCCGGGCGATCTCCTGCCAGCCGATCCGGACCAGCAGCTGCGGGTGCAGCAGGCCGCCGAGCAGCTCGTGGTGGAGCGCCGTCCGAGTCTCGTCGACCTCGATCACCTGGCTCAGCGGCACCACCGAGAGGCCGTCGTTCATGGCATGCAGCCACAGCTGGTCGAGCGCCTCGCCGGCGCGCAGCCACGCCTCGATGTCGTCGGCGTCGGTGGCGACCACCAGCAGCCCGTCGGAGTTCTCGATCGAGCCGCGGTCGTCCAGCTCCTCGACGGGCCCGTCGACGAAGCGGGATCCTCGCCCCGGCGTCCCGGCAGCCGGCAGCAGCTCGCGGGGGATGCCGTCGACCTCGCTGCGGTCCAGCCAGGAGCGCTGCTCGTTCGCGAACCGGCGGTCGGCCTTCTGGATCGTCGTCGCGCGGCTGACCAGCAGCTCCACGCGCACCCGGTCGTGCGCCGCGGTCACCGGGACGACCCGGGCCTGGTCCACGCCCACCGACGCGGCCAGCCGGGCCAGTCGCTCCGGCGGGATCGGCCAGGACGTGAAGCGCCGCCGGTCGGTACGGCGCTCCTGCAGCGCCTCGAGGTCCTGGAGGGCTCGGGGGAGCTGGTTGCCCCGTCGCAGGTGGAGCGTCGCGAGGTGGTCGGGGTCCCGGGGGTCGGGGAGGCGGGTGATCTCGGCCGGCCAGCCGTAGGCCTGCGCGGCGACCGTGGCCTCGTGGAGCGCCGCGCCGCAGCTGATCGCCAGGTTCCGGCCGACCGGGTCGGCCGCGGCCAGCTGGCGGTCGCGGTCGGCGTACAGGTCCACCCGGTCCCCGCCCACCCGCCACCGCCACGGCTGGCTGTTGTGGATGCTGGGCGCGCGGAGCGCGGCCTCCGCGATCCGCAGGCCCGGGATGGTCTCGGGGCGCGCAGCGCTCCCGGCCCCTGGCGTCACGGCCTCCTCCTTGGTCCTGGACATGGGTTTCACCCCCTCGGGTGCTCAACGATGGGCGGCCATCGGGACACAGGTCCAGAGACCTAGGTCCCGAGACCTGATGATCGGGAAGGTCTCAGTCGACCCAGACGTCGATCACGCCGGGCACGGTGTGCGCCACGACGTGCGCGAGCGACCGCTCGGGCGCCCCGCTGGGCCCGGAGACGCTGACGATGCCGTCGGTGACCTCCACCAGCCAGTCCGGGTGCCCCAGCGAGCGGAGCAGCTCGTCGACGTCCGCGGCGATCACGTCGTCGGCGCGGGCCAGCACCTGGACCACGTCGCTGCGGCTGACGACGCCGACCAGCCGGCCGTCGTCGTCGACCACCGGCAGGCTCTTGACCGCGGTCGAGGTCATCACCTCCACGGCCCGCGCCAGGTCGTCGTTGCGGCGCACCGATACCGGGTGCCGGGTGTAGACCTCCTCCACGGTGCGCGGCGGGAACACCGGCTCGATCGAGACCGGGCGGGCCGCGGCGCGCGGGTCGGGGGCGACGACGTCGCGGATCAGGTCAGCCTCGCTGACCACGCCCTGCAGGCGGCCGGCGCCGTCGACGACCGGCAGGCAGGTGATCCCGTGCTCGGCCAGGTGCGAGAGCGCCTCCTTGATCGTGGTCGAGGGACGCACCGTCATCGGCTCCGGTGTCATCAGTTCCTGCACCAGCATCGTGCTCTCCCTCCTGTGATTCAGCGTTCGCGCCGACGGGCTCGTCGGTCCTGGCTCCAGCCTCCGGTGCGCGGGGCTTCGGACCCAGGGACAAAGGTCCCGCGGACCGGGGGCCATCGACAGGCAACATCGGGCGCCGCGCGACCTAGGTTGAAAGGCATGGAGGACCAGGCGACGAGCGGGCAGATCACCGTCTACCTGCTCGATGACCACGAGCTGGTGCGCCGGGGGATCCGGGAGCTGCTGGAGAGCGAGGGCGACATCGTCGTCATCGGCGAGTCCGGCCTGGCGACCGAGGCCGCGCGCCGCATCCCGGCACTCCGCCCCGACGTCGCGATCCTCGACGGCCGGCTGCCCGACGGGTCCGGGATCGACGTGTGCCGCGACGTGCGCTCGGTCGACCCGGGCATCGCCGCGCTGATCCTGACGTCGTACGACGACGACGAGGCGCTCTTCTCCGCGATCATGGCCGGCGCGGCCGGCTACATCCTCAAGCAGGTCAAGGGCACCGACTTCGTCGAGACCGTCCGCCGGGTCGCCGCCGGCCAGTCGATGCTGGACCCGGCCGTCACCGCCCACGTCCTGGACCGGCTGCGCGCCGGGCCGCGGACGGACCCGTCGATCGAGCAGCTGACCGCTCAGGAGCAGCGGATCCTCGAGCTGATCGGCCAGGGCATGACCAACCGGCAGATCGCCGCGCACCTGTGCCTGGCCGAGAAGACCGTCAAGAACTACGTCTCCTCGATGCTCGCGAAGCTGGGTCTCGAGAGCCGCACCCAGGCGGCGATCTTCGCCACCAAGCACCTCGGGGTCTGACCCGGCCTGCGGACCCCGCGTCGACCCGGCCAGGCTCCGTGACCGGCCGGGTCGACCGGCAGGGTCGGCGCGTGGCGCCCGGGCTCCCCGCCGGCCGGTCTCGGCGCCCGTCGGCTCAGGTTCCGTTGGCGCCGTACAGACGCCGGCCGCTGACCTCGTGGACGTCGACGCGGACGAACAGCGCGCGGGTCCCGATCGGCCACACCTCCAGGCCGATCAGCATGTCCGGGACGTCCTGGGCGTCGACGAGCTCGGCGGTGCCGACGACGACGACGCTCCACCCGGCCCGGGTGATCGGGTCGATCTGGTCGACCTCGACCACGACCCGCTGCTCGTTGCACTCGCGCGCCAGCGTGGAGTCGGGGGTGGTGCGGAACCACACGGCGCCAGCGACGACGGCGTAGTTGACCGGTACGACGGCGACGCCCTCGGGACCGACCCAGGCGACGCGGGCGATGTCGGCCGACTCCAGCAGGTTCCAGCAGTCGTAGGACAGGAGGGTGGCCAGTCGGCCCTCGGACTCGGGTCGTGTCTTCATCTCGGTCCCTCCAGCGCTCGGGTGCGCCGCGGATGCCCGCGGTGGGTCCCCCCAACCTGCCGGGTGTGACGGATGCCTCCCAGTCCGTAGCGACCCGGTCTGGCAGGACCTTGGTCCCAGGCTGGGCGGGAGTTGATAGCGTCCTCCGGAGGCCCCGAGCTGACAGGGAGGGTGGCATGCAGCTGCCGCGGCACGCGGGGTCGCAGGGCGACCCCGTCCACCTCGGCTCGGAGCTGGCCGGGACGGGGTTCGACGAGCTCCTGCGCGAGGTCCTGCTGCGGGTGCACGGCGTGCTCGACGACCGGGCCCGGTGGCGACTCCTCCTCGACGCCGTGGTCACGATGGCGGCCGACCTCTCCCTCGACGACCTGCTCACCCGGATCGTGGAGATCGCCAGCGACCTGGCCGGTGCCCGCTACGCCGCGCTCGGGGTGCTCGGCGCGGGCGAGGACCGGCGCCTGCAGACGTTCGTGACGCACGGCGTGACCAGCACGCAGCACCACGAGATCGGCGACCTCCCGACCGGCCACGGGCTGCTCGGCCTGATCATCGACCAGCCCGAGCCGCTGCGCCTGCACGACATCGCCGAGCACCCCGCGTCGTACGGCTTCCCGCCCCACCACCCGCCGATGCGCTCCTTCCTGGGCGTGCCCGTGCGGATCCGGGAGAAGGTGTTCGGGAACCTCTACCTGACCGAGAAGGTCGGCGACGGCGACTTCACCGAGCAGGACGAGGAGATCGTGGTCGCGCTCGCGGCCGCGGCCGGCGTCGCGATCGAGAACGCCCGCCTGCACGAGGAGGCGGCGCGCCGGGAGCGCTGGCTCGCCGCCACTGCGGAGATCACCGCGCGGCTCGCCGGGCCGGGCGGGCACGAGGACGCGCTCCAGGTCATCGCCGACCATGCGCGCGAGCTCGCCGCGGCCGACGTCGCCTGGATCGTGGCCGGGCCGGGGGTCGAGGCCCTGCGGGTGCGGGTCGTGTCGGGGGAGAAGGCCGACCCGGGGGTGATGGACACCGTCGACCTCGGGTCCTCCCTCAGCAGCAGCGTCGTGCGGACGGCCACCCCGATCACCGTCGAGGACATCGGCGCGGACCCTCAGGCCGTGAATGTGCCGAAGGCGCTCGGCTGGCCGCGGATCGGCCCGGCGATCATCGTGCCGCTGCGCGGCACCGCCGCGGCGCAGGGCGTGCTCGCCCTGGGCTGGCGGCCGGAGAACGTGATGGCGTTCCACGCCGTCGACCCGACGCTGCCGGCCAGCTTCGCCGAGCAGGCCGCGTTGGCGCTCGAGGTGACCCAGGCCCGCGAGGACCGGCAGCGGCTGGTGCTCTTCGAGGACCGCGACCGGATCGGCCGGGACCTGCACGACCTGGTCATCCAGCGGCTGTTCGCGGTCGGGCTGAGCCTGCAGAGCACCGCCCGGGCAGCCGGGTCGGAGGACCTCACCGAGAAGCTCGACGCCGCCGTCGACGACCTGGACACGACCATCCGCGACATCCGGCGCACGATCTTCGCCCTCGGCTCGGCCGAGAACGCCTCCGACATCCAGGCCGAGGTCACCCGGATGGTGGACCGTGCGGCGGGGACCCTGAAGTTCCGTCCGGCGCTGCGCTTCGAGGGCCCGGTCCGCACCCGGGTCGGCACCGACGTCGCCCCCGACGTGCTCGCCGTGCTGACCGAGGCGCTCTCCAACGCCGCCCGGCACGCGCGCGCCACGTCGGTGTCGGTCGAGCTGGCCGCCGTCGACGGCGTCCGCCTCACGGTGGCCGACAACGGGCGCGGGATGCCCGAGGACGTGCCGCAGAGCGGCCTGTCGAACATGCGGCAGCGCGCCGAGCGGCGCGGCGGCCGGTGCACGATCACCTCGCTCCCCGGCCACGGCACCACCGTGGAGTGGTGGGTCCCCGCTTGAGCTGACGCGCGTGGTCACGCGCCGGATCGAGGTGTGCCGGCGCCGGCGACGCGGTCGGCGTGGTCGGTCGCTCAGATGAAGAGCAGCTGGGCGCCCTCGGTCATCTCGATGAACTCGGAGGCGCTGATGATCCCCTCGACCCCCTCGTAGAGGTCCTTCTCGGTGAGGTGCTGCATGTCCGCGGACATCCGGCACGCCCAGAGGTGGCCGCCGGAGCCGAGGATCTGCTCGAGGAACTCGGGGACGTCGGGTACGTCGAGGTCCGCGATCGACTTGCGCAGCTTGTGGGTCGCCAGCGCGGTCATGCCGGGCAGGCCGCCGAGGCCCTGTGGCATGTGTGTCGCCGGGTTGCCGACCGGGGTGAACTTCAACTCGGCCATGTGCTCGCGGTTGATCATGTCGAAGCCCCAGAACGTGAAGAACAGGTGCACCTCGATGCCCTCGCCGAGCGCCGCGTTGGCGAGGATCAGGCCCGGGTAGGCCATGTCCAGGCTGCCCTTGGAGCAGATGATGGCGAGCTTGCGGCCCGAGGGAGGGGCGTCGAAGGTCGGGACCAGGGGGCTCGTTTCGGGGGTCAGGTCGGTGGTCATGGCGGTCTCCTCACACGCAGCCGCGAGGCTTGGGCAGGCCGGCGACGTACGCCATCTTCTTGGCGGGCTTGACGGGGAACAGCTCGAACAGATGCTTGACCGGGATCTCCAGCCCGGTGCTCACCCGGCGCAGCGTCGGCGTCTCGCCGGTCTGTGCGTGCTCGGCGCGCAGGAAGCTCAGGACCGTCCAGTGCTCGCTCTCGAGCGTGACGCCGATCTGCTCCGCGAGAGCCGTTGCGACCTCCTCGCTCCACTCGCTGCGGTCGGTCAGGAAGCCCTCCTGGTCGACGGTCAGGGTGTGGCCGCCGATGGTGGTCGTGCTCATCCCTCCTCCTTCATCTACCTGTTGCTGCTGGTTCGGGGCGCCCCGTGATCACGCGGGGACGTGCTTGCCGGCCATGCTCATCGTGGCCGGCAGGGGGATCGGCCGGCCGGGGAGCAGGACGTTCCAGTAGATCCACGGGAAGGCCTGCTTGCCGAGGTGGTTGAGGCGGGACTCCTCGAGCAGGGCCATCGGCCCGACGTACGGCACCGGGAACCGTCCGGGCAGCGGCTCGACGTCGTAGTTGAAGTCGATGAGCAGTGCCTTGCCGTCGCCGCTCTCGACGAAGCAGTTGGCGTGGCCGTCGAACTCGTGTGTCATCGGCCGTCCGGCGATGTGGTCGAGGAAGTTCTCCACGAACACGTCGACCGCGAAGTGCGCGACCGACCCGGCCTTCGACGTCGGGATGTCGGAGGCGTCGCCGAGGGCGAAGATGTCGTCGTGCCCGCGGGCCAGGAAGGTCTGGGGGTCGACCGGCACGTAGTTGAGGTCGTCGCCGAGCCCCGACCGCCCGACGAAGTCCGCACCCATGTTCAAGGGCACGGTCACCAGCAGGTCGAACGGCAGGCTGCGGCCGTCGTAGGACTCCAGGGTCGCGGCCTGGTCGTCGACGCGCTCCACCACGAAGTCGGTCTCGACCGTAATGTGCCGCTCCTCGAGCAGGTGGCCCAGGCGCTCCGAGGCGATCGGGCGCGTGAACGCACCCGAGAGCGGAGTGACGTAGACGATCTCGACGTCGTTGCGCCGGCCCCGTTCGCGCAGCCAGGACTCGGCCAGGAACGTGAACTCCAACGGTGCGACCGGGCACTTGATCGGCATCTCGGTGATGTGCACGAGGAGCCGCCCGCGCTCGAACCGCTCGAGTGCGTCGCGCAGCAGGGTCGCGCCCTCGAGCGTGTAGAACTCGTGGACGCTGCGCCGCCACAGGGCGCCGGTCACGCCGGGCGTCTCATCGGGGCGCGGGCTGGTGCCGGTCGCGATCACCAGCTGGTCGTAGCCGAGCACGGTCCCGTCGCCGAGACGGACCTCGTTGCGGTCGGCGTCGACCACGTCGACCTCCGCAGTCACGAACCGCACCCCGTCGGCGATCTGGGCGTGCCGCGACCGGGTGAGCCGGGTGGGGTTCGCGGCACCGAACGGGACCTGGAGGTAGCCCGGTTGGTAGTGGTGGGCGTCGTCGCGGTCGACGACCGTGATGTTCCACAGCGTCGGTTCTAGCCGCTTGTGGAGCTTGTTCACGATCATGGTTCCGGCAGTTCCACCGCCGAGGACGAGCAGTTCGTGCATCCCGTTCACCTCTCTCAACTGGTCTCAGCTGGCCGCTACGTCGGAGTCGCCGGTGCGCCAGCGCCGGGCCGCCTGCGCGACCTCCCTCGCCCAGGCGATCGCGTGGTCGAGCTCACCGGCGACGAGCGGTCCCTTGACGTCGTGCACCAGGAACGGCGTGGGCCGGGACACCAGGTGGTAGCCACGTCGGGCGAGCAGGTGGCAGGCCCGTGTGGAGGCGGCCTTCGGGAGGCTGCGCACCTTGGTGACCCTGGTGTCGAACGCGGCGGCGGCCCGGCCGCGGGCCTCCTCGCGCGGCCCCATCGCGCCGATCCACTCGCGGATCCCGGTGCTGGCCAGCTCCGGGCTGGCGCCCTGGCGCACCGCGTCCTGGCGGGTCGAGGGCCGGCTCAGCGAGAACGCATGGGTCGGAGCACCGAGGACGAGGAGGTCGAAGGTGGCCTCCCTGGCGGGCGGGGCGTGGCGCACGTCCACGAGCTCGGTCTCCACACCCTCGGCACGCAGGCCGTCAGCGACCGCCGCGGCGACATCGTGGGTCGAGCCGAACATCGACTCGTACACGACGAGGGCCTTGAGCGGCGCGGCTGCACCCCGCTCGGGGACGTGGTCCTGGTGCGGCTGGGTGCTCATGGTGATGACTCCTACCGACGGGTCGGGTTCGTCAGCTTTCAATGTGGGCACGAACGCTCCGTTCCCGCACGGGCCGAGGGACCACCGGCCCCGGGCCCTAGGTCCCTGTTGCCGTCCGCCGGACTCGCGGAGATTGGCAGGAGCGGGACCGGAGCGGAGCGGGTTGCCGCCACCACGAGGAGGGCAAGGCCCGATCGCCGGCGCCTGGTGGGGGATCGAGAAGGAGACGACATGCTCGAGATCGAACCCAGGAAGGTCCTGCTGGGCGTAGGCGACGAGGACGTCGAGGGCGCGCTCGCGTACGCCGTCGCCGAGGCCCGTCGCCGGGGTGCCGGGGTGCACCTGCTGCACGCCGTACCCGGGATGGCCGTCGGCGGCGACCCCACCGCCATGGTGATCGAGGGCGATGCCCTGTATGCCAAGGGCGGGCGGATCCTGGCGGCCGTGGCCCAACGGCTCGAGCACGAGCTCGGCGAGCTGCCGGTCAGCACCGAGCTGCACACCGGACCCGTCGTGCCGGTGCTCACGGGCGCGAGCCGGCACGCGGGCGTCGTCGTCCTCCAGCGCCAGCGGATGGGGCGGCCCGGCCGGATCCCGACGCTGTCGGTCACCAACGCCGTGGCCGCGCACGCGGTGGTGCCGGTGGTGGCGGTGCCGGCCGGCTGGCAGCCCGACCCCGAGCGCGACCCGGTCGTCCTCGCCGGCCTGGGCGACGTCGAGCTCGCCCCCGACGTGGTGCGCACCGCGCTGGGGGAGGCGGCCCGCCGGGGTGGCCGGGCCCGGCTGCTGCACGCCTGGCACTACTCCGACGCCTACGACGAGCTGGTCTTCGCGGGGACCGCCGCGCACGACCACGAGGCCCGCCTGCGCCGGGACATCGAGGCCGGGCTGGCGCCGCTGCTCGCCGAGCACCCCGGCGTACCGGTGGAGCTGGTCCCCGTGCACGCCCGCCCGGCGGACGCCCTGGTGGCCGAGTCGCGCACGGCGGGCGTCGTGGTGCTCGGCCGGCATCGCTCCTCGATGCCCTGGGGACCGCACCTCGGGTCGGTGGTGCGCGCCGTGCTGCGCGAGTCGGGCTGCCCGGTCCTCGTCGTGGACCCCTCGCCGGCCCGCACCGAGTAGGTCGAGTCGGCGCGTCTTGCCCGCGTGAGAGGCGCGAGTCGGCGCGTCTTGCCCGCGTGCGAGGCGCGAGTCGGCGCGTCTTGCCCACGCGCCTGTGGAGAAGTTGAGCATGATGCGCCGACTCGGCGTCCGGATCGGCGCTGGGCCGGACGGGCCGAAGGGCCCGGGGGTGGCGGGCGCTCGGCCCTGCTGCCGGAGCGCCTGCCGAGCAGACGATGAGGGTGACGGAACCACCGTCAGGTTCTCCAGAGCCGGACACCAGGGAGGTCAGGTCATGACCACACAGCCACGTCCCGTGGTCATCGGAGTCGACGGGACCGACGCCAACGCCGGTGCGCTGCGCTTCGGGGTGGAGGAGGCCAGGCGGACCGGGGCGATCGTGAAGCTGATCCACGTGGTGCCCGACTACGTTCCGATCTCTCCGATGATGCCGCTCACGCCGTCCGAGCTGACCGAGACCGGCGCCGCCGTGCTCACCCGCGCCGAGGCGCAGGTGCGCGAGCTTGCCCCCGACCTGGTGGTCGAGGGCTGGCTGCACCACGGCACCCGGCCGGTGCAGCTCGCGAACGCCGCGGACGACGCCCAGGTGGTCGTGGTCGGCCGGGACAACCGGCCGCTGGTGGAGCGGCTGCTGCGCGGCGACACCGCCGCCGGCGTCGCCGCCCGTGCCTCGGTGCCGATGGTGCTGGTGCCCGCCGACTGGACCCCGGCTCCGTCTCGCGGCGTGGTCCTGGTCGGCGTGAAGTCGCCGTCGCACTCCACCGCGCTGCTCGGCGACGCCATGGCCCTCGCCGCGGAGCGCCGGGCGCGGCTCGTGGTCCTGCACGCCTGGAAGCTGCCCAGCGGCTACGACGACATCATCGAGTCCCGCGTCGCCGCCGACGACTGGCGGCGCCAGTCGCTCGACGAGATGGAGGCGCTGCTGGCCGAGTGGCGGGTCACCTACCCGGAGGTCGAGGTCGAGATCCGGGTGGTCCACGACCACCCGAGCTTCGCGCTCGTCGAGGGCTCCCTCGAGGCCGACGTCATCGTGCTGGTACGCCGTGCCCACGGCGTGCCCGCGGCGACCCACCTGGGCGGTACGGCGCGCGCCGTGCTGCGCTCGGCACACTGCCCGGTCCGGGTGGTCCCTCCCAACGCGGTCGGCCCGATGCCGGGCCTGGTGCTGGAGCAGGCCGGGGCGATCCGGAAGTGAACGGCCCGGCGGGCGCCGAGGGGTTGACCGCCGCCGAGGCCGCCGAGCGGCTGCGTGAGCAGGGGGCGAACCTCCCGCCACGCGGCCGCCAGCGGCGGCTGCTGGGCCGGGTCCTGGACCAGCTCCGAGACCCGATGATCCTGCTGCTGATGGGCGCGTTCGTCGTCATCGTCGCCCTCGGCGACGTGGCCGACGCCTCGATCATCGCTGCCGTCGTGGTGCTCAACACCACCATCGGAGTGGTGCAGGAGGTCCGCGCGGCCAATGCGCTGGCCGCGCTGGACCGGATGGCGGCGCCGTGGGCGACGGTGCTGCGCGACGGGGAGCTGACCCGGGTGCCCGCTCCGGACGTGGTGACCGGCGACCTGGTCCGCCTCGAGGCCGGGGACGTCGTCCCGGCCGACGGCGAGCTCGTCGAGGCCGCCGGGCTGCAGGTCGACGAGTCCGCGATGACCGGGGAGTCGGTGCCCGTCATCCGCGGTCCGGGGGAGGAGCTGCTGGCGGGCACGGTCCTGACCCGCGGCCGCGGCTTCGCGACCGTCACCCGGACCGGCGCCGAGAGCGGCCTCGGCCGGATCGCCGCGCAGATCGCGGCGGCCGGGGTGCGGCCGACGCCGCTGCAGCAGCGGCTGTCCCGGCTGTCCCGGCAGCTGGTCGTCCTGACCGTCGCGGTGGCGGCCCTGGTGCTGGTGCTCGGCCTGCTGCGCGGCGAGCCGCTCGACGACATGGTGATCCTCGCGGTGAGCCTCGCCGTGGCCGCGATCCCCGAGTCGCTGCCGGCGGTGGTCACCATCGCGCTCGCCCTGGGTGCCTACCGGATGGCCCGCCGCTCCGCCCTGGTCCGGCGGTTGCCCGCCGTCGAGACGCTCGGCTCGGTCACCGTGCTCGCCTCCGACAAGACCGGGACCCTCACCGAGGGACGGATGGTCGTCCAGGAGCTCTGGTCGCCGCACGGGGCGTGGCGGGTGACCGGGCAGGGGTACGCCGTCGACGGCACGCTGGTGGCCCAGGGCGCCGACGTCGTACCGGCCGAGCTCGACGCGCTCGCCCGCGACCTGGTGCTCTGCAACGACGCCCGGCTCGGCGGCCCCCGGGACGGCGACTGGGACGTGGTCGGCGACCCGATGGAGGCCGCCCTGCTCGTCGCGGTGGCCAAGCACGACCCGGCCGCGCTGGGGTCGGCCGCGACCTGGGAGCGGGTCGACGAGACGCCGTTCGACAGCGAGACCAAGCGGATGACGACCGTGCACCGGGCCGCTGGGGACGGCCCGGGTCCCGGGGACGGGGAGTGCTGGCTGGTCGTGTGCAAGGGGGCCCCCGAGGCGGTGATCGGGCTGCTCGCCGACCGTGCGGTCGCGGCCGCGGCGCAGGAGGCCGCGACCGGGCTCGCGGAGCGTGGCTTCCGGGTGCTGGCGGTGGCCGACCGGACGGCGCCCACGCGTCCGGAGGACCTCGACCACGGGTTGGTGCTGCGCGGTCTCGCCGCGCTGGCCGATCCGCCGCGGACCACCGCGGAGGAGGTCGTGCGCGCCTGCCGCGCCGCCGGGATCCGGACCGTGATGATCACCGGGGACCACCCGGCGACCGCCCGGGCGATCGCCGACCAGCTGACCCTGACCCGAGAGGGCCCCGAGCTCGCCGAGGGCGCGGAGGTCGGCCGCGGCGAGCACGCCGACCGGGTGGACCGGATCGGCGTCTACGCCCGGGTCCGGCCCGAGCACAAGGTCGACATCATCGACGCCTGGCAGCGCCGCGGCGACGTGGTCGCGATGACCGGCGACGGCGTGAACGACGCACCGGCGCTGCGCCGCGCCGACATCGGGATCGCGATGGGCGACCGCGGCACCGAGGTCGCGCGCCAGGCCGCGGACCTGGTGCTCGCCGACGACGACCTGCGCACCGTGGTCGTGGCCGTCGGCGAGGGCCGGCGCATCTACGGCAACATCCGGAGGTTCCTGCGCTACGGGCTCTCCGGCGGCCTCGCGGAGGTGCTGGTGCTGGTCGCGGGCCCGTTCGTCGGGATCCCGCTGCCGCTGGCGCCCGGCCAGATCCTCTGGATCAACATGATCACCCACGGCCTGCCCGGGGTCGCCTTCGGTGGCGAGCCACCGGATCCCCAGGACATGAGGCGACCCTCGCCGTCGCCGGAGCAGTCGGTGCTGGGCCAGGGCCTGCTGCGCCAGATCCTGGCCGCCGGCACCCTGATCGGGATCGTCGCCCTCGTTGCGGGCCTGCTCGCCCCGGACGGCCAGCACCAGACCTGGGTGTTCCTCACCCTCGGGCTGGCCCAGCTGGGGGTCGCGCTCTCGCTGCGCGCGCCGCGACGCGGCCTGCAGTGGCGCTCGCGGGGGCTCGAGGTCGCCGTCCTGATCGCGGCCGCGCTCCAGGTGCTCGCGGTCGCGTGGTTCCCGCTGCGCGACCTGCTGCGCACCGACACGGTGCCGGCGGTCGACGCGCTGCTGCTGCTGGCGCTGAGCGTCGCGCCCGGGCTGCTGCTGGCGCTGTGGCAGCGGCTCGGCCCAGGGCTCAGCGCTCGCCGGGGTTCAGCCAGCGACCGGTGACCTCGTCGACGTCGATGACGACGGTCGCCGACCGCGGCCCGCGTGGCCACGGCTCCGGGCCGGCCGCGTCCGCGGGCTCGCCGTACCGCACCTCGGCACGACCGCGCGCGAGCACGCTCCAACCCGAGTGGCTGGTCTCGTCGATGTGGTCGGCCTGGAACGCGACCCGCTCCACGTCGGCCTTCTGCACCATCGCGGAGTACGCCGCCGTGCGGATCCTGATGGTCCGCCCGTCGACCACGAAGTTGACCGGCACGACCACCGGGCCGCTCGTCGTGGACCAGGCGATCCGGCCCACCGGTGTCGTCGTGAGCAGCTGCCAGCACTCGTCGACCGGCAGGTCCACGAGCTGTCCACGGGCCGCCTTGTCCATGACTCCTCCTCGGTCGCGCCACGGGGCTCGGTGTCCCATCTCCGTGCGGGACCCCGGTATCGAGTAAACCCGACCGAGCCAGCGACCGCAGGCACCTTCGCAGGTACCACGGCCCTCGCTCCGAGGACCTACGTCTCTCCCGTGGCCCGGGACCGCGGAGCAAGGTGGACGGAGAGGGCGAAGGAGGTCGGTCATGGACGAGACCGAGATCGGTGTCCTGGTGGCGGTCGGTCCCGACGGGATCGGTGACGGCGCGCTGGAGGTGGCCGCCTCCGAGGCGATGCGGCTCGGCGTGGGCGTCGGGCTGCTGCATGTGGCGCACCGGCTGGTCGTGCCCGTGCCCTCGCAGCTCGAACCGGAGCAGGCACTCGAACGCGAGCTGACCCGGGTCGGCCGCGAGGTGCTCACCGAGGCAGCGGACCGGGTCCGCGTCCTCGTCGAGGGCCGGGTCCCGGTCACCGCCGAGATCGTCGACGGGTCCGCGGCCCGCACGATCGTGGAGCGCGGCCGCGAGATGCGGCTGGTCGTGCTCGAGGCGCGCGAGATCGGGGCGGTCGGCCGCCTGGTGACCCGCTCGGTCTCCACCCATGTGGCCGCGCACGCCCGGGTCCCGGTCCTGGTCGTCCCACCCAGCTGGCCCGTCGCGGTCGGCACCGACCTGCCCGTCACGGTGGGCGTCGACGAGCCGATGGACGCCAAGCACCAGGTCGTCGAGGCGCTCGAGCTGGCCCGCGACACCGGGCACCAGCTGGTCGTCCTCCACGCCATCTGGATCGCCGAGCCCTACCAGGGTGCGGCGTTCGCCAGCTACCCCCGCAAGCAGTGGGTCGACGACACCCGGCGCGAGCTCGAGACCGCGCTCGGTGACGTGACGACCGCCGAGGACTCCGTGACCTGCGACGTGCACTGGGCCCGGCCGGTCGAGGCGCTGGTCCGCGCCACCCAGCGCTCGTCGGTACTGGTCCTCAACCGCCGTCCGGCGGCGCGCCCGCTGGCGGCCCACCTCGGGCCGATCACCCGGGCGGTGCTCCACCACGCCGAGTGCCCCGTGCTGGTGGTCGACCGAGGGCGCTGAGCCCAGGACGGAGGCGAGGACCGGGGGGCCGATGAGCGTGCGGGGCCGGGCCCAACGGGGCAGCCCGGCCCCGCCGTCGGCGTCCTCGCCGGGCCGAGGACGTCGAGTGAGAGCCGAAGGAGGAGCCAGGTGAGCAGTCCGGTCCTGACGTTCCTGGGCGCCGCCGAGTCGGTGACCGGCAGCAAGTTCCTGGTGGACACCGACACCTCGCGGACGCTGGTGGACGCGGGGCTCTACCAGGGCCTGGCGGACCTGCGACGCCGCAACTGGTCCCCGTTCCCGGTACCGGCCTCCGGGCTCGGCTCGGCTGTGGTGTCGCACGCGCACCTCGACCACTGCGGGTTCCTGCCGCGGTTGGTCAAGGAGGGCTTCGACGGCCCGATCGTCTGCTCGCCCGACACCGCCGAGCTGGTGGAGATCGTGCTCCGCGACAGCGCCCATCTGCAGGAGGAGGACGCGCGTCAGGCCAACGCCGGCGGCTACTCCAAGCACCGTCCTGCGCTGCCGCTCTACGACCTCGAGGACGTCGAGCGCACCCTGCCGCTGCTGAAGCCGACTGAGTTCGGGACCGTGGTCGAGCTGGCCCCGGGCGTCCGGACCGTGCTGCACCCGGCGGGCCACATCCTCGGGTCGTCGACCGTGCTGCTCGAGGCGGGTGGCCGCCGAACCCTGTTCAGCGGCGACCTCGGCCGCGACCACCACCCGATCCTGCGCGCACCCGCCGACCCACCCGTGGCCGACGCGGTCGTCGTGGAGTCGACGTACGGCGACCGCAGCCACCCGCCCGCCGACCCCGAGGTCCTCGCGGCGGCGGTGCGCCGCACCATCGGCCGGGGCGGCACCGTGCTGGTGCCGGCGTTCGCGGTCGACCGGACCGAGCTGGTGCTGCTCGAGCTGCACCGGCTGATGCAGGCCGGCGAGGTGCCGCGGGTCCCGGTGTACCTCGACAGCCCGATGGCGCTGCGGGCCCTCGCCGTGTACCGCGAGGCTCTCGACACCGGATCGGCGCAGCTGCGCCCCGACCTCGATCAGGTCCGCGTCGCCCTGGGCGCGATGCACGTCAGCGCGGTCCCGGACGCCGCCGGGTCGATGCGGCTCAACCGGCCCGGCGAGCCGTGCATCGTGGTGTCGGCGTCCGGCATGGCCACCGGGGGTCGCGTCGTGCACCACCTCGCTCACCAGCTCCCTGACCCGCGCAACAGCGTGGTGCTCACCGGCTACCAGGCGGTCGGAACCCGCGGCCGCCAGCTCCTCGACGGCGCCCGCCAGGTGAAGATGCACGGGCGCTACGTGCCGGTCCGCGCCGAGATCGTCGACGTGCCGTACTTCTCGGTGCATGCGGACGCCGACGACATCATCGGGTGGCTGGGCCGCGCCCCCGAGCCGCCCGAGATCGTGTACGTCGTGCACGGCGAGCCGTCCGCGTCGGCGGCGCTGGCCCGCCGGATCGGCGCCGACCTCGGCTGGCCCGCTGTCGTGCCGCGGCTCGGGGAGCGGGTCCGGCTGGACTGACTGCTGGATCGATCGGCCGGCGGTGCGGCGCCGGTCGTGACCGTCGCCTGCGGCCGAGGGACCTTGGGCCCTGACCTCCGGACGGCCGGCGGGGGTTCCCTGGACCCACGAGCCATGCGGTGGGCGCACGACCGGGCCACCTCACCGGCAACGCGCCGGCCACACGACGGCAACAGGACGGCAACAGGACGGACGGAGGCGACACGATGACACAGCAGCAGCTCACCGATGACCAGCCGATGGTGGAGCTCACCGCCGACGAGTGCTGGGACCTGCTCTCGGCGGCCGAGGTGGGGCGCCTGGCGTACCGCCTGGTCGACGAGATCCACCTGATACCGATCAACTACGCGGTCGAGGGCCGGGCCATCCTGTTCCGGACCGCGGCGGGCAACAAGCTGCTCGCCGCCGAGCTGGAGTCCGAGGTCGCCTTCGAGATCGACTGGTTCGGCGAGGACGCCGCCTGGTCGGTCATGGTGCGCGGCCACCTGCGCCACCTCGACGAGGGCGAGCAGCACCGGCTCGCCGGCCTGCGGATCCACCCGTGGATCCCCTCGTTCAAGTACGACCACGTCGAGCTGATGCCCGCGATCGTCACCGGTCGCCGGTTCCTGCTCCACAAGGAGGACGACGAGGACGACTGACCGACCGGGCCCGGTGCGCCTCAGGTCGGCCACTCCGTCTCCGGGCGGTAGCTGCCGTACCGTGCCGCGCCGTCGAGCGCGGCCCGGGCGAGCATCCCCCGCCTGCGGGACCTTGTCCTCTGCGCCGGGGGCCCGGCGTCGCGGACCCTCGGAGTGACGGGCCGAGAGCGGCACGTCGAACCGGGTGCGACGACGGGAGGTCCGATGCCCATGCCCATGCCCATGCCGGCGCCGGCCGTCGAGCCGGCGCCCGCCGACGTGCTGCTGCGCGACGGGACCATCGCCGTGATCCGGCCGCTGGCCCCCGCCGACCTCCCCGGGCTCCTCGAGCTGCACGAGGGCGTGTCCGACGACAGCCTGCGGCTGCGGTTCTTCAGCCCGAGCCGCTACGCGGCGACGAAGTACGTCGAGCACCTGCGCGACGCGCCCGACACCCGCTCCCTGGTCCTCGAGCGGGACGGCCGAATCTGCGCGCTCGCCACCGCCGAGCCGGTCGAGCCCGGGGCGGCCGAGGTCGCCTTCCTCGTCGCCGACGACCTGCAGGGGCTGGGAGTCGGCAGCCTGCTGCTCGAGCACCTCGCGGCGGCGTGCCGGGAGTGCGGCGTGCGGCGCTTCGTCGCCGAGGTGCTCTGGGAGAACCGCGCGATGCTCGCCGTCTTCATCGACGCCGGGTTCGCGGTGGTCCGCCACAACGACGGCGCCACCGTCGCCGTCGAGATGGACACGGTGGCCTCCGCCGAGGCGGTCGCCGCGGCCGACCACCGCGAGTGCCAGGCGGAGGCCCGGTCGCTGCGACCGTTGCTCTACCCGCGGTCGGTGGCCGTGGTCGGCGCACGCGCGGACGGCAGCGGCCTGGGGGCCGCCATCGTGCGCTCGGTCGTGGCCGGCGGCTACACCGGCGGCCTGCACGTCGTGCACTCGCGGGCCCGGGAGATCGAGGGGATCCTCGCCGTACGCCGCCTGAGCGACCTGCCGGCGCCGGTCGACCTGGTGGTGATCGCGGTGCCGCCCGGCCGGGTGCTGGCCGTGCTCGAGGACGCCGCCGACGCGGCGATCCCGGCCGCGGTGATCGTGACGTCCGGCTTCAGCGAGATGGGGGAGGAGGGGGCCCGGCTGCAGCGCCGGATCCTCGCGCTGGCGCGCCGGCGCAGCATCCGGGTGGTCGGCCCCAACTGCCTCGGCCTGATGAGCCTGGACCCCGAGGTGCGCCTGAACGCCACGCTGGGTGGCTCCGTGCCGCCGCCGGGTGGACTGGCCGTGGCGTCGCAGTCCGGCGGGGTCGGCGTCGTGCTCGCCGACACCGCTCAGGAGCTCGGCGTCGGGGTGGCGTCGTTCGTCTCGCTCGGCGACAAGGTCGACGTGTCCAGCAACGACCTGCTCGCGGCCTGGCGCGACGACCCGCGGGTCACGGCCGCCGCGCTCTACCTCGACTCGTTCGGCAACGCCCCGAAGTTCGCCCGCTTCGCCCGCCGCTTCGCCGAGCGCAAGCCGCTGCTGGCGGTCGTGGGCGGCCGCTCGTCCGGCGGCCGGCGGGCCGGCGCGTCGCACACGGCGGCCCCGGCCTCCTCGGCGATCGCCGTCGACGCGCTGTTCGCGCAGGCCGGCGTGATCGGCTGCGAGGGCGCCGACGACATGGCCGAGACGGCGCTGCTGCTCGCCGAGCAGCCGCTGCCGCGCGGGCGCCGGATCGCCGTACTCACCAACGCCGGCGGCACCGGCGTCCTGGCCGCGGATGCTGCCGACGCCTGGGGCCTGGCCGTGCCGGAGCTCTCGGACCGGCTGCGCGCCCGGGTCGCGCGGCACCTCACCGGGACCGCCGGCGTCGGCAACCCCGTCGACACCGGGGCGACCGTCTCCGCGCGCGACCTCGCCGCGGTCGCCGGCCTGCTGCTCGCCTCCGACGAGGTCGACGCGGTCCTGGTGCTCCTGGTCGCCACCGGCGCCAACGACGCCGTTGCGGGCCTGCACGCCGTGGCCGCGGTGCGGGCGCGGCACCCCGACAAGCCGCTCGTGCTGGTACCGATGGGCGGGCTGCGACCGCCCGCCGGCGGACTGCCCGGCGTCACGACCTACCGCAACCACACCGCCGCGCTGCGGGCGCTGTCGCGGGCTGCCCGGTACGCCGAGTGGCGCGACCACCCGGCCACGGACGCGGTCGCCGTCGACCGGGACCGGGCCGAGGACGCGCGGGTGGCCGCCGCCGCCCTGATGGGCGCGGCGACCGACGAGCACGGCTGGCTCTCGGTCGCCGACGCGACCGGCCTGCTGGCGGCGTACGGACTGGACCCCCTCGGCGAGGTCGTCACCGGGGCCGAGGCGGCCGTCGAGGTGGCGGGCTGGTTCGGCTACCCGGTGGCGGTCAAGGTCGCCGGCCGCGCGGTCCCGCGCAAGAGCGAGCGCGGCCTGGTCAAGGTCGGCCTCTCCTCGCCCGAGGAGGTCGCTGCGGCGATCGCGGGGTTCGAGCGGGAGCTGGGGGAGACCGCCGTGCCCGTGCTGGTGCAGAGCGTCGCCTCAGGCGTCGAGATCGCGCTCGGCGTGGTCCGCGACACCCGCTTCGGGCCGCTTGTGATGGTCGCTGCCGGTGGTGTCGCCGTCGAGGTGTGGCAGGACCGCACCTTCCTGCTGCCGCCGGTCGCGCGTAGCGACGCGCTGCGCGCGGTCCGGTCGCTGCGGATCTGGCCGTTGCTGGAGGGCTACCGAGGATCGCCGCCCGCGGACGTCGACGGCCTGGTGGACCTGCTGGTCGAGCTCGGCGCGCTTGCCGAGGACGTCCCGCAGATCGCGGACGTCGACCTCAACCCGGTGCTCGTCGGGCCGGAGTCGTGCGCGGTCGTCGACGTCAAGGTGCGCCTGGACCGCTGCGCGATCCCGGACCCGGGGATCCCGCGGCGGCTGCGCCCCGGCAGCTGACTTCGGGCGGGCCGGCGGTGGTCGAGCAACCGTCCGCGGGCCGGGTTCGGTTGCGTGCACACCGCTGGCCCGGCCGGCGGTGTCGCCGCCGACCGCGCCATCCCCTGTCGTGGCACGGTCGGCGGACGCCTGAGGGGGCGGCGCCGGCGTGCCCAGAGGAACATGGCGACGTCTACTCCAGCGCCGGCCGGCTACCGCCCCGTGCGGCGAACCTATCGGCGCGAGCCGTGCCGCCACCCGGGCAGAAAGGGACGTTCCGGCGGGACCTTCGGCCCGTCTCACCCATTCGACCCACCTCGACCCACCTCGACCCACCTGGACCCGCCCGAGACCGCCCCTGGTCCCGCCCGGGGGCCGAGGTCCGGTCCGGTCGACCCTCAGCCCGCGGTGCTGAGGCCGAAGCGGCGCAGCAGCGAGCGGGCGTCGGCCGCGTGCCGCAGCGGCCGGACGCCGGCCACGTCGGCGTACGACCGCGACAGCGAGTAGTGCGTGAGCCGCGCGCGGACCACCGCGTGCCGCAGGTCGGGGTGCGCGACGACGGTGAGCACCCGGTTGCCGTGGGCGCCGTCGTCCTCGTCCGCGGTGATCACGACGGCCAGCCGGCCCGCGGACCAGTCCGGCCCGGCGAGCACCCGGCGGACCCGCTTGCGCAGCCACGAGTCCGCGCGATCCAGGCCGCAGTCGTGGGCGTCGTTGCACAGGTCGGGGATCACCATGCCGACCGCGGGCAGCCGCCCGGCGTCGACGTCGCGCCCGAACCGGCGCAGCGGTACGTCGTCGCGCCGGCACAGTCGCCGCTCGTGGGCGAAGTACGCCCACGGGTTGTGCTTGACCGCGTAGGTGCCGCTGCTCTCGAGCTGGCACCGCGACCCCATCGCCTCGGCGTACAGCCGCGCCGTGCTGCCGGCCCGCACCGCCCGCCCGAACACGCTGGGACCGGACAGCGGGTGCGCCGCCGGCGCCGCGTCGTCGCGGACCCCGAAGGTGTCGCCGCCGGCGATCGCGAGGTAGTTGGGCAGCGAGGGGTGGGTCACGGCGTGGTAGCGCGTCGCGTAGCCGTAGCGGCGAGCCAGCCGCGCGGTGTAGGGCATCTGCCTGCGCATCTGCTGTAGCGAGTGGTTCTCGACCACGAACACCAGCAGCTTGGTGACCTCGGTCGTCGCGGCCCCCCGGGCCGTGGTCTGCCGCGCCACCGCGGGGGCGGGCGGTGCCGGCGCGGCCGGGGCCTGTGCCACGGCAGCCACCAACGGGATCGCCACGACGGCTGCGAGGCCGAGGGCGAGCGGTACGGCGAGAGGACGGCGAACCATTCCTCGAGACTACGACGAGACGACGACGAGACGACGACCCCGCGGCCCTGGGCCGATGCTCGGCGCCGGCACGGCCGGGCGCACGGCGCGTGCGAGATCAGGCGGTGCGCGAGACGTTCGGGACGTCGTACGACGAGCTCGCGACCCACCTCGACCCGCCGCTGGGCCCGCCGCGGGGCTGATCTCCCGGCAGCATCCCGGCAGCATCCCGGCGGCCTCCCGGCGGCCTCCCGCCCGGGTGCGAGACTGGCCCCATGTCGGCCCACCACCTGCGCCACCTGACGTCCCCGGTCTTCGACGCCGCCCAGCGGGTCGGCGCCACGCCGCAGACCCCGGGGGGCGTCACGCTGGCCGGTGGCGAGCTGCGCCTGGTCGGGTCGGCGCGCGTGTACGTCTGCGGGATCACGCCGTACGACGTCACCCACCTCGGGCACGCCGCGACGTTCGTGTGGGCGGACCTGCTCGCCTCGGTCCTGGACGGCACCGGGGTCGCTGTCAGCACCTGCCGCAACGTGACCGACGTCGACGATGTGCTGCTCGAGGCCGCCCTGCTGCGGGGCAGCCACTTCGACGAGCTCGCGGTCACCCAGGAGGCCGACTTCGATCGGTCGATGCGCGAGCTCCGGGTCGCCGCGCCGGCGCACCAGCCGCGGGCCCGGCACTACGTCGACGCGGTCGTCCAGCTGGCCCAGGCGCTCCTCGACGCGGGTGCGGCGTACGAGCGCGACGGCACGGTCTGGTTCCGAGGCCGTGACGTCGTGGCCCGCACCGGCCTGGGCCGCGACCGGGCGCTCGCGCTCGCTGAGGCGTACGGCGACCGCCCGGACGATCCGGCCAAGGACGACCCGTTCGACGTGGCCGTGTGGCGGCCGTCCTCGGACCAGCAGCCGGCCTGGACGAGTCCGTGGGGCTGGGGCCGCCCGGGCTGGCACGCGGAGTGCGCGGCGATGGCGCTGGCCGTGCACGGGCCCAGCGTCGACGTCCTCGTGGGCGGCGACGACCTGGTCTTCCCGCACCACGCCTACCAGGTCGCGATGGCCGAGGCGGTCAGCGGCGTCGCGCCGTTCGCGCGCGCCCAGCTGCACGTCGGCGAGGTCCGCATCGGCGGCCGGAAGATGGCCAAGTCCTCCGGCAACCTGGTGCTGGTCGACGACCTGCTCGAGCACGTCCCGGCCGCCGCGCTGCGGCTGCACCTGCTGCACCGCCGCTACGCCGAGCCGTGGGACTTCGACGCCGCGCAGCTCACCGAGGCCCAGCAGCTGTTGGAGTCGCTCTACGCCGCGGCCGGCCGGACCGGCACCGGCGACCCCGCGGCACCCGTCGAGGCGCTGCGCGCCGACCTCGACGTCCCCTCGGCCGTCGCCGGCGCCCTCGAGCAGGGTGGCGAGTCCGCCCGCCGGCTGATCACCCGGCTCCGCCTCGGCTGACCACCGGAGGAGCAGGCCGGGGCGACCAGCGCCGACACCTGGTGCTCGCAGCCCGCCGAGGACCGGGCGCCCGATTGACCCGGCCGCCGAGTCGGGCCAGTGTGGTCGGACCTCGGCTCTCGGAGGCTGTCCCATGGCGTCACCGTCACCGCCACCGCTGGTCGCGCTGCGCACCTACGCCGCGATCCGGATGAGCATGGTCGCCGTCATCGTCGGCCTCGGCCTCTCGGTCGCGCTGGAGATCAGGCGGGTCGACGGGTGCGTGCAGCGCTCGCTGAGTGCGTACTACTACACCCCCGTGCGTCCGGTGTTCGTCGGCACGCTGATCGCTCTCGGGGTGGCGATGATCGCGCTGTGGGGGAAGACGCCTGCGGAGGACGCGTTCCTCAACCTGGCGGGGATCCTCGCCGCGGTCGTCGCGTTCGTGCCGACCCTGGACGCGAACTCCTGCGGGCTCCCGTCGGGGATGCGGGCGACCGCCCTCGCCCAGGTGCCCGGCAGGTCGCTCGACGACGCCCTGATCGACGCGAACGCGCCGGCCGTGCACAACAACTTCCTCGTCCTGGTCGCCGTGATCGTGATCGCCCTGGCCGGTACGGCGGTCGCTGCGGTCGCCCGGGTCGGGCGCGGCACCACCCCCTCGGGGCCCCGTCGGCTCGGGTACGCCGTGACCTGGCTCGGCGCGGCCGTGGCGGTGGTGGTCCTCCTGGTCGTCTATCGCGGCGCGGACGACAACGCCAGCTTCTTCAACCACGGACTGCACTCCTGGTCGGCGGTCGCCCTGTTCGCGTTCGTGGTGCTCGCCGTCGGGGCGGCCGCGGTGAAGAAGCGCGCCGACAGCGGTGCCCCGACCGGGTGTGAGGCCACGTACTGGCTGCTGGCCGCGACCATGGTCGGCTCGGCGCTGGTGATCGGCCTCACCGGCGCCGCCGCGGGCGCGGACGGCTGGTACGGCCGGCACAGCACCTTCTTGATCGAGGCCGTGCTGATCGTGCTCCTGGCGGTGTTCTGGATCGTGCAGACGATCGACCGGCGCCACGAGGGTGCACCGACGTACTGAGCCCGGCGCCAGTGTCTCGGCCCGGACCACCACGCGCCGGATCCGCGCCAGGGCAGGGCGCGCCCGGGTCGGGCCTGGTCAGGCCGGGTCAGAGCTGGTCAGGTCAGGTCAGGCGGCGTGCCCGTGCCGATGTCCGGCTCGGGCGGCCGGTCCGGCGGCCGGCCGCCGGGTCGCGGACGCCTTCGTCCCCCTGCGCCTCCCCGAGAAGATCAGGCCGGCGGCGGCGAACGTCCCGACGACCAGCACGGTCGCGACGGTGATCGCCGCGCCGAGGAAGCCGAGCACGTAGGTGGGCTCGAGCATGGCGGCACCCCTTACTCTGTTGTTGAAACCATTCTAGATCGTATCTATTGCGATCGGGGGCCGCCACCGGACTCCGGCCTGCTCGAGTCGTCCGATCCCGCCCGGAAGCCGCCGACTTCTCCTCCGTTGGTAGGACGCACCGACCGCGGCGGCTGAGTACGTTGAGCTCGTGAGCCGGTACCGGCGGTGGCTGGCGACGTACGGCCTCGACGCCCTCCTCGGCGTGGCCGCGGTGTGGAGCGCCGTCGGCACGCTCGGTCGCGACGACCGCTACCTCCCCGCCGGTGCCGCGGCCTGGTGGGAAGGGGCCGCGATCGCCGCGATCATCCTGGCCCTGGTGCTGCGCCGGTGGTTCCCCTTCGGCGCGCCCGCCGGCGTCTGGCTGGCCTGTGCGGCGCTCTCCTTCGCCGACGGCCGGATGATCCCCAGCCAGGCGGGCCTGTTCGTCGCTGGGCTGGGCGCCGCGCTGCTGCTCGGCAACCAGCGCAACGCCGTCCAGGCGCGGGTCGGTCTGGCGATCGTGGTCGGCAGCGGCGCGATCGTGATGTACAACGACCCCACGCACACGTCGGGCGCCCTGATCTCCACTCCGCTGCTGTTCGCCATGGCGTGGCTGGCCGGCTATGCCCTGCGCGAGCGCACCGAGCGGACCGAGGCGGCCGAGGAGCGCGCGGCCCGTGCCGAGCGCGACCGCGAGACGGCGGCGCGCGTGGCCGTCGCGGAGGAGCGCGGCCGGATCGCGCGGGAGCTCCACGACGTCGTGGCACACGCGGTCAGCGTGATGGTGCTCCAGGTCGGGGCCGTCCGGCACCGGATGCCCGACTCCGACGCGGAGAACCGCGAGGCGCTCGAGAACGTCGAGCGAGCCGGGCGGGCCGCGCTCGCCGAGATGCGCCGCCTGCTCGGGGCGATGCGGCGCGACGGTGAGCCGGCCGAGCTGGTGCCCCACCCGGGCATCGCCGACCTCGACGGCCTGCTGGCAGACGTCAGGACGACCGGGCTGGCCGTCCGGCTGCAGGTCCACGGTGAGCCGGTCGAGCTGCCGCCCGGACTCGATCTCTCGGCGTACCGCATCGTGCAGGAGGCGATCACCAACACCCTCAAGCACGCCCAGGCGCAGCGCGCGGACGTGGACGTGTACTACGAGCCCGACGACCTTCGGGTCGAGGTCCGCGACGACGGCCGCGGCGCAGCACCCGGCGACGGGTTCGGACACGGCCTGGTGGGCCTTCGTGAGCGGGTCAAGATCTACGGCGGGGAGATGACTGCGGGCCGAGGCCCCGCCGGAGGGTTCGCCGTGCGCGCGCGGCTTCCGCTGGACGGAGACGGGTCATGACGATCCGGGTGCTGGTCGTCGACGACCAGTCGATGGTGCGAGCCGGGCTGCGGATGCTGCTGGCCGACGAGCCGGACATCGAGGTGGTCGCGGAGGCCGGCAACGGTCGCGAGGCGATCGCCCGAGCCGAGCGCTTCCACCCGGACGTCGTGCTGATGGACATCCGGATGCCCGAGCTCGACGGGCTGGAGGCGACCCGGCGGATCCTGGCGACCGGCGGCACCGCGCGCGTGCTCGTCCTGACGACGTTCAACCTCGACGAGTACGTCTACGAGGCGCTGGGTGCCGGCGCCAGCGGCTTCGTCCTCAAGGACGACCCACCCGAACAGCTGATCGCCGCCGTCCGGACCATCGCCGACGGCGACGCGCTGCTCTCGCCCACCGTCACCCGACGGGTGATCCGCGAGTTCACCCGGCTGCGCCGGCAGCCTCCTCCGGAAGCCGTGGCGACGCTCACCAGTCGGGAGCTGGAGGTGTTCCGGCTGATCACCCAGGGGCTCTCCAACGCCGAGATCGGGCGGGCGCTGTTCATCAGCGACACCACCGTCAAGACCCACGTGACCCGGCTGTTCCAGAAGCTGGACCTGCGCGACCGGGCCCAGGCGATCGTGCTCGCCTACCAGACCGGGATCTTCGACTCGACCGACCGCTGACGGCGGCGCCGGGGTCCGACCAAGGTCGGACCCCGGGTCATGGCGTGGTCGTGGACCGAACGCGACCTGATGACGATGCGCTCACCCCGTCCCCGCTCCTAGCGTCGAGGCATCACCTCAATCAGGAGCCCTCGCCCATGATCACCATCGAATCCCTGTCGAAGAAGTACGGCGGTCGCCCCGTCGTCGACGACATCAGCTTCACGGCCCGACCGGGCCGCGTCACCGGGTTCCTCGGCCCGAACGGGGCCGGCAAGTCGACCTCGATGCGCATGATGGTCGGCCTGACCCGACCCACGTCCGGCGCCGCCACCATCTCGGGACGCCGGTTCACGGACCTGCCCAACCCCGGCCGCCAGGTCGGTGTGATGCTCGACGCCTCGGCGCAGCACGCCGGCCGCAGTGGCCGGGAGATCCTCGCCCTGGCCCAGCACTTGATGGGCCTGCGGGGCGATCAGGTCCGGCAGATGCTCGACCTGGTCGGCCTCACCGAGGCCGAGTCGGACCGACGGGTCGGCAGCTACTCGCTCGGCATGCGCCAGCGGCTCGGCATCGCGGTCGCCCTGAGCGGCTCCCCGTCCGTGCTGATCCTCGATGAGCCGGCGAACGGGCTCGACCCCGCCGGGATCCGCTGGATGCGCGACCTGCTCCGGTGGTACGCCGACCGCGGTGGAACCGTCCTCCTGTCCTCCCACCTGCTGCACGAGGTGGAGGTCATCGCCGACGACATCGTGATGATCGGACGCGGTCGCATCGTGGCCCAGGGCGCCAAGGCGGAGCTGCTCCAGGGGGCGGGGACGATCGTCCGCTCGCGGGACCTGGCCGTACTCGAGCGCACCCTGCGCGAGGCCGGTCTCACCACGGCACCTACGTCGGACCGAGCGCTCCGCGCCGACGCCGACCTCGCCGTCGTCGGGCTGCTCGCCCGCGACGCCGGCCTCGCCCTCACCGAGCTGCGCACCGCCGACGGCGGTCTCGAGGAGCTCTTCCTCCAGCTCACCGCAGACACACAACGAGATGGAAGTGCAGCATGACCACCACCGTCCTCGACGCCGCCCTCGAGCAGCACGCGCCCGTCCACCGGGTGCCGCTGTCGCGGGTGATCCGCGTCGAGCTCCGCAAGATGTTCGACACCCGCTCGGGCTACTGGCTGATGGCGAGCATCGTCATCGCTGCTCTCCTCTCGACCGTGGCGATCATCCTGTTCGCCCCCGACGAGGAGCTGACCTACTACACCTTCGCCGAGGCGATCGGCTTCCCGATGACGGTGATCCTGCCGATCATCGCCGTCCTGTCGATCACCGGGGAGTGGAGTCAGCGCACCGGTCTCACCACGTTCACGCTGGTGCCGCACCGCAACCGGATCGTCGTGGCCAAGGTCGCCGCGTCGGTCAGCGTGGGCGTCGCATCGATGCTGTTCGCGCTGGTCGTCGGGGTCGCCGGCAACATCGTCGGGACGGTGATCGCCGGCACCGACCAGGTCTGGGACGTGTCCCTCGCGCACGGCGTGGAGATCGTCGTCGGCAGCCTGCTGTGCCTGCTGACCGGGACCATGCTCGGCATCCTGTTCCGGAGCTCACCGGTGGCGCTGGTGATGTACTTCGTCTCCTCGCTCCTGGTCCCCACCCTGTCCGAGATGCTGGCCTCGACCCAGGGCTGGTACCAGGACGTGCGGCCCTGGGTGGACCTCAACCTCGCCGAGGGCACCCTCTTCGACGGGACCATCGCGGGCGACCAGTGGGCCCACCTCGCTGTCGCCGCGACCGCCTGGCTGGTCCTGCCGGGCCTCCTCGGCCTGCGTCTCGTGATGCGGGCCGAGGTCAAGTAGCGGTCGAGTGCCCGGGGAGGACTGCGGACCGGTGTCCCTGTCCTCCCCGGGTCTTGGCGTCCGGCCGAGGCACATCCTCGCCAGGGCGCCTCTCCTCGCCGTGCCTCGGCCGCACGGCTAGCGTGGCGAGGTGCCCAACCGTCTGGCCTCCGCGACCTCGCCCTACCTCCTCCAGCACGCCGACAACCCCGTCGACTGGTGGGAGTGGGGGCCCGAGGCGTTCGAGGAGGCGCGGCGCCGCCACGTGCCGGTGCTGCTGAGCGTCGGGTACGCCGCGTGCCACTGGTGCCACGTGATGGCCCACGAGTCCTTCGAGGACGAGGCGACGGCGGCGTACCTCAACGAGCACTTCGTCAGCGTGAAGGTGGACCGCGAGGAGCGGCCCGACGTGGACGCGGTCTACATGCAGGCGACCACGTCGATGACCGGGCACGGCGGCTGGCCGATGACGGTCGTGCTGGACCACGAGGGCAGCCCGTTCTTCGCCGGCACCTACTTCCCGGACCGGCCGCGGCACGGGCAGCCGGCGTTCCGCCAGGTGCTGGAGGCGCTGACCGACGCGTGGCACACCCGCTCCGACGAGGTGCGCCGGGTCGCGGCGAGCCTGCGCGAGCACCTGTCGTCGGCGAGCCTGGCCACGGGGGGCGCGCCGATCACGCGGGCGGTGCTCGACGGCGCGGTCCGCACGCTCGCGCTCGAGTACGACGCGGGCGCCGCCGGGTTCGGCAGCGCGCCGAAGTTCCCGCCGACGATGGTGCTCGAGTTCCTCCGGCGCCACGGCGAGCGCGAGATGCTCGGCGCGACCCTCGAGGCGATGGCCCGCGGCGGCATCCACGACCAGCTCGGCGGCGGCTTCGCGCGCTACAGCGTGGACGCGGACTGGGTGGTGCCGCACTTCGAGAAGATGCTCTACGACAACGCCCTGCTGCTGCGCGTCTACGCCGAGTGGGGCACCGACCTGGGCGAGCGGGTCGCCCAGGGGATCGCGCGCTTCATGCTCGCCGAGCTGCGGACCGACGAGGGCGGCTTCGCCTCGGCGCTCGACGCCGACTCCGAGGGCGCGGAGGGCACCTACTACGTCTGGACCCCCGCACAGCTGACCGAGGTGCTCGGTCCCGAGGACGGCCCGTGGACGGCCCGGCTGCTGGGCGTGACCGACGAGGGCACCTTCGAGCACGGCACCTCAACGCTCCAGCTGCGGGTCGACCCCGACGACCCGGACCGCTGGGCCCGCGTCCGGAGCCGGCTGTTCGAGGCGCGCGATCGACGCGCGCGACCGGCCCGTGACGACAAGGTCGTCGCGGCCTGGAACGGCCTGGCGATCAGCGGTCTCGCCCGGGCCGGGTACGTCGACGCCGCCCGCGAGGCCGCCGAGCTGCTCTGGCGGCTCCACGTGGTCGACGGCCGACTGCGCCGGGTCTCCCGCGACGGCGTGGTCGGCGCGCCCGCCGGCGTGCTGGGGGACCACGGCTGCGTCGCGGCCGGCTTCCTCGACCTGCTCCAGGCCACCGGCGACGCCGTCTGGCTGGAGCGCACGGGCGCCATCCTGGAGCTCGCGCTCACCCACTTCGGCGCCGAGGACGGCGGCTTCTTCGACACCGCCGACGACGCCGAGGCCCTGCTCGCCCGGCCGCGCGACCCCTCCGACAACGCCAGCCCCTCGGGTCTCTCGTCGATGGTGCACGCGCTGGCGACGTACGCCGCGCTCACGGGCTCGGGCCGCCACCGCGACGCGGCCGAGGCGGCGCTGGCCTCGGTCGCGACGCTCGCCGAGCGGGCGCCCCGCTTCGCCGGGTGGTCGCTCGCGGCGGCCGAGTCGATGCTCGACGGGCCCGTGGAGATCGCGGTCGTCGGCGACTGGTCGGAGGAGCGCGACGAGCTCGAGGTCCGGGCCCGGCGGCACCCCGGCGCCGTGGTCGTGGTCGCCGACGCGGCCGACGACGACATCCCGCTGCTGGCCGGGCGCACGCCGGTGGACGGCCGCGCGGCGGCGTACGTGTGCCGCCACCTCGTGTGCGAGCGGCCCGTGACCAGCGTCGACGAGCTGGACGCCGCGCTCCGCTGAGGCCGGTCGTGTGGCCGGTCGTGCGGTCAGCCGCACGACCCATTTCCTGGCGCCGCCTGGCCGGGTACCGTGACAGTGACACTGTGACAATCGCGTCGGTCACCCCCCAGGAGCACCCATGACCCAGGCCCCGGCCCGCCCGCAGTCCTCTCAACCCGGTCAGCCGGCCCCCTCCGGCTCGACGTTCGAGTCGCTGGACCCCGCGACCGGGGAGGTCGTCGGGACCTTCCCGGTGCACGGCGAGGCAGAGGTGCGCGCGGCCGTCGAGCGTGCCCGGTCCGCGGCCGAGTGGTGGTCGGCCCTGTCCTTCAAGGACCGCAAGGTCTACCTGACCACCTGGAAGGCGGCGATCACCCGCCGGATGCCTGAGCTCGCCGAGCTCATGCACCGTGAGACCGGCAAGCCCCGCTCCGACGCGATGCTCGAGGCGACGCTCGGGATCGACCACCTCGCCTGGGCCGCCGGCCACGCCGGCAAGGTGCTGGGGCGGCACCGGGTCTCGCCCGGGATGCTGATGGTCAACCAGGCCGCGACCGTGGAGTTCCGCCCGCTCGGCGTCGTCGGCGTGATCGGCCCGTGGAACTACCCGGTGTTCACCCCGCTCGGCTCGATCGCCTACGCGCTCGCCGCCGGCAACGCGGTGGTGTTCAAGCCCAGCGAGTACACCCCGGCGGTCGGCGAGTGGCTGGCCCGCACGTTCGGCGAGTGCGTCGGGCGACCGGTCCTCCAGGTCGTCACCGGCCGCGGCGAGACCGGTGCCGCGCTGTGCCGCTCCGGGGTCGACAAGGTGGCGTTCACCGGCTCGACCGGCACGGGGAAGAAGGTGATGGCCGCCTGCGCCGAGACGCTGACCCCGGTCGTCATCGAGGCGGGCGGCAAGGACCCGCTCATCGTCGACGCCGACGCCGACGTCCCGGCCGCCGCCGACGCCGCGCTGTGGGGCGCGTGCAGCAACGCCGGCCAGACCTGCGCCGGCGTAGAGCGGGTCTACGTGCACGAGCGCGTGTACGACGAGTTCCTCGCGGAGATCACCCGCAGGGCGCAGGGCCTGAGCGCCGAGGGCGGCGACGACGCGAAGATCGGCCCGATCACGATGCCGGGCCAGCTCGGCGTGATCCGGCGCCACATCGACGACGCGCTCGAGCGTGGCGGCCGCGCGGTCGTCGGCGGCGCGGACGCGGTGGGCGAGCGGTTCGTGCAGCCCACGATCCTCGTGGACGTGCCCGAAGACTCCGCGGCGGTCCAGGAGGAGACGTTCGGTCCGACCATGACGATCGCGAAGGTGCGCGACATGGACGAGGCGGTCGAGCTGGCCAACGGGACGCCGTACGGCCTGGGCGCGACGGTGTTCAGCAAGGACAACGGGATGGCGATCGCGGAGCGGATCCGGTCCGGCATGACCGCGATCAACGCGGTGATCTCGTTCGCGGCGATCCCGAGCCTGCCGTTCGGCGGCGTCGGCGACTCCGGCTTCGGGCGCATCCACGGGCCGGAGGGCCTCAAGGAGTTCACCTACGCGAAGGCGATCGCCCGGCAGCGGTTCAAGCCGGCCCTGGCGCTGACCACCTTCGAGCGCACCGAGCAGGCCGACCGGCGGCTCGCCGCGATCGTCAAGGTCTTGCACGGCCGAGGCTGACCGTGCCCCGGGGCGTCAGCGCAGGCTGTACGTCGCGAGCGACACGCCCACGTAGTGGCTCACGAACGCCAGGATCGTGAAGGTGTGGAACACCTCGTGGAAGCCGAACCAGCGCGGCCACGGGTTGGGCCGCTTGAAGCCGTAGACCACGCCGCCGACGGTGTAGAGCGCGCCGCCGACGACGATCATCACGAACGTCGCGACCCCGACACCGACGCCGAGGCGGGTGGCGCCGTCGAAGAACGCCGGCATGAAGAACACCGCGGCCCAGCCGAGCGCGATGTAGATCGGCACGTAGAGCCAGCGGGGGGCGTCGGTCCAGAACACCCGGAACAGCACGCCGAGCACCGCGCCGCTCCAGACGGTCGCGAGCAGCGCGACGCGCGTGGTGCCCTCCAGCAGGAGCACGCTGAACGGCGTGTAGGAGCCCGCGATCAGCAAGAAGATGTTGGCGTGGTCGAAGCGGCGCAGGAACGCCCAGGTCCGCGGCGACCAGGTGCCGGTGTGGTAGATCGCCGAGACCGTGAACAGCACCAGCGCCGAGCCGGTGAACAGCGCCGCCGCCACCCGGCTCGGGGTCGTGGGCGCCAGGGTGACCAGCACGATGCCCGCGGCGAGGGTCAGCGGGGCGATGCCGAGGTGCAGCCAGCCGCGCAGCCGGGGCTTGAGGTCGGCGACCGCCTCCTGCAGCTGGTCGAGGCCCGCGCGCATGGCGTCCTTGCCGGTCAGGGCCCGGCCCACCGCCCGCTCCATCGGCTGGTTCATGGGGGAACCGTACCCGCAGTACGGTCACCGCAATCCCAGATCGGGCCGTTCCGGGCGTGCGGGGCGGCGAACGTCACGTCGTCGCGAGCGTCACGAGAAGGCCGGGGCCGCCGGTACCATCGCACTCGTGGCGGACTGGAAGCGCGGGCTCCGGCGGGTGCTCTACCCGGCGTACGAGGCACGGATGCTGCGCCGGATGCCGTCGGAGAACCTGCCCAAGCACATCGGGGTGATGCTCGACGGCAACCGGCGTTGGGCCAAGGCCGTCGGTCGGGACACCGCGGACGGGCACCAGGCCGGCGCGGCGAACATCGAGCCGCTGCTGGGGTGGTGCGACGACGTCGGCACCGAGGTCGTCACCCTGTGGCTGCTCTCCACCGACAACCTGAACCGACCCGAGCGTGAGCTGGCGCCGTTGCTGGGCATCATCGCCGACGCGGTGGACTCGCTCGCCGACCAGCGGCGCTGGCGGGTGCACCCGGTCGGGGCCCTCGACCTGCTGCCCGCGTCGGTGGCCGAGCGGCTCAAGGCCGCCGCGGAGGCCACCCGCGACGTCGACGGGATGCTGGTCAACGTGGCGGTCGGGTACGGCGGCCGCCGCGAGATCGCGGACGCCGTACGCTCCATGCTCCAGGAGGCCGCCGCCAACGGCACCTCGCTCGAGGACCTCGCCTCGATGATCGACGTCGAGTCGATCGCCGACCACCTGTACACCAAGGGCCAGCCCGACCCCGACCTCGTGATCCGCACCTCCGGGGAGCAGCGGCTCGGCGGCTTCCTGCTCTGGCAGAGCGCGAAGTCGGAGTTCTACTTCTGCGAGGCGTACTGGCCCGACTTCCGGCGCGTGGACTTCCTGCGCGCCCTGCGCGCCTACACCCTGCGCGAGCGTCGGTACGGCGCCTGAGGGGTTCGTCGGCCGGCCGACGAGACGCGCCGGTCAAGGCCGGGCTGGCCACCCGACGTTCGCCCGCGCGTCCGGGCGTGTCGCCCGAAAACACCCGACGGGCGGCGTACTTTCGCCGTATCGGTGGGTGGGGAAGCTCGCCGTATCGGGAGGCCCGTTCGTGAGATCTCACGACTGCACAGCACGGCGGCGGGACTGCCGTGCGACCGGGAGCCGGCACTCCGGCGCTCGGGCTCGTTCCGGTCCGTCTGCTTGAAGTACGGCCGGGGCGAGGAGTGCACGCGCCGGCCTGCGAAGGGGTTACCGTGCCGCAGGCTACGAAGTCGCACCGCTCCGCTCCCACCTCCACCACCGCGCGGCCCCGCGCCCGGACCTCGACGAGCGTGCGCACCTACGTGCTCGACACGAGCGTGCTGCTGGCCGACCCCGGTGCGTTGCGCCGCTTCGCCGAGCACGAGGTCGTGCTCCCAGTCGTGGTGATCACCGAGCTGGAGGGCAAGCGGCACCACCCCGAGCTGGGCTTCTTCGCGCGCACCGCGCTGCGGATGCTCGACGAGCTCCGGATCATCCACGGCCGCCTCGACGAGCCGGTGCCGGTCGGCGACGAGGGCGGCACGATCCGCGTCGAGCTCAACCACACCGACGCCGACTCGCTGCCCTCGGGCTTCCGGCTCGGCGACAACGACACCCGGATCCTCGCGGTCGCGCGCAACCTCGCCAACGAGGGGTACGACGTCACCCTGGTCTCCAAGGACCTGCCGCTGCGGATCAAGGCCTCGGCCGTCGGGCTGGACGCCGAGGAGTACCGCGCCGAGGCGATCAGCGACTCGGACTCCGGCTACTCCGGCATGGCCGAGCTCGACGTCATCGCCGCCGAGCTCGACGAGCTGTACGACGACGGCGTGCTCGACCTCGAGGCCGCCCGCGACCTGCCCTGCCACCAGGGCCTGGTGCTGCTCTCCGACCGCGGGACCGCGCTGGGCCGGGTCGGCCCGGACAAGCGGGTGCACCTGGTGCGCGGCGACCGCGAGGCGTTCGGCATCCACGGCCGCTCGGCCGAGCAGCGGATCGCGCTGGAGATGCTGCTCGACCCCGAGGTCGGCATCGTCTCCCTCGGTGGCCGGGCCGGCACCGGCAAGTCCGCGATGGCGCTGTGCGCCGGCCTCGAGGCGGTGATGGAGCGCCGCCAGCACAAGAAGGTCGTGGTGTTCCGGCCGCTGTTCGCGGTCGGCGGCCAGGAGCTCGGCTACCTGCCCGGCTCGGAGTCCGAGAAGATGTCGCCCTGGGCGCAGGCCGTCTTCGACACCCTGGGCGCGATCACCTCGCGCGAGGTGATCGAGGAGGTCCTCGACCGCGGCATGCTCGAGGTGATGCCGCTGACCCACATCCGCGGCCGGTCCCTCCACGACGCGTTCGTCATCGTCGACGAGGCCCAGTCGCTCGAGCGCAACGTGCTGCTCACCGTGCTCTCCCGGATCGGGGCGAACTCCAAGGTGGTGCTCACCCACGACGTGGCCCAGCGCGACAACCTGCGCGTCGGCCGCCACGACGGCGTCGTGGCCGTGGTCGAGAAGCTCAAGGGCCACCCCCTGTTCGCCCACGTCACCCTGACCCGCTCCGAGCGCTCCCCGATAGCCGCCCTCGTCACCGAGATGCTGGAGAACGTCACGCTCTGACGGGTGCCCGGTGCAGGCTTTGACCGAGCGCTGGGGCGCGTGGTGCTCCTGTGACTGGTGGGAGTCTCCAGGAGGGGACCAAAGTCCCGAACCGGGGCTCGTTGCTCACAATCTCCGCCGTTCGGTTTGCACACGTCGGCCTCGTCCGGCATGGTGGCCCGTGATCTTTTCGTGACCTACCGACCTCGGGAGTCGGTGGTCCGGGGGGTACCACCGACGTCGTCTACCCGAGTAACGAGCCCTTGTCGAAACGCGCGAAGTACGAACCGAGGCACCGGCACGTCCCGGAGCCGACCCTCACCGCAGCGCCGCGCAGGATCCTGCGCAGCACCGTGGTGATGTCCTCGGTCGCCGTCGCGGCGACCGGAGTGGCGGTCTCCGGCGGCGTGCTCAGCTCGCCGTCCGGCATCAGCGCCGCGGCCCAGGACCTCGGCGACAACGTCACCGGGCCGCTGTCCGGCGGCCAGGTCGCCGACCGCGAGCCGGTGGTGTCCCGAGGCTCGGTCTCCCGTACGTCGGCGGACCGCCGCGACACCGCTGACCCGGCCAAGGAGGCCGCGCTGGCGGTCGACGGCGGCCGAGCGGTCACCCGCTCGGTGGACGTCGCCGACGGCGACCCGCGCGACATCGCCCGGGCCCTGATGCCGCAGTTCGGGTTCGGTGCCGACCAGTTCGGCTGCCTCGACGCGCTGTGGACCCGGGAGAGCAACTGGAGCCCGAGCGCCCACAACGCCTCGTCCGGCGCGCACGGCATCCCGCAGGCGCTGCCCGGCTCGAAGATGGCCTCCGCCGGCCCGGACTGGGCGAGCAACCCGGTCACCCAGATCACCTGGGGCCTCGGCTACATCCAGGACCGCTACGGCAGCCCGTGCGGCGCGTGGGGCCACTCCCAGTCGGTCGGCTGGTACTGATCGGAGCCCGACTTGTCGGCCAATGCCTGACCTTGTCGGCCGAAGTTTCGGCCGACAAGTGGCAACTTCCCCGGCCGGCCGGGGAAACCGCCACCGCGTCAGGGGTGCGTCATCGACTCCACGTCGAGCGCCTCGTCGAGCTGCGCCTCGGTGAGCTCGCCCCGCTCGACGTAGCCCATCGCGAGCACCGTCTCGCGGATCGTCGCGCCCTCGGCCAGCGCCTGCTTGGCGATCTTGGCCGCGGCCTCGTAGCCGATGTGCTTGTTCAGCGGCGTCACCACCGACGGCGAGGACTCGGCGTACTGCCGCATCCGGCCGGCGTCGGCGGTGATGCCGTCCACGCAGCGCTCGGCGAGGACGCGTGAGCTCGCGGCCAGCAGGCGCGCTGACTCCAGCACGTTGCGGGCGATGACCGGCATCGCGACGTTGAGCTCGAAGCTGCCGCTCGCGCCGGCGGCGGTGACGGCCGCGTCGTTGCCGATCACCTGGAAGCACACCATCAGCGTCGCCTCGGGCAGCACCGGGTTGACCTTGCCCGGCATGATGCTCGACCCGGGCTGCAGGTCCGGCAGGTGGATCTCGGCGAGACCCGTGGTCGGCCCGGAGGACATCCACCGCAGGTCGTTGCAGATCTTGATCAGCCCGACCGCGATCGTGCGCAGCACCCCGCTCAGCTCGACCAGCGAGTCGCGGGTGCCCTGGGCCTCGAAGTGGTCGCGCGCCTCGGTGAACGGCTCGCCGGTCGTCTCAGCGAGTACTGCGATCACCCGCTCGGCGAACCCGGGCGGCGTGTTGATGCCGGTGCCGACGGCCGTACCGCCCAGGGGCAGCTCGCGCACCCGGGCCAGCACCGACCCGAGGCGCTCCGCGGCGTACCGCACCGTGGCGGCGTAGCCGCCGAACTCCTGCCCGAGCATCACCGGCGTGGCGTCCATCAGGTGCGTGCGCCCCGACTTCACCAGGCCGGCGAACTCCTCGGCCTTGCGCTGCAGGCTCGCCTCGAGGATCCCGAGGCCCGGCAGCAGGTCGCCGGTCACCGCGAGCGCCGACGCGACGTGGATCGCGGTCGGGAACGTGTCGTTGCTCGACTGACTGGCGTTGACGTGGTCGTTGGGGTGCACCTCGGTGCCGGCCCGCTGGGCGAGGGTGGCGATCACCTCGTTGGCGTTCATGTTGGAACTGGTGCCCGAGCCGGTCTGGAAGACGTCGATCGGGAACTCCGCGTCGTGCTCGCCGGCTGCGACCGCGTCGGCCGCCGCGCCGATGGCGGCGGCCCGGGCCTCGTCCAGCACCCCGAGCTCGGCGTTCACCGCGGCCGCGGCCGCCTTCACGCGCCCGATGGCGTGGATCAGCGCGGGCTCGATCGGGGTGCCGCTGATCGGGAAGTTCTCGACCGCGCGCTGGGTCTGGGCCTGCCAGAGCGCGTCCGCGGGGACGCGGACCTCGCCCATGCTGTCGTGCTCGACGCGGAAGTCCTCGGTGTGGTCGGGGGAGGTCATGCTTCGGACGTTACCCGGGCCGCGTACAGCCAGTACTGCTGGTCGCGGTCCTGCAGCAGCACGTCGTACGGCGTGGCCTCGACGTTGCCGAACACCGAGTCCATGGTCCGGCTCAGGACCGGCGCCTCGGCCGCCGACCAGATCGCCAGCACGCCGCCGGGCCGCAGCGTCCGCGCGGCGGCCTCGAGGAACGGCTGCTCGTAGAGCGCCGCGTTGACGTCGTGCACCAGGTAGCCGGGGCCGTTGTCGACGTCGAGCAGGATCAGGTCGTACGCCGCGGGCCGCGCCTCGGCCATCGCCTTGGCGATGTCGGCGACCACCACGGTGACCCGCTCGTCCGCGAGCAGGCTGGGGCCGTGCGGGATGGTGCCGGCCCGCATCCAGTCCACCAGCGCCTGCTCGATCTCGACGACGGCGACCTTCTCGACCCGTTGGTCGGCGAGCACCGCGTGCATCGTGAACCCGAGGCCGAGCCCGGCCACGACCACCGCCCGCGGGTGCTCGACCTGCGCGAGCGCGGCCTGCGCGAGTGCCTGCTCGGACCCGACCTCGAGGGTGTCCATCACGAAGACGCCGTTGGCGCGCAGCTCCAGTGACGTCGGCGCGTGCGGGTCGCGGCGCTCGCGCAGCACCAGCTCGCCCCGCTCGGTCTCCGCGCGGGCGATCTCGACGTACTCCACGCGACCTCCGCGACGTCATCCGGACAGTGGAACCCCGGCTCCCACCGTAGGGCGTCGCGGCGGCGGGACGGGGACGGGCCTACTCGGCCGAGCGCACCCGGATGCCGGCGGCGCCGATCGAGCTGAGCGGGACGGTGACGGCGCCGGAGGGGTCGGTGAAGAAGTCGTTGCCCTGGTCGTCGACCACGATGAACGCCGGGAAGTCCTCGACCTCGATCCTCCAGACCGCCTCCATGCCGAGCTCGGGGTACTCCAGCACCTCCTGGCTCCTGATGCAGTCCTGCGCGAGCCGCGCGGCCGGCCCGCCGATCGAGCCGAGGTAGAACCCGCCGTGTGCGGCGCACGCCTCGGTGACGGCCTTCGAGCGGTTGCCCTTGGCCAGCATCACCATCGACCCGCCGGCGGCCTGGAACTGGTCGACGTAGGAGTCCATCCGCCCCGCGGTGGTCGGGCCGAACGAACCGGACGCCATGCCCTGGGGGGTCTTCGCGGGCCCGGCGTAGTAGACGGGGTGGTCGCGCAGGTACGCCGGCATCTCCTCGCCGGCGTCGAGCCGCTCCTTGATCTTCGCGTGCGCGATGTCGCGGGCGACGACCAGCGGGCCCGTCAGCGAGAGCCGCGTCTTGACCGGGTGCCTGCGCAGCTCGGCCAGGATCTCGCTCATCGGCTGGTTGAGGTCGATCTTCACGACCTCGCCGCCCGAGATGTCCTCGGCCACGCCCGCGTCCGGCATGTAGTGCGCCGGGTCCATCTCGAGCTGCTCGAGGAACACGCCCTCGGGCGTGATCCGGCCCAGCGCCTGCCGGTCGGCCGAGCACGACACCGCGATGGCGACCGGGCAGGACGCGCCGTGCCGCGGCAGCCGCACCACCCGCACGTCGTGGCAGAAGTACTTCCCGCCGAACTGCGCGCCGATCCCGAACGACTGCGTGAGCTCGAAGACCTGCTGCTCCAGCTCGAGGTCGCGGAACCCGTGCGCCGCCATCGAGCCGGACGTCGGCAGGTGGTCCAGGTAGTGCGCCGAGGCGTACTTCGCGGTCTTGAGCGCGTACTCCGCCGAGGTGCCGCCGATCACGATCGCGAGGTGGTACGGCGGGCAGGCCGCCGTACCGAGCGAGCGGATCTTCTCGTCGAGGAAGCTGAGCATCCGTTGCGGGTTGAGGACGGCCTTGGTCTCCTGGAACAGGAACGACTTGTTGGCCGAGCCCCCGCCCTTGGCCATGAAGAGGAACTTGTACTGAGGTGGTTCTGGGGTTCCGGTGGGCGACGTCGGGGTCGGGACCGAAAAGATCTCAATTTGCGCCGGCAGGTTGGTGCCGGTGTTCCTCTCCTCGTACGTCGTCAGCGGCGCCAGCTGGGAGTAGCGCAGGTTCAGCCTCGTGTAGGCGTCGTAGACCCCGCGCGAGATCGCCTCGCCGTCGTCGCTGCCGGTGAGCACGCCCTCGGACTTCTTGCCCATCACGATCGCGGTGCCGGTGTCCTGGCACATCGGCAGCACGCCGCCGGCGGAGATGTTGACGTTCTTGAGCAGGTCGAGCGCCACGAACCGGTCGTTGCCGGAGGCCTCGGGGTCGTCGATGATGCGTCGCAGCTGGGCGAGGTGCGCGGGCCGCAGGTAGTGCGCGATGTCGTGCATCGCCTCCGCGGTGAGCTGTCTGATCGCCTCCGGCGACACCTGCAGGAAGGTGCGCCCGTTCGCCTCGAAGGTCGAGACGCCCTCGGTGGTGATCAGGCGGTACGGCGTCTCGTCGGGGCCGGTCGGGAGGAGGTCGGAGTAGAGGAACTCGGGATCGTTGGCCACGAACCACGAGGGTATCCCTCCGACTACGCTGACCTGCATGGAGGGACAGCTGGAGCCCCGCCCAGGACCGTCGGACGGCCGGCCCGCCGACCCGTCGACGCTGCGCATCTCCGACGCCGAGCGCCACCAGGTGGCCGAGATCCTGCGGGAGGCGGCGGGCGAGGGACGCATCGACCTCGACGAGCTCGACCAGCGCCTGGAGGCGACGTACGCCGCGCGCACCTATGCCGACCTGGTGCCGATCACCTTCGACCTGCCGGCGCACCGTCCCGCCGCGCACCCGGAGCCCCCGCGGCGGGCCCGGCCCTCGCCGGTCGTCCCCGGGCCCGACCACGAGCACCACGTCGCGATCATGTCCGGCCTCAACCGCCGGGGCGCGTGGGTGGTGCCGCGCCGGATGAGCGTCTTCGCGATGATGGGTGGCGCCGACCTGGACCTGCGCGAGGCGTCGTTCGCGGCGCACGAGGTCGTGATCACGGTCAACGCGTTCATGGGCGGCGCGCAGATCACGGTCGGGCCGCACACCCACGTGGTGATGGAGGGCGTCGGCATCATGGGCGGCTACTCCGGGCCCGACGACCGTACGCCGGCGGAGCTGGACGAGACCTCGCCGACGGTCCGGGTCCGCGGCGTCGCGATCTGGGGCGGCGTCGCGGTGGAGCGCAAGCCGCTGAGTCGCAAGCAGCTGCGCCGGGGCTGAGCGCCGGACGTCGGTGCCGGGACCAACTACCTGGCGATCTACGGACTCAGGTACTCCCCGCGGCTACGCGGACCCCGGTAGGGTGACCGTGCTCACCTTTACTACGGATCGTCCGGCACGTACCTGCCGGTGAAGGAGTTGTTCAAGCATGGCCACAGTCAGGTTCGAAGAGGCGCAGCGGTGGTATCCCGGCACCGACAAGCCTGCGGTCCCGGGCATCTCGCTCGAGATCGGTGACGGGGAGTTCGTGGTCCTCGTCGGTCCCTCCGGGTGCGGGAAGTCCACGACCCTGCGGATGCTCGCGGGGCTCGAAGAGGTCAACAAGGGCCGGATCTTCATCGGCGACCGGGACATCACCAACACCCCGCCGAAGGACCGGGACATCGCGATGGTGTTCCAGAACTACGCGCTGTACCCGCACATGTCCGTCGCGGACAACATGGCGTTCGCGCTGAAGATGGCGAAGGTGCCCAGCGACGAGCGGAACAAGCGCGTCCAGGAGGCCGCGAAGATCCTCGGCCTGACCGACTACCTCGACCGCAAGCCGAAGGCGCTCTCCGGTGGTCAGCGCCAGCGCGTGGCGATGGGCCGGGCGATCGTGCGCCAGCCGCAGGTCTTCTGCATGGACGAGCCGCTCTCGAACCTCGACGCCAAGATGCGCGTGCAGACCCGCACCGACATCGCGAAGCTCCAGGCCGACCTCGGCGTCACCACCGTCTACGTCACCCACGACCAGGTCGAGGCCATGACGATGGGCGACCGGGTGGCGGTCATGAACGAGGGCATCCTCCAGCAGGTCGACACCCCGCTCGCGCTCTACGACCGCCCGGTCAACCTGTTCGTGGCCGGCTTCATCGGCTCCCCGCAGATGAACCTGATGAACGCGGTCGCCGAGAACCGGCAGGCCAAGATCGGCGACTACCTGGTCCCGGTCGACGACGCCGCCGCGTCGAGGATGAAGGGCAACATCACCGTCGGCGTCCGCCCCGAGGCGTGGCGCACCGTCGGTAGCAGCGACGGCGGGCTGCCGGTCAAGGTCACGGTGGTCGAGGACCACGGCGCCGACGCGTTCATCCACGGCACCTGCGGTGTCGAGGGCACGCCGAGCAACATCGTGATCCGGGTCGGCGGCCGCGACCACCCTCAGAAGGGCGAGACCATGTTCGTCACGACCGACCCGAAGAGCGTCCACGTCTTCGACACCGAGTCCGGCGAGCGCCTCTCCGACTGACCCCGATGCCGAGTCGGCGCCAGCTCTGCGGAGCCGGCGCCGACTCGGCGTCTCAGTCAGGCCCGGTCGGCCGTGCGGCGGATGGCGGCGACGAAGGTCTGGAACAGCCCGGGGGGCAGGTCGTGGCCCATGCCGTCGATGAGCAGCAGCTCCGCACCCGGTACGGCGGCCGCGGTGGCCCGGCCGCCCGAGACGTGCACCATCTTGTCCGCCATCCCGTGCACCACCAGGGTGGGCACCCGGACGGCGCGCAGCCGCTCACCGCGGCTGGTCTGCGTGACCACCGCCAGCATCTGGCGCATCACGCCGCGGGGGTCGACCCCCCGGTCGTAGGTCTCCCCGGCGCGTCTCTCGATCTCCTCGCGGTCCAGGGGGAAGGCCGGCGATCCGATCAGCGTCCAGACCATCGCACTGGTGCGGATGTAGGCCTCCCGGCCCGGCTTGCGCCTGGCGATCAGCGCGGGGAGCAGCGAGGGGTGCTGCCAGCCGACGGTGCGCTTGCCGGTCGTCGACATGATGCTCGTCATCGAGCGCACCCGGGCCGGCCGGGTGATCGCCATGGTCTGCACGATCATGCCGCCCATCGACACGCCGACCACGTGCGCCGACTCGAGGCCGAGGTGGTCCAGGAGGCCGAAGGCGTCCTCGGCCAGGTCGCGCATGTCGTAGGGGACCCGGACCCGGCCCCCGGCGAAGGCCCGCACCAGGGTGGCGCGGCGTACCGGGGCCTGGAGGATCGTCGAGCGTCCGGTGTCGCGGTTGTCGTAGCGGATGACGTAGAAGCCGGCCCGGGCCAGGGCCGCGCACAGCTCGGGGTCCCACCAGTTCATCGGCCCGCCGAGTCCCATCACCAGCAGCAGCGGCTCGTCGTCGGGGTCGCCGAAGGTCTGGTAGCACAGCTCGATGTCCGGGGCGACCGGGGCGAACAGCTCCTCCGAGACGGCGACCGGCGCCGGCCGGGTGCGGGCGGCGGGCGAGGGCGTTTCGCCGCCGGGGTCGGGGGTACGGGAGCTGTGCGGCACCGATCCAGTCAACCAGGTACGACGCCGGGTGCGGACGGGGCCGAGCGAAAGGGACGACACATGGCTGGCTCAGCACGCCGATTGCCCGGAAATCACCCGGTCGAGGCCGTACGGTGACCCGTGTGACCTCCAGCACACTGGCCGACTTCCTGCTGCCGACGGGCTTCGAGTGCCCGCGGCCGGCGGCCGTCCTGCGCGAGGGCAGCGCGGTGCTCGAGGCCGGCCGCTACGCCTGGCGCGCCGCGGGCGAGCGCCGGGCCCGCCGGGCTACGCCGTACGCCGCCCGCGAGGTCTCCCGCCACGGTGACCCGGTGATCCTGGTCCCGGGCTTCCTGGCCGGCGACGGCACCCTCGCCCTGATGGCCAGGGCCCTGCGCGCGCAGGGCTTCCGCACCTACCGCTCCCAGATCCACGCGAACGTCGGCTGCACGCTCAACGCCGCCGCGCAGCTCGAGACCCGGCTGGAGTCGATCGCGATGCGGCGCGGCTCCCGGGTCCAGGTCGTGGGCCACAGCCTCGGCGGGATGCTGGCGCGCGGGATCGCCGTACGCCGCCCCGACCTGGTCTCGAACATCGTGACGATGGGCAGCCCGATGCTGGCGCCCGGCGCCCACCACCGCTCGCTCGCGGCCAGCGTCGACCTGCTGGTGCGGCTCAGCCGGGCCGGCGTCCCCGGGCTGATGTCCGAGGAGTGCGTGGCCGGCTCGTGCGCGCGGCAGAGCTTCGGCGAGAGCCGCCAGCCGCTGGCGGCGGGCGTCGGCTTCACGGCCATCTACTCCCGCCGCGACGGGATCGTGGACTGGCGGGCCTGCGTGGACCCGACGGCCCACGCCGTCGAGGTGACCGCCTCCCACCTCGGCATGGCCTTCGACCCGCGGGTCATCGACGTGGTGAGTGACTCGCTGCTGCGCAGCAGCGACGTGTCAGCTCTCGAAGTTGACTGCGGAGAAAGCGCGTAGCTTCTGCGGCTGGTGCTCGGAGATGATCGAGCGGATCGTGCCGCTGCGCGCGCGCATCACGATCGAGTGCGTGGTCACGGTGTCGGACCGGTAGCGCACGCCGCGCAGCAGCTCGCCGTCGGTGATGCCGGTGGCCACGAAGAACGTGTCGTCGCCGGTGACCAGGTCCTCGGTCGAGAGCACGTGGTCGGGGTCGAGGTCGTGGCCGGCGTCGATCGCCTTCTGCCGCTCCTCGTCCCCCTGGGGCCACAGCCGGCCCTGGATGACGCCGCCGAGCGCCTTCATCGCGCACGCGGCGATGATCCCCTCGGGGGTGCCGCCGATCCCGAGCAGCAGGTCGATACCGGTCTCGGGGCGGGCCGCCATGATCGCGCCCGCGACGTCGCCGTCGGTGATGAACTTGATCATCGCGCCGGTGGCCCGGATCTCCTCGACCAGCTGCGCGTGCCGCGGGCGGTCGAGCAGCACCACCGTGACGTCGGAGGGCAGCTTGCCCTTGGCCTTGGCGATCTGGTGGATGTTCTCGGCGACGGGGAGCCGGATGTCCACGACGCCGGCCGCCTCGGGACCGGTGACGAGCTTCTCCATGTAGAACACCGCCGAGGGGTCGTACATCGACCCGCGCGGAGCGACCGCGAGCACGGAGACGGCGTTCGTCATCCCCTTCGCGGTGAGCGTGGTGCCGTCGATCGGGTCGACGGCGACGTCACACTCCGGCCCGGTGCCGTCGCCGACCCGCTCGCCGTTGTAGAGCATCGGGGCGTTGTCCTTCTCGCCCTCGCCGATCACCACGGTGCCGTCCATGCCGATCGTGGAGATCATCACCCGCATCGCGTTGACGGCGACGCCGTCCGCGCCGTTCTTGTCCCCTCGGCCGACCCAGCGGCCGGCGGCCATCGCGGCGGCCTCGGTGACCCGGACCAGCTCCAGGGCCAGGTTGCGGTCGGGCGACTGGTCGGACTCGAGCTCGAAACCGTGGGGCATGCCGGGGACTCTAGCGAAGGTCAGGTGCGGTAGACGGAGACCTCGTTCGCCTTGACGGCGAACACCACGCGTACGCCGGGGGCCAGGTCGAGCTCGGCCACCGACGGCACCGTCACGTCGGCGGCCAGGTGCCCGGCCCGGACCCGCACCTGGTCGCCGTGGGGCTCGAGGTCGGTGATCGTGACCGCCAGGCTGTTGCGGGGACTGCCGCCCGGGGCCTCCCGGAACACCGAGACCGCGCTCGGGCGGAACACCGCGACGGCTGCCTCCCCGGACGCCGGACCGTCCTCGGCGGCGAGCCCGCGGATCGCGACCCCGTCGGCGTCCAGCACCGCGTCGTCGTGCCAGGTGCCGGTGACCATGTTGAGCCCGGCGATCCGGGCGGCGAACCGGCTGCGCGGCCGGGCCAGGACCTCGGTGCTCGGACCGTCCTCGACGACCCGCCCGCCCTCGAGCACCACGACCCGGTCGGCGAGCAGCAGCGCGTCGAGCACGTCGTGGGTCACCAGTACGACGGTCCGGCCGGCGAGCACCCGGCGCAGGGTCTGGCGCAGCGCGGGGGAGACGGCCACGTCCAGCGCCGCCATCGGCTCGTCGAGGAGCAGCAGCTGCGGCTCGGCGGCCAGGGCCCGCGCCACGGCGACCCGCTGGGCCTGGCCGCCGGAGATCTCGCCCGGCCGCCGGTCCGCCAGGTCGCCGGCGTCGACCTCCTCGAGCCAGCGCCGCGCGGCCGCGCGGGAGTCCCGGCGGCCGCTGCCGCGGCTGCGCGGACCGAAGGCCACGTTGTCGAGCACGCTCAGGTGTGGGAACAGCAGCGGGTCCTGGGCCAGGAGCGCGACCTGCCGGGCGTGCGGCGGCACGAACCGACCCTGGCCGGTGAGCTCGCGACCACCGAGGCACACCCGGCCGCGGTCGGGCCGCAGCAGCCCGGCGGCGACGGCCAGCGCCGTGGACTTCCCGGCGCCGTTGGGCCCCAGGAGCGCCACCGTCTCGCCGGGCGCGACCTCGAAGGCCACGTCGACGCCGCGGGCGGCCACGGTGGCGGAGAGCTCGAGCATCACGGCATGCTCCGTCGTTCGCGCGGGCCCTGGCTGGCGAGCCCGATCACGCCGACCGCGACCACGACCAGCACCAACGACATGGCGACCGCGGCGTCCGGGTCGGTGACCCGGAGGTTGTAGATGTAGAGCGGCAGGGTCCGCGTGGTGCCCTCGAGGCTGCCGGCGAAGGTGATGGTCGCGCCGAACTCGCCCAGCGACCGGGCGAAGGCGAGCACCGCGCCGGACACCAGCCCGGGCAGCACCATCGGGATCGTCACGCGGCGGAGCACCGTCGTCGGCGCGGCGCCCAGCGAGGCCGCTACCACCTCGTAGCGTCGACCGGCGCTGCGCAGCGCACCCTCCAGGCTGACGACCAGGAACGGCAGCGACACGAACGTCTGGGCGAGCACGACCGCCGTGGTGCTGAACGCGACCTGGACACCGAGCAGGTCGAGCTCCGTCCCGAGCAGTCCGCGCCGGCCGAACGTGTAGAGCAGCGCGATGCCGCCGACGACCGGCGGTAGCACCAGCGGCAGCAGTACCAGCGAGCGAACCACCCCCTGGCCCGGGAACTCCGTGCGGGCCAGGACGAGGGCCATCGGCACCCCGAGCAGCACGCACAGCAGCGTGCTGGTCAGCGAGGTGCGCAGGCTCAGCGACAGCGCGGTGAGGGCGGAGTCGGAGGTGACCAGGCCGAGGAAGTCGCCCCAGGCCACCCGGGAGGCGAGCCCCGCGAGCGGCAGGATCACCAGGCCGGCGCCGAGCGCCGCGGGCAGATAGACCCAGCGCGGGATCACGGCGTACTCACGGCGGGCCGAAGCCGGCGTCGCCCAGCACGGCGCGCCCCGTCGCGCCCACGACGAGCTCGACGAAGTCCCGCGCCAGGCCGGGCTGGGCGGCTCCCTCGACGGCCACGATCGGGTAGGTGTTCACCACCGACGACGCCTCCGGGAGCTCGATCCCCTCGACGTCGTCCCCGGCCCCCAGCACGTCGGTGACGTACACCAGCCCCGCGTCGGCCTCGCCGGTGCTCACCTTGGCCAGGACGTCGGTCACCGACTGCTCCTCGCTGACCGGGCTGAGGTCGACCCCGGCGTCCTTCGCGACCGCGACGGCGGCGGCGCCGCACGGGACCTCGGGGGCGCACACGACCAGGTCGACCCCCGGCTTCGTCAGGTCGCGCAGGCCGGTGATGCCCGCCGGGTTGCCCGGCGGCACGGCGATCTCCAGGGTGTTGGTCGCGAAGGCCTGGGGGTCGCCGGCGGCGAGGCCGTCGGCGGTGAGCCGGTCCATGGTCGCGGTGTCGGCGGAGGCGAAGACGTCCGCGGGGGCGCCCTCCTGGATCTGGGTGACCAGGTCGGACGAGCCGCCGAAGCTGAGCCTGACGTCGACGCCGTCGTGCTCGGCCTCGAACCGCTTGCCGAGCCGCTCGAAGCTCGACGTCAGCGAGGACGCGGCGTACACGGTCAGCGTCGTGGTGTCGTCCGCGCCGCCCCCGCAGGCGGTGAGCGGCAGCGCGAGGGCGACGACGAGGGGGAGGACGAGCTTCCTCACGGGCGCTCCACGACGACGTTGGTGGACTTCACGGAGGCGATCGCCCGGACGCCGGGCTCGAGGCCGAGCTCGTCGGCCGCCTCGCTGCTCATCAGCGAGACGAGCCGGTAGGGGCCGCAGATCATCTCGACCTGCGCCATGACGGCGTCCTTCCTGACCTTCGTGACGATGCCGGCCAGCCGGTTGCGGGCGCTGACGGCGGCGGCGCGGGTGGCCTCGCGGTCCGGGCGGTCGGCCAGCGACTCGGCCAGGGCGGCCAGGTCCGCCCCCGGCACCACGCTCCGGCCGTCCTGCTGCCGGCTCGGCAGCCGCCCGGCCTCCACCCAGCGGCGGACGGTGTCATCACTCACCCCCAGCAGCTCGGCCGCCTCCGCAATCCGGTAGGTCGTCACACACCGATCATGCCGCAACTGCGGCCGCCCTGGCTATATTCGTCCGCAGATGCGATCTCATTCGTGCGTTGGGCAGCCCCCGTCGGTTTCCCCGGGTACCCGGGGAAGTTGGCGCTTATCGGCCGAAACTTCGGCCTATATGTACTGGTTTCCCCGGGTACCCGGGGAAACCGACGGCAGGTCAGCCCGGCGGGCTCGGACGACCGGCTGAGAGGATGGGCCGGTGACGCAGACGGACACCGGTCGCCCCGGTCGCTACCCGCGGACCACCGGCGGCCTGGTCGGCTCGATCATCGTGCTGGTGCTCGCGGTGGTCGCCATCGTGCTGGTGCGCGGGACGTTCCGGGAGACCCCGACCTACGAGCCCGAGCACGTCGACTACCTCGCGCTGGTCGCCAGCGTGCAGCAGGTCGGGCTGGCTCCTGCCTACCCGGCCGCGCTGCCGGAGGGCTGGTACGTCAAGGACGCGGCGTTCACGCCCGGTGACCGCCCGGTCCTCGACCTCGCGATGACCACGGACGACGGGCGGTTCGCCGGCCTGCACCAGGAGGACCGATCGGTCGACGAGCTGGTCGACACCTACGTCGGTGGTGACGCGACCGAGGGCGACCCGGTGCGCATCGCAGGCACGGTCGCCCCCGAGTGGCAGACGTTCTCCGACCCCGGCGGCGACCGCGCCTTCGCGGCCGAGCTCGGCGAGGAGACCGTCCTGGTCTACGGCTCGGCGCGCGAGGACGAGCTCCGCGGCCTGGTCGAGTCGCTCACCACGGACGAGCTGCGGCCGTAGATACGAAGTCCCTCGCCCCGCGTGGATCGCGGGACGAGGGACTCGAGCGACCCCCCGGGTCAGTTCAGGGTGACCGACGTGTTGGTGGTGGCGGTCGAGGTCTTCACCCTGACGGTGACGACGTCATTGTGAGCGAGGTTCTTGCCGGCGCTGGTCGTCGGCACGTAAACCCATCGAACGGATGGGGATGCCGCCAGCGACTTGGTCGCCTTGGCGACGACATTCCCGCCCTTGATCACCTTGACGGTGAACGAGCACGCCGCCGTGCAGGTGAAGCGCAGGCCCACCTTCTTGATAGCCCCGTCGGTGCCAGTGCGGTTGCCGTTCGGGCCGACGACCACGCCCGCTGCCGGTTGGACCGAGTCGCCCACGATCGCGATGTCGGCCGAGGACGAGCTGCTGGTCAGGTCGTCCGGCGAACTGACGGTCGCCGTGTTGGTGATGTGGTAGTACTGCGGCTCGTCCGCCGTGCGCACGCCCACGCAGGTGACCTGGATGTCGGCGTTCCACGCCTGCGACCAGTCCTGGTTGTAGAAGCGGAACATGTAGTTGTTGCCGCGCGGCTCCTTGCCCAGCGAGAGGACGCTCGCGTCCTGGCCGGCGTAGCCGCCGGTGATCGCGTTCGCGTTCGAGCCGCACTGCTCGATGCCCTCGTCCCGGCTCTCCGGACCCACCGAGATCGTGTCCAGCTGGGTGGTGAGGGGGAGCGTCGCGGTGTGGCCGTTGGTCGACGCCGTCTCGGGCGCCAGGCAGTCGACGTCGAACGTGGCAGCGGTGCCCTGTTCGTGGTCGACCATCCAGTTCCAGGTGTTGCCGGCGGCGTACGACGAGCGGATCACGGCGATCCCGCTGGCGACGGTGTGCTCCGGGGCGATCGGGGTGTACCCGGTCGGGCAGGAGACGGTCACCGGCTCGCCGTTGGTGTCGTTGGAGCCAGCCAGGATCGTGTCCGGGGCGTTGGAGTCGGTCACGTCGATCGTGTGCGTGTGGCCGTTGCTGGAGCCGATCGTCTCGTCCAGGCAGGTCACCTTGACCTTGCCCTGGCCGCGCTCCTCACCGAGGTTGCTCGCGGTCACTGTCCAGCCCTTGGTGCCGGACTGCGCGGCGGGCTTGCTCCTCGCGATCACGATGTCGGAGTAGTCACCACCCTGGTCCACCGCGTCGAGCAGCAGGCCGCCGTCGGTCGGCACGTAGCCGGTGGGGCAGAAGACGCTGTAGGTCTTGGTCGCGCCAGCCGGGAGATCGGCGAAGACCTCCTGCTTCTGCACGTCGACGATGTGTCCAATGGTCGGGGACAGGCCGGCGCTGGTCACCGTGTCGCTGATCGTGGCCTTGAGGTAGACGTTCGAGCTGACGCCCGGCGGCAGGACGCCGCCCATGCAGCTCAGGCTGCTCCCCGTCACCGTGCACCAGTCGGGGCGGCTCAGGGAGATGGGCACGTAGGTCAGGTCCGAGGGCAGCAGGTCGCTGACGGTGATGTTGCTGGCGCCCGCATCGCCGTTGTTGGCGATCGTGATCTTGTACTCCACGGTTTCACCCGGGGCGGCCTTGATCGACGACTTGTAGGTGCGCGTCAGGTCGTAGTGCGTCCCCGCGAAGTCGAGCGCGGTCACGTAGCCCTCACCTGGGACGCCGGATCCCAGGCCGAACCCGAACCCGACGACGGTCGCGTTCGGGAACGCCGCCCGCCAGTCGGAGAGCCTGCCGTCCTTCCCATTGCCGGTGGAACCACAGGTTCCGAGCGTGATGCACGATGGCGCATAGGTCTCGAAGTAGCCGAAGTCCCCGCCGACGTTGTAGGCGGGCTGGTTCAGCCACCAGACGTCGCCGTAGGCCGACTCGCCGATGAGCTCGCCGTCGCTGATCCCGTCGCCGGTGACGTCGACCTTGAGGACGAAGCCGGGCGGGATCGCACCCGACACGAGGGTGTAGGCGAGGCCCGGTTCCCCGATGCCGGCAAGAGGCTTGTTGGTGACCGCATATTCACCGACTTTGTCCACCGAGGTGACGTGCAGACCGTCGCGGGTCCATTCATCACCGGAGCCGGCGCCTCGAATGTCGCGCCACGTCGAGTCGAACGTGATCGGCAGGTTGGTGGTCGCCACTGTCTTGGTGATCGACAGGTCCGCCGTGCCGGCGGCCTGTGCGGAGTTCATGGCCACGAGGGGAAGCACGAGCGTGGTCGCACTGACCACCGCCGCTAGTCCCCCGATTCGCAGCTTGCTGCGCATACTTCGCACGCTGTTTTCCCTTCCCCAAGGGCAACGTTCCCGATCACGCACCACTCCCGTTGCTAACAGCCGAACGGTAGGACCCGATCGGCCCGGGGTCACGCCGAAAGGCGAAAGAAAATCAACAAGGGATCCACGCGGGGGTAACAGCGGACGATTCACGCTCAACAGGACGGTAACGTCTGGTCCACAGGATCAGACATTTGGTAAAGACCGGGCTGTGGCAGACCGATGACTACGGGCCCTCTTCGTCGGCCTCGATCGCGGCGTCCAGGCGCTCGCGGGCGCCGTCGAGCCAGTCCTGGCAGATGGTGGCCAGCCGCTCGCCGCGCTCCCACAGCGCGAGTGACTCCTCGAGCGTGGTGCCGCCGGCCTCGAGGCGCCGGACCACCTCGACCAGCTCCTCGCGGGCCGCTTCGTACGACGGGGTCTCGGCCGGCTCAGCCTTCTTGGACATCGAGCTCCTCGGTGCTGGTGGTGGTGGCATGGATCCTGCCGTCGGCGACGCGGACGCTGACCCGCTGGTCGGCCGCCACGCTGCCGACCGACGTCACGACGTGGCCGTCGGCGTCCTGGACCACGGCGTAGCCGCGCTGAAGGGTGGCGAGGGGGGACAGGGCCCGGGCCCGGGCCCGGTGGTGGCCGATGTCGTCGGCCGCCCGGTCCAGGGCGTGGCCGAGGGAGCGCCGAGCCCGGTCGCGCAGCTGGTCGACCTCGGTGCTCCGGGCTTCGAGGAGGCTGCGCGGGTCGGCGAGGGCGGGGCGTGAGCGGAGCGCGTCCAGGCCGGCCTGCTCGCGGGCCAGCCAGCCGGCGAGCGCGGCCCGGGATCGCTCCCGCGCGCGGCGCACGTTGCGCTGCTCCTCGGCGACGTCGGGCACCACGAGCTTGGCGGCGTCGGTGGGCGTCGAGGCGCGCACGTCGGCGACCAGGTCGAGCAGCGGCGAGTCGGGCTCGTGGCCGATGGCGGAGACGAGCGGCGTGCGGATCCGGTGGACCGCGCGGATCAGCGCCTCGTCGGAGAACGGCAGCAGGTCCTCGACCGAGCCGCCCCCGCGGGCGACCACGATCACCTCGACGGCCGGGTTGCGGTCGAGGCGCTCGACCGCCTCGATCACCTCGCTGGCCGACCGCGGGCCCTGCATCGCGGCGTACGCGACCTCGAAGGAGACCGCGGGCCAGCGACGGCGGGCGTTCTCGAGCACGTCGCGCTCGGCGGCGCTGTCGGGCGCGGTGACGAGGCCGACGGTGCCCGGCAGGAACGGCAGTGGACGCTTGAGCTCGGCGGCGAACAGCCCCTCCGCGGCCAGCAGCTGGCGCCGGCGCTCGAGCCGCGCGAGCAGCTCGCCGAGTCCGACCATCCGGATCTCGCGGGCGTAGAGGGAGAGCGTGCCGCGGTTGGCGTAGTAGGACGGCTTGGCGTGCAGGACCACGCTGGCGCCCTCGACCAGGGGCGGGTTCAGGCCGTCGAAGAGGGTGCGGGAGCAGGTCACCGGCACCGAGATGTCCGCGACCGTGTCGCGCAGCGTGAGGAACACCGTGTTCAGGCCGGGGCGCCGGCTCACCTGCGCGACCTGGCCCTCGACCCAGACCGCGCCGAGCCGGTCGACCCAGCCGGCGATCGCGTTCGCGACCTGCCGGACCGGGGCCGGCGACTCGAGTGAGGTCTCCATGGCCATGCGGGCGAGATTAGGGGATCGCACCGACGTCCCTAGACTGGCAGGCATGACGACCGACCGTTCGACCAGCCCGATCGGCGTGGGCATCCCGCGGGTCCTGTCGCCGGAGGAGGCCGGCAACGCCGTCCTGCTCGCCGCCCCGCGCGGCTACTGCGCGGGCGTTGACCGTGCGGTGATCACCGTCGAGAAGGCGCTGGACCTGTACGGCGCGCCCGTCTACGTGCGCAAGCAGATCGTGCACAACAAGCACGTGGTCGCCGACCTCGAGTCCCGCGGCGCGATCTTCGTCGAGGAGCTCGACGAGGTCCCCGAGGGCCAGACGGTGGTGTTCTCGGCGCACGGCGTGTCGCCCGAGGTGCACCGCCAGGCCGAGGAGCGGTCGCTGAAGACGATCGACGCGACCTGCCCGCTGGTGACCAAGGTCCACCACGAGGCGAAGCGGTTCGCGCTCGAGGACTACGACATCCTCCTGATCGGCCACGCCGGCCACGAGGAGGTCGAGGGCACCGCCGGCGAGGCGCCGGAGCACATCCAGCTCGTGCAGGGCCCCGCTGACGTCCCGAACATCAAGGTCCGCGACCCGAAGCGGGTCGCCTGGCTCTCCCAGACGACGCTGTCGGTCGACGAGACCCTCGAGACCGTCGACGCGATCCGCGAGCGGTTCCCCGACCTGCTCGACCCGCCGAGCGACGACATCTGCTACGCCACCCAGAACCGCCAGCTGGCGGTCAAGGAGATCGCCAAGGACTCCGACCTGGTGATCGTGGTCGGCTCGGGCAACTCCTCCAACTCGGTGCGGCTGGTGGAGGTCGCGCTCGAGGCCGGCGCCCGCACGGCGCACCGCGTGGACGACGCCTCCGAGATCGACGAGACCTGGCTCGAGGGGGTGCGCAGGGTGAGCGTCACCTCAGGTGCGAGCGTGCCCGAGGCGCTGGTCCAGGGCGTGCTGTCCTTCCTCGCCGAGCACGGCTACCCCGACGCTCGGGCCGTGCACAGCGCCGAGGAGTCGCTGATCTTCGCGCTGCCCAAGGAGCTGCGGCGCGACCTCAAGGCCGCCGGGCGGAGCTGAGCGGATGGCCCGCTACGTCGACGTACACCCCGAGAACCCGCAGCCGCGCCTGCTCGGCCAGATCGCCGACGCGCTGCGCGAGGACCAGCTGATCGCCTACCCGACCGACTCCGGCTACGCGCTCGGCTGCCGGCTCGGCAACCGCGACGGCCGGGACCGGATCCTCCGGATCCGCAGGCTCGACGAGAAGCACCACTTCACGCTGATGTGCAAGGACTTCGCCCAGCTCGGGCACTTCGTGAAGCTCGACAACTCCGCGTTCCGGGCGATCAAGGCCGCGACGCCGGGGCCGTACACGTTCATCCTGCCGGCGACCCAGGAGGTGCCTCGCCGGCTGATGCATCCCAAGAAGCGCACCGTGGGTGTCCGGATTCCGGCCCACGTCTTCGACCTGGCCCTTCTCGACACCCTCGGCGAGGCGCTGCTGACCAGCACCCTGATCCTGCCGGGCGAGACCGAGCCGCGGAGCCTGGGCTGGGAGATCAAGGAGGAGCTCGAGCACCAGGTCGACGTGGTCGTCGAGGCGGGCGAGACGCCGGCCGAGCCGACGACCGTCATCGACTGGTCGGAGGGCTACCCCGAGGTGGTGCGCGTCGGCGCGGGCGACCCGGCCCGCTTCGAGGCCGCCTGAGCGAGCACCCGCTGTCGTACGGCGAGGATCGCCAGGCAGAGTAAATAGCCGGTGACCAGGGCGCCCGCGTGGTGGGACAGCCCGGAGACGACGGCCTGGATCACGCCGTCGCCCGGGTCCGCGATCAGCTCGGGGCGGGTGGCTCCGAGCATCGCGAACACCACCACCATCAGCATCGGCGGCAGCACGCCGACCGTGAAGAAGTCGGCGGGCCGTACGGCGAGCGCGGTCGCGATGCACAGCAGCACGAAGCAGAGGTCGAAGAGCACGCCCACGTGCCCGACCAGCCACTGGTCGGCGACGACCGCGGTCAGGGCGAGCGCCAGCCCGAGCGCGACGACCTGACGGCCTGGTTCGCGCCCCTCCTCCCAGAGGGTCCGGCGCTGGCTCACGCGCCGGCTCGCCCGCTGACTCGCCGCTGGATCACAGGGCCACGGTATGGTCCGCGCCCGGATCGTCGTCGGCGGCGCGCCGTTCCACCGAGCGCAGGCCCGAGGGTGATATGGACCGGGTCGTGGACTCGACCTGGCGCGGTGACGGCAGCTCGTCGTCGGTGACCGAGAGGTCCGCGAACCGGCGCCCGCTGACCAGCACCCGCGACTCCAGGGAGCCGACCGTCTGGTTGTAGTGGCCGACCGCGGCGTTGAGGGAGCGGCCGAGCTGGTCGAGGTGACCGGTCATGCCGAGCAGTCGGCCGTGCAGCTCGCGCCCGAGTCGGTGGATCTCCCGCGCCTGGTCGGCGAGGGCCTCGTGGCTCCAGCCGTGGGCCACCGTGCGCAGCAGCGCGATCAGGGTCGTCGGGGTGGCGAGGACGACCTGGCGGGCTGCGGCGTACTCGATCAGGCTCGGGTCGGTCTCCAGCGCCGCGGCGAGGAAGGACTCGGCCGGCACGAACAGGACCACGAACTCCGGGCTCTCCTCGAGCGAGCGCCAGTAGTGCTTCGAGCCCAGGGCATCGATGTGGGTGCGCAGCTGGGCGACGTGGCGGCGCAGGTGGGCGCGGTGCTGCTCCTCGTCCTCGGTCGACGTCGCGTCGAGGTAGGCGTCCAGCGGCACCTTGGCATCGACGACCACGCACCGCCCGCCGACCAGGTGCACCACGAGGTCGGGCCGCCGGGCGCCGTCGTCGAGCCGCACCTGCTCGCTGAAGTCGCACCGGTCGACCAGGCCGGCCAGCTCGACGGCCCGGCGCAGGTGCAGCTCGCCCCACCGCCCCCGCACCTGCGGCTTGCGCAGCGCGGTCGAGAGCGAGCGGGTCTCCCGCTGGAGCTGGTCGACCTGGGTGTCGAAGCGGCCCTGCCAGGTGGCCCGGGCCCGATCGAGGTGCTGCATCTGGTCGCTGAGCCGGTCCAGCCCCTGCATCACCTCGGCCTGGTCGACCAGGCCGTCGACGTAGGGGCGCCGGGAACGCGACCACAGCACGCCGAGCAGGGCACCGAGCCCGAGCCCGACGAGCAGGGTGAGGAAGAGCGTCACTGCGGTCATGGGGCCAGCATGGCGGTGGCCACCGACATCGCTGCGCAGGCGCGGGCGCGCGTCGAGACAGCAGAGGTGCTCGTGATCCGCGCCGCGGTTCCGTCCCGACGCCGCCTCAGGACAGGTCGACGATCACCGGGGCATGGTCGGAGGCGCCGGTGCCGGCCCGCTCCTCGCGGTCGATGAACGCGCCAGTGACGCGGGCGGCGAGAGGGGCCGAGCCGAGCACGAAGTCGATGCGCATGCCGCGGTTGCGCTCGTAGCGCTGCCGGTAGTAGTCCCAGTACGTGTAGACCTCGGGACCCGGCGCGTGCGGGCGGACGACGTCGACGTACCCGTCGTCGAGGAAGGCCTGGAAGGCCGCGCGCTCGGGCGGGGTCACGTGGGTGGACCTCGCGAACTGCGCCATGTCGAAGACGTCCTCGTCGGTCGGCGCGATGTTCCAGTCGCCGACCAGCGCGACGTCGTGGTCGCGCCAGGCCTGCGCGGCCTCGCGCAGCCGGGCCAGCCAGTCGAGCTTGTAGACGTAGTGCGGATCGTCGACCTTGCGGCCGTTGGGCACGTAGAGCGACCAGATCCGTACGCCGCCGCAGGTCGCGCCGATCGCCCGCGACTCCGTCTCCACTCCTTCACCCCAGCCGGGCTGACCCGGGAACCCGACCTCGACGTCGCTCAGGCCGACCCGGCTGATGATCGCCACGCCGTTCCACTGGTTGACCCCGGCGACCGCGATCTCGTAGCCGCGCGCCTCGATCCCCATCAGTGGCAGCTGGTCCTCGCGCGCCTTGGTCTCCTGGAGCGCGAGCACGTCGACCTCGTGGCGGTCCAGGAACGCCTCGACGCGGTCGATCCGGGAGCGGAGGGAGTTGACGTTCCACGTGGCGATCCGCACGGCGCCACCCTAGCCACGCGGCAGGCGGGCTCGCCGCCCGCCGCCAGGGCCCGAGCCCGGGGCAGTTCGCCCCGGGCGTCCCGGTGCGCCGTGTGGCGCACCGGTCCATCGCGCGAGCTGCCCCGCCGACGGGCCGCCGCCGCTCCCGCGGTCGGGTCGTCGATGCGGGGAGCGCCTCGCCCGCGCCGTAGACTCGCCGCCCGTGGCTCTCACCATCGGCATCGTCGGACTCCCCAACGCGGGCAAGTCCACCCTCTTCAACGCCCTGACCAAGAACGACGTGCTCGCGGCGAACTACCCGTTCGCGACGATCGAGCCGAACGTCGGCGTCGTCGGCGTCCCGGACGAGAGGCTGCCGAAGCTCGCGGAGGTGTTCGGCTCGGCCCGGATCCTCCCGGCGACGGTGGAGTTCGTCGACATCGCGGGCATCGTCCGCGGCGCGTCGGAGGGCGAGGGCCTGGGCAACAAGTTCCTCTCCCACATCCGGGAGTCCGCCGCGATCTGCCAGGTGACCCGGGTCTTCCGCGACGAGGACGTCACCCACGTCGACGGCGAGGTGAATCCCGCCAGCGACATCTCCACGATCCAGACCGAGCTGATCCTCGCGGACCTGCAGACGGTCGAGAAGGCGGTCCCGCGGCTGGAGAAGGAGGCCAAGGGCAAGAAGGAGCTGGCGCCGGTCGCCGCGGCCGCCAAGGAGGCGCTCGCACACCTCGAGGCCGGTACGCCGATCATCGCGACCGACCTGGACCGCACGCTGATCCGCGAGCTGTCGCTGCTCACGGCCAAGCCGTTCATCTACGTCTTCAACTGCGATGCCGACGAGCTCTCCGACGAGGTGCTCAAGGACAAGATGCGCGCCCTGGTCGCGCCGTCCGAGGCGATCTTCCTCGACGCGAAGTTCGAGGCCGAGCTGGTCGAGCTCGGCGACGACGACGAGGCCCGCGAGATGCTGCACGAGATGGGCGTCGAGGAGCCGGGCCTGGAGGTGCTGGCCCGGGTCGGCTTCGACACCCTCGGCCTGCAGACCTACCTCACCGCCGGGCCGAAGGAGACCCGCGCCTGGACCATCCCCAAGGGCGCCACCGCCCCCGAGGCCGCCGGCGTGATCCACACCGACTTCCAGCGCGGCTTCATCAAGGCCGAGATCGTCTCCTTCGACGACCTGGTCGACGCCGGCTCGCTGCTCAAGGCCCGCGAGGCCGGCAGGGTCCGCATGGAGGGCAAGGACTACGTCATGCAGGACGGCGACGTGGTGGAGTTCCGCTTCAACGTGTGAGCTTTGGGGACCTCATGTGACGTTGCAGGTGAACTCCAGATGGGTGATTTCCCTCGAGTCTACTGCCGCGACGCCTGGCCCCTCGATACCGAGCCGGGCTCGTCAGAACTCGTAATCAACGGAAGCGGCCCGGCCGCGACTGGTCTGTCGCGCCGGGCCACCGCCTGCCCTCCTGCTTCTCGCTGGGTTGCGAGCGTGTCGCGGCGACGGATGTGATGACTCGGCAACCGCTGGAGGGCCTGCGTGAAGAACGCTACCAGGCATGTCAACTTGCTGCGGCGAGGCTCGCGCCACCAGCGTGTTCCGCCTCGAAGGTCGCGAGCGTAGACTCGCTGGGAATCAGAAGAGACGGCGAGAGACAAGGTCTAAAGCGGCGTAGGTAGACCTACGTTTGTAGCGGCGGTAATAATACGCTTGATGCGGCAATAGTAGATATCTGATTGAGGTCTAAGTGATGACAAAGGCTACCGAGCTCGCCGGGCGACGCGCAACGGCCGTGGGCGACCCGCGCGTGGTCGTCCCCAAGTCGGTCGAGGTAGCTGCGGTTTTGTCGGAACGTGTCCGGCATCGTGATGTCCAGCTTCGACGCGCCTTCGTCCGTCGAGGCAAGTCGACGAGGCCCACTCCCTTGATGCACATGCTTCGTGGTGGTCGTGGGGGAGTCGTCCGCGCGAAGCTGTACCTGAGTTTGCTCTGGATGGCCGTCGGCGAAGGTCACTCGGTGACCTACCCGGCTCGGACCTGGGCAACGCTGCTTGGTCTGGCGGACCCCGACACGCGTGGCTCCCGCCGAGTCACCGAGGCACTTGCCTGGCTTGCGGAGGAGAGCTTCGTTGAAATTCACGGCGGTAGCGGCGCTCCTCTGACAGTTGTCGTCAAGAGCGAGCGGGGCGATGGTTCCCGCTACTCAGTTCCAGGGGCGTCCATTAAGCGACTTCAAGAGGCGGGCCGGCCCATTGGTCGCGAGGTCTACGACAAGGTGCCCCGTTCCCTCTGGACCAATGGATGGCTGCCGCTGCTTTCTGGACCAGAGTTGGCTTGTTTCCTCGTGCTGCTGTCCGCTCGACAAGCGGCTAGCGACAGCGCGGATTCGGGCAGTTGGTTCGCGTCCTCCCTGCTCGCAGACCGCTACGACATGTCCGATGACACTAGGCAAAGGGGTATGCGGGGCCTGCGGGACCTGGGGATTGTCTCTGTGAAGCCCATCGTCGTGGGCAGAAGTTCCGTCGACTATCAGCGGTCGCGCAAGCAGTACAAGTTGCTGTTGGAACGGCTGGACGCGTCCCCTCCTTTGGAGACACTGAAGTAGCAAGCTGTAGCAGTTCGATACGCGCCATCGGGTTGAAGTGGGGACTGCGCGCCGCAGCATCGAGCTACCGGGGGCGACCCGCACTCACATCCGGCCCCAGGGTCGGAGCAAGGCATGCACTGTCCGCCGCTGGACGGACCGCGCATGGATGTTGCTGGCTCGGCCTTCGTGGTCTCTGGCATGTCATCCCGCGTCCGTCTAACGGGCGTGACTCCGTCGTTCTTTTCGCCAACTCTGTGTGGAGTTTCCTGTGCGCTTGATGTGAAAACTGCGCCTGGGCGCTTGATACGTGTTCGCCACCACGAAGACCGAAACTCGATAGTGCGCACGGACGGCGGCGCTAGGGTTCTCCTTCGGGACTACAGCGGAGGTCGAATGCGCGTCACCCTTCCGAACCGTGCCTACCTCAACGACATCGAGCGTTTCCTGCGATGCGTGTCTGATGACGGCAGTGACGACCTGACGTTCGTGCTCCCTGATGGACTGTTCTCGGTGCACCCGATGGTCGTCACGATGATTGCTGCGATGGGCGAGTCCGCTCGCGCGCGTGGAGGCAGCGTCAGGTTGGAGAACGAGAAGGTCAACGCAAGCACGCGCTACTTGGAGCGAGTGGGCCTCTTCGAGGTACTTGGCGTCGAGAGGAGCGTCAGCGTGCAGCACCCGCAGGAGGCGGCTGGGCGCTTTGTGCCTTTGAGGCAGATTCAGACCAACCAGGAACTGAACGACTTCGTCGTCGACGTAGGTCCCCTGCTCCACGCGTCACCGGAGCAGACGCGTGCGGTGAAGTACGTGCTGTTCGAGATGATTCGCAACGTCTTAGCCTCGATCCACCGATGAGGCGGGGCTGAGCGCGCGCCGTCTGTGACGAGTGGT